>NZ_JAGOMQ010000030.1 GCF_017993425.1 Amaricoccus sp.
CAGAGACGGGCCTGACGCGCCTGCGCCGTAGGATAGCTCCCGCGCGTCAGGCCCGTCTCTCTAACTGGACAAGGGGGTTAAAATTGGACGCCGATCGGGGGTCGAGTTTGCGCGCCGATTGACACCTACCGCAACGTGGTGCCCTTCCCGCGCACCGCGGGGTGCTCGAGCCGCCCGCCGGCAGCGACATCCGCCGCTGGCAGATGACCTTCGACGCCGCCCAGACCTTCTACTTCAAGCCCAAGGCCGGGCGGATCGTGGTCTCGCCGGTCGACATGGCGCCTGCGACGCCCAGGCCGACGAACTCGAGGTGGCGATTGCCATCGACCGCATCGAGACCTCACCACGATGCAGGTGCGTTCGGTCAAGCATAAATGGGAGGGGCCTTCGCACCTTCGCCCCGATCACGAGCCCGTCATAGGTCTCGACCCCAAGGCGCCGGGCTTCGTCTGGCTCGCTGGCCAGGGCGGCAACGGCCTCATGGGCGGCCCCGCCGCCGACCGGCTCGCCGCGAGCTTCGCCATCGGCGCCGGCATTCCCGCCGACATTGCTCGGGGTCACCGAGGAGGCCATCCCGCCGACGCGCCGGAACTACCGGGCGCGGTTCAGAGAAATTTCCTGTCGTTGGTCGCGCGTGATCATCTGCTGGATCTGCTCGACGATCTGATCGGCGTGCGTCGTCGCCAGGCGGTCCGCAGCCTCCACATCTCGGGCGTCGATGGTCGCAATCATAAGGTCATGCTCCTCGACATAGCGCATCGGCAGGCGATCGTCATAGGACGAGTAGTAATAAATGCGCATGATCCTGCGCCCGTCGTCCAGCAACCTGCAGAACAGGCCAGTATAGTACTGGTTGCGTCCGGCCTCCGCTATGGCGGCATGGAAGTCGCGATTGGCAGAGATCATCGCCAGGGCGTCCTGCGCTTCCACCGCCCGAACGAAGTCCGCTTGGCGCGCCCGGATGGTCTCCAGGTCCGGATCGGTGCGGTTCTGCGCGGCCAGGCGCGTCGTGACCCTGTACATCAGGGTGATCGCGTCGAAGAACTGATTCAGATTGACGAAGTCGATGTTGGACACGATCGTCGAGCGGTTTGGAAGGGTCTGGACCAGGCCCTCTCCGGCCAGACGCACCAGCGCCTCACGGATCGGCGTGCGCGACATGGAGAACTGCTCGGCAAGCTGTATCTCGTCAATCGGACTGCCGGGGAGCAGGACGAGGTTGAGGATGTCGTCGCGCAGCATCTGGTAGACGAGCTTCACCCCCTGGCCGCGCTTCCGCTCTGACAGTGCCGTTGCTGATCCGTCGCTCATGCCCGTCCTCGCTCCGCGGACCTGAGCGTAGCTGACGATCGATCGGAGACACAATCCAAACCCGCTCGGAACGAGCTGGGCCATCGAGGTCGCCGGAACGCAATCGCCATCCAGTGGCAAGCGCGATCACGAAGCTCTGGGCTCCCCGCGGTACTTGGGAAGGTTGTCGAGGAGAGACCGGCAGGCGCTCATTATGTGCTCGAACAGCAGTTTCCCGGCCAGCTCCGCGTCCCTCTCGATGCATGCGGCGAGTATTCCTCGATGTTCGACGTCCGCCGTCTCCTGACCTCTCGAAAGGCTGAGCTGCAACCTGAGGTATCGTTCGAGGCGGTCGTTGACCGAGCGTATGGTGCTGACGAGAAACGGCCGCTCGGCATCGTCGTAGAGGCAGCTGTGAAACTGCCAGTTCAGCTCGGCCCATCGTCGCACGTCGGTCTCCCGGGCGAATGCATCGCAGAATGTCTGCGCGCGCTCGAAGGTCGCGCTGTTCATGTGTGGAAGCGACAGCTTGATCGCCTCCGATTCAAGGATGGCGCGGACCTCGAATATCTGGACGATCTCCGGCGCGGAGACGCTGGTGACGATCGCGCCACGGTTGCGATGGAACTCCACCAGACCCTCGGCCTCGAGGCGCTTCAGCGCCTCCCGGACCGGGATCTTGCTGACGCTGAACAGGCGCGCGACATCGTCCTGCCGGATCGGCTCGCCCTCGTCGAGCGACCCGTCGGTGATGACGTTCCTCAAGTACTTCAGGATGATATCTGACGCGCTGGGTGACTCTCCGAGGTTGATGACCTGAGCTGCAGGAAGCGGCATCGCGGCTCTCCTTGCTCGCGCACCTTCAGGCGGCGAAAGTCGGGGGCGGCGCCCCGACGACCGGCCGGGCGGGGTCGCGTTCCGGTGGATCAGGGGAATCGCTCGGGGCCGAGCGGCTGACCGGCCACCACCCAATCCGCCGGCGAAACCTCGGTGAACATGACCGTCGTGCTTTCCGGGCTCACGCCGGCGATGTCTTGCAGGGCGCGCGTAATCGCCCTGGCCACCTCGAGCTTCGCCTGCGAGCTCCTGCCGGGGAACAGCTCTATCCTGACGATCGGCATCGAATGGCGCCCTTCTACAACTCGGTCGGCCACGTGTCGGACAGGCGATAGCCTGCCGGAAAGGGATCGTCCGGATCGACCATCAGCTGTTGGGTCCCCACCACCCAGGCACGACCCGAGATGATCGGGCTGATCCCCGGCGTCCCGTTGATGTCGAGCGCGCCGTCGATGCGGCAGTGGAATTCGGTGTCGATGATCGACCTGCCCGTGAACCTGTCGCCGACCTTCATCACGCCCCTGGCGTGCAGGACCGCCATCCGCGCCGAGCAGCCGGTCCCGGTCGGGGAGCGGTCGATCTTGCCGGGCCTGATGGCGACGGCGTTCTTGCCGACGAAAACGCCATCCTCGACGGAGAGCGGGTTCGTGAACTGGCAGAAGGAGATGTGGTTCCAGTCGTTGGCCGGGTGCCGAAAGCCGAGCTGCTCGTTCGCCGCCCTGGTGATCCGCATGCCGGTCTGCGCGAGATCCCGGGCCTGGTCCGGCGCGATGGCGAGGCCGACCGAGGCGGCGTCGACGATGACGAAGCTGTCGCCGCCGTAGGCGGTGTCGACGGTCAGGGTGCCGATCCCCTCGACCTCGAGCGGTGCGTCGAGCCGCGCGGCGAAGGAGGGGACGTTCTTCACGGTGATGCGCTCGGCCTTGCCGCCCCGGCACTCGGCTTCGACCTCGATGATGCCGCCGGGAGGCTCGAGAACCATCCGCGTCACCGGTTCGGTCATCGGCACGATGCCGGTGTCGAGCAGCACCGTGGAGACGCAGATCGAGTTGGAGCCCGACATCGGCGGCGTGTCGGAGGGTTCCATGATGATCCACCCCATCAGCGCCCGCGGATCCTTCGGCGGCACGAGGAGATTGACGTGGCGGAAGACCCCGCCGCGCGGCTCGTTCAGCACGAAGTTTCGCAGCGTCTCGTCCGCGGCGATCCAGCGCGACTGGTCCCAGACCGTATCGCCGGGTGGCGGCGCGACCCCACCGACGATGACGTCGCCGACTTCGCCTTCAGCATGGCAACTGACAACGTGAATGATCTTGGATGAGCGCATCGGATGTACACTTATTTCGAAGTTCTGGTGACGACTGAGCGCAAGCCCCGGTTGGCGGTCGTTTGGGCTGCCCGGTCAGGAAAATGCGGCCAGGGGTTCGCCGAGCATCGAGCGGTCGACCTCGATGCCGAGCCCTGCGCCCGTCGGAGCCGAACCCATTCCTCGGCTGGAACGGGGCTGGTAGCCGGCGACGTGTTCGTTGGTCCAATCGTTGAAGAACGACGCATGCAACAAGGATTCCGGCAACGAGCTTGCAGCGACATGGGCGACCGCAGCCGAGATGACGTCGCCACCCCACATATCCTCAATACAGAAGGTCATGGCCAGGTCCTGTGCCTGGTTGCGCATGGCGACGGCGGCGCTGATGCCTCCGACACGGCCCAGCTTGATGTTGATCGATCCGGCCCTGGCTTCGTATTTCGCGCGGTAAAGATCTGCGGCGGTCACCACGGTTTCGTCCATGATCAGAGGAAGAGTGGTCATGGACTTGACGATCGCGCAGTCGGCCGTATCCCGGCAGGGCTGCTCGACGTAGAGGTCGAGGTCCTCCATCAGCCTGACAGCGATGATGGCGGACTGCAGGTTCCAGCCGCCGTTCGAGTCGGCGATGATCACCATATCGTCTGCAGCTGCCTCCATGACAGCGCGGCTGCGCGCAGCGTCGTCATAGGGATCGTTCCCGACTTTGAGCTGGAAACGACGGATGCCTGCCCCTCCGCGCGTCGCGACATATTCCGCCATTTGCTCAGGGGTTGCCAAAGGGACTGCTTCATAGAGCGGGAAGCTTTCCAGTTGCACGCCCCCCAGCAAGGCAGAGACAGGAAGATTGACCGACTTGCCGAACAAGTCCCAGCAGGCGATGTCGACCGCGCTTTTCGCGTTGGCATGTCCCATCAGGACTCCGTTCATCGTCCGGCCGACGCGGCCGATATTAGTCGGATCCAGTCCGATCAGGTTCGGCGCGAGCTCCTCGAGCGCAGCGCGTGTGCTGCCGTGGAACGTCGGAAGGTATGTGCCTGAAAGCGTGGCTGTTTCGCCCCAGCCTTCCTGGCCATCATCCGTGATGATACGAACCAGGGTGGAATGCTGATGGGTCGCGGCGCGTCCGCCCGACATCACATATTCGCCGTGCGCATAGGTGAGCTTGTACCCGTAGATTTCAATGGACTTGATTTTCATGGGTCGGTCGCCTTTGGCTTCTTGATAAGCGATGCCCTGCCCGGGCCTAGTCGGGCTAGCGCGTGGCAGCGAGGAACGCCTGGAGTTCCGGGTCCTTGGGTGACCCGAACAGGTCCGCCGGCGGCGCGATCTCGGCCATCACCCCCTTGTGGAAGAAGGCGACCCGGTCGGAGACCTCGCGGGCGAACTTCATCTCGTGGGTGACGCAGATCATCGTCATGCCTTCCGACGCCAGCATGCGCAGCGTGTCGAGCACCTCGCCCACCAGTTGCGGGTCGAGCGCCGACGTCACCTCGTCGAACAGCATGTAGTTCGGCGACATGGCGAGCGCGCGGGCGATCGCCATGCGTTGCTGCTGGCCGCCGGAGAGGCGCGCGGGGTAGACGTTCAGCTTCTCGGCCAGCCCGACGTGGGTCAGCTGCTTCACCGCCATCGCCTCGGCCTCGGCCTGCGACTGGCCGAGCACCTTGCGGGGCGCGAGCATGACGTTCTCGAGCACCGTCAGGTGCGGGAAGGCGTTCCACTGCTGGAAGACGATGCCGATCTTCTGGCGCAGCTTGTTGAGGTTGGTGGACCTGGCATGGACCTCGGTGCCGTCGACGACGATCCGGCCGGAGTTGATCGGCTCGAGACCGTTGATGCAGGTGAGAAGCGTCGACTTGCCCGAGCCGGAGCCGCCGATGATGGTGAGGACCTCGCCCTTGCCGACCGTGAGGTCGATCCCCTTGAGGACCTCCAGCGCCCCGAAGGATTTGTGAACGTTCTCGATCTCAATCATTGGACCACCGCTTTTCGAGGTAGCCGCCGAAGCGGGCGAGGGGAAAGCTGATGACGAAGTAGAAGAGACCGCAGATCATCAGCAGGAGGAGCGGCTCCTGCAGGCGGGTGATGAGGATCTGGGTGGCCTTCAGCAGCTCCGTCACCTGCACGATGTAGACGAGCGCCGAGTCCTTCATCACCCCGAGCGCGAGGCCGATCCAGGAAGGCAGGGCGACGCGGGTCGCCAGCGGCGTGACGATGTTCGCCATGTCCTGCCACCAGGTCATGCCGAGCGATCGCGCCGCGCGGCGGGTCGTGGCCGGGACCGAATCGATGGCGCCGCGCACGATCTCGGCGCAATAGGCCGCGGTGTAGAGCGTCAGCACCGCGCAGGCGACGGTGAAGCCCGAGATCTTCAGCTTGAGGACCATTCCGAGAAAGGCGTTGGTCAGCACCAGCTGGATGAGGAGCGGGATCGACCGGAAGATGTCGAGGACGAAGGTGACGGGGGCGGCCCACCAGGGACCGACCTGGAGCCGGAATACGCCGAAGACGATGCCGAGGATGGTGCCGAGGGCGACCGAGATCGCGGTGACGAGCAGGGTCATCCCCGCGCCCCTGGCGAGGAAGAGCAGGTCGGCGGAGGTGAGGGAGGTGTCGAACATGGCGGGGTCCTCTCCTCAGTACCGGAACAGGCGGCGGGCGATCAGCGCCGCGCCCGTCTGGATGATCTTGACGATCACGTAGAAGATGGCGCCGGCGAGCGCGAAGAGCTCGAAGGTCCTGAAGGTCAGGGCGTTCAGATCCTGGGTGACGCCGTAGAGGTCGCGGTTCATCCCGACGGTCACGCCGAGCGAGGTCATCAGGATGGCCCAGACCATCTGGTTGGTCATCGGCAGGAAGGAGATGCGCAGCATCTGCGGCAGGACGATGTAGCCGAAGGCCTGGCGGGGAGTCATGCCGAGCGACCGGCCGGCGCGGGCCTGGGTGTCCGGGATCGCCTTCAGGGCGCCGCGGAAGTTCTCCGCCAGGTATCCGGCGTTGTTGAACGTGATGCCGACGAGGAGCGAGACGAAGGGGCTCAGATGCACCCCGAAGCTCGCGAGCCCGAAATGCGCCATGTAGATCTGGAAGAGCGCAGGGGTATTGCGGGCGATCTCGACCCAGGTTCGCGCGATGCCCGAAAGCACCCGGTTTCCGGAGAGCCGGAAGCCCGTCAGCATGATCGCGAGCAGGATGCCGAGCGCCATCGACAGCAGCGCGATCTCCATGGTCACGAGCGCGCCGTCGAGCATCTGCGGAAGCTTGGCGAAGGCCTGCTTCCATTGGAACGTGTATGAGAACATGCCGGACCGCCTCCTGGCTGCGCAAAGCGGGCTGGCGCTGCGGACGTGCCGCAGCGCCAGGAGCGATCAGCGGTAGACGTTCGGCACCACCAGGCTCGGGGCCTCGCCGCCGACCCACTTCTCGTAGAGCTCGGCATAGCGGCCGGTGCGGACCTGCTGGTTGATGAAGAGGTTGAGGTAGTTGATGAAGCCGGCCTCCTCGCGGTTGGTGAAGAGCGCCACGTAGTCGATGTCGAAGGGCGCCGTGCCGACGACGGAGATGCCGGGGAAGTTGCCTGTCTTGACGTTCGCCTGGGCGACGGTCGAGGTCGACACCGTGGCGTCGAGCTGGCCCTGGCTCACGGCGAGGAAGACGTCGGCCTGGGTCTGGTATGGCCGGAACTCGCCGCCGCCCCATTCCTTGACCTGGGCCTCGAGGGCGATCGCCTCGTAGGTGCCGGCGGTGGCGCCGACGGTCTTGCCCTTCATGTCCTCGAAGGACTTGATGCCCGACTTGTCGTTGGCGGTGACCGCCATCTCGAAGGCGAAGTACGGAACGGTGAAGCCGACGGTCTTGGCGCGCTCCAGCGTGTCGGAGGTGGAGGCGACGCCCACGTCCACCTGACCGCTCATCAGGGCCGGGATGCGCTGCGGGAACGGCGTCTCGACGATCTCGGCCGTCACGCCGAGGGCCGCGGCGAGGTCGTTGCAATAGTCGACGTCGAAGCCGATCGGATTGTTCGAGGCGTCCCGCGAACCCATGGGCGGGAAGTCGAGCACCACGGCGCAGCGAAGCGTGCCCGAGGCGATGACGTCGTCGAGTTTGTCGGCCTGCGCGGCAGTACCGAGGCCGAGGGCCAGGACAAGCCCGCCAGCCACATGAAGCAGCTTCATCCACATCTCCTGCTGAGTTGTTGGTTATTTCGTATACGATATACCATACGAGCGACCCAGATTCGAGTCAAGGGACTTTCAGTTCGGGACCCCTTGACATCGGTAGTTGCGCGAGTCGGCCGCTGTGAAGTCAACAGCATCGCAAAAAGCACATCGGCGCCCGTGCGACCCTCGCGCGGGTTGTCCTGCCGAAAGGCGCAAGTCCACATTGCCGGCCCGAGCGGGCGGTAGCTTACCGTGCTCAGGAAATGGCCAAGGGGCTGGCGTCACCTCCTGCCGCCGCCCGTGTTGATCGAGGTCGAGACCTCCTCCAGCAGCCAGCTGAGACAGTAGGCGCTCGCCCCTGACGCGAGTTCTGCCGAGGTGGCCGACTGCGCGAGGACGAGCGGCTCCGGCAATGCGGCGATTCGGCGGGTCACTTTCCGCACGTCATCCTCGCCCCCTTCGATGAGAGCCCCTGCGAAGGGACCATCGCCCTCCCAGTTCCGCGTCCAGATCAGGCGACGGGCCACAGATTCCGGCGGGCCGACCAACGCCGCCTGGATCCCGGCGACGGCGTCGACGGCGATGCGGTTGCCGGTGGGCCAAGGCGGCAGCGATCTGGTGGCAGAGTCCCTCCCGGGGTCGCGGACGAGCAAGATACCTGCTCTCCCAGGATGGCCGGATGACGATCACCGAGCTCGCCTCCAGGGTCGGCCTGAGCAACACGCCCTGCCACGTACGCTTTCGCCGGCTGGTCAGGGACGGCTTCATCCAAGGCTTCCGCGCGGTCGTCGACCCGAGCCGGATGGGTCTCCACCACGTGGCCTTTACCGAGGTGAAGCTCTCGACCACCAGCGACGAAGCCTTGAAGGCGTTCAATCCGGCGGTCCGGTCCATTCCGGAAATCGAGGCGTGCCACATGACCGCGGGACGCTTCGACTACCTCCTCAAGGTCCGGACCGAGGACATCGCCAGATATCGCCTCGTGCTCGGGGAGCGAATCTCGAGCCTTCCCCACGTGGCCGACACGTCGACCAGCGTGGTCCTGGAGGTCGTGAAGGAAAACCGGGGCGCGCCGTCCTGATCGGCGCAGATTTGTGTCGACAAATAAAATGCAAGGCGTATGGTGTCGCTCATGCACCGAGGATTCGCCAATCCCGCCCCTGAGAGGAGATAGAGAGATGACCGCCGGCATCTTCACCGGGACGATCCCGGCCCTGATGACCCCTTGCAAGGCCGACCGCACGCCGGACTATGACGCCCTGGTCAGGAAGGCGGTCGAGCTCGTCGGGCTGGGCATGTCGGCGGTCGTCTACTGCGGCTCCATGGGCGACTGGCCGCTCCTGACCGACGCGCAGCGGATGGAAGGGGTCGAGCGCCTCGTCGCCGCCGGCGTTCCGGTCATCGTCGGCACCGGCGCGGTCAACACCGCCTCCGCCGTCGCCCATGCCGCCCACGCGCAGAAGGTAGGGGCGAAGGGTCTGATGGTGATCCCGCGCGTCCTGTCGCGCGGCAGCGTCATCGCGGCGCAGAAGGCCCACTTCAAGGCGATCCTCGCTGCGGCGCCCGACCTGCCGGCGGTCATCTACAACAGCCCGTACTACGGCTTCGCCACCCGTGCCGATCTCTTCTTCGCGCTCCGCGCCGAGCATCCGAACCTGATCGGCTTCAAGGAGTTCGGCGGCAACGACGACCTCTCCTACGCCGCCGAGCACATCACCTCGAAGGACGACGGCGTCACGCTGATGATCGGCGTCGACACCGCGGTCTACCACGGCTTCGTCAACTGCGGCGCGCGAGGCGCGATCACCGGCATCGGCAACGTGCTGCCGCGGGAGGTGCTGCACCTGACGGCGCTCTGCCAGGCCGCCGCCAGGGGCGACGCCAACGCCCGTCGCCGGGCGGTCGAGCTCGACGACGCGCTGCACGTGCTGTCGAAGGTCGACGCTGGCCCGGACCTCGTGCTCTTCTTCAAGCACATGATGGTGCTGAGGGGGTGCGCCGAGTACACGCTCCAGTTCATGGAGACCGACGTCCTCTCGGACAGCCAGCGCGGCTTCATCGAGGCCCAGCTCGCGCTCTTCGACGCCTGGTACGCCAACTGGTCGACGCAGCCCGACGTAAAGCGCTACGCCGCCTGATCCGGCCCGGCGCACGCTCGTGAGAACGGAGGCCCTCCGGAAGCGGAGGGCCTTTTCGCGTCAGGACAGCCCGTCCAGGCCCCGCGTCCGCAGCCGCTCCAGCATTTCGGCCTCCGCGGCGGTCAGCGCCACCCCCTCGGCCTCCGACCGCGCCCGCGCCGCGAAGCGCCGCTGCGAGGGGAGCCTCGCCCCCAGGCCGACGATGGCGTCGAAGAGCTGCTCCGCCCGCGCCTGCGGATCGCCCCGCCCCGCCGCGAACCGCGCCGGATCGAAGGCGAGGATCAGCTCGCCGTGATGCGGGAGAAGGTCCATCGACCCGAGGTGGTCGAACGACTCCGGGCTGGTCAGGTCGCCGATCATCACGCCGGCGAGCAGTTCCACCATCGTCGAGATCGCCGACCCCTTGTGCCCGCCAAAGGGGAGGAGCGCCCCTTGCAGGGCGGCCTCCGGGTCGGTCGTCGGCTTGCCCTCGGCGTCGATCGCCCATCCCTCCGGCAACGGCTTGCCCGCCCGCCGGTGCAGCTCGATCTCGCCCCGCGCCACGACGCTGGTGGCGAAGTCGAAGACGTAGGGCGGGGCGTCCTTCCGCGGCCAGCCGAAGGCGATGGGATTGGTGCCGAAGAGCGCCCGGCTCCCCCCCGCCGGCGCGACGCTCGTGTAGCTCGGGCACATCGCCAGCGCAGCGAGCCCCCGGGCGGTCAGCACCTCGACCTCGGGCCAGAGCGCGGAGAAATGCGTGCAGCCGTTGATGACGAGCGCCGCGAGGCCGAGCTCGTGCGCGCGGTCGGCCAGCACCGGCGTGCCGATCTCGAAGGCCAGCGGAGAGAATCCCCCTTTGGCGTCGACCCGGATCACCGCCGACCCGTCGTCGCTCAGCGCCGGCTCCGCCTCCGGCGCGACCTTCCCCGCCCTGACCGTCCGCAGGCATCCCTCGATCCGATAGACCCCGTGCGACTTGCAGGCATCCCGCTCCCCGGCCGTGATCGTCCGCGCGACGGCGGCGGCCTGTCGCTGGCTAAGGCCGGCTTTCTCGAAAATCTCTTCGACCACGGCGCTCAGCGCCTCGATGCTCACGACGGTGGCTTCTTTCACGGCAAATTTTCCCCGCCATGGATTGCGTTGCTGCATACATACTGTATTCAAGGCCACCATCGGTGCTCAAGGGAGTATCGCTCGGATTCGGCTCGAGCGCATGCTCCTGAATCGGTCCTCCGGGAGGAGCCGCCGCAGCTCGGTGGCTTCGGTCCTTCCGGCAGCCAGGCCCTTCGAAGCATGAACTTGAGCCGTCATTGAGATAGGTGAGCTATGACGCAGGATCGGCCCGACGTGATCGTCATCGGAGCGGGCGTCCAGGGCCTCTCCGCGGCGCTCGCTCTCCTCGGCCGCGGCCTCTCGGTCACGGTGCTGGAGCGCGAAGGGCCAGCGGCCGGCGCGTCGGCCGGGAACGCCGGGGCCTTCGCCTTCACCGACATCCTGCCGCTCGCCTCGCCGGGCATCCTGCGAAAGGCGCCCCGCTGGCTGCTCGACCCGCTCGGCCCTCTCTCGGTGCCGCCGGCCTACGCGCTCAGGATCGCTCCCTGGATGTACCGCTTCTGGCGCGCCTGCTCCCCCGCGCGGGTCGCACGCTCGACCGCCGCGCAGGTGGCGCTGATGGATCTGTCGAAGGCCGAGCTCGAGCCATTCCTGGCCGCGGCCGGCACGCTGGAGATGCTGCGCAAGGAGGGCAACCTGCAGGTCTACGAGAGCGAGGCCGAGCTCCAGGCCTCGCTCCCCAGCTGGCAGGCCCGTGCCGATCACGGCATCGCCTTCCGCCACCTGACCGCACCGGAAATGGCCGAGATCCAGCCGGGCCTCTCGCCCCGCTTCACGCACGGCACCTTCACGCCCGACTGGTATTCGATCGCCGACCCGAAGCTCTACACCCTCGCCCTCGCCGACCGCTTCCGCGCCGCCGGCGGCGCGCTCGAGCGCGTCGAGGTCGCCGAGCTGCGTCCCCTCGAGGCCGAGGTGGAGGTGCGGGCGAAGGACGGCGGCACGCGCCGCGCCGGCCGCGTGGTCCTCGCCGCCGGCGCCTTCTCGCACCGCATCGCCAAGTCCCTCGGCGAGACGATCCCGCTCGAGTCCGAGCGCGGCTACAACACCACCCTGCCGCACGGCGCCTTCGACGTGAGAACGCAGGTCACCTTCGGCGGCCACGGCTTCGTCGTCACCCGGCTGGCCAGCGGCGTCCGCGTGGGCGGAGCGGTCGAGCTCGGCGGACTCGACCTTCCGCCCAACTTCAAGCGCTCGGAGGCGATGCTGACCAGGGCGCAGGCCTTTCTCCCCGGCCTGAAGCCCGAAGGCGGCGTGCAGTGGATGGGCCACCGCCCTTCCCTTCCCGACAGCCTGCCCGCCATCGGCGCCTCCCGCGCCTCGCGCCGGGTGGTCTACGCCTTCGGCCACGGCCACCTCGGCCTGACCCAGTCGCCGGGCACCGCCCGCCTCGTCGCCGACCTGGTGACCGGGGCTGAGCCGCCGATCGATCTTATCCCCTTCTCGCCGCAGAGGTTCTGAGCCATGGCCGTGCATACCTTCTCCTGCATCGACGGGCATACCTGCGGCAATCCGGTCCGCCTCGTCTCCGGCGGCGGCCCGCGGCTCGAAGGCGCGGACATGCTGGAGAAGCGCGCGCACTTCCTGCGCGACTACGACTGGATCCGCACCGGCCTCATGTACGAGCCGCGCGGCCACGACATGATGTCTGGGTCGATCCTCTACCCGCCGACCCGGCACGACTGCGACGTCGCCATCCTCTTCATCGAGACCTCCGGCTGCCTGCCCATGTGCGGCCACGGAACCATCGGCACCATCACCATGGGGATCGAGAACGGCCTCATCACCCCCCGCGAGCCCGGCAGGCTCGCGATCGAGACCCCCGCCGGACGGGTCGAGATCAGCTACCGCCAGGAGGGCCGCTTCGTCGAGGAGGTCCGCCTGACCAACGTCCCCGGCTTCCTCCATGCCGAGGGCCTGACGGCCGAGGTCGAGGGCCTCGGCGAGATCGTGGTGGACGTCGCCTATGGCGGCAACTTCTACGCCATCGTCGAGCCGCAGAGGAACTTCCGCGACATGGCCGACTTCACCGCCGGCGAGCTCGTCGGCCTCTCGCCGAAGCTCCGCCGGGCGCTGAACGCGAAGTACGAGTTCGTCCACCCCGAGCACCCGGCGATCAACGGCCTCAGCCACATCGAGTGGACCGGCGCCCCCACCGTCGCCGGCGCCCACGCCCGCAACGCCGTCTTTTACGGCGAGAAGGCCATCGACCGCTCGCCCTGCGGCACCGGGACCTCGGCCCGCATGGCCCAGCTCGCCGCCAAGGGCAAGCTCGCGGTCGGCGACGAGTTCTGGCACGAGAGCATCATCGGCTCGGTCTTCAAGGGCCGGGTCGAGGCCGCGACCACCGTGGCCGGGCGCCCCGCCATCGTCCCCTCCATCTCCGGCTGGGCGCGCATGACCGGGATCAACACCATCTTCATCGACGACCGCGACCCCTTCGCCCACGGTTTCGTGGTGAAATGACCATCGCCGCCCGGAGCATCCTCGCCGGCGTCGCTGCCGGCCCGATCCTCGCCACCGACGAGCCCCTGAGCTTCTGGGGCGGCGTCGACCCCGCCACCGGCCGGGTCATCGACACCCACCACCCGCTGCACGGCCGCTCGATCACCGGCGCGATCCTGACGATGCCGTCCACCCGCGGCTCCTGCACCGGGTCGGGCGTGCTCCTCGACCTCGCCCTGAGCGGTCGTGCGCCCGCCGCCCTCGTCTTCCGCGAGCCCGAGGATGTCGTGACCCTCGGCGCCTTGGTCGCCGCGGAGATGTTCGGCCGCTCCCTCCCCGTCGTCCGGCTCTCGCCCGACGCCTTCGCCGCCCTCGCCGGGGAAACCCGCGCGGAGATCGCCGCCTCCCGTGTCGAGGCCGGCGCGCTGTCGATCCCGCTCGCCCCCGCCGCGGCCGCCGGGCTGGCGCTGACCGCGCAGGACCGGGCGATGCTTGAGGGCGCGGAGGGAGAGGGCGTGCGGCAGGCGATGCGCATCGTCTGCGCCATGGCCATGCAGCAGGGCGCAGACCGGCTGATCGACGTGACCCAAGGCCACATCGACGGATGCATCTACGCCAGCCCCGCCAACCTCACCTTCGCCGAGCGGATGGCCGCGACCGGCGCCCGCGTCCGCATTCCCACCACGATGAACGCGATCTCCGTCGACCACGCCAACTGGCGGCGACAGGGCGTCCCCCCGGACTTCGGCCGCCCCGCGCAGCGTCTCGCCGACGCCTATGTCCGCATGGGCTGCCGCCCGACCTTCACCTGCGCGCCCTACCTCCTCGACACCGCCCCGGCCGAAGGCGAGACCATCGCCTGGTCCGAATCGAACGCCGTCATCTTCGCCAACAGCGTCCTCGGCGCGCGCACGGCGAAGCACCCCGACTTCCTCGACCTCTGCATCGCCCTGACCGGCCGCGCCCCGCTTGCCGGCGTCTACCTCGACGCCGACCGCCGGGCGCGCCGCATCGTCGACGTCGACCTGCCGTCCCGGATCGACGACGCCTTCTGGCCCCTCGTCGGCTACCTCGCCGGCAAGGCCGCCCCCGACCGCATCCCGCTCCTGCGCGGCCTCGCCGCCGCGGCGCCCTCCCGCGACGACCTCAAGGCCCTCTGCGCCGCCTTCGGCACCACCTCCGCCGCGCCGATGCTCCACGTCGCGGGCGTCACCCCCGAGGCGGCGCGCGTCGCCCCCGACGCCGACCACGCCACGATCACCCGCGCCGACATGGCCGCGGGATGGCAGCTTCTCAACCAGGGCAGCGACGAGATCGACCTCGTCGCGATCGGCAGCCCCCACGCCTCAATCGGCGAGTGCCGGGCGCTCGCGGAGGCGCTGGCCGGCCGGAGCGTGCGGGTCGCGACCATCGTCACAGCCGGCCGCCAGGTCATCGCCGACCTGCAGGCCGCGGGCGCCTACGCCTCCCTCCAGCGATCTGGCGTCGAGATCATCCCGGACCTCTGCTGGTGCTCGATCACCGAGCCGGTCTTTCCCGGCCGGACGCGGACGGTCATGACGAATTCGGGCAAGTACGCCCACTACGGACCGGGCCTGTCCGGCCGCGCTGTCCGCTTCGGAAGCGTGGCGGCCTGCGTCGAAGCCGCCGTGACCGGCCGGGCGCCCGGCGGCCTGCCGCCATGGCTGCGATGAGGCGTCGACGTTGTGCCACGCCGTCCCCGCGGGCTGGCGGGCGCGTCCTGCCTAGGGTGCGGCGATCGGACGAACGATGGCTTCCATATTTACGAGAAATATCAATGCGGTGATGGCACGCCGGGTCTCTGCGACATGGATATTGACTTTTGTGAAATTTCACAACATTCTACTTCTACCGCAAGGAATCGGATGCTCGCTGCGCCGGCTCGATAAATGCGGGACAAAGGGAGAGAGACACCGGCATGACACCCCGTTTCATGGGACGCGTCACGCGTTCCGCGCTTCTCGCCTGCGGCGTCGCGGCCACGACCCTGGTCTGCACCGCGCCTGCTTTCTCCAAGGACGTCATCACCTTCGCAGCGGCGGTCTTCGCCGAGGCGGGCCGGGGCGAGAAGGCCAAGGCCTGGGTCGAATCGTTCAACCGGAGCCAGGACGAGGTCGAGGTCCAGCCGATCGCGATCCCGTTCTCGACCCTCGCCAACACCGTCTTCACCCAGATGGGCGGCGGCGGCGGGCCGGACCTGGTGCGCTTCGACCAGACCGACTATTTCTCGGCTGCGCCCTCCGGGCGGCTCCTCCCCATCGACGAGGTCGTCGACACAAGCGCCTACGCCTTCATGCCTCCCGACCGCTTCCTGCCGGTCGACGGCAAGCGGTACGGCCTGCTCTTCGACATCACCGGCTACGCGCTCCTCTACAACACCTCGATCCTGCCCGAGCCGCCGACCACGTTCGACGCCTTCCTGCAGGCGGCGAAGGACCACACCAGGGACGGCATCTACGGCTTCGCCTTCCGGGCCACCATGGCCGAGCGGGCGGGCTTCTGGCAGGATCTCTGCAACTTCGTCTTCGGCCATGGCAGACGCTGGAGCGACGACGCCGGCAACCTGACGCTGAACAGCCCCGAGGTCGTGGCGGGCGTCGCGGCGTACAAGGCGGTCTATGACGCCGAGGTCATTCCCAAGGGCGCCGACGCGGCCACCTACCGCCGGATGTTCTGGGAGAACAAGATCGCCATGAACATCGACAACGGTGGCGTGGCGGCGATCTTCCACCAGAACTCGCCCGAGCTCACCTTCGCGGCCGCGCCCTCGCCGTTCCCCGATCCGGCCCAGGGCCTGATCATGACCATGCTCTCGGTGAACGCCAACACCCAGCACAAGGACGCGGCGGCGACCTTCATCACGTGGGCCTACGCGCCGGAGAACCAGAAGGCCTTGCAGCAGGCGATGGGAACGAGCGTCGGCACGGTGCTGGAGCTGACCCCGGAGGAGCAGGCCGAGCAGCCCTGGCTCGCCGTCTACGACAAGCAGATGGAGACGGCCCTGCCGCAACTGGTCATGGGTCACGAGGACAAGACCCCCGAGATTCAGCAGGTGGTGCTCGAGAAGGTCCTCGAGGTCCTGCAGGGCGGCGCCGACCCGCAGGAGGCGATGGACCAGGCCCAGCGGCTGGTCGAGCGGCGGGTCCTGCGCAACTGAGCGCGGCGCCCTCCGGGCGCGCTCACCTCCGCCTTTCCGATGTCACGAGCCCACGGCCGCCCGGCCGTGGGAGCGGAGCCCTCACATCCGGACAAGTCTCATGGCACAAGCACGAAGCGGCCGCACCAGGCTCGAAGGCAGCCGGTGGACGCCCTACCTCTTCGCCGCGCCGATCGCCCTCTACCTGCTGCTCTTCCAGTTCTATCCGCTGGTCCAGCAGTTCTTCCTCAGCTTCACCGCGACCACGCTGCTGAACCCGAACGACAATCCCTTCGTCGGCTTCGAGAACTACGCCTTCCTGTTCGAGACCGGCGAGTTCCCGCGGGTGCTGTGGATCACGCTGGTCTACACCGTCGCCTGCGTCGTGCTGGCGATCGGCTGCGGCCTCGGCGCGGCGCTGCTGCTCGACTCGCCTTTCGTCGGGCGCGGCGTGGCGCGCGCCCTCGTCACCGTGCCCTGGGCGGCGCCATCGGTGGCGGTCGCGCTGATCTTCACCTGGATGTTCAACTCGCAGTACGGGATCTTCAACCACGTGCTCGGGGCGCTGCACCTGCCCTTTGCCGAGGAGAACTGGCTCGACAATCCCTCGCTCGCGCTGCCGGCGATCCTCATCACCACGGTCTGGCAGATCTTCCCCTTCTCGTCGGTCGTCATCCTCGCGGCGCTGCAAGGCGTGCCGCAGGAGTTGCGCGAGGCGGCGGTCATCGACGGCGCCGGGCGGCTCAACGTCTTCAGGACCGCGGTCTGGCCGACGATCGAGCCCACCGTGCTCATGCTGGCGCTCTTCGTCACCATCTGGTCGCTGCGCCGCTTCGACCTGATCTGGCTGATGACCCAGGGCGGGCCGATCGGCGCGACCAACACGCTGGTGATCGAGCTCTACCGCACCGGCTTCGTCTATCGCGATCTCGGAACGGCGGCGGCGATCGGCATGATCGGTCTGACGATCGCGATCGTCGTGACGCTGATCTACTTCAAGATCACGCAGATGTCCGAGAAGGCGCAGGGGAGGCGGTGATGCGCGGCCAATCCTGGACGTCCACCCTGCGCATCGTCGCCGTCCTGGCGCTGCTCGGGATCGCGGTCTTCCCGATCTACTGGATGCTCGTCACCTCGCTCACGCCCTCGGCCGAGCTCTTCGCGGACAGCCCGAACCTCCTGCCGCGGCTGTCGGAGGCGGGAGTCTACCGCGAGGTCTTCGGCACGATCCCGGTGGCAACCTGGCTCAGGAACAGCTTCCTGGTCGCAGCGGGCACCACCGTGCTCAGCATCCTGCTCGCCATCCTGCCGGCCTATGCGCTCTCGCGCTTCCGCTTTGCCGGAATGGCGGTGCTCGGCTTCGCGCTCTTCGCCACGCAGATGCTGCCGGAGGCGATGCTGGTGGTGCCGCTCTACTCGATCTTCGGCAAGCTGGCGCTGCTCGACTCGATCGGCGGGCTCGTCCTCGCCAACACCGCCTTCGTCGTGCCGGTGATCACCTAGATCCTCAAGGGCGCCATCGACGGCGTGCCGATCGAGGTCGAGGAGGCGGCGCGGATGGACGGCTGCTCGCGCATCGACATCGTGCTCGCCACCGTCATCCCGTTGATCGCGCCGACGCTCGCCGCCGCCTCGGTGATCGCCTTCTTCCACGGCTGGAACGAATACGTCTTCGCCCAGACCCTGGTCAGCAGCGAGAGCCTGCGCACCGCCTCGGTCGGGCTGGCGAGCTTCGTGGGCGAGCTCTCCACCCCCATCCACGCCGTGATGACCGTGGGCGTCATGTACACGCTGCCGGCGGTCTTCTTCTACCTCCTCGTCCAGCGCCACGTCGTCTCCGGCATGACCGCCGGCAGCGTCAAAGGTTGATCGGGAAAACCACCATGACATCCATCACGCTTCGCCAGGTCGCCAAGCACTTCGCCGCCAGGGAAGTCATCAAGAACATCGACCTGAACGTCGAGGATGGCGATTTCCTGGTCCTGCTCGGACCCTCGGGCTGCGGCAAGTCCACGCTGCTGCGGATGCTCGCGGGGCTGGAGACCATCACCAGCGGCGAGATCCATCTCGGCGACCGGCGGGTCGACCAGCTTCCGCCGAGCGAGCGGGACATGGCCTTCGTGTTCCAGTCCTACGCGCTCTATCCACATCTGACGGTGCGGCGGAACATGACCTTCCCGCTGCTGATGAAGCGGTTCAAGTGGTGGTACCACATCCCGGTCATCGGCGGCATGGCCAAGCGCCGGATCGAAGGGACCCCCGAGATCGCCGACCGCGTCGAGAGGACGGCGCGCATCCTGTCGCTGACCGAGATGCTCGACCGCTTCCCGCGCACCCTCTCCGGCGGGCAGAGGCAGCGGGTGGCGCTCGGGCGGGCGATGGTGCGCCAGCCCGAAGTCTTCCTGATGGACGAGCCGCTCTCCAACCTCGACGCCAAGCTGCGCACCACCATGCGCTCAGAGATCTCGCGCCTGCACCAGGAGATCGGCGGCACCTTCGTCTACGTCACCCACGATCAGGTCGAGGCGATGACGATGGGCACCAAGATCGCGCTGATGCGCGACGGGATCATCCAGCAGTTCGGCACCGCCCGCGAGATCTACACCGACCCGGCCAACACCTACGTCGCGCGGTTCATCGGAACCCCGCCGATGAACCTCATCGAAATGCGGGTCGAGGGTGACGAGGGCGTCGTCGGAAGCCGGCGCCTGCCGCTGGCCGGCCCGCTCGCCGCCGCCATCCGCTCCGGCGGCCCGGACGTGCTGCTCGGCGTCCGGCCGAACGCGATCGCGATCACTGCGCCCGACCTCGAAGGGACGATCCCGGGCACGGTGACCATGGTCGAGCACGTCGGCGCCGAGTCTGTCATCGCTGCCCGTCTCGACGGCGCGCGCACCGCCCATGCGGCAGACGGCGACATGGACGCGGTGATGGTCACCGTCTCGGGCTACAGCGAGCTCGCCCTCGGCGACAAGGTCGGCCTGCGGCCGGACCTCGCCCAGGCCGTCGCCTTCGCGCCCGGCGGCGAGCGGCTTCGGCCATGATTGCGACGGCTGGGTCAGATCCCGGGAAGCGGCTCCAGGCTGCTGTCGAGCAGCGCCGGATCGACCTCGCGCTCGATGGCGTCGAACATGCCGTCGACAAAGGTGATGAGTCCGTCAGACGCTTCGAGCGCCTGCGGGACCCGGCGGTTCACCACGGCGTCGAGAACCGCGATGTGGCAGTCGATGGTGCCGAACAAGCTGGCCTCGCCACCGACGTGCTGGTGGTGGATCCAGCCGATGCGCCGGAAGATCGTGTGCAGCGGCCGAAGCGTATGCTCGAGGAACGGCTCGCCCGCGGCCAGGAGCAGGACCTTGTCGATGCGGCGGTCGAACGTGTTGAACTCGCCGATCGTCATGGTCTCGCGGCGCTCGCGCAGCGCGCGGGCGATGTGCGTCATCTGGCTGCGATACGTGCCGGTGGAGCGCTCGATGACCAGCGCCAGCACGAAGCGCTCGAGGTCGCGCCTGAGCTGCAGCAGCAGCCGCTCGCGCGCGAGATCGATCGGCGCGATGCGGATGCCCTGGCGAGGCTGGACCGTCAGCAGCGTGTCGGCCGCCAGCCGGTTGACCGCCTGGTGCACCGGCGTCCGGCTCGACCCGGCGATGCGCTGCAGGTCCTGAATCGACATCACGCTGCCCGGCTTGAGCTCGCAGACGATGATCAGGCTCTCGAGCTGCTCGTAGGCCTGCTCGACCAGGTTCGTCTGGTTGCGCCGCGGCGGGGGCGCTTCCTGCACCACGTCGAGCGTCGCCGTCTTCCTTGCCACAGTATCCCTTTCCGACCCCATGCGCTTCGGGAAGAAGAACATGCGACGGGGCGTGCTTCAAGGCATGTCGTGAAATTTCATATTTGCAGCAACGCCATGATTGGCCAGACCGGCCGGCGCGACCCATGGGGACAGCAATGAAGATCACCGCGATCCGGACCTTCCGTACGGAAGAATTTTCCAACGTCCTCTGGGTTCATGTCGAGACCGACGCCGGCGTCGTCGGTCTCGGCGAGACCTTCTACGGCGCCGGCGCCGTCGAGGCGCACATTCACGACGTTCTGGCCGGCCGGCTGCTCGGTCGCGATCCGCTGCGGATCGAGGCACATTCGCGCGAGCTCGTGAACCTGCCGATGGCGCAGTCCTCCACTGGCGCAGAGTACCGCGCGGCCTCGGCGATCGATCTCGCCCTCTGGGACATCTTCGGCAAGGTCTGCGGCCAGCCGGTCCATCAGATGCTCGGCGGCCTCTGCCACGATCGCGTGCCGGTCTACAACACCTGCGCCGGCTACGGCTACGTGCGCTCGAACAAGATCAAGCCGGTCGACACCTGGAACTTCGGCGCGGCCGACGGCCCCTACGAAGACCTCCAGGGCTTCATGACCGACGCCGGCGCGCTGGCCGAGAGCCTGCTCGGGCAGGGCATCTCGGCGATGAAGATCTGGCCCTTCGACCCGCCCGCGATCGAGAACGACGGCCGCTTCATCACCGCCGAGCAGATGAAGCGCGCGGTCGAGCCCTTCGAGAAGATCCGCAAGGCGGTCGGCGACCGGATGCAGATCATGGTGGAGTTCCACAGCCTGTGGAACCTGACCACCGCGAAGCGGATCGCCCGTGTCCTCGAGGACTACGATCCGACCTGGTACGAAGATCCGATCCGCATGAACTCGGTCACGGCGCTGGCCGAGCTCGCAGCCTCGACCTCCGTTCCGATCTGCGCCTCCGAGACGCTCGGCTCGCGCTTCCCCTACAAGGACATGCTCGAGGCCGGCGCCATCGGCGTGGTCATGACCGATCTCGTCTGGACCGGCGGCCTCACCGAGGGCCGCAAGATCGCCGCGCTGGCCGACACCTACCACCGCCCCTATGCACCCCACGACTGCACCGGGCCGGTGGCCTACGTCGCGGCGGTGCATTCCTCGCTGTCGCAGCCCAACACCCTGATCCAGGAGTCGGTGCGTGCCTTCTACACCGGCTGGTACAAGGAGCTCGTCACCGAGCTGCCGCGCATCGAGAACGGCTGCGTCCTGCCGATGGAGGGTCCGGGCCTCGGCACCGAGCTGCTGCCGCAGGTCTTCGAGCGCCCCGACCTGACCACCCGTCTTTCCAGCCTCTGAGGAAGCCCATGTCCGACACTCCCTTCGGCCTCGCCGGGCGCACCGCGCTCGTCACCGGCTCCTCCCGCGGCCTCGGCCTCGCCATCGCCCGCGGTCTGGCGCAGGCCGGCGCGGCGCTGGTGCTGAACGGCGTCGACGCCACCCGCCTCGCGGACACCGCCGCCACGCTGCGCGCCGAGGGCCTCGACGTGCGCACCGCCTGCTTCGACGTTACCGACGAGGCGGCAGTCGTGGCCGCATTCGCCGCGCTCGACGCCGGGGGCGTCGCGATCGACATCCTGGTCAACAACGCGGGCACCCAGTTTCGCCGGCCGATGGTCGACCTCGACACCGCCGACTGGCAGCGGGTGATCGACACCAACCTGACCAGCGCCTTCGTCGTCGGCCGCGAGGCGGCGCGCCGGATGATCCCGCGCGGGCGCGGCAAGGTCATCAACATCGGCTCGCTGACCAGCGAGCTCGCCCGGGCGACGGTCGCGCCCTACACGGTGGCCAAGGGCGGCATCAAGATGCTGACCAAGGCGATGGCCGCCGAGTGGGGCGGGCACGGCATCCAGGCGAACGCCATCGGCCCCGGCTACATGCTGACCGACATGAACGAGGCGCTGATCGCGAACCCCGAGTTCGACGCCTGGGTCAAGGGCCGCACCCCGGCCCGGCGCTGGGGCAAGCCCGAGGAGCTGGCCGGCACCGCCGTCTACCTCGCCTCCCCGGCGTCGGACTACGTCAACGGCCAGATCATCTACGTCGACGGCGGGATGATCTCGGTCCTCTGATCCCTCACACGGAAAGCACCTCATGCGCGGCGTCATCCTCCATGCCCCGAAGGACCTGCGGATCGAGCCGGTCGCCGAGGAGGCCCCGGGTCCGGGCCAGGTCCGGGTGGCGATCCGGGCCGGCGGGATCTGCGGCTCGGACCTGCACTACTACAACCACGGCGGCACGGCTTCGATCCGCATCCGCGAGCCGATGGCGCTCGGCCACGAGATCGCCGGCACGATCGCCGAGGTTGGGGCAGGCGTCGAAGGACTCGCCCCCGGGATGCGGGTCGCCGTCAACCCCAGCCGCGCCTGCGGCCGCTGCATCTATTGCCAGGCGGGCAGGCAGAACCAGTGCCTCGACATGCACTTCATCGGCAGCGCCATGCGAATGCCCCACGATCAGGGCGGGTTCCGCCAGAGCCTGACGGTCGAGGCCGCCCAGGCCGTGCCGATCGCCGACGCGCTCTCCTTCGGCGAGGCCGCGATGGCCGAGCCGCTGGCGGTCTGCCTGCATGCGGCGCGGATCGCCGGGCCGCTGATCGGCAGGCGGGTGCTGATCACCGGCGCGGGTCCGATCGGCAACCTGGTCGTGGTCGCGGCCCGGCTCGGCGGCGCCCGCGAGATCGTCGTGACCGACCTCGACCCCTTCGCCCTCTCGATCGCCGAGCGCGTGGGCGCCACCACCACGCTCGACCTCGCCGCGGACCCGGAAGCGCTGGCGCCCTACGCCGCCGGCAAGGGGGTCTTCGACGTGCACTTCGAGGCGTCCGGCAGTCAGGCGGCGCTGCGCGGGGCGCTGCCGGTGGTGCGGCCGGGCGGCGTCGTCGTGCAACTCGGCCTCGGGGGCGACTTCGCGCTGCCGATCAATGCGATCATCACCAAGGAGCTGCAGATCCGCGGCTCGTTCCGCTTCCACGAGGAGTTCGAGCTCGCCGTCGCCCTGATGGGCCAGGGGCTCGTCGACGTGAGGCCGGTGCTCACCCACACCATTCCCTTCGAGCAGGCGGTCGAAGCCTTCGAGACCGCCAACGATCGGAGCGTCGCCATGAAGGTTCAACTTTCTTTCTGAGCGCCAACAAGAGGAAAACCGATGCCGGTCTTCGCGAGTATTGGCGAATGCATGGTCGAGCTGAGCTCTGCCGGCGACGGCCTCTATCGTCGGGGCTTTGCGGGGGATACGTTCAACACGGCCTGGACGCTGCGGGGGCTGACCGATCCGGGGGCGATCCGGGTACGCTACGTGACGGGAGCGGGCAGCGACCCGCTCTCCGATGACCTCCTGCGCTTCATCGAGGGCGCCGGCATCGAGCCGGTGGCCCGACGGGTGACCGGCCGCACGGTCGGGCTCTACATGATCACCCTCGATGGCCACGAGCGGTCGTTCGCCTACTGGCGCGACACGTCCGCCGCCCGGTTGCTCGCCGAGGACAGAGCCGCCCTGACCCGGGCGCTGGAGGACGCGGACTGCGTCTATTTCTCGGGGATCACCCTTGCGATCCTGACGCCCGAGCACCGGCGGACGTTGCTCACGGCGCTCGACGCGGTGCGCGGGCGCGGCGGAATGGTCGCCTTCGATCCCAACATCCGGCCGGCCCTGTGGGCCGATCAAGCGGAGCTCCGCGCCGAGATCGAGGCGGGCTGCCGTGTCGCGACCGTGGCGCTGCCGACCTTCCCCGACGAACGGGACCTGTTCGACGATGCCTCTATCGAGGCCTGCGCTGCCCGCATCGCCGGCTACGGCGTATCGGAGGTGGTGGTGAAGAACGGAGCGGATCCCGCCCTCGTGTGCTTGGGCGAGGAGGCGGTCGGCATCCCTGCGATCGAGGTGGCCAACCCCCTCGATACGACGGGTGCGGGCGACAGCTTCAACGCCGGATATCTCGCCGCCCGCCTCGCCGGGGCCGCTCCCGTCGAGGCGACGCGCAACGGGCACCGAACGGCGGCGCGCGTGGTGCAGTCGCACGGCGCTCTCGTGGACCTGGCGGCGCTGCGGGCGCTGCGCGGCGGAGACGACCAATGACAACTCGAAGAAGTCACCCGAAGGAGGATGCGATGACGAAACTGGGGATAGAGCGCCGATCGAGCGATCTCGGGCAGGGCTGGAGTTGGCCCGTGTCGCGAAGGACGATGCTGGGCGCCATCTGCGCCGCGTTCGCGCTCTGGGTGGCTCCGGTCAGCCCGACCGCGGCGCAGGACGTCAAGGTGGCGAAGCTCGGCCACAGTTTCGCCGACAGCCATCCGCGCGCCGCGGCCGTGAAGTTCTTCGCCGAGGAGGTCGAGAAGGCCACGAACGGCAGCGTCACGGTGACGGTGTTCGGCAACGCCGCGCTCGGATCCGAAGAGAAGATGCTGATCGCGCTCCAGTCCGGCACGATCGACTTCTACATGGGATCGCTTGCGCCGATCGCCACGCACAAGAAAGAGCTCCAGATCTTCGATATCCCCTTCCTGTTCGAGAACGAGGAGCAGGCGGCGGCGGTGCTCGACGGCCCGGCGGGGACGGATCTTCTCGCCAGCCTCTCGGACATGCGCATGCACGGCCTCGTCTGGTCCGGCGGCGCCATGCGCAACCTGTCGAACAGCCAGCATCCCGTGGCGACGCTCGCCGACATGGAAGGGCTGAAGGTCCGGGTCATGCAGAGCCCGATGGCGCTGGCGAGCTTCAAGGCGCTCGGCATGAACGCCGTGCCGATGGCCTTCACCGAGGTCTACACCGCGCTCGAGACCAAGGCGCTGGACGGCTACGAGCATCCGTTCGTCGATATGTACGCGAACAATATGTACGAGGTGCAGGAGTACCTGACCGTCACCAACCACGTCTACACGCCGGTCGCTCTGGTCGCGTCGAGCAAGTTCTGGGACTCGCTGACGCCGGAGCAGCAGGCCGCCGTCCAGTCCGCGGCCGAGAAGACCCGGACCTTCCAGCGCGAGGCCGAGGACCGCGACGCCGCCGAGGCGCTCGGCAAGCTCGAAGCCGAGGGCATGGAGACGACCGTGATGCAGCCGGCCGACATCGAGGCGGTCCGCGCCGCCATCGAGCCGGTGGTGACCGAGAACATCGACGTCATCGGGAGAGACTTCGTCGAACGGTTCTACGCCGAGATCGCCGCGAACAAGAACTGAGCCACGCAATACAGGAACGGGTCGGCGAGGATCGCCGACCCGTTCCCGAAGCTCTCATACCGCTCCTGTAATCGACGCAGCGCCATAGTCCGGATGGCGGACACCGCTTGGCCAAGCTGCTCTGAAGGATCGAACGATGCGCGCACTCATAGATGCAGGTGTCAGCGGCTTTTACCGCATGATCGAAATACTTCTCGTCCTCTGCATGGCCGTAATGCTTGTCATGGTGTTCGGGAACGTCATGCTGCGTATGCTCTTCAATACCGGAATAGACATCTCGGAAGAGCTTCCCAGATTCGCCTTCGTGTGGATGACTTTCCTCGGGGGCATCATCGGCCTCTACCGCCGCAACCACCTCGGCGTCGACATCATCGTCCAGGCGCTCCCGATCGCAGGGCGCAAGATATGCTGGACGATCAGCCAGGTCGTCATCCTGATCTGCGCGCTCGTCATCTTCTACGGCACGTGGATGCAGCACGACATCCTGAAGATGACGCAATCCCCGGTCGCCGAGATCAGCATGCTGTGGGTCTTCGGCGTCAGCTACGTCACCGGCGCGGCGATCGCGCTGATCTGCGTGTCCAATCTCGTCCGGCTGGCCATGGGGGACATCCGCGACGACGAGCTGATCGAGGTTCTCGAGGAAGGCATGGACGAAGCCCTGGACGCGGCGCGCTCGACCCAGGCGCAGGAGGAGAAGCGCTGATGATCATCTTCGTCTTCATAGGATCGCTTCTCGGCCTCATGGCCCTCGGCATGCCGGTGGCTTTCGCGCTGATCGGCTGCGGCCTGGCCATGATGCTCTACATGGGCATCTTCGATCCTCAGATCGTCATCCAGAACATGTGGGACGGCGCCAACAGCTTCCCGCTCCTCGCCGTGCCCTTCTTCATGCTCGCCGGCGAGTTGATGAACGCCGGCGGGATGACGCGGCGCATCATCACGATGGCGATGGCCTGGATCGGCCATGTCCGCGGCGGGCTCGGCTACGTCGCGGTCATGGCCGCGATCGTCATGGCCTCGCTCTCGGGCTCGGCCGTGGCCGACGCGGCGGCGCTCGCCTCGGTGCTGGTGCCGCTGATGCGCAACGCCGGCTACGACATCAACCGGTCCTGCGGGCTGATCGCCTGCGGCGGCGTCATCGCGCCGGTGCTGCCGCCCTCGGTCGGGATGATCATCTTCGGCGTCGCGGGCGGGGTCTCGATCACCAAGCTCTTCCTCGCCGGGATCGTTCCGGGCATCCTGATGGGCATCGCCATCATGCTCGCCTGGCGCTGGAGCATCGGGCGCGACAACCCCAGCGTCGAGCCCACGCGCACCATGTCCGAGCGGCTGACCGAGACCCGCAAGGCCCTGTGGGCGCTGGTGATGCCCGTCGTCGTGATCGGCGGACTGAAGGCCGGCGCCTTCACCCCGACCGAGGCGGCGGTGATCGCGGCCGTCTACTCCCTGCTGATCGGCGTCTTCGTCTACCGCGAGATCAAGATATCCGACCTGTTCGGCCTGATGTATCGCGCGGCCGAGACGACGGCCGTGGTCATGTTCCTCGTCGCGGCCGCCGGCGTCTCGGCGTGGCTGATCACGACCGCAGCCATTCCGCAGCAGCTGGCTGCGATGGTCGAGCCGTTCATGGACAACAAGATCCTGCTGATGGCCGTGCTGATGCTGATCGTCTTCATCGTCGGCACCGCGATGGACTTCACGCCGACGGTGCTGGTCCTGACTCCGGTCCTGATGCCCGTCGTGCAGCAGGCCGGGATCGATCCGGTCTACTTCGGGGTGCTGTTCATCATGAACAACGCGATCGGACTGGTGACGCCCCCGGTCGGGACCGTGCTCAACGTCGTCTGCGGCGTGGCGCGGGCCCCGATGACCGGCGTCATCAAGGGGGTGGTTCCGTTCATGATCGCCCAGCTCACCGTTCTCGTGTTGCTGGTGCTCTTTCCGCAGATCGTGATCTGGCCGCTGGAGATGATGTCGAGATGAGCGCCGTTCGTCTGCCACCGGCTCGGTTCAACGCCGCAGCGCCCGCGGGACGGTCAGGCGACGGCGAGCATTTGTAGAAACCGCTGATCCCCTGCCCCGCAACCATCTCAAAATTGCGATCGGCCCGCCCCAAGGCGGGCCGTTTGCTTTCCGCCGAGACGCGAGGATTCCCGCCAGATCGCCCGAACATCGATCTGCAACTGCTCACCCTCGGGCGTCAGCACGATTTCCTTAACAAGCGAGCGCAGAACTTCCACGGCTTCCATCCGTTCGGCGTCGGACTCGCCGTCGAGCGCCGCGTACAGCTCGTCGACCCTGCTGTGATAGTGCGCCATGCTCGGATGCAGCAGGGGCGGCGGCTGCTCGGCCACGTGCAGCTGCGACCGAAGTTCCCGAGCTTCGAGTTCCTTCATCTGCCGCAGCAGACAAGTCGGCGGGCCGGGAGGAAGGTTCCGCGCGGCCGCCAGCCGCTCTGGGCCCGGGCCTCCTCTGGCCCGGGCGCTTTCCCTAAATAGTTTCCGGGAGGATCGGAGGCCGGAAACGACTCGTCGGCCTCCTCGTCGGTCTTCGTCCACTTCGACGGCGGCAGGTCCATCTCCTTGCGGCCGGCGGGGCGAACGTAGTCCGCATCCTTCGACCCGCATCCTTCGACCCCCTGCCCCATCGCCTTCTTCGCCGGGGTCCGCGACGCCCCGGCCCGCTTCCCCGGCGCCGCGGCCGCCGGCTCCCCGGCCCCCCCCTCGGGCCTACGGCATTCACACATCCCGGCTGAAGCCACGGATCGGGAGGAATGGGTCGCGACACTGACGCCCGACGGATTTGACCCGTGGCAAATCCGTCCGCGATCGCCCCTCGGGGGGCGAGCGCGATTCCGCGATCGCCGGGGCGATCACGGACGGATTGCGCGCGACGGGGAAATCTTTCGCCCCTGACGACCTCCGCGCCAACGCGCTCCGGTCGTCGGCGCGGCGAAAGCCGTGCTTTCGCTTGTCGCGCCGCAGCCTCGCGGGCGGAGCCCGCGTCGGTCGGTCGGCTATCGGCTTCATATCGTTCGGTCCATGGCGGCTGGAGGAGAAGTGTGAATTCGCTAGCCCTCGGGCAGGTCGGCGAGCTGCTGCGCGAAGCGGCCGCCCGCGTCCTCCTTCAGCTCGGGAGCGGGATCACGCTTCATGCCAGGGACCATGCCGGGGGCCGCGTCCTCGAACCCGGGCTGCACGGCGCGCGCCGCGTGCGACGGGTCCCCCTCGTCCGCCCCGGCGTACTCGCCGCCCCTGCCCTCCTCCACGATCTGCTTCGCCCGCATCCAGTGGTCGTGGTCGCGGCCATCGGGCCGGCCCTCGGCGTCCCGGACCGCATGGGCGACCCGGGCGATCTCGTCCGTCCTGGAAGTGTCGGCCGGCGTCATGGCAGTGCTCCTCACGCTGTGGAAGTCCGTTCAACGTTCGGGAGCGCTCCGGGTTTCGAGCCGTGCCGCCCGCCCCCCGCAAAGCCTTCCGCCCCGCGGCCGCCGCCTCGGGGGAACCGCCGGCAGACCCCCACGTTCTCCGGTGCTAAAGAGGGGAGACCCCAATGGCTGAGCTCCGAGACCCCGCGAGCGGCACCGCGAGGGCGCTGCGCGAGAACGGGCTGACGCTCGCGCTCGGCCTCCTCTTCGGCGGGGCCATCGTCGGCATGGCGCTCGCCGGGTGGAAGGCGCATGACGATTTCCTCCTGCGCCATGGCGCGCTCCCCACCGGGCTCCTCGCCTACCTCGCGAGCGGCGACTTCGTCTCGGCGGTGTTCGAGAACTGGGAGAGCGAGTTCCTGCAGATGGCCGCCTACGTGATGCTGACGGCCTTCCTGCTCCAGAAGGGCTCGGCCGAATCGCGCGACCCGGACGCGGGCGAGACGAAGGAGCCGCGGCCCCGCGGCATCGGCGGATTCCTCTACGCCTGTTCCCTCGGCATCGCCCTCGGCGCGCTCTTCGTCGCCGCGTTCCTGCTGCATCTCTGGGGGAGCTGCCGCGCCGCCGTCGCCGACGCGGCCCTCCACGGCGCCGCGCCGCCCACGGCGGTCCGGCGCCTCCTCGACGCCGGGTTCTGGTTCGAGTCGTTCCAGAACTGGCAGTCGGAGTTCCTTTCCACCGCCGTCCTCGTGGTCCTCTCGATCGTGCTGCGCTTTCGCGGCTCGCCGGAATCGAAGCGCGTGACGGCCCCGCACGCCAGCACGGGCCGCTAGCCATGGCGCGGAAGCCTACCCTGCGCGACGAGGCGCTGCCCGCCACGACGACGCATCTCTGCATCGACATGCAGCTCCTCTTCGCGCCGGGCGCGGAATGGGGGCTCGAATGGATGCCCCGCGTGCTGCCGCAGATCGTGCGCCTCTGCGAGCTCGGTCCGGAACGCACCATCTTCACCCGCTTCGTCCCGGCCCGGCGCCCCGGCGAGGGACAGGGCGCCTGGCGGAGCTACTACCGACGCTGGGCGTCGATGACGCTGGAGGCGCTCGGCGAGGACATGGCCGGCCTGATGCCGGAGCTCGCCCGCTTCGCGCCGCCGGCGGAGACGCTCGACAAGGCGGTCTACTCGCCCTGGTGGGGACCCGACCTGCGCAGCCGCCTCCAGATGCGCGGCTGCGACACGCTGGTCGTCACCGGCGGCGAGACCGACATGTGCGTGCTGGCGACGGTTCTCGGCGCGGTCGATCTCGGCTATCGAACGGTGCTGGTGCAGGATGCGGTCTGCAGCAGCTCGGACGAGAACCACGACGCGATGCTGGAGCTGTTCGCGGAACGCTACGGCCAGCACGTGGAGGTCGGCGAGACGGCCGACGTGGCCGAGCTGTGGCGCGCAGGGGAAGCGGGGGCGAGACGGTCTTGACGAAGACAGGCTTGACGAGGACGGGCATGACGAGGCGGCGCGGCGAGGGGTTCCGGTCCATGCACCGGCATGGCTTCGTCCGGGTGGCGGCCAGCATGCCGGGGGTGCGGACGGCCGACGTCGCCTTCAACCGCGACGCCATCCTCGCCGAGGCGCGCCGCGCCGACGCCGCGCGCGTGGACCTCGCGGTGTTCCCCGAGCTCTGCGTCTCGTCCTACGCGATCGACGACCTCCTGATGCAGACCGCGCTCCTCGACGCGGTGGAGGCGGCGCTCGAGGCGATCCGCGCGGCGAGCGCCGACCTCGCGCCGGTGCTGCTCCTCGGCGCGCCGCTCCGCCACGAGGGGCGGCTCTACAACGCCGCGGTGGCGATCGCGCGCGGCGAGATCCTCGGGGTGACGCCCAAGAGCTACCTGCCGAACTACCGCGAGTATTACGAGAAGCGCTGGTTCGCCCACGGCCGCGACGTCGCCGGCGCGACGATCCGCGTCGCGGGGCGCGACGCCCCCTTCGGGTCCGACCTGATCTTCGAGGCCGACGACCTGCCCGGCTTCGTCTTCCACGTCGAGATCTGCGAGGACTTCTGGTCCGCCGTCCCGCCCTCGACGCTCGCCGCGCTCGACGGCGCGACGATCCTCGCCAACCTCTCCGCCTCGAACATCACCATCGGCAAGGCCGACGAGCGCCACCTGCTCTGCGCCTCGCAGTCGGCGCGGGCGATGGCCGCCTACGCCTACTCCGCCGCCGGCCCGGGCGAGAGCACCACCGACCTCGCCTGGGACGGCCAGGGCGCCGTCTACGAGCTGGGCGAGCTCCTCGCCGAATCGGACCGCTTCCCTCGCGAGCCGCAGCTCGCCGTCGCCGACGTCGACACCGGCCGCATCCTCGCCGAGCGGATGCGCACCGGCACCTTCAACGACGCCGCCGGCGCGCTGACCTGGCGCCCCTTCCGCCGCGTGCGCTTCGCCCACCGCCCCGACCAAGGCGACATCGGGCTGATCCGCAAGCTCCGCCGCTTCCCCTTCGTGCCGAACCGCCGCGAGCGGCTGGACCAGGACTGCTTTGAGGCCTTCAACATCCAGGTCGACGGCCTGCGCCGGCGCTTCGAGGCGACGAGCGGCGATCACATGGTCATCGGCGTCTCGGGCGGCCTCGACAGCACCCACGCGCTGATCGTCGCCGCCAAGGTCTGCGACCGCCTCGGCCTGCCGCGCTCGACGATCCTCGGCTTCACCATGCCGGGCTTCGCCACCGGCGAGGCGACCAAGGGCAACGCCTGGCGGCTGATGCGGGCGCTCGGGGTCACCGGCGCGGAGATCGACATCCGCCCCGCGGCGCTGCAGATGCTGCGCGACATGGGTCACCCCTTCGCCGAGGGGACGCCCGCCTACGACGTCACCTTCGAGAACGTGCAGGCCGGGCTCCGCACCGACTACCTCTTCCGCCTCGCCAACCAGCGCCGCGGCTTCGTGATCGGCACCGGCGACCTCTCCGAGCTGGCGCTCGGCTGGTGCACCTACGGCGTCGGCGACCAGATGAGCCACTACGCGGTCAACGCCGGCGTGCCGAAGACGCTGATCCAATACCTGATCCGCTGGGCGGTCGCTTCGAACCAGTTCGACCCCGAGACCGACGCCGTGCTGGAGGCGATCCTCGGCACCGAGATCTCGCCCGAGCTGATCCCCGTGGCGGAGGGCGAGCCGATCCAGAGCACCGAGGCCAAGATCGGCCCCTACGAGCTGCACGACTTCTTCCTCTACCACATCCTGCGCTACGGACAGGCGCCGTCCAAGGTCGCCTTCCTCGCGCTGCACGCCTGGTCCGACGCCGGCAAGGGCCTCTGGCCGATCGGCTTCCCCGAGGAGGCGCGCCACGCCTACGACCTCGCGACGATCCGCAAGTGGCTGGAGGCGTTCCTGTTCCGCTTCTTCGAGATCAGCCAGTTCAAGCGCTCGGCGATCCCGAACGGCCCCAAGGTCTCCGCCGCCGGCGCCCTCTCCCCCCGCGGCGACTGGCGCGCCCCCTCCGACGCGACCGCCGCGCTGTGGCTGGAGGAGCTGCGCGAGAACGTGCCGGAGGAATGACCCCGGCGCGCGCCTCGCCCGCTCGGTGCGTCACATTCTCTTCTCCGTCACCGCCCCCCGAGAGCGCCACGACGGGACGCACCGTGTCCCTCCCCTGACCCCTCAGCAGTTCTCCCTCATGTATATCCGCACCGGCGTCACCGTCGCCGGCGGCGGCGCGTCGAGCCGGCCGAAATGCGCCGCGATCACCTCGACCGCCGTCCGCACCTCCAGCTCCGGGTTCTGGTCGATGATCGCGTCGATCCGCCCCTCGCGCAGCAGCTGCCGCCGCTCCTCCGTCAGCTCGTGCGTCACGAAGACCACGCCGCTCCGCCCCGCCGCCCGGATCGCGTCCACCACCGGCTGCGCCCCGGCGGAGGCGTTGTAGACCCCCGCGATCCCCGGATGCGCCTTCAGCGCCGCGAAGACCAGATCGCCCGCCCGCCGCCCCTGCTCCAGGCTCTGCAGCACCTCCAGCAGCCGCACCCGCGGATAGCGCGCGCCGAGCACGGCGCGGAACCCCGTCTCGCGCTCCTCGTGGCCCGCCATGCTCAGCATCCCGGCGATCATCACCACCTCGCCGCCCCCGGGCCCCAGCAGCCGCCCCATCAGGTCGCCCGCCACCCGCCCCGCCTGCCGGTTGTCCGGCCCGACATAGGTGCGCGCGCCGCCGCCGCGGATGTCGGTCGCCAGCGCGATCACCGGCTTCCCCTCCGCCGTCACCCGCGCCACCGCCGCCGCGATCCCGTCGTCCTGCGCGCTGCACAGCACCAGCGCGTCATGCTCCGGCGCCAGCGCCGCGATCGCCCGCGCCGTCCGCGCCGGCTCGGCCGGGGCGATGTGGCTGATCCGGAACTGCATGTTGAGATGCGGGAAATCGCGGTTCGCCGCCTCGAACGCCGCCTGCACCGCGGCATGGAACGGGTTCTCCCGCGGCTGGATCAAGACCGCCACCCGCAGCGTCCGCGCCGCGCGCTGGTCGAGCGCCCGGTCGAGCCGCAGCCGCCGCGCCGCCTCGAGCACCCGCCGCTCCTTCTCCGGCGCCACGCCGCCCCGGCCGTTCAGCACCCGGTCGACCGTCGCCGGCGACACCCCCGCCGCCGCCGCCACGTCCCGCGCCGTCGCCTTCGCCATCCCTGATGAGATCTCCTCAAGGCCGCCGTTCCTCGCCGGATAGCCCCGGCATATCCTCCCCGCAAGCCGGACGCATCCGCAACGCGGGCCGGAGGGAGGAACCATGACCGACATCGCCGTCTTCGGCGCCGGCCGCATCGGCCGCGTCCACGCGCTCAACGCCGCCGCGCAGCCCTCGCTGCGGGTGCGCTACCTCGTCGACCCGGGCGCCGGCGCCGGCCGCGACGACCTCGCCGCCCGCCTCGGCGCCGCGGTGGTCGAGGCGGGCGCCGTCTTCGCCGACCCGGCCATCGCGGGCGTCGTCATCGCCAGCTCCACCGACACCCACGCCGACCTCCTCGAGCGCGCCGCCGCCGCCGGCAAGGCGGTGTTCTGCGAGAAGCCGGTCAGCCTCGACTTCGCCGCCGTCGAGCGGGTCGCCGCCCGCGTCGCGGCCTCGGGCATCCCCTGCATGCTCGGCTTCCAGCGCCGCTACGACCCCGACTTCCGCGCCGTGCGCGACCGCATCGCCAGCGGCGCTTCCGGCGCGCTCGAGCACGTCGTCATGCACACCCGCGACCCCGCCCCGCCGCTGCGGACTTACGTCGAGCGCTCGGGCGGCATGTTCCGCGACCAGGCGATCCACGACTTCGACATGGCCCGCTACCTGCTCGGCGAGGAGATCCGCAGCGTCTTCGCGGTCGGCGCCTGCCTGATCGACCCGGAGATCGGCGCCGCCGGCGACATCGACACCGCGATGGTCACGCTCACCTCCGCCTCCGGCCGCTTCGTCCAGATGGTCAACTGCCGCCGCGCCCCCTTCGGCTACGACCAGCGGCTGGAGGCGATCTGCGCCCGCGAGGCGCTCTACGTCGACAACCGCCCCGCCACCACGATCCGCATCGGCGACGCCGCCGGCTTCCGCACCGCGCCCCCGGAGAGCTACTTCATCGAGCGGTTCGCCGGCGCCTACCACGCCGAGATGGCCGCCTTCGCCGACCTCCTCGCCACCGGCGCCCCGCCCCTCGCCGGCATCGCCGACGGCCTCGAGGCCCAGCGCCTCGCCGAGGCCGCCATCGTCGCCATGCAGACCGGCGCCCCCGTGACCCTGACCCCCGACTGGCGGCCAAGCTGAGACGCCGCATTAACCTTCGCGAACAAAGGTTTGATGGCCCGACAATCATGGTTGAATTCCAGCGGCTTGACCAGAATATCACGCGTGAGACCCGCGTCCGGTCACGGCCGCCCGACCGACTGGTCGGCCCCCGCCGGCCCGCCGGCGCCGGCCGATCCCGCCCGTGACCCGTCCGCTCCGAGGAGGCCCCCCCGTGACCGACCCCACCGCCCTCCCCGCCGGCGTCCGCCTCGCCGTCAGCCCGCTCTCCTGGGCGAACGACGTGCTCGAGGACCTCGGCGCCGACATCCCGCTCGCCACCTGCCTCGACGACGCCGCCGCCGCCGGCTACGCCGGCGTCGAGCTCGGCCGCAAGTTCCCCCGCGACGCGGCCACGCTCCGCCCCCTCCTCGACGCGCGCGGCCTCGCCCTCGCCTCCGGCTGGTGGTCGGGCGAGCTCGCCGGGCGCGGCGTCGCCGCCGAGATGGCGGCCATCGCCCCCCATGCCGGCCTCCTCCGCGCCCTCGGCTGCACGACGATGGTCTACGGCGAGACGGCGATGATGGCCCCCGGCGCCCCCCTCGACGCCCCCATGTCGCGCCGCCGGCTGATGCCCGCCGCCGACGTCCCCGCCTACGCCGCCCGCCTGACCGAGTTCGGCAAGCGCCTCGCCGGCGACTACGGCCTCGTCCCCGCCTACCACCACCACCTGATGATGGTCGCCGAGACCTTCGACGAGGTCTCCGCGCTCATCGACGCCGCCGGCCCCGAGCTCGGCCTCCTCCTCGACACCGGCCACGCCGTCGCCGCGGGCTTCGACTACGCCCGCCTGATCGACCGCTTCGGCGACCGCATCGTCCACATCCACCTCAAGGACGTCCGCCCCAACCGCCGGGCCGCCGTCCGCGCCGGCGACCGCAGCTTCAACGACGCCGTCCGCGCCGGCATGTTCACAATCCCCGGCGACGGCGCCGTCGACTTCGCCCCCCTCGCCCGCTTCGTGGCCGCCTCCGGCTACCGCGGCTGGCTCGTCGTCGAGGCCGAGCAGGACCCCGCCGTCGCCCCCCCGCTCCCCGCCGTGACCCGCGCCCGCGCCCACGTCCTCTCCACCTTCGCCAGCATCGCGAGCCCCGCATGACCCGCACGCTCAACATCGGCCTCATCGGCTCCGGCTTCATGGGCCAGGCCCATGCCGACGCCTTCCGCCGCGCCGCCACGCTCTACCGCGACCTCCCCGCCACCCCGCACCTCTACATGCTCGCCGACGCGACCGACGCGCTGGCCGCCGACGCCGCCGCGCGCTTCGGCTTCGAGCGCAGCACCGGCGACTGGCGGGCGCTGGTGAGCGACCCGGAGGTCGACGTCGTCGACATCACCTCGCCGAACGCCATGCACCGCGAGATGGCCCTCGCCGCCATCGCCGCCGGCAAGCACGTCTACTGCGAGAAGCCGCTCGCCGTGACCCTCGCCGAGGCCGAGGAGATGGAGGCCGCCGCCCGCAAGGCCGGCGTCAAGACCATGGTCGCCTTCAACAACATCAAGACCCCGGCCGCGATGCTGGCGAAGCAGCTGATCGACCGCGGCGATATCGGCACACCGATGCGCTTCCGCGGCTGGTTCGACCAGGGCTTCTTCAACGACCCCGACCTGCCCTTCTCGTGGCGGTGCAGCCGCCAGCAGGCCGGCTCCGGCGCCCTCGGCGACCTCGGCAGCCACGTCATCTCCGTCGCCCAGTACCTGATGGGCGACATCGAGAGCGCCATCGCCCAGGCCCAGACGTTCTTCCCGACCCGCCCCGTCCCGCAGGGCGGCTCCGGCTACGGCGCGAAGGCCGGCGCCGACGCCCCCCGCGCCGAGGTCGAGAACGAGGACCAGATCCAGACCCTCGTGCGCTTCGCCAGCGGCGCCGGCGGCGTCATCGAGGCCAGCCGCGTCGCCGCCGGCAAGGTCTTCGGCGTCTACTGGGAGGTCTCCGGCACCAAGGGCACGATCCTGATGGACGGCGAGCGCTTCAACGAGCTGAAGATCGCCCGCTTCGACGACCCCAAGCCCGACCGCGGCTTCAAGACGATCTACGCCGGCAGCCAGGTCCCCCAGTTCGGCGCCTTCTTCGGCTTCGACTTCGCCGGCGGCGGCCTCGGCTACTTCGACGTCAAGGTGATCGAGGTGCGCGACCTGATCGACGGCATCGCCGGCGACGGCGACTGCTTCCCGAACTTCGCCTTCGGCCTCGCCAACGAGCGCATCATCGACGCGATGGAGCGCTCCCTCGCCTCCCGCGCCTGGGAACCGGCCTCGTGATCCGACCCCCGGACCCTGCCCGCGCGTTAACCGCGCGTGAAAAAACGGCAAGCCGGATTCCAGCCGGATTCCAGCCACATTCCAGCCCGACTTTTTCCAGTGGTCCCAAGGGGATCGTCGCCCCTTGCGGCGATCGCCCGGAATCCGCCCGACACGGAGCCCGCCCATGACCTTCCCGACCGCTCTCCCCGCCTCCCGCGTCCCCCCCGCCGATGGACGCCCCGCCGCTGCGCTGGGGCATCCTCGGCTCCGGCTGGATCGCGGAGCAGTTCATCGCCTCCGTCCGCGCCCACACGCGCCAGGCGATCGCCGCCATCGGCTCCCGCTCGCAGTCGAAGGCCGAAGCCTTTGCCCGCGAATGGAAAATCCCCGCCGCCCACGGCAGCTACGAGGCGCTCGTCGCCGACCCGGACCTCGACGTCATCTACGTCGCCACCCCCCACAACCTCCACCACGCCCACGCCCTCCTCGCGCTACGCGCCGGCAAGCACGTCCTCGTCGAGAAGCCGATGGCCCTCGACCACGCCCAGGCCGCGGAAATGGTCGCGCTCGCCCGCGAAAAGAGCGTCTTCCTCGCCGAAGCTCTCTGGACCTACTTCCTCCCGAAATTCGACGTCCTGCAACAAATCTTCGACGCCGGAACCCTCGGCGACATCCGCTCGATCCACACCGAATACGGCGAATACTTCACCCGCGGCCACCGCATCTTCAACCCCCGCCTTGCCGGCGGCCCCCTCCTCGACCTCGGGACCTACCCCGTCTCCCTCCTGACCAAGCTCCTCGGCGTCCCGCAATCCGTCATCGGCGTCGCCCAACCCGACCCCAGCGGCGTCCACGGCCAGCTCTCCGTCATCCTGACCACCGCCTCCGGCGCCCAGGGCGTCATGTCCACCAGCCTCTACGGCTTCACCCCCACCAACGCCGTCATCGTCGGCTCCGGCGGAACCCTGCGTTTCGGCAGCGAGTTCAACCTCCCCGGCCCCTTCGAGCTCCGCTCCCCCGACGGCGCCACGATCTTCCGCTACGAAGAGCCCCCCGGCCGCCATTTCGAGGGCCTCTACTACGAGGCCGCCGAGGTCGCCCGCCGCATCGCCGCCGGCATGACCGAGACCCCCTGCCGCCCCCTCCAGGCCACCCTCGACGCCATGACCACCCTCGACATGATCCGCGCCGCCACGGGCATCGAGTTCAGCGCCGCCAGCCGGGAAGGCTGACAGAGGCGAGCGAATTCACCCCATCTTCCCGCACACTTGCGCGGCGATATTTAACCCTCAGCAATCCTCGACGTGGACGACGCCGGGGACGTGCCGCAGGGCGCCGACGACCTGCGGGGTGATCGGGAACGGATCCGGCAGGTCCATCTCGATCTCGACGTCCGGCAGGTCCGGCGCGAGCAGCACCAGCCGGATCGGCCCCCGCGCCGGCGCGCCCGCCGCGCGGGCGGCGGCGAGGCGCGCCGCGAGCGAGGGCGCGGCGCCGGGGTCGTTGACGAAGACCCTGAGCCCCGCCGGCACCGCGCCCGCGACCGCCGCGTCGATCGCCTGCACCGCCTTCGCCTGCATCCGCACGTCCTCGCCGTCGCAGGTCGCCTCGACGGCAAGGAGCACGCTCGCCCCCGGCGCCAGCAGGTCGCGCGCCGGATCGAGCACGTCCGAGAACATCCGCGCCTCGAAGAGCCCCGTCGGATCGCTCAGCCGCACGAAGGCGAACCGCGCCCCCCGCGCCGACTTGCGCAAATCCACCGCCGCGATCGTCCCGGCGATCCGCCCCATCGTCGCGCCGGTCTCCGCGGCCTTGCGCGCCAGCTCGGCGTAGCTCAGCACGCCCATCCGCGACAGCCGCGCCCGATAATCGTCGAGCGGATGCCCGGAGAGGTAGAACCCGACCGCCCCGTGCTCCTGCGTCAGCCGCTCCACCGGCGGCCAGTCGTCCGGCGACGGCAACCGCGGCGGCGCCAGCGTCGCCGTCGCCTCGCCGAAGAGGCTCACCTGCGCCGAGCTCCGCTCGTCATGCGCCGCCCCCGAATAGGCCATCAGCGCCTCGATGCTCTCGAAGGCCTTGCGCCGGTTGGAATCCAGCGCGTCCAGCGCCCCGGAGCGCGCCAGCATCTCCATCGCCTTCTTGCCGATCCGCCGCAGGTCGACCCGCGCCGCGAAGTCGAAGAGCCCGGTGAACGGCCCCGCCCCGCGCGCCGCCACGATCAGCCGCATCGCCTCGACCCCCACCCCCTTCAGCGCGCCCAGCGCATAGAGGATCGCGCCGTCCTCCACCGCGAAGGTCGCCGCCGAGCGGTTGACGCAGGGCGGCCGCATCCGGATCCCCAGCCGGTCGCATTCCTGCTTGTAGGCCCCGAGCTTGTCGGTCAGGTGGATGTCGCAGTTCATCACCGCGGCCATGAACTCGACCGGATAATTCGCCTTCAGCCACGCCGTCTGGTAGCTCACCACCGCATAGGCCGCAGCGTGGCTCTTGTTGAACCCGTAGTTGGCGAACTTGTCGAGCAGGTTCCAAACCTCCTCCGCCTTCGCCTTCGGCACCCCGTTCGCCTTCGCCCCGTCGATGAACAGCGGCTTCTGCGCGTCCATCTCCGCCTGGATCTTCTTGCCCATCGCGCGCCGCAACAGGTCCGCGCCGCCGAGGGAATAGCCCGCCATCTTGCGGGCGATCTCCATCACCTGCTCCTGGTAGACGATGATCCCTTGCGTCTCGTCGAGGACCCCGTCGATCGACGGATGCAGCCCCTCCCGCGGCTCCCGGCCGTTCTTGACGTTGCAGAACTTCGGGATGTTCTCCATCGGCCCCGGCCGGTAGAGCGCCACCAGCGCGATGATGTCCTCGATGCAGGTCGGCTTCAGCTGGCGCAGCGCGTCGCGCATCCCCGCGCTTTCCACCTGGAACACCGCCACCGTCTGCGCCGAGGCATAGAGCGCATAGGTCTTCTCGTCGTCGAGCGGGATCGCCCCGATGTCGACCGCCACCCCGCGCCGCCTCAGCAAGTCCAGCGCGTTCTGGATCACCGTCAGCGTCTTCAGCCCGAGGAAGTCGAACTTCACCAGCCCGGCCTGCTCGACCCATTTCATGTTGTACTGCGTCGCCGGCGTCTCCGAGCGCGGGTCGCGATAGAGCGGCACCAGCTCGACGAGCGGCCGGTCGCCGATCACCACCCCCGCCGCATGGGTCGAGGCGTTGCGCAGCAGCCCCTCCACCTGCGCGGCGATGTCGAGGAGCCGCTTCACCTGCGGCTCCCGCCGCGCCTCCTCCATCAGCCGTGGCTCGTCCGCCAGCGCCTTGGTCACCGAGACCGGCTTCACCCCGTCGAGCGGGATCATCTTCGACAGCCGGTCCACCTGCCCGTAGGGCATCTGCAGCACCCGCCCCACGTCCCGCACCGCCGCCTTCGACAGCAGCGCCCCGAAGGTGATGATCTGCGCCACCCGGTCGCGCCCGTAGCGCCCCTGCACGTAGGCGATCACCTCCTCGCGCCGGTCCATGCAGAAGTCGATGTCGAAGTCCGGCATCGAGATGCGCTCGGGGTTCAGGAACCGCTCGAACAGCAGCCCGTACCGCAGCGGGTCCAGATCGGTGATCGTCAGCGCATAGGCGACGAGGCTCCCCGCCCCCGACCCGCGCCCCGGCCCCACCGGAATGTCGTGCGCCTTCGCCCACTTGATGAAGTCGGCGACGATCAGGAAATACCCGGGGAAGCCCATCCCCTCGATCACCCCGAGCTCGAACTCCAGCCGCTCGCGATAGGCCTCCGGCGTCACCGAATGCGGGATGACCGCGAGCCGCGCCTCCAGCCCCTCCCGCGCCTGCCGCTTCAGCTCCTCGACCTCGTCCTCGGCGAAGCGCGGCAGGATCGGCTTGTGCTTCCGCGGCCGGAAGGCGCAGCGCCGCGCGATCTCCACACTGTTCTCCGCCGCCTCCGGCAGGTCGGCGAAGAGCTCGGCCATGGCCGCCGCCGGCTTCAGCCAGTGCTCCGGCGTCAGCCGCCGCCGCGGCTGCTGCTGGTCGACATAGGCCCCCTCGGCGATGCAGAGGAAGGCGTCGTGGGCCTCGTACATCCCCGGCGCGGCGAAATGCACGTCGTTCGTCGCGACCAGCGGCAGGTCGAGGTCGTAGGCGAGCCCGACCAGCCCCGGCTCCGTCGCCGCCTCGGCCGGGGTCCGCGGGGCGTCGTTCTCCGGGTGCCGCTGGATCTCGACATAGAGCCGCCCCGGGAAGATCGCCGCCAGCCGCTCGGCCAGCGCCCGCGCCTTCGCCGGCTGGCCCTCACGCAGCATCGCCCCGAGCGGCCCCTCCGCCCCGCCGGTCAGGCAGATCAGCCCCTCGGCATGGCCGGCGAGCAGGTCGAGGTCGATCTCCGGCACGGGCGCGAGGTAGGCCGCCGACGAGAGCGCCATCAGGTTGCGAAACCCCGCCTCCGACTGCGCCAGCAGCAGGACCGGCCGCGCCGCCGGCGGCCGGTCGCCGGGATGCGCGGGCGCCGCGAACGCGAGCGCAAGGTCGCAGCCGACGATCGGCTGCACCCCCGCCTTGGCGGCGTATTCCGAAAATTCCAGCGCCCCGAACAGGTTGCCCCGGTCGGTCAGCGCCATCGCCGGCGCCCCGTCGGCCTTGGCGAGCTTGACGAGGTCGCCGATCTGGATCGCGCCCTCGAGCAGCGAATAGACGGAGCGGACGCGGAGATGGATGAATCGGGGCTCGGGCATGGAGCGACCCTAGCCGCCCCGCCCGTCGGCGACCAGCGGGGCCGCACGCCCCGCGCACGCTCGCAGCCCGATCCTCGGGGACCACTGCGCCGGAGCGATCGGGTTGGAGCGGCGCGCCCCGGCGACGCCAGACGGATTCGACCCGCGTCAAATCCGTCCGCGATCGCCCTCCGAGGGCGAGCGCGTCGCCGCGCTCGCCGGGGCGCTCACGGACGGATTGCGCGCTTCCGCAGAAATCTGCGCCCCTCACGGCTTCCGCGCCACCGAGCTCCAGCCGTTGGCGCGGCGAAAGCCATGCTTTCGCTTGTCGCGCCGTGGCCTCGCGGGCCGAGCCCGCCTCGGTCGGCCGGCAATCGGCTTGGTTCGGTCTGTTAGAGAAGCGCAAATCCCTGCCCGCCCGATCCCGAACGTGGACCGGAAGCCAGAATCCTGCTAAGCTGTCCTCACCATTTTTCACCATGCATTGAGTCCGAATCATGAGTTCGGTCCCTCCTGACGCCCCGAAAAAGGAGCCCGCCAAATGGGCCCCGCCCGCGATCCTCGTCGCGGTCGCCTTCTTCCTCGGCCTCTTCGCCAGCACGATGGGCGCCGTCGCCACCGTCAAGGGCTGGTTCCGCGAGCCGCCGCTGCCCAAGGTCGGCGAGGAATACCTGATGATCGAGGTCGGCGAGGAAGGTCTCGACGGGACCCTGAAAGGCCTGCCGGAGCAGGTGCAGGGCCTTCGCATCGTCGTCCCCAAATGGCTCGACGACGCGCCGGCCATGGCCGACCGGCTGCGCGAGGTGTTCTGCGACGGCAACGAGGTGACGATGGAGGCCGCCTTCACCCCCGAGGAGGCCGACCGTCGTGACGCCCTGATCCAGGATTGCCGCGACAGCGCCGAGCAGACCCTGCTCGTCGGAACCTACGCGCTGCGCTCCTTCGATCCCACGATCCTCACCGGCCTCACCATCGACCTCGCGGTGCTGGAGAACGAGGCCGGCTACATGGACGCTTATGACGGCTTCGTCGCCGCGTCGCTCGACGCCGGCAAGAAATGCCTCGTCTGGGCGATGGACGAGGAATGCGTCGCCAACTGGACCTCCACCGAGGCGCTGGGCGACCTGCCCCCCGTCGGCCCCGGCGAGACCCTGATCGTGCCGATCTTCCTCGCCTCGATGTTCGGCTGGACGGTCAGCGACCCCGAAGACCCCGCCGCCGGGTCGTCCGCGCATGACGGCTGGGCCGCGCTGCCGATGCGCTTCCCGGCCAAGGTCTCGCTCGGCGACCGCACGCTGATCGCCGCGCCGCGCGCGATGCACGAGACGCCGAGCCTCCGCCAGGGCTTCTACGCCGGCCGCGGCTGAGCCTCGCAGCCGCGTGACCCCGCCGCGCCGGGCGCGCCTTGTGGACGCGGCCGGTTCGCGCTTAGAAGCGTTCCATGTCGCTCTGGAGATACGCCAATCCGGCCGAGTTCATGCGCGTGACCGGGCCGGTCATGCCGTGGCTCTGGGGGCTCGCCGCCGCCGCGCTGGCGCTCGGCCTCGGCTGGGGCTTCTTCGCCACCCCCGACGACTACGCCCAGGGCGCGACCGTCAAGATCCTGTTCATCCACGTCCCCGCGGCGCTGATGGCGATCAACGCCTGGCTGATGATGCTCGTCGCCTCGCTGATCTGGTTCATCCGCCGCCACCACGTCTCGGCGCTGGCCGCCCGCGCCGCGGCGCCGGTCGGCGCCACGATGACGCTGGTCGCGCTCGCCACCGGCGCGCTCTGGGGCCAGCCGATGTGGGGGACGTGGTGGGTCTGGGACCCGCGGCTCACCTCGTTCTTCGTGCTCTTCCTCTTCTACGTCGGCTACATCTCGCTCTGGGAGGCGATCGAGGACCCGGACAAGGCCGCCGACCTCGCCGCCATCGTCTGCCTCGTCGGGTCGGTCTTCGCGCTCCTGTCGCGCTACGCGGTGTTCTTCTGGAGCCAGGGCCTGCACCAGGGGCCGTCGCTCTCCATGGACGCGCGCGAGAACGTCGACGACACCTTCTACTTCCCCCTCCTCGTCGCCATCGCCGGCTTCGTCCTGCTCTTCGTCGCGCTGACCCTGACGCGGACCCGGACCGAGATCCGCGCCCGGCGCCTGCGGGCGCTCGAGGCGCTCGAGACGCGGGCCGCCTGATGCCCGACCTCGGCGCCTACGCGATCCCCGTCCTCGCCGCCTACGGCGTGACGCTCGCCCTCCTCGGCGGGCTGGTGGCGACCTCGCTCACGCGCGCCGCCCGCGTGCGCCGCGCGCTGGCCGAAGCCGAGGCGGCGCGCGCGGGCATGGGCGCACAAGCGGGGCGCAACGATGCGGCGTAGCCTCCTACTCGCGCGGGCCGAGGCGGCGCGCCGACGCGCAGGCGTGGGCGGCACGCAAACCCGAGGCGCAGCGATGCGGCGTAGCCTCCTCCTCGCCCGGATGCGCCGCCCCTTCGCCGCCGAGGCGGCGCGCGCGGCTGGCGCGGGCATGGCCGCCGCAATCGCAGGCGGCGCCGGGGCGGGCGGGCGTGACAAACCGGGGCGCAACGATGCGGCGTAACGTCCTCATCGCGCTGCCCCCCCTCCTCTTCCTCGCCTTCGCGGCGATCGCCTTCGTCGCCCTGAAGAGCGCCCACCGCGACGAGCTGCCGAGCGCGCTGACCGGCCATCCCGCCCCGTCCCTCGCCGGCGCCGGCGCGCTGGGCGACCTGCCGCAAGTCGACGACGCCATGCTGCGGTCGGGCGAGATCACGCTGGTGAACTTCTGGGCCAGCTGGTGCGGCCCCTGCCGGATCGAGCATCCCGAGCTGAAGGCGCTCGCCGCCGCCGGGGTGCGCGTCGTCGGGGTGAACTACAAGGACGACCCGGCCAAGGCGGCCGGCTTCCTCGCCGAGCTCGGCGATCCCTACGCCGCCGTCGCCACCGACCCCACCGGGCGGATCGCGCTCGACTGGGGCATCTACGGCGTGCCCGAGACCTTCGTCGTCGCCGGCGACGGCGCCATCCTCCTGCGCTACCCCGGCCCCCTCACCCCCGAGATCGTCACCGGCCGCATCACCCCCCTCCTCTCCGCCGCCGGCGGCAGCTGAGCCGCTACCGCTCCCTTAAGAAGCGGCAAGCCGGATTCCAGCCCCCACACTGCACGACGGTGGAGCCGAAGCCCGGCCGGGAGCACATCGCGACGCCGAGGCCAGACGGATTTGACCCGTGGCAAATCCGTCCGCGATCGCCCCGGCGAGCGCGTCGCCGCGCTCGCCGGGGCGATCACGGACGGATTGCGCGCTCCCGGAGAAATCCGGCTCGTGCTCGACCTCGTCGTCAACCACACCAGCGACGAGCACGCCTGGTTCGTCGAGAGCCGCGCCTCCGCCGACAACCCGCGCCGCGACTTCTACATCTGGCGCGAGGGCCGCGCGGACGGCCCGCCGAACGACTGGCGCTCGTTCTTCTCCGGCTCCGCCTGGAGCGGGACGCTGCGACCGGCGCCTGGTACATGCACCTCTCCGCCGAGGGCCAGCCCGACCTGAACTGGGAGAACCCCGAGGTGCGCGCCGAGGTCCACGACCTGATGCGCTTCTGGCTCGACAAGGGCGTCGACGGGTTCCGCATGGACGTCATCGCCTTCATCTCCAAGGACCCGGCCTTCCCCGACTACCCGCCCGAGCACCGGGCGCGGCCGGAATACTACCGACGGCCCGCGCCTGCACGAGCACCTCGCCGAGCTCCGCCGCGAGGTCCTCGCGCCCTACGACCGGCCGCGATCACGCTGCGCCACGCCCTGCCGGAACTCGTCTACGGCGACTACGCCGACCTCGCGCCGGAGCACCCGACGCTCTTCGCCTATTCCCGGTCGATCGACGGCGCCGGCGCGCTGGTGCTACTCAACCTCTCGCGCGAGACCATCGCCGCCGACCTGCCCGGCGCCCGCGCGGGCGAGCTCCTCGCCGGCAACCTCGACGCGCCTGCCGACCCGCGCCTCCTCCGCGGCTGGGAAGCCCGCGTCCACCGCCTGGAACGCTGACCCCGCGCCTGCGGAAGCCGCCCGACGCCGTCCTCGCTCTCCTCTCACTAGGTCCGGCCGGGCGTAAGTCCCCGCCCTCACCCCGTCCTCATGCCCCGCCCCGGGCAGGGGTCCGCCTGCGCGCTTGCCGAGAGCGACTCCGGAGCGCAAAGGCGCTCCGTCGATTCTCCCGGGAACGAGCCCGCGGCCTTCAACCAATCGCCCGGAACGCCGACCCCCGCAGGGATCAGCGCATCGGCGCGCCCTTCTCGTCGAAGCGGTGGAGGTTCTCCTCCAGCGGCCGGATGCCGATCTTCGCGCCCCACGGGATCGAGGTCTTGCCCTCCTGCCGCACCAGCACCGGCTCCTCGGCGCCGATCTCGACGAAGAGGTAGTTGTCCGAGCCGAGGTTCTCGGCGTGGACCACGTCGCCCGTCCAGACCGGGCTCGCATTGTCCACCACCATGTGCTCCGACCGGATCCCGATGGTGTGCGCCCCGAAGCCCCGGGCGATCTGCCCGTTGATGAAGTTCATCTTCGGACTGCCGATGAAGCCGGCGACGAAGATCGAGTTCGGCTTCTCGTAGAGCTCGGTCGGAGTGCCGACCTGCATGACGAGCCCATCCTTCAGCACGCAGATCCGGTCCGCGAGCGTCATCGCCTCGACCTGATCGTGGGTCACGTAGATCATCGTGACGTTGTTCATCGCGTGGTGGAGCCGCGCGATCTCCAGCCGCGTCTGCACGCGCAAGGCGGCGTCGAGGTTCGACAGGGGCTCGTCGAACAGGAACACCCGCGGATCGCGCACGATCGCCCGCCCGATCGCCACGCGCTGGCGCTGCCCGCCGGAAAGCTGCTTCGGCAGGCGGTCGAGCAGGTGGTCGATCTGCAGCATCTTCGCCGCCTTCTCGACCCGGGCGCGGATCTCCGCCTCGCCGGCATGGGCGAGCTTCATGCCGAAGGCCATGTTGTCGTAGACCTTCATGTGCGGATAGAGCGCGTAGCTCTGGAACACCATCGCGATGCCGCGCCGCGACGGCGCGAGGTCGTTGACCCGCTCGTTGTCGAAGATCAGGTCGCCCGAGGTGATGTCCTCGAGGCCGGCGATCAGCCGCAGGAGCGTGGACTTGCCGCAGCCCGAGGGGCCGACGAAGACCATGAACTCCCCGTCCTCGATGTGGAGGTTCACGCCCTTGATGACGTCGACCGAGCCGTAGGACTTGCGGACGTCGTTGAGTTGCAGTTGCGCCATGACGCGAGCCCCCCGGATCAGCCTTTGACGCCGCCGGCGGTCAGGCCAGCCACGATCTTGCGTTGGAAGATGAGCACGAGAACGATCAGCGGCACCGTCACGATCACCGAGGCCGCCATGATGATGCCCCAGGGCGTCTCGTACTGGCTCGCGCCCGACAGGAGCGCGATCGCCACCGGAACCGTCCGCGTCGTGCTCGACGAGGTGAAGGTCAGCGCGAACAGGAACTCGTTCCAGGCGCCGATGAAGGCGAGGAGGCCGGTCGTCACCATCGCCGGCCACATCAGCGGCAGGAACACCTTGGAGATGATCACCCAGGGAGTCGCCCCGTCGACGATCGCCGCCTCCTCGATCTCGACCGGCAGGTCGCGCATGAAGGTGGTCAGCACCCAGACCGTGAAGGGCAGCGTGAAGATCGTGTAGGAGAGGATCAGCGCCCAGGGCGTGTTGAAGATGCCGATGAAGCGGATCAGCTCGAAGAGGCCGGCGAGAACCGCGATCTGCGGGAACATCGACACGGCGAGGATGGTGAGCAGCAGCAGCGTCCGCCCGCGGAACTGCACGCGGGCGAGCGCATAGGAGGCGGTGACCCCGAGCAGCAGCGCGCAGGCCACCGTCAGCGTCGCCACCAGCACCGAGTTCAGGATGTTGCGCGGGAAGGCGCCCTGCGACAGCACGTCGACATAGTTCTGCCAGTTGAACTCGGTCGGCCAGTAGCTGACCTGAAAGAGCGCCGTCCCCGTCTTGAAGCTCGTGATGATCGCGTAATAGAACGGAAATATCGCGATCACGACGATCACCACGACGGCGAGGTAGAAGGCGGCTGTCTTGACGATCGCCATCACTTCGACCCTCCGAGATCGACCTTGCCCAGCCAGATATAGAGCACCACGCAGAGCGCGATGATCAGGAACAAGAGCGTCGACTGCGCCGATCCATAGGCGAACTTGTCGAAGTCGATCAGGTTCTCGCGGCTGATGATCGACATCGTCTTGGTCGCCGGCGAATTCGGCGTCAGCACGTAGATCAGGTCGAAGATCCGGAGCGCGTCGAGCATGCGGAAGATCACCGCCACCATCAGCGCCGGCTTCACCAGCGGCAGGGTCACCTTGAAGAACACCTTGACCGGATTGATGCCGTCGATCTTCGCCGCCTCGTACATGTCGCGCGGGATCATCTGCAGGCCGGCGAGGCAGAGCAGCGCCATGAACGGCGTCGTCTTCCACACGTCGACGATGATCACGGCCCAGAAGGCGGTGTCGGCGCTCGCGGTCCAGGCGATCTTGTGATCGATGATCCCGAGGCCCATCAGCATGTCGTTGACCATGCCGAACTGGTCGTTGAAGAGCCACGCCCAGAGCTTCGCCGAGACGATCGTCGGGATCGCCCAGGGGATCAGCACCGCGGCCCGCACGATCGCCCGCCCCTTGAACTCGGCGTTCAGCACCAGCGCCACCAGCAGCCCCAGCACCGTCTCCAGCCCGACCGAGATGATCGCGAAGCGGAAGGTGTTGTAGACGGCGTTCCACCAGGCCGGATCGACCAGCGTCCCGCGCCAGATGACGCGGCCGCTGTCGAGCGTGCGCCACGTCAGATAATTGGCGAAGCCGATCCACTCGCCGCCCGAAAGGTTGCTCAGCGACGTGTTGGTGAAGCTGAACCAGATGGTGCGCAGAAGCGGCCAGGCGGCCACCGCCATGAGCGCGATCATCATCGGCAGCAGGAACAGGCGGGCGGCGCGAACGCGCTCGGCCTGAAGCTCGGACCGGTGGCCCGGCCGCGCGGCTGGCCTCGATCCCTGCGGCGGACGTCCGTCGAGCGCCGTGGTCGTCACGTCGATCCCCTCCCCGTCTCGTCCTTTTTGTGGTCAGGCCGGAGGGGCGTCCCCTCCGGCGGCCGGGCGACGCTCAGGCGCCGCCGCGGCTTCGTGGCCGGACTCGTGGCCGGCGTGTCCCGACTACCAGCCGGCGCCCTTCAGGTCGTCGAGATCGACCTCGAGCAGTTCGAGATTCTCCGCGGCGGTGCCGTTGCCGGAGAGCGTCTCGTGGACCGCGGTCCAGAACTTCGAGGAGACCTCGTTGTAGGCGACCTTGGTCGGGGCCGAGGGCCGCGGCACGGCGTTGAGGAAGATCTCCTTCCAGCGCGGGATGATCGGCTGCTTCTCGGCGATCTCCGGGTCGTCGTAGAGCGAGATGATGGTGGGCAGGTTCGCCGCCATCAGCGCGTGCTTCTTCTGGAACTCCGGCGAGGCCATGAACATGGCGAGCGAGATCGCCTCGTCCTGGTGCGGCGAGAACTTCGACACGGCGGCGTTCCAGCCGCCGAGCGTCGCGGCCGAGGTGGTGTCCCCGCCGCCCGAGGGCAGCGGCGCCACGTCGAAGAGCCCCTTCACCGGGCTGTCGGCGCTGTTGCCGAGCGCATAGGCATAGGGCCAGTTGCGCATGAAGACGGCGTTGCCGGTCTGCCAGACGCCGCGGGCCTCCTCCTCCATGTAGGAGAGCACGCCCGGCGGCGAGATCGTCCCGACCCAGCCCTTGGCCTGGTCGAGCGCCTTCTCGGCGCTGTCGTTGTAGATCGAGATCGTGCCGTCGGGCTGGATGATCTGCCCGCCGCCGTTCGACTTCACCCACTCCAGCGCATTGCAGGTCAGGCCCTCATAGGCCGCGCCCTGCCAGACATAGCCCCAGAGGTCGTTGGCGCCCTCGGCGCGCTCGGCGTCCTGGATCTTCTGGGCGGCCGCGGTCAGCTCGTCCCAGGTCTTGGGCACCTCGACGCCGTGCTTCTCCAGCAGGTCCTTGCGGTAGTAGAGCGCCGGCGCGTCGGTGAAGATCGGCAGCGCGACGAGCTTGCCGTCCACCGTCTGGCTCTCGATGATCGACGGGAAATGCGTCGGCGCCAGATCCTTGGCCGCCTCGCTCAAGTCGACGAAGTTGTCGGCGAGCTGCGGCGCCCAGATCACGTCCACCATGTAGACGTCGATGTCGGGGTTCTGCGCGGCGAGCCACAGCCGGTACTGCGCGAACTGGTCGGTGGTCGAGGACGGCATCGGCACGATGTTGACCGTGTTGCCGGTCGACGCCTCCCAGTCCTTGAAGATCTCCTTGAAGACGTTGATGGCGTTGCCCGTGGCGCCGGTGACGAAGTTCACCTGCACGGCCTGGGCGGACGTCGCCATCAACGTAAGGAGCGACGCCGCGGCCAGCAACGGCCCGGCCAGGCGTCTCGTTCTCGGCGTCGACATCGTGGAAGGTCCTCCTCCTGGACGGGTCCGATCGGAATCCGACCTCCGCCTCTGGCGGTTGCCGGGCCCGGAGCGGGGCGTCTTGTTCGATTCTTGTTATCCAAAACGCTTCGGATGAAGTCTTGCCGCGAATCGAACGGCTCTGTCAACCGATCGTTGCGCAGCCTCCTCCGCGGCCGCCGCCCCCTCGCGCGGCCGCCCCGGGCCGGCTACTATGCCTGCGACGCGAGCCGCCCCCTGCCCCGAGGACCGCCCATGAAGATCACCGTGAACGTCGACTGCACCCCCGAGGAGGCCCGCGCCTTCCTCGGCCTGCCCGACGTCAAGCCGATGCAGGAAGAGCTGATGGGCGAGATCAAGGACCGGATGACCTCCAGCCTGCGCGCCATGCAGCCCGACGAGATGCTGCGCACCTGGCTCCCTGCCAACCTCAAGGGCTTCGAGCAGATGTACGAGTCGTTCCTGCGCATGAGCGCCCCACGCCGCGAGTGACCCTGCCGCCGGACCCCGAGCCGCGATCCGGCGTCTCCGTCCTTGGTGCGGGGGGCCTGAAGGCTGACCGGCGTCGCACCGACCACGGCGAAGCGGATGATGATCGCGCCCTCGCGCCCGGCCGCCGGAAATGGTTCCAATGTCATGAATTTACTTAAAAAACAAAGGCATGGCCCATGTCCCCCCGTGGACGCCACGCCATCGCCCGGCAGACCGGCCCCGCCGGGGCAGGCCTGCCGGGCGCAGGCCCCGGCGGAGGCCCGCGAAGGGGGCCTACCCCTTGCCGACCAGCCGCTTGAACCAGCCCGCCTTCTTCTCGCCGCCCTCGGTCTCACCGACGGCGGCCTCCTCCTCCGGCGGCCCCTCCACCGCCCGCGCGAAGCTCTCGAAGAAGCCGTCCGCCATCTTCTTGGCGAAGCCGTCGATCAGCCGCGCCCCAAGCTGGGCGATCTTGCCGCCCACGTTGGCCTTGACCACGTAGGAGAGCAGCGTGCCCCCGCCCTCGGCCTCCGCAAGGCTCACGTCGGCCGAGCCCTTGGCGAAGCCCGCCGCCCCGCCCTTGCCCTCGCCGGCGATGGTGTAGCTCTCGCCCGGGACCACGTTCGACAGCTGGACCGCCCCCTGGAAGGTCGCGCTAACCGGCCCGACCTTCTGCTTGACCACCGCCTCGAAGCCGTTCTGCGGGTCGCCTTTCAGCTCCTGGCAACCCGGGATCGCCGCCTTGAGCACCTCCGGGTTGTTCAGCGCCGCCCAGACCGTCGCGCGGTCGGCGGCGATCTGCCGCGAGCCTGTCAGTTCCAACTCCGACCTCCCTGCTGTCCCGGGCGCGACCATACCGGTAAACCGTCCGGCGTCAAAGCCAGCCTTGCCGGGAAGCCCCCGCCGCGACACATAGAGCCGCGAAGGAGCCCGACCATGCCCGTCCCCGCCGCCGCCCTCGTCGTCCTCGCCCCCTCCCTCCTCCTCGCGCTGGCGCCCCCGGCGCAGGGCCAGCAATCCGAACGCTGCTACGGCGTCTCCCTCGCCGGCCGCAACGACGGGATCGGCGAAACCGAAACGCCCGGCGGCTCCATGGTCGACTTCCAGGGTGACGCCTGGAGCTGGACCCCCGCCGGCCGCTGCACCATACTGCCCCTCCCGCCCCAACCCGACGGCACCCCCCGCCGCGGCGCCTACCAGCCCCTGACCCGCGACCTCCCCTGACCTGCCTCCTCGCGAACCGCGAAATCCGCTCCGAGCCGAGCCGCCCAACGCCAGCGCCGGCGGCCGCGAGCCGTTGAGCGCCAAATGCGATAGCCCTACCGCCCATACGCCGACGACTAGACCTGTGGCAGACTGCAATCGCGGCGCCTGGCGGGCGCGACCGGAGAGAGCTATGGAAAGCTATGACTATATCGTGGTCGGGGCTGGCAGCGCGGGTTGCGTTCTGGCGAACCGGCTGTCGGCGGACCCCGCCAACCGGGTGCTGCTCCTCGAGGCGGGCGGCCGCGACAACTACCACTGGATTCACATCCCGGTGGGCTATCTCTACTGCATCGGCAACCCGCGCACCGACTGGGGCTTCAAGACCCAGGCCGAGGCGGGGCTGAACGGCCGGGCGTTGCTCTATCCGCGCGGCCGGGTGCTCGGCGGCTGCTCCTCGATCAACGGCATGATCTACATGCGCGGGCAGGCGGCGGACTACGACCACTGGCGCCAGCTCGGCTGCTCGGGCTGGGGCTGGGACGACGTCCTGCCTCTCTTCAAGGCGCAGGAGGATTTCTACCGCGGCGCCGACGACGCCCACGGCGCGGGCGGCGAGCTCCGGGTCGAGACGGCGCGCGTCCGCTGGGCGGTGCTCGACGCCTTCATGGCGGCGGCGGAGCAGGCGGGCATCCCGCGCACGCCCGACTTCAACCGGGGCGACAACGAGGGCAGCGGCTATTTCGACGTGACCCAGCGCAGCGGCTGGCGCTGGAGCGCCGTCCGCGCCTTCCTGCGCCCCGCCGAGCGCCGGCCGAACCTGCGCGTGCTCACCGGGGCGGAGGTCGAGCGGCTGGTCATCGAGGGCGGCGAGGCGCGCGGCGTCGTGTTTCACCATCAGGGCCAGCGCAAGGAGGCCCGGGCCACGCGCGAGACGGCGCTGGCCGCCGGCGCCATCGGCTCGGTGCAGGTGCTGGAGCATTCCGGCGTCGGCCGCGGCGAGGCTTTGCAGGCGGCCGGGATCGCGCCGGCCGTCGAGGTCGAGGGCCTCGGCGAGAACCTGCAGGACCACCTGCAGCTGCGGCTGGTCTACAAGGTCACGGGCGTGCCGACGCTGAACGAGAAGGCCTCGCGGCTGGTCGGCAAGGCCTTGATCGGGCTCGAATACCTGCTGAAGCGCTCGGGGCCGATGTCGATGGCGCCGAGCCAGGTCGGCATCTTCACGCGCTCGGGCCCGGAGAAGGCGACGGCGGATCTGGAATACCACGTGCAGCCTGTTAGCCTCGACAAGTTCGGCGACCCGGTGCACGCCTTCCCGGCGATGACGGCGAGCGTCTGCAACCTCCGCCCCGAGAGCCGCGGCTCGGTCCACGTGACGAGCCCGGATTTCCGCGGCCATCCGGCGATCCGGCCGAACTACCTCTCCGCCGCGGCGGACCGCGACGTGGCGGTCAGGGCGATCCGGCTGACGCGGCGGATCGCCGAGCAGCCGGCCTTCGCCCGCTTCCTTCCGGAGGAATACCTGCCGGGCGCCGCGATCGAGAGCGAGGAGGATTTGGTCAAAGCCGCTGGGGCGATCGGCACGACGATCTTCCACCCGGTCGGCACGGCCCGCATGGGCGCCGACGCGGGCGCGGTGGTGGACACGCGGCTCCGGATGCGCAAGCTCGGACGGCTGCGCATCGCCGACGCCTCGGTCATGCCGACGATCACCAGCGGCAACACCAACGCGCCGACGATGATGATCGCCGAGAAGGCCGCGCGGATGATGCTCGAGGACGCGCGGGCCGGCTGAGGCCGCTCCGCGCCTCGGCTCGGCCGGGGTCGGGGGTCGTCGCGACGGTCTGGCCGCTGATCGGAAAGTTCTCGACGGCGCGGAGCGTATACACGGCCCAGTAGGCGCTGGCGGGAGTCGATCGGGCAACATTCCGCCCGCCGAGGCCAAAGACCGCTGTTTCGCTGAGCGGCGATACGGCATGCCGTGGCGGGAAACCGGTGCGGTTCACAAGCTCCGACGGCGGCTAGGAGCTGTGGACTCTAGAGCGATAGCCGATCATTCTGGATCGTATCCGCAGGCGGCGAAATAGTTGGCGAACTCGGCTTGGCGGAAGGCGTCGAGGCCACGCCCGATGGCGCTCCATAATCCGTCGACGGTGCGCTCGG
>NZ_JAGOMQ010000068.1 GCF_017993425.1 Amaricoccus sp.
CCCAGAGACGGGCCTGACGCGCCTGCGCCGTAGGATAGCTCCCGCGCGTCAGGCCCGTCTCTCTAACTGGACAAGGGGGTTAAAATTGGACGCCGATCGGGGGTCGAGTTTGCGCGCCGATTGACAAACCAGGACAGGGCAGCGAGTTCAACAGCTTCCTCGCGGAAACCGGAGGACGCAGATTCTACCGAGGCGGGGCGAGGGTCCGTCATGCGGCTTCTCCCTCGTCCCTGGATGAGAGCGCCTGTTCTTCCTCCCAATCGAGACGCGCGGTCTCATACTGAATCGGGTCTAACACATGTAGGATCCGGCTTGGCAAGAACGTCGAGCCCGCAATCTCGGCCGGTTCGTATTGATCGTCGAGCGATGCATTGAAGGAGCCGAAGTCCTCATATCGGCTCTCTTGGGGCACAGCGACGGATGCGAGGGTACGGCTCCAAGCGACATCAAACAAGAAGCTCGCCAAGGTGTCGCACAGGCCGCCCAGCATGATCGCGTGCTGGCGTTCAAGCGTCCCCCAGTCGAGCGATCCACCATGCCGCAGGTTTGGGATATTACTGAGTTCTGCAAGGGCGGATGCTGTTCCGTTGATCGAGCCCAAGAGCTTCGCGATGGCGGTGTTGATCTTGTCGCCGTCGGGATGGTTGGGGACTGAGAAGTCCATCGCCTTGATGATGCGGCTATTGCGCGCTGGAAACTCGAGCACGCCGTTGAGGTCGATCCCGAGCTGTGGTGCGATGGTCTCGTGGACAGCCTCGAAGAGCGTTCTCACGCGATGGAGGCAGAGCTGGGGTTCGCTCTGGATGGTCGCTTCAAGTGCCTCGACATGCCGTCGCAGCGACGCTGCCCGATCAGGATGGGTTTCGATGAGGGCACGGAGCATCTGAAGGGCGAAGGCCATCAGGCAGCAGAGACCTTCTTCTCAACATCGGCGACCCGCAATTCGCCAGAAATTAGCTTTGGGAGAAGAGCATCGCGGAGATCTGCAAGATTCAGGGATTATTGGGTACTGGCAAGCATCTTCGCTATCAGCGGAGATGCGAGTTTATCAAATTTATTCAAGAGATCAGTAGGAGGAAGTTCTTGCGGCTGCTGTCGCATATAGTTCCAGTCTGCCCGTGGCATTCGCGTCCCTGAAGAGGCATTCGATGCGCTCCTTACAAACCTGTCTTGCGAGAAGCTGAAATACAGGAACGAGGCAGGAACTCCTGCGCGCGGCTTGAAGACGAAAATGTCCGACGAGCAAATCCCATCAAATGGAGCGATGGAGACTTTATGGAAGTACGGTCGTAGCTTCCCGAACAGCAAGTCCCCGCTGGCAAAGGCAGTCTTTGCGCTGTCAACTTCCTCAGCTTTTCCCCTCTGCGCGACGATGAGACTTCGTCGCGGGAGGTGATCAAGCCCGATGTAAGGAGTGGCTGGGTCGACTTCTTTGGGAGAGACGATTGATCGACTCAACTCGGCAATGGCATCAGCGTTGTTCGCCCACTCATCCGGCAATCCATTCCCCCCGAGCCTGTCCGGAAACAACGCCGCGACATCGTCCGGGAGATGGGTCGGCCAACCCTCGGCTTTGGCGCGGACCGGGTCGAAGTCGACGAACCAGCTTCTGAACAGCGCCCGCGCCATCGCCTCCAGCGTCTCCGCCATGCGCCGGTTCAGCTCGATCTTGTCGTCGAGAGAGCCGAGTAGCTCCGCCGCCGCCATTTGCTGTTTGGTTGATGGGAGGGTGAACTCGTAAGCTTTGATTTGCCCGCCGCTGATGTGGGGGACTGCCGTGCCAGTCTGCGCTGCAAGCACGTAGTTGGTGAAGTCCGTCGAACGGATTACATAGCCTAAAAATCGTTGATCTACGCCAGGTCTCGCTCGGAGGCGCGCGACGCGCTGAACAAGAAGGCTGGGACAGTCCGCTTCTGTTAAAGTAGCGTGCTTTAGGCCAGCCTCAATCCAAGGTCGATCCATTGCCAGGACGACATCCCCTGAACGAAGCTGGTAGTCCCGATACTCGGAAACAGCGTCGCTGGGCCAACGTTTGGCGCCGTCCCATCTCGTCCGGCCTTGCACAATATTGTCGCCGCGCAGCAGGCGGATGTTACTGGGATCATCGCTGAACGCTGCGCTCTTGAAGGGAAACCCCGTAAGGAGTTCGGCCGCTTCCCCAAGCGTGGTCCGACGACCGTCACCAGCCATAGCCGACTCCGGCTAAAGTTTTGCGGATACGTTCGTCGAGTAGAGCGCCCTCGGCCGTCTGCTCCCGCAGCGTCTCTGTCAGCCGCTTCATGCGGACCTCGAACGGCTCATCCTCTTCATCAGCGGCAGCCGTGCCCACGTAGCGGCCAGGGGTGAGCACGTAGCCCTCCGCTGCAATTCTATCTGTCGTGGCCGACTTGGCGAAGCCGGGCTCGTCCGAATAACGGTCGCCCGTCTCACGCCAAGCATGGTAGGTGTCCGCCACCTTGGCGATGTCCGCATCCGTCAGCACCTTAAGGGTGCGAGTCTGCATCGTGCCGAGGCCGCGCGCATCGATGAACAAGGTCTCATGCCGACGGTCGCGGAGCTTCATGTCGCGCACCAGCCCGTTAGACTTATCGCGGGTGATGAACCAGAGGCAGACGGGTATTTGTGTCGTGAAAAAGAGCTGCCCCGGCAGGCTGACGATGCAATCCACCAGATCGGCGTCGATGATCGTCCGCCTGATCTCCCCTTCGCCCGATTGCTGGCTCGACAGGGAACCGTTCGCCAGCACGAAACCCGCATAGCCATGCGGTGCGAGATGGTGAATGAAGTGCTGCACCCAGGCGAAGTTCGCGTTGCCGACCGGAGGAACGCCGTACTTCCAGCGGTCGCCGGAGCGCAGCCGCTCGCCGCCCCAATCGCTGTCATTGAAGGGCGGATTGGCCAGGACAAAGTCGGCCTTGAGGCCGGGGTGCAGGTCCTCGTGGAAGCTGTCCGCCCATTTCGGCCCGAGGTTCGCCTCGATGCCGCGGATGGCAAGGTTCATCTTGGCCAGCCGCCATGTGGTCGGGTTCGACTCCTGCCCGAAGATCGACACGTCGTTGCGCTGGCCGTTGTGGGCCTCAACGAACCGTTCCGACTGGACAAACATCCCGCCTGAGCCGCAGCATGGGTCATAGACCCGGCCCTTGAAGGGCTGGAGCATCTCGACCAGCAACTGGACGACGCAGCCGGCGGTGTAGAACTGTCCGCCACGCTTGCCTTCGGCGACGGCGAACTGGCCGAGGAAGTATTCATAGACCCGGCCGAGCATGTCCTGCCCGTGATGCTCATCCTGGAAGGTCAGATCGGAGAAGAGCTTGATGACCTCTCCGAGCCTCGTCTGGTCCAGCTCGGGCCGGGCGTAGTTCTTGGTCAGGACGCCCTTTAGGCTCGGGTTCTCGGCTTCGAGGTCGAGCATGGCGCGATCGATCAGCGCGCCGATCGTCGGATCGGTGCTCGTGGCGTTCGCCTTCAGGTAGTCCCAGCGAGCGCCTTCAGGCACCCAGAAGACGTTGTCGCCGACATAGAGGTCCCGCTCGTCGACGAGGCTAACCTCCTCAGGATCGGCAAGCGCCTTCGCCCGCCGCTCCTCGAACCGGTCAGAGATGTATTTCAGAAAGATGAGACCGAGCGCGACATGCTTGTACTCGGAGGCATCCATGTTACCGCGCAGCTTGTCGGCGGTGGCCCACAGGGTTGTCTCGAACCCGTTCACTGCCTTAGGCGGTTGCGTACCTGCCTTCTTCGCTCCTGGTTTCCGCCCTCGCGGCACGTTCTTCTCCCTTGTTGGCTGAAAGCACCTCATCCGAGGTGGATCATGGTTCAACAGCCTCGTGGGCAGTTGGCGCTTTCAGCAGTGTCCATCTGGAGGGCTTCGCGGTCAGGCAAACGGTGTCGATTGCCGGACCAGAATGGCTTGCTTGATCTCGACAGCGTTCACGGCAACCTCCCGCCTCTCCGAGCCGCTTTCGGGGGTTCCCGGAACGCACCCTCTCGGCGCTCCGATCCCAGCTTTGTGAGCGTATAGGGATAGTTTCCCGAAGAAAAGGTCGCCTCTTGCTCGAGTGCCCCCCTCGGATCCCCTGCCGACCGCGCGGATCGTAGTCAGGCCTGCCGGGAAAGAGCGCAACCTCCGCTACATCGCAATGACGACCCTACCGGACGCACGACGTCGATTCAGTTGCCAGAGGTTGATAATGAACCGGTCATTCAGCGATCCGGTATCCTCGCCGCGTCCTTCGCAAGCGTAGCCTTTGTGGGAGCGCCAGGAGGGGAAGATGATTTTTCCCAACAGCTTACCGATCGGAGGGCGGCATTTGGCGCCCCAAAGGGCGCCAAAAACCCCCGAAAAGGGCTGTTATTGCCGGACTCGACAGGACTCACACCCGGAGCCTCAGCCGCAGGCCCCCGTATACCCGCAGCTGGTGCAGAAGTCGCAGCCGTCGCGCTTGATCAGGGTGGCGTGGCCGCAGTCCGGGCAGGTCTTGCCCGCCAGCGCCGGGGCCGCCCCCGGCGAGGGCGCGTCGGTCCAGAGCACCGGCCCGCCATGCGCCGGATACCCCGCCACGTCGAGCACCCCCAGCATCGCGTAGCGATGGATCAGCAGCCGCGCCACATAGGCGAGCGTCGAGGGCTGCACCGCCTGCTTCTCCGACCCCGGAACCCGCGCGAAGAAATCCCCCTGCGCCTCCGGCAGGTCCTTCAGCCCGCGCAGCTTCTTGCCGATCCAGGCCGGGTCGATCACCCGCATGTCGAGCGACAGCGACTTCGTCAACCCGTTGAACTCCAGCGGATAAGCCCCGGAGAACCATACCGAGAACGGCCGCTTGCTGCCGTCGGGCAGGATGCACTCCTTCACGAACATCGCGAAGTCGTCCCCCGTCGCCGGGTTCAGCACGTCGACCGTCCAGCTCAGCGTCCCGTCCACCCCCGACTTCGGCTCCTTGCGCGAGAACAGCGCGTCGACGAGCGGCGTCGCCCCCTCCGGCCCGTCGAACACCCCGAGGCTCTCGCAGCGCCAGCGCACCACATGCGCGAAGGCCGAGACCGCGCCGGGCAGCGGCGTCAGCCGCCCGTCCGGCGGCATCGGCGCCGTCATCGGCGCCCCCGGGGTGCGGCCGAGGCTGTCGAGCTTCATGCGCAGCCATTCCCGGTCGTTCGCCCGCATGTCCATGCTGAGGTTCTTCGCGAGCGCGCCGAGGCCGCGCGGCGTGCGCTCGCCGTTCACCCAGACCTCGAAGGGCCGCGCCGCGCCGTTGTCGACATGGCCGACGAAGACCGCGAAGCGGTTCCCGGGCGATTCCACCATGTAGGTCCAGGACGGGCTCCCCGCCGTCAGCTTCGGCCGGTGCGGCCAGCGCAAGGCCGCCAGCGCCACCTGGGGCGCGTCCGAGATGCGGATCCGCCGGTCCGGCTCCGACTGGTCGAGGTCCTGCGGCGCCGCCGCGGCCGTCGGGTCCGTCGACAGCACCGCCCCGAGCACGCTGTTCGGCCGGTAGGTGGTGATCCCCTTCAGCCCGGCCTTCCACGCCGCCAGATAGAGCCCCTCGAACTCCTCGAAGGGGTAGTCCTCCGCCACGTTCACCGTCTTGGAGATCGCCGCGTCGACGAAGGGCTGGATCGCCGCCTGCATCGCCATGTGGTCCGCCGCCGCGATGTCGAGCGCGCCGACGAAGGCCGGCGGCAGCGGCTCGTTCCCCCGCCGCGCCCGCCAGCGCCGCCAGGCGTGATCCTCGACCCGATACTCCCGCATCGACCCGTCCGCCTCGCGCTTCCGGCGCGTGTAGGTCCAGGAATAGGCGGGCTCGATCCCGTTCGAGGCGTTGTCGGCGAAGGCGAGGCTGATCGTCCCCGTCGGCGCGATCGAGAGCATGTGCGAATTCCGCAGCCCATGCGCCCGGATCTCCTCGCGGATCTCCTCCGGCAGCCGCCGCGCCATCCCCGAGGCCAGCAGCTTCTCCGCGTCGAAGAGCGGGAACCGCCCTTTCTCCCGCGCCAGCGCCACGCTCGCCCGATAGGCCGCGTCGCGCAGGATCCGCGCCGCCTCCGCCGCCCAGGCCCGCCCCTCGTCGCTGTCGTAGCGCAGGCCCATCAGGATCAGCGCGTCGCCGAGCCCGGTGAAGCCGAGCCCGATCCGGCGCTTCGACGCCGCCTCGCGCGCCTGCTCCGGCAGCGGCCAGACCGTCGCCGTCAGCACGTCGTCGAGCATCCGCACCGCGACAGCCGCCGTCGCCTCGAACCCCGCGCGGTCGAACGCCGCCTCCGCCGTGAAGGCGTCGCGCACGAAGCGGCTGAGGTCGATCGAGCCGAGGCAGCAGCAGCCATGGTCGGGGATGGGGATCTCGCCGCAGGGATTGGTCGCCTCGATGCGCTCGCAGTAGTGCAGGTTGTTCTCGGCGTTGATGCGGTCGAGGAACAGCACCCCGGGCTCGGCCGCCTCGTAGGTGTTGCGCATGATCGTCCGCCACAGCTCGCGCGCGCTGATCGTGGCGTAGACCCACATCCCGTCGCCGCGCCGGTGCGCGCCCGCCGCGACCTGCGCCGCCGACGGCTCGGCCTTGTGGACGAGCTCGAACGTGCCGTCCGCCTCGACCGCCTGCATCAGCGCATCGGTGACGCCGACGGAGATGTTGAAGTTGTTGAGTTTTCCCGCCTGGCGCTTCGCCCCGACGAACTCCATCACGTCCGGGTGGTCGCAGCGCAGCACCCCCATCTGCGCGCCCCGCCGCGCGCCGGCGCTCTCCACCGTGGCGCAGGACTGGTCGAAGACGTGCATGTAGCTGATCGGCCCCGAGGCGGCGCTGTCCGTCCCCCGCACCCGCGCCCCCCGCGGCCGGATCGCCGAGAAGTCGTAGCCGACGCCGCCGCCCCGCCGCATCGTCTCCGCCGCCTCGCGGAGCGCGATGTAGATCCCCGGCTTTCCGTCCACATTCTCCGAGATCGAATCGCCGACCGGCTGCACGAAGCAGTTGATCAGCGTCACCTCGTCGATGCCCGCCCCGGCCGCCGAGTTGATCCGCCCGCCGGGGATGAACCCCCGCTCCAGCGCCTCGAGGAACACCGGCTCCCAGCGCCCCGGCTCCGCCTCGACCGCGGCGAGCGCGCGCGCCACCCGCGCCCGCACCGCCCGCGCCATCTCCGGCCCGTCGAGGTCGCGCTCCGCCCCCTTGGCGTATTTCTCGCGCAGGACGTCGAGCGACACCTCCTGCCAGCCGAGCCCCTCCATGGCGTCGAAGCCGCGCGGATCCGGCTTGTTCATCGGGGGCCTCTCGTCGCGGGGTCGGGGGAGAAAAGGATAGGCGCGCGCCCGCGCCCGGTCAATGCGCGCGGCCCCTTGCCGCTCCCCGCCCGGCCACGTATCTTGGGGGTGTCTGGGAGCAGACCAGCTGGATATGGGGCCTCCATGGGCAGGCAAGGGCTCAATCTCATCAAGCTCTGCGTCGGGGCCGAGAGCGTCGAGGACCTCGCCGAATGGCAGGCCGCGCGCATCGCCGAGAGCGGCCACGCGCCCGCCCACGTCACCCGGATGTGGCCGAAGAAGGCCGACGACCTCCTCGCCGGCGGCTCGCTCTACTGGGTGATCAAGGGCCTCGTCCTCTGCCGCCAGCGCCTCACGGGGCTCGAGCCGCGCGAGGGCGCCGACGGCGTCCGCCGCTGCGCCCTCGTCCTCGACCGCGAGATCGTCCGCACCGCCGCCCAGCCCCGCCGTCCCTTCCAGGGCTGGCGCTACCTGCGCGCGGCCGACGCGCCCCGCGACCTCGCCGCCGGCCCGGAGACCCGCGCCGAGCTGCCCCCCGCGCTCCTCGTCGGCCTCGACGCCCTGGGCGTGCTGTGACCCCCACCCGCCCCGCGCTTCCGGCGCCGTCCCGAAGACCCGCCGGGTCGCCGCGCGCCCTCCTCGTCGGGCTTGCGCCGTGACCGCCGCCCGCCTCGCGCTCCTCGCCGCCCTCGCCCTCGGCGCCGCCCCGGCCGCCGCGGCGACGAGCTACGACTGGGACGACCTCGGCGCCCAGTTCTGCAAGCTCTCGACCGGCGGCGCGCTGAACGACATCTGGCCCCTCCTCAGCTCCTCGCTCACCCAGGAGATCGCCTTCGCCTTCGGCCGCGCCGGCGAGGCCCCGCCGCCGACGCTGTTCCAGACCTACTCCGACCCCGTCCCGGTCTGCACCGCCAGGACCCGCAACGCCGCGCTGATCGAGATCAGCCGCGCCGGCCCCCGCGGCGCCCCCGCCTGGACCGAATATCTCGTCGTCATCCCCGAGGCCGACGGCACCACCCGCATCGACGACGTCCTCTTCGCCACCCGCCGCAGCGACACGCTGCGCAGCCGCCTCAAGGCGCTGGCCGGCGGCGGCTGAGCCGCCCCGCCCCGAGCCGGGGCGCGACGCCGAGACAAACCTTTGCCGAATCGGCGGATTTTCTGTATTTTCAGCTCATTTCACAGCAAGCCATAGGTATTCGCATGGCAATATCCCTCGATACCCTTCGACCCGAGTTCCGTGAGCCGATGGCGCAGGTTCTCAAGGATCTCCTGAGCTTCGGCGTCGAGATGCGCCCCTACTTCGGCATCAGGACGCCGAAGGAGCAGGCAATTCTCTGGCGCCAGTCGCGATCGAAGGAGGAGATCGCCGCCGCCGTCCTGCGGCTGAAGCAGGGAGGCGCTCCCTTCCTCGCCGAGACGCTGGAGTCCGTAGGTCCCCAGAACGGCCCCGAGGTCACCAAGGCCCTCCCGGGCCTGAGCTGGCACCAATGGGGCGAGGCGGTCGATTGCTTCTGGGCCGTCAACGGCAAGGCGGAATGGTCGTCCAGCAAGATCATCGACGGCGTCAACGGCTACAAGGAGTACGCCCGCCGGGTGAAGCAGGCCGGCCTCGACGCGGGCGGGCTATGGCCATCGTTCAAAGACTGGCCACACGCGCAGTTCCGCCGCCAGGGCTCGCCCACCAGCGCTGGCATGACCCTTGCCGAGATCGACGCGGAGATGCGGAAGATGTACGGATAGGTCCGACGCGCCGCGGGCGTCTCGGACAGGCGCCCGCGGCGCTCCAGCGGAACGTCGGAAAGGTCGCCCCCGATCCCTTATGCGCGTGAGGCAATGGGGGTCGGGGAGTAGTGCAATCGCTGCGCGCCTGTCCGGCTGGCGCGTAACCGCTCCTGCATCGGGCGGGACAGGCGCCAACGGGCCACGCCCATCCCGGCGGCAGCTTGGTCAGCTCCGAGGCTGCGGCCGGCCTGCGGATAAGCCTGTGGGTAACTTTACATCCATTATATCTCAATGGCATGGCCCGCTTCCCACTGTGGGACGCTGTCTCACCCCCGCCGCCCCAGCGCCCCGATCTCGTCGAGCAGCGCCTCCGCCGCCACGTCCGGGGCGACCCTGCCCTCGCCCACCGCCCGGGCGAGCGCGCCCCGCCGCGCCGACAGCGCCGGGTCGGCCGCGAGGCGCGCGAGCAGCCCCGTCTCGATCGCCTCGGCGAACCAGCGCTCCGCCTGCGCCCGCCGCCGCGCCGCGAAGGCCCCGCCCTCCCGCCGCGCCGCGGCCAGCCGCAGCACGTCCGCCCAGGCCTCGTCGAGCCCCTTCCCGGTCAGCGCCGACACGCAAGCCGCGCTCGGGAACCCCTCCGGATCCCCCGCCTTGCGCCGCATCAGCCGCAGCGCCCCGGCATAGTCGGCCCGCGTCCGCATCGCCGCCGCCTCCAGCCCACCGTCGGCCTTGTTGACGAGGATGAGGTCGGCCATCTCCATCACCCCCCGCTTCACCCCCTGCAGCTCGTCGCCCCCCGCAGGCGCCAGCAGCAGCACGAAGACGTCGGTCATCTCCGCGACCAGCGTCTCCGACTGGCCGACCCCCACCGTCTCGACGATCACCGTCTCCGCCCCCCAGGCCTCGACGACGAGGATCGTCTCGCGCGTCCGCCGCCCGACGCCCCCGAGCGCCGCCTGGCTCGGCGAGGGCCGGATGAACACGCCCGGCGCCCGCGCCAGCCGCTCCATCCGGGTCTTGTCCCCGAGGATCGAGCCGCCCGAGCGCGCCGAGGACGGATCGACCGCCAGCACCGCCAGCCGCCCGCCCGCCTCGGCCAGCCGCAGCCCCAGCGCCTCGATGAAGCTCGACTTGCCCACCCCCGGCGTGCCGCTCAAGCCTACCCGCAGCGCCGCCGGCTCCCGCGGCGGCAGCCGCGACAGGAGCGCGCGGGCCGCCTCCCGGTGGTCCGCCCGCGTCGATTCCACCAGCGTGATCGCCCGCGCCAGCGCGCGCCGGTCGCCCGCCAGCAGGCGCTCCGCCAGCGCCGCGGCCTCCTCGCCGTCGATCCGCCTCAAGATTCCGTCACCGCCCGAACCGCCGCCCCTTGGCCTCGCCGCCGGATCTTGGCATACCCCGCCGCGAAAGCCGCATGCAACCGCGCTCGCCCTCCGGTGGCGAGCGCGTCCCGGGAAGGACGAGCGTCCATGCCTCTGCGTCCCCTCCGCCTCGCCGCCGCCGCGGCCGCGTTCCTCGCCGCCGGCGCGGCCACCGAGGCCGGCGTGGCCGGCGCGCAGGTCTACGACCTCGCCATCTCGGGGATCCCGATCGGCACGGTCACGCTCCACGGCGAGCAGTCCGGCCGCGACTACGCGGCGACCGGCAAGATCACCCCCTCCGCGCTGATCAGCGCGCTGACGAGCTACAGCTTCGACGGCGCGGCGACCGGCGTCGTCGACGGCAAGGGCGCCGTCCGCCCCACCCGCTTCAGGGCCGATTCCACCTCGCCCCGCGCCGCCCGCCGCACCGAGATCGAGTGGCGCGACGGCACGCCGGTCCGCGTCTCCGTCGTCCCCCCGCGCAAGCACGCCCCCGACCCGGACGGCGTCGTCGGCGCCCTCGACCCGGTCTCGGCGAGCTTCGCGCTCCTGCGCGACGCCCCCGTCGAGCGCATCTGCGCCACCAGCATCGACGTCTTCGACGGCTCCCGCCGCTCCCGCCTGACGCTGGCGAAGCCGGTGGCCACCGCCGACGGCCGCTTCAGCTGCGCCGGCACCTACGCCCAGCTCGAGGGCGAGAAGCAGAGCTTCGCCACCGAATCCGAATACCCCTTCACCCTGATCTTCGCCCCCGGCGAGGGCGAGATGCTCCGCCTCGAGCGCATCGAGACGCGCACCCGCTTCGGCCCCGCCGTCGTCACCCGCCGCGGCTGACCCCGCCCTTGCCCCCGCCGCCGCCCCTCGCCGCGGCCGACCCCACCCCGGCCCCGCCCGCATCCGCCGTCTCGGCCGCCCTGGCCCTGACCCCGCCGCCGCCACCCGGCTTGCGCCACCTCGCCTCGCCCCTGTCTCCGTCCTCCGGCCCGGCCGCCCTCGTGCCGGCCCTGCCTCCATCCCCGGGCCCAGCCGCCCTCGCCTCGACCCTGCCGCCGTCCGCCGGCGCGGCCGCCCTCACCTCGACCCTGTCGCCATCTCCCGCCGTGGGTGACCTCGCCTCGGCCCTGTCTCCGTCCCCCGACGCGGCCGCCCCCGGGCCGGCCCTGCCTCCATCCCCGGGCCCGGCCGCTCTCGCCTCGGCCCTGCGGCCGTCCCGCCACGCGACTGCCTCGGCGCCGTCGTCCCCCGGCGCGAGCGATTCCGGCTCCGCCCTTCCATCGCCGCGTAGCTCCGCCAGCCCGCCCCCCGCCCCGGCGAGCGCGCCGTGAGCCTGCCCGTCGAGCCCGCGCTGCCGGCGCTCGCCGCCGCGCTTCGCGACCACGGCTGCGCCGTGCTGCACGCGCCCCCCGGGGCCGGCAAGACCACCCGCGTGCCGCTCCGCCTCCTCGACGAGGGCTGGCCCGGCCGCATCGTCCTCCTCGAGCCCCGCCGCGTCGCCGCCCGCGCCGCCGCCGAGCGGCTGGCCGAGGCGCTCGGCGAGCCCGTCGGGCGCAGCGTCGGCTACCGCATCCGCGGCGAGAGCGTGCCCGGCGCGCGCATCGAGGTGGTCACCGAGGGCGTGCTGACCCGGATGCTCCAGTCCGACCCCGAGCTCGCCGGCGTCGCCTGCGTGATCTTCGACGAGTTCCACGAACGCGCGCTGCAGGCCGACCTCGGCCTCGCGCTGGCCATCGAGGTCCGCGGCGCGCTCCGCCCGGATCTCCGCCTCCTCGTCATGTCGGCGACCCTCGACGTCGGCCCCGTCGCCGCCCTCCTCGGCGGGGCCCCCGTCGTCGCCGCCGAGGGCCGCGCCTTCCCGGTCGAGACCATCTGGCTCGACCGCCCCTGGTCGCGCCCCGGCCCGGGCGGCCCCCGCTTCGAGGCCGCCTCCGCCGATCTCGTCCGCGCCGCGCTGGCCGAGGCCGAGGGCGGCGTCCTCGTCTTCCTCCCCGGCCAGGCCGAGATCGCCCGCGTCGCCGCCGCGCTCGCGCCCGGCCTCCCCGCCGACGTCGCGCTCCAGCCGCTGCACGGCGGCCTGCCCTTCGCCCGCCAGCGCGCCGCCCTCGCGCCGCTGCCCGGCCGCCGCCGGCTGGTCCTCGCCACCGCGATCGCCGAGACCTCGCTGACCATCCCCGACATCCGCGCCGTCGTCGACGCCGGCCGCGCCCGCCGCGCCCGCTTCGACCCCGGCTCCGGCATGTCCCGCCTCGTCACCGAGCGCGTCACCCGCGCCGAGGCCGAGCAGCGCCGCGGCCGCGCCGGCCGCGTCGCCCCCGGCCGCTGCTACCGGATGTGGACCCGCGGCGAGGAAGGCGCGCTGGCCGCCTTCCCGCCGCCGGAGATCGCCGCCGCCGACCTCGCCGGCCTCGCGCTCGAGCTCGCGCTCTGGGGCGCCCGCGACGCGGCCGGCCTCGCCTTCCTCACGCCGCCGCCCGCGCCCGCCCTCGCCGAGGCCCGGGCGCTCCTCGCCGACCTCGGGGCCCTCGACGCCCTCGACGGCGCGCCCGGCGGCGGCGGCGCGATCACCGCCCACGGCCGCCGCCTCGCCGCCCTGCCGCTGCATCCCCGCCTCGGCCACATGCTGCTGACCGCCGCCGACCACGGCGCCGGGGCGCTGGCCGCGGACCTCGCCGCGCTCCTGCAAGCCCGCGACCCGGTCCGCGGCGCCGCCGGCCGCGCCCCCGCCGACGTGGCGCTCCGCCTCGCCGCCCTCGCCGACCCCGCCCGCGCCGAGGCCGAGCGCCCGGTGACCGTCGACCGCGCCGGCGTCGACGTCATCCGCGCCGAGGCCCGCCGCCTCCGCCCCCTCGCCCGCCGCACCCCCTCTCCGGCCGCTGCCGCCGCCCGCGACCTCGCCGGCGCCTCCCCGCCGGGTCCGCTTCCCGGCGCCTCGCGCGACCCCGGCCTCCCGCCCGCATCCGCCTCCGCCGCCCCGGACCCCCACGGCGGGAGCCCCGGCCCAGCCCCCGCCGCCTCCCCGGGCCCCGGCCTCTCCCCCGGCGCCGCCCTCTCCCTCGCCTATCCCGACCGCATCGGCCGCCGGCGCCCCGGCGAGGCCCCGCGCTTCCTGCTCTCCGGCGGCAAGGGCGCGGCCCTGCCCGAGACCGACCCGCTCGCCGGCGCGCCGTTCCTCGTCGCCGCCGACCTCGACGGCGACCCGCGCGAGGCCGCCATCCGCCTCGCCGCGCCGCTGACCGAGGCCGAGATCCGCGCCCTTCACGCCGACCGCCTCCGCCGCGAGACCACCTGCGCCTGGTCCCGCCGCGACCGCGCCGTCCGCGCCCGCGAGCGCCTGACCCTCGGCGCCGTCGCGCTGGAGGACCGCCCCTGGACCGCGCCCCCCGAGGCGATCGCCGCCGCCGTCGCCGAGGGCGTCCGCGACCTCGGCCCCGACGCGCTGCCCTGGACCCCGGCGCTCCGCCGCCTCGCCGCCCGCGTCGAATGGCTCCGCGCCCAGAGCGAGCCGCTGCCCGATTTCTCCGACGCGGGCCTGACGGCGGACCTCGACGACTGGCTCGCGCCCTTCCTCGCCGGGATCACGCGCGCCGGGCAGTTCGACCGCATCCCCCTCGGCGCCGCCCTCGACGCCCGCCTGGGCCGCGACAGCCGCCTCCGCCTCGACCGCCTGGCGCCGCCCGAGATCGTCGCCCCGACCGGCACGCGGCTCCCCGTCGACTACGCCGGCGCCGCCCCCTCCGTCGCCGTGCGCCTCCAGGAGATGTTCGGCCTGACCGTCCACCCGACCGTCGGCCCCGCCCGCACGCCCCTCGTCCTCGAGCTCCTCTCCCCCGCGCAGCGCCCGGTGCAGACCACCGCCGACCTCCCCGGCTTCTGGGCTTCCTCCTACGCCGACGTCCGCCGCGAGCTCCGCGGCCGCTACCCCCGCCACCCCTGGCCCGAGGATCCCGCCGCCGCCGCCCCCACCCGCCGCGCCAAGCCGCGCGGGACCTGAAGG
>NZ_JAGOMQ010000086.1 GCF_017993425.1 Amaricoccus sp.
GGCGCCGCGGAGACGGACGATCGCAGGGTGATGGTCCGCGGCTCCCTCTCGGGGGCGCACGCCTCGCGCCTCACCGGCGGCCACCTACGCCCCGACCGGGGCGTTCACCGCGTAGGGAGCGGCAGACGGCGCGGCAGACGGCGCGGGCGAAGCGGACGCACAGGGAGCGGCAGACCAGCGCGGGGCTGGAACTGGAGCTGCGACCCATGGATGTTGCTTGCCGTGTTCATGACTGCCTTCGAGGTTTTGTATGTACTCCCCGCGAACGGAGCCGTCAAGCGGTCTGTCCAGAAAAACTTCGAGTACATGGATAATCTCCGGCGAGCGCAAGAGCGCAAGAGGCCCGGGGTCGAAGAGGCCCGCAGGCGGACCATCGTCATCCGTGCCGGACGCGAGGCGCCGGCCAGCGCACCGCGGCCAGGGCGGCGCGTTCTCGCTCCGCCGCGCGACCCTTTTCGGATATAGTCGTTCGCCGTGCGCCCCGCCTCCTTCGTTCCCCTCTCCCTCACTGCCCTCATCGTCGGTTGCGCCGCGGATCCAGCCGCCGGCGACGCGGCCAGCGACACCCAGGCCACGGACCCCGGCGGGAGCACCAGCGCCGAGCCGACGGCCGGGGTCCCAACCACCGGCATGACCGGCATGTCCGGCACCACCGGCGAGCCGCCGGAGCTCGACACCTACGGCTTCGCCAACGGCTGCTTCTCGCTGCGCAGCGGGGACGTCTACCTGGCCGCGAACGGCGCGGCCGCCTTCTCGTTCGGCGCCGACAAGGCCGGCGCCGCCCGCTTCGTCATGCGGGCCGCCGACCTCGGCACCTACTTGTTCTACGACCAGGACGGCGGCTACCTGGTCGCCGACGACGGCCCGCTGCTCCGCCAGACCAAGCTCGACTCCGATGTCACGCTGATCGACGACGCCTATATCTCCGGCGCCGAGTGGACGCTCGAGACCTCCGTGGTCGACTGGTCGCAATATCAGCTGCGCAACCGACGAAACGACCTCCTGCTGGGCACCGAGGCGCTCGCGGCCGAGGGCGCGCCCGTCACCTTCGAGCCCGCCAGCGACTGCAAGGCGTACCCCGAGCTCTCGCTCGACGCCACCGGCAAGGTCACGCGCACGATGTTCGACGACGGCGACCTCTACGGCATCGTCGACACGCACTCGCACGTCCACTCGAACTACGCGTTCGGCGGCGGCGGCCTGTTCCACGGCGGCGCGTATCACCGCCTCGGCGTCGAGCACGCCCTGCCCGACTGCTCGATCTCCCACGGCGAGATGGGTCGCAAGGACTTCTTCGGCTACATCTTCGACCAGACCGGCAACTCGCAGCCCGACCTCGCGAGCCTGCTGCCCGACCTCGTGGCCAAGCAGCTCGCCGTGGACAACCACGCGACCGCCGGTTACCCCGACTTCACCGAGTGGCCGAGCGGCCCCAAGCGCTCCACCCACCAGACCCAATATTATCTGTGGCTGCAGCGGGCCTACCTCGCCGGCCTGCGCCTGGAGGTCCTGCACGCGACCACCAACGCCATCATCTGCGACTTCATGATCGGCGAGGGCATCCAGGAGAGCCGCTACGGCTGCGACGACATGACCGCGGTCGATCGCATCATCGACGAGAGCTACGCGATGGAGCGCTACATCGACGCGCAGTCGGGCGGACCGGGGCTCGGCTGGTTCCGGGTCGTGCACACGCCCGCCGAGGCGCGCACGGTGATCGCCGCGGGCAAGCTGGCGGTGGTCCTCGGCATCGAGACCTCCAACCTCTTCGACTGCAAGCTCACCCCGCAGGCGGGCGACCCGACCTGCGACGAGGCCTACATCGAGTCCCAGCTCGACCACTACTACGACCTGGGCGTGCGGGCCATCTTCCCGGTCCACAAGTACGACAACAAGTTCACCCCCGGCGACGGCGACCGGGCCTTCATCGAGCTCGGCAACTTCAGCAACAGCGGCCACTGGTCCAACTTCACCCTCGACTGCCCGGATCCGCAGGTCGGCGGCTTCGACAGCGGCGACGTCAACTTCGGCGGCCTCAACGCGCCGCGCGACGTCTACGACTCCCCGGCGCCCGTCGACAACAGCAAGTTCCCGTCCGCGCCGCTCACCACCACCGCCATGTACCTGGGCAAGATCACCGAGCCGCCGCTGGTCGGCCCCTATTGCCAGAACGCCACGCTCACGCCGCTCGGCGAGCACATGATCAGCCAAATGATGGCCCGCGGCATGATCATCGAGGTCGACCACCTCCCGCAGTGGTCCTACGTGCGCGCCTACGAGCTGCTGCAGGCGGCCAAGTACCCGGCCTCGGGCAGCCACGGCCGCAACAACGACGGCGTGCTCTACGAGCTCGGCGGCGTCTCGAAGACCGGCTTCGACGTCTGCCGCGGCGACGCGCCCGGCCAGACGGTGCAGGCCTTCAAGGACAAGATCCAGCTGATCAAGGACAAGGGCGGCTACCCGGCCGAGGGCTTCGGCTTCGACCTCAACGGCTTCGCCGGCGCCCGCGGGCCGCGCTTCGGCGACGGCGTGTGCCCGGCCCCGCAGACCGATCCCGTCACCTATCCCTTCGCCTCGTACGCCGACGACATCGAGTTCTCGCAGCCGATGGTCGGCAACCGCAAGCTCGACTTCAACACCGAGGGCCTCGTGCACATCGGCCTGCTGCCCGAGCTGATCGAGGACGCCCGCCGCGACGCCGTCGACGAGGCCGACATCGAGCCGCTGTTCCGCTCGGCCGAGGGCTACATTCGCATGTGGGAGCTGGCCGAGCAGCGCGCGGCCGAACTCGGCGACTGAGCGCCTCGCCCCTCGACCCGCATTCGTGCCTTCGGCGCAATCGTCCGCATTCGTGCGCCCGCCGCCCGCGCCACGTTGCGCATCCAGCGATGCGATCCATGCTTCTCCCGCCGCGGCCAGCTGGCCGCGGCGAGGACAATCCAATGACGACCAAGAACGACATTATCGAGACCGCAGAACACATGAAGAACGTCGCGTCGCAGACGGCCGAGAAGGCCGGCCACGCCGTGAAGGAGACCGCCCACAAGGCCGGTCACGCGGCGTCTGAAGCCCTGCACAAGGCCGAGCACGGGGTCGCCGACGCCACCCAGAAGGCGAAGGACCTCGCTGGCCGCGCGGCGGACAAGATCGAGGAGAAGGCCCACGCGGCCGGCCAGGCGCTCAAGGACAAGTGAAGCGCTGCTCTTGAGCGGGATCGAGGGCGCACCGCGTATACGCGGGCGCCCACGTCTTTGCGATTCGCGTCCTGCGCTTATTGCGCAGTCTGAACCCGGACGCTCGCCGTCGATACGGCCCGAACGCCGGTGTTCCGCAGATGGCCCAGGGCGAGGCGCGAGCGGGTCTTGCGATGAAATACCGCGCATTCTTCCTCGACGAGGATGGCTTCTCTCATAATGCGGCCACGCTGGATTGGAGAAGATCCATGCTCCGAACCACCGCCGTCGCCCTGCTCCTCGTCACCGTCGCCTGTGATCCTGATCCCACGGAGGGCGACGCGCCCCCGTCCGCCGGCAAGACAGCCACCGTCGCCGGCGAGCCCGCAGCCACCGTCGCTGGCAAGCCCCCCGCCGCCGTCGCGGGCGAGCCCGCCGCCACCCGGGACCCTGCCGCGCCGCCCGTCACCGAAGACGTCCGCCCGACGGCCCCCAGCGACGCCGCCGCTCGTGAGGTCCGGGCCGCCTTTTCGCGCTGTCTCATCGGCTGCGAGGACGGAAAGATGACACACGCGGTCAGGGCGGCATGTCGCTACAATTGCGAGAAGTCCGACGCACCGGCGGCCGACGGCGCCCTCGTCGACTCCGA
>NZ_JAGOMQ010000069.1 GCF_017993425.1 Amaricoccus sp.
GAGCTCTGCGCGCAGACAAGGCGGCAGCCCGCGTCCGTCGGCGGTGCGCAATGCGGCGAGATCGGCGTCCCAGGAGCGCAGGGACGGCCGCTTCCGGATACCTTGGGTGACCAGGAGTGCCTCGATGGCCACACCTCGCGCCGTTCCCGGCGCATGGCTTGCGGGCGGCGGCGGTTCAGACTAATATATCAGTTGCGCCGAAGGCCGCGGCTGAGCGGGACCGGGCGCGGGGGGAAACAAGCCAGATGCTCGACACGACATCCCGCATCATCCGCCTGAACGCCGACGACAACGTGGTGATCGCGCTGGCGGACCTCGCGGCGGGGACGACCACGGAGGGGCTCGACGTGGCGTTGCGCGACGCGACGCCGCGGGGGCACAAGATCGCGACGCGCGACATCGCCCGGGGCGAGAACGTGGTGCGCTACGGGCAGATCATCGGGCAGGCGATCGTCGACATCCCCGCGGGGGCGCATGTGCATTCGCACAACCTCGGGATGGGCGAGCACGATCGGGACTATGCCTTCGGCGTGGAGATCAATCCGCCGGCGGCGCCGGCGCGGGCGCGGGAATGGATGGGGTATCACCGCCAGGACGGGCGGGTGGGGACCCGGAACTATCTGGGCGTGCTGACCAGCGTGAACTGCTCGGGCAGCGTGGCGCGGTTCATCGCCGAGGCGGCGGAGAAGGCGGGCTGGCTGGAGCAGTTCCCGAACGTCGACGGGGTGGTGCCGATCGTCCACGGCACCGGCTGCGGCATGTCGGGCAAGGACGAGGGCTACCAGACGCTGTTCCGCACGCTGAAGGGGTATGCGCGGAACCCGAACTTCGGGGGGATCCTGCTGGTCGGCCTCGGCTGCGAGGTGATGCAGATCCCCGACCTGATCGGGGCCGGGCGGATGCGGCCGGACGGCAACTTCCGCTACATGACGATCCAGCAGACCGGCGGCACGCGGCGGACGGTGGAGAAGGGCGTGGAGATGCTGCGCGAGATGGCCGTGAAGGCGAACGAGGTCGCCCGCGCGCCGGCGCCGGCCTCGGCGCTGGTGGTCGGGCTGCAATGCGGCGGGTCGGACGGCTATTCCGGCATCACCGCGAACCCCGCGCTCGGCAAGGCGTCGGACCTGCTGGTCGCCCATGGCGGCACCACGATCCTGAGCGAGACGCCGGAGGTCTACGGGGCGGAGCACCTGCTGACGCGGCGGGCGGTGAGCCGCGAGGTCGGCGAGAAGCTGATCGAGCGGATCAAGTGGTGGGAGGACTACACGGCGCGGAGCGGCGGCGAGATGGACAACAATCCCTCGCCCGGGAACAAGCGCGGCGGGCTGACGACGATCCTCGAGAAGTCGCTCGGCGCGGTCGCCAAGGGCGGCTCGGCGCCGATGGCCGGGGTCTACAAGTACGGCGAGCCGATCGACACGCCGGGCTTCGTGTTCATGGACAGCCCCGGCTACGACCCGGCCTCGGTGACGGGGCAGATCGCCAGCGGGGCGAACCTGATCGTCTTCACCACCGGGCGGGGCTCGGTCTCCGGCTACAAGCCGGTGCCCTGCATCAAGCTCGCCACCAACTCGGAGATGTACGGCCGGATGTCCGAGGACATGGACGTCAACTGCGGCGACGTGATCTCGGAGGGGGTGAGCCTCGACGCCAAGGGCGAGGAGATCTTCGAGGCCTTCCTCGCGGTCGCCTCGGGCGCCAAGACGAAGAGCGAGGCGCTGGGCTTTGGCGGGGCGGAGTTCGTGCCCTGGCAGATCGGCGCGGTGATGTGAGGATTGCGGTTCCCGCGCGGCTGTTCACGCGTGGACGGGGCATAAGTCATTGATTCTTCGTCGGGCGCTGCACGATCTTGCATGATCCTGCACGGTTTTGCACGATTTGCCACACCGCACGACACCGGCCCGTCCTGCCGGATCCACGGGGCGCGCAAGCGCCGAGCGACCGAAGCGGGCGTGCCCGCGAGGCCCGGCGCGACAAGCGAAAGCATTGCTTTCGCCGCGCCGACGGCTGGAGCGCGGTTGCGCGCGGAAGCCGTGGGGGGTCCAGATTTCCCCGTCGCACGCCATCCGGCCGTGATCGCCCCGGCGAGCGCGGCAACGCGCTCGCCCCCCGCAGGGGCGATCGCGGACGGATTTGCCGCGGGTCAAATCCGTCTGGCTTCGACGTCGCGACCTGCTTCGGCCGGGCTTCCCCTCCACTGTCGTGCAGTGAGGCGGGCGTCCCGCTCAGAGCGGGTCGGCGAGGAGGATGAAGCGCTTGCCGCCCTTGAGCGGCTGCTCCTCGCGGAGACGGAAGCGCGCGGCCATCAGGGCGCGGAAGGTCTCGGGGTGGTAGTCGTCGTACTGGTCCTCGCGGTTGGCGAGCAGGGCCTGCACCATCTCGTCGTCGCGGGAGACGAACTCGATCACCACGCTGGCGCCGAGCCCGGCGAGCCAGTCGACGAAATCCGCGAGCGGGATGTTGGCGGTGATCACCACGTGGTGGACGAGCGCGAGGCAGAGCACGAGCTCGGGCCGGCCGCGGCCGGCGAGGTCGCGGCGCTCGGTCCCGCGCCAGCCCTGCGCCGGCGAGGCGTCGGCGAGGTTGACGACGAGGGGCAGGATGCGGCGTGCGGCCCCCTCCGCGCGCTCGCGCGCATAGAGCCGCTCGATCGCCAGCCAGTCGGCGTCCATCGCCACCACGCAATCGGCCTGCGGCTCGACGATGCGGGAGAAGGCGCCGGTGTTGCAGCCGAGGTCCCAGGCGAGCCGCCAGCGCCGGAGGGCGGCGGCGCGGCGGACGAAGTCGGCCTTGGCCTCGTGCTCGGCGGCGTCGTAGCTGTGGGTCGTCTCGTAGTCGCCCCATTCCGTCGGCAGGTCGGGCGGCCGGAGGCCGGCGACGAGGCGGGCGAGCTTTGCCACGTTGGCCTCGATCAGCCCCTTGTCGAAGCCCGCGTCGGAGAGCGCGCCGCGCATGTCGCGGCCGCTGCCGGCGTAGCGGCGTTGCAGCAGGCTCTGGGCGACGACGTGGAGGAGGACGCCGCGGCGCAGGCGGTCGCGGCCGGAGAGCATCCGCGCCATCTCGCCGGCGGGGATGCCGTCGATGCGGCCGCGGAGCAGCGGGCGGAAGTCGACGCCGCGATAGGCCTGGAGCATCAGCGGGTAGAGCATCAGCTCGCAGAACTGGCGATAGCCGGCCCAGGGCGCGCCGGGCTCCAGCGGCTCGAGCGAGGGGATGTCGATGAAGACCGGGCGCGCGCCCTGCCACTGGACGTTGTAGGGCGTCGCGTCCTTGAGGATGAAGCCCTCGGCCAGCGCCTCGCGCATCAGCTCGAGATGCAGGAGCGCCGCGTCGCGCAGCATCCCGAACGGCCATTCGTAGGGCCAGGAGACGAAGGGGATGCGCGCGTGCTCGACGAGCCCGCCGCCCTCCGGCAAGGGCCCGAGGTCGGTGGTGGCGACGAGGCGGCCGGCCTCGACGTTGCGGCGGAAGAATTCCGTCTCGCGCAGGCGCAGCCAGTTCTCTCGCGCGCGCGGGCCGAGGGTCCGAAGGACCCGCCCGTCGCGGTAGTGGACCTGCCCGCTGCGGTCGCGGAACGAGCCCGGCTCGCGCCCGGCGGGGCCGGGCGCCGGGTCCTGCGCCGGGTCGACGTCAGGGGAGCCGGAAGGGTCCTCCGCCTCGGCGGCAGCCCTCACGGATCGGACCGCGGCTTGCCCTGCTCGGCCGGGGGCTCCTCGCTGCGCATCCCGATCATCACGAGGAAGCGCCGCCAGTAGAGCTTGCCGGCGATGGCGACCCCCGCCGCGCCGCCGAGCAGCGCCTGGAGCACCATGCTGCCGGTGCCGGGGTCGAGATAGGCGTGCGCCGGAGGCGCGGACCAGACGAGCACCGCGGCAGGCAGCAAGGCAAGGCAGATCGGGTTCCGCGGCATCTCTCTCCTCCTTCGGCGGGGTCGCGGGACTGCCGTCGCCGCAACGTCACAACACCTTCACATAGCGCCCGGGTTCCTGCAATGAAGTCCCGCCCGCGCGCCCGGCGGGCGTCCGCCGATGGGAAAGGACAACCGATGCCGAAGCATGGCCGGACCATGGCCGGCGGGTCCCGGGGGGGCCGCGTCTGGCCGTTCGCCCCGGTGGCGCTGGCGCTCGCCTCGGTGCTCGACCCCTTGTCGCGCAACCTCCACCTCGCCGCCTGGGAGGACGCGGGCCCCGCCTTCGCGGCCGGGGTCGCGGCGGCGCTGGCGATCTGGCTGATCGTGGTGCGGCTGCGCGGGCGGGCCGACGCCGGGGCGGCGCTGATCGCCAGCGTGTGGACGGCGGGCTCGCTCCACTACCTCGAGATCTTCCGGCGCCTGAACGACGCGATCGGCGGGGACTACTCGCAGCTGCGCGCGCTCCCCTTCGCGCTCGCCATCATGGTCGGGCTGACGCTGGCGCTGCGGGGGACGCGGGGCTGGCACGGCTTCGCCCATGTCGTCGTCGCCTGCGTGGCGGCGGCGGTGGTGATCGGGCCGACCTGGCGGGCGGCGGCGTTCGAGTGGCGGCATATGGGATCGCGCAGCGTCTGGGACGGGGCGCGGGCCTTCTCCGAGGAGCCCGGCCTCGCCGCGGCGGCGGCGCCCGCGGGGGAGCTGCCGGACATCTACGACTTCGTCTTCGACCGCTACGGCTCGGAGGAGACGCTGGCCGGGGCGTTCGGCGTCGACGACGCCGCGGGGGCCTATCTGGAGGGACAGGGCTTCTACGTGGCGCGCGACAGCTTCGCGAACTACGTCAGCACCGGGCTTTCGCTGGCGTCGACCTTCAACATGCGCCACCTCGACGCGGTGGCGGCGGATCCGCGGGCCTCGGGCGGGGACTGGCGGCCGCTCTTCGCGATGATCGACGACAGCGTGGTCGGGCGCTACCTGCGCGGGCTCGGCTACGACCAGCGCCAGTACGGATCGTGGTGGGTGGGCACGCACCACAACCCGAACGCCGCGGTCAACCGGCCGATGGGGCTGAGCGAGTTCGGCATGGCCTGGCTCAGGCGGTCGATCGCGCTGCCGCTGACGCATCTCTTCCCCGGGTCGCGGGCGGCGATGCTGCTGTCGTGGGACAACGGCCAGTGCCAGCGGGTGGCGCGGCAGGTCGAGGAGATCAAGGGGCTGCGCCGCGACGGCCGGCCGCTCTACGTCTTCGCGCATTTCCTGCTGCCGCACGGGCCGTTCCCGTTCACGGCGGACGGGGAGTGCCTCGGCTGGCGGGAGGCGGCGGCGCGGGGCGACCAGCGGGGCTACGCCGAGCAGGCCGAGTATGCCGCCGCGGTCATCCGCGAGCTGACCGGGGCGCTGCTCGCGCCGGGGCGGCCGCCGGCGGTGATCCTGATCCATGCCGACGAGGGGCCGATCCCCGAGCGGGAAAAGGGCGTTCCGTGGCAGGACGCCTCGCCGGAGGAGCTGCGCGTCAAGTTCGGCATCCTGCAGGCGGCGCGGTTCCCGGGCGGCGACTACCGGCGGATGCGGCAGGACCTGTCGCCGGTCAACCTCTACCGCGCCATGCTGGCGACCGAGTTCGGGCTGGATCTGCCCGACCTGCCGGACGGCATCTACGTCTTCCCGGACAGCTTCTCGATCTACGACCTGCGCGACGTGACCTCCCGGGTCCGCTGCGGCGCGCCGGAGGGCGGCGGGGATCCCGGCTGCTGACGCGGGCGCTTTCCAGCCGGGGCGCGGGGCGGTATCACGGAGCGGCCATCGCCCCCGGAGATCCGACCATGCGCCGCCTGCTCGCCGCCCTCCTCCTCGTCGCCGGGCCCGCCGGGGCCGAGATCCGCTGGGGCGACCGGCAGTTCGACGACACGAGCTGCGGCGAATGGGAGAAGCTCGACATGACCGCGCGGATCGACGCGCTGCGCGGGATCGCGCCCTTCGGTCAGTTCCTCGAGGCGGCGGACCGGAGCGCCGCGGAAGACTGGGCGGACGAGGTGGCGGACCAGTGCCGCGGCCGGCCCGACCGGTCGCTGACGGACGCGGCCGGGGCGGCGGAGCAGCCGGGGGGCTGAGGGCCCGGCGGAGAGCGGTCTCCCGGTGGCGGGACTGGCGGCGCGGCCAGCCCCGGCAGGGACGGTGGGGAGCCCGGAGGGCTGAGGGCTCAGCGGAGCCCGGTCTCGTCGAGGAGGCCCTTGCGCTTGGCCTCGTAGTAGTAGCCGCGCGCGTACCACTGCACGGCCTCGTCCATGTTCCCGTCGGAGACGAGCCAGGCGCCGCGCAAGTACTTGACCGCGTATTTGAGGTTGGTCTCGGCGTCGAGCAGGCCGGTGGCCGAGCCCTGGTAGCCCATGCTGCGCGCCGTGGCGGGCAGGATCTGCATCAGGCCGTAGTAGGGGCCGTTGCGGGCGGCCGGGTTGTGGCGGCTCTCGCGGATCACGACCTTCTGCACCAGCGCCGGCGGCACGTCATAGGCGTCGGCGTATTCGTCGATCAGCGAGCGCAGCTCGGGGGTCTCGCCCGGATAGAGGGCGCGGGAGGCGACGGGGGCGGGCGTCGCGGCCTTCTCGGGGCCAGGACCGGCGCAGGCGGCGAGCGCCGCGAGGGCGAGCGAGGCGAGGAGAAGGTTCTTGGCGCGCATGCGGCGGCTCCCGGATCCGTTGGATCCCAGAATCCCCCATCGCGCGAGTCCCCGTCAACCGAGGGGCGACGCGGTCGGCGGAGGTCCGCCTAGCCCGGAGGCACCCCACCGCAGGATATTTGGGCAAGCGCTTGGAGCAAAACGTAAAGGCGCCGCCCGTTAACCTGATTTCAAGGATGAGGAACGCGCGCTTACTGCATCATCACGCGGAGGTTCGGATAGGAGAGCGGACCGACCTTGGCGTAGCCGTAGGTCCAGCCGAGCCCCCAGGCGACCCGCTGCGGCGGGTTGCCGCCGCCTTGCGCCCAGGAGAAATGCGGCAGCGCCGTCGCGCCGCCTTCGAGCGCCCCGGCGACGCAGCGGGCGGTCAGCGCCGGCGCGTCGGGGCCGAGATCGGCGATGACGATCCGCGCCGGGGTCGCCACGTTGGCCGAGAACGCCCCGCCGGTCACCTTGCAGGTCGCGCCCTTGATCTCGACGAGCGAGCCGTCGGTCTCGGTGGCGAAGGCGCGCACCGCGAGGCCGAGGTCGCGCCGGCCCGGCGGCGTCATCGAATCCGGCCGCGCCTCGGCGCGGGTGGCGGGCAGGCCCCAGCCGCCGCCGCGCACCGGGACGCCGAAGCCGAAGAGGTCGCCGCCGGCGCAGCCGGAGAGCGCCAGCGCCGCCGCCGCGAGGGTTATCGCCCGCATCTCACCAATCTCTCCCCTGAAACCTGGCCCGGGAGCCTAGCGCCGGCGAAGGCGCCTGTCGACGCCGCTGACGCCGCTGGCGAAATCCGCCGGCTATTGCAGCGGAATCGCCACGTCGGGGTAGCGCACGCCGCCATAGGCGGCGCCGCCCATGCCCGGCGCGAACACGCCGCCGATCGAGACGCCGCTGCCGCCGTAGTAGCCGTCGCCGGAGCCGATGCCGATGCCGATCGTCGGGTAGAACCCGCCGAAGCCGCCGCCGCCGGCGTTGCGGAAGGCCGGCACGACGACCCGGCCGCCGCGGCGCCCGTCGGCGGCGCAGGCGACCCGCACCGGCTGGCTCGCGGGGCCGAAGCTCGGGACGGCGAGGGTGGCGGGCGCGGTGAAGGCGGCGCGGAAGCCCGTGCCCTCGACGGTGCAGGCGGCCGGGACGGAGGTCCCGTCCCGCGTCGCGGCCACGTCGAAGCGCGCCTCGCCGCTGACGCCCGCCGCCGCGCCGGGCTCGACCCCGGCCGTCACCAGCGGCAGCGCCGGCACGGCGGGCTCGACGGGCGCGCAGGCCGCGGCGGCGAGCGTCGCGGCGATGATGCTGTTTCGCATGGCTTCGCCTCCTCGGGTCGGGCCGAAGGCAGAATGCGCAGGCAGGCGGGGTGGTTCCCCGCGTATCAGGCCAGCGCCCGGCGCACGTTCCAGGCGAGCCACGCCAGCGCCCCGCCGGCGGCGATCAGGTAGACCCCGACGAGGAAGCCGAGCAGCCACTGCGCCGTGGTCCCGAGGTTCGCCGCGAGGATCATCGCCACGACGACGCCGAAGACGCCGCTGCCGAGGATCCAGAGCCAGTCGTCCATCGGCCGGATCATCAGCGCGAAGGCGATCCGCGCCACCGCCTCGATCATGATGTAGACGACGAGGAGCAGCGCCACGGCGAGGAGCCCGGCCTCGGGCCGCGAGATCAGCAGGAAGCCGACGACGATCCCCAGCGCCACGGAGACGAGCTGGAGCCAGAAATACGGCACCTTGTGCGCCCCGATCAGCCCGATCGCCTGCACCACGCCGCTGAGCACCAGCAGCCAGCCGATCAGCACCAGCACCCCGGAGCCGAAGATCGCCGGGAAGATCAGCGCCAGCAGGCCGGCGACGACCAGCAGCACGCCCTCGACGAGGTAGAGCAGCGAGCGCGAGCGGATGTTGTCGCGGACGGCCTCGCGCAGGACCGCGGAGGCCTCGTTCACCGTGATCGCCATGGGCAGGCTACTCCTGAAGCGCGTCGACTGCGCCGAGTTCTGCCGCAAGCGCCCCGCCCTGTCCACCGGGCGGCGGCGCGAGGATCACGTGGATGTCGGGATAGACGAAGATCGGCACCGAGGGCGCGCCCCAGCCGCCCCAGCCCGGGCCCCAGCCGGGCCCCCACCCGCCGCCCCAGCCCCACGGGCCGGGGCCGTAGGGTCCGGGCCAGGCGCCGGGGGCGTTCACCCAGCGGATCTGCACGCCCTGCTCGGCCGTGCCGCGCCAGCCTTTGGCGTCGCAGGCGACGGAGAGCGTCGGCGATTGCGGGCCGAAGCCGGGGAAGACCACGCGCGCCGGGCTGCGCAGCCGGGTCTGGAACAGGATCGACTCGACCTTGCACTCGGCGCCGCCGACCTCGGCGCGCTTGCCGTCGGGGGTGGGCGCGAAGGTGCGGACCACCACGTCGGCCTGGCCCTGCGCCACCATCCCGGGCTGGGCCGGCACCACCGCGGCGGGGCCGAGCGGCAGGCCGCCCCCCGCGCAGCCGGCGAGCGCCAGCGCGGCGGCGGCGAGGGAAACCCTACTCGGCCGCATGGACGACCCTCCGTCCCCCCGCGTCGAACTCGGCGAGGAGCGCCGCGCGCCGGTCGGCGGCGGCCGCCGCCGCCGCCGCCTTGACCGGGCCGAAGCCGCGGATCTCGAGCGGCAGGCTGGCGCGCTCGAGGACGATGTCGCGGGTCGCGGGGGTGAGCCCCGCCGTCAGGCGGTCCATGTCGGCCTCGTATTCGGCGATGAGCGCGCGCTCCATGCGACGCTCCTCCGTGCGGCCGAACGGGTCAAGGGGGGTTCCGCGCAGGCCCTTGAGGCGGGCGAGGAGCTTCATCGCCGTCAGCATCCACGGGCCGAACTCGCGCTTGGCGGGGCGGCCGTCGGGCCCCGGCCTCGTGAGGAACGGCGGGGCCATGTGGAAGCGCATCTCGCGCACGTTCTCGAAGCCGGCGGCGACGGCCGCCTCCAGCGTCTCGGCGTGCAGGCGCGCGACCTCGTACTCGTCCTTGTAGGCGAGGAGCTTGTGGTAGCCGCGGGCGACCGCCTCGGCGAGGTCGGGGTCGACGGCGCGGGCGGCCTCGACCCGGTCGCGGTAGCGGCGCGCCAGCCGGGCGTTCTGGTAGCGCGCGAGGTGGGCGGCGCGGCGGTCGACGATGGCGGCGAGGTCCTCGGCCGGGGGCGCGGCCTCGGGCGCGGTCAGGGCCGCCGCGGCGCGCGGCTCGGCGATGGCCCAGCGCCCGAGGCGGAAGGCGGCCTTGTTGCCCTCGACCCCGGCGCCGTTCAGCTCGATCGCCCGCAGGACCGCCTCCTCGGTGACCGGGACCAGCCCGGCCTGCCAGGCGGAGCCGAGCATGAGCATGTTGGCGTAGATCGCGTCGCCGAGCGCCTTTTCCGCCAGCCGGGTCGCGTCGAGCATGGCGATCCCGTCCTCGCCGAGCCGGGCGCGCAGCGCGAGCGCGAGGCGGTCGGTCGGCATGTGGAAGTCGCGGTTGCGGGTGAAGTCGCCGGTGACGATCTCGTGGGCGTTGACGACGCCGCGGGTGCGGCCGCGGGTCATCAGGCCGAGGGTCTTCGCCCCGGCCGCCACGACGATGTCGCCGCCGATCAGCGCGTCGGCCTCGCCGACCGCGACGCGGATCGCGGTGATGTCGGAGGGCTTCGGCGCGATGCGGACATGGATGGAGACGGCGCCGCCCTTCTGGGCGAGGCCGGCCATCTCCATGACGCCGGCGCCGTGGCCGTCGAGATGCGCGGCCATGGCGAGCACCGCGCCGACGGTGACGACGCCGGTGCCGCCGACGCCGGTGATGACGGTGTTCCAGGAGCGCTCGAGCGCGGGGAGGCGCGGGGCGGGCAGCTCGCCGATGGCGACCTCGGCCGGGGCGGCCTTGCGGACCTTGGCGCCCTCCAGCGTGACGAAGGAGGGGCAGAAACCCTTGAGGCAGGAGAAGTCCTTGTTGCACGAGGACTGGTCGATGGCGCGCTTGCGGCCGAGCTCGGTCTCGAGCGGCACGATCGAGACGCAGTTCGACTGCACCCCGCAATCGCCGCAGCCCTCGCAGACGTCCGGGTTGATGAAGACGCGGCGGTCGGGGTCGGGGAAGCGCCCGCGCTTGCGGCGGCGGCGCTTCTCGGCGGCGCAGGTCTGAATGTAGAGGATCGCCGAGACGCCGGGGGTCTCCTCCATCTCGCGCTGCACGGCGTCGAGCTCGTCGCGGGTGCGCATCGGCACGCCGGGGAAGTCGTCCGGGTCGACCGCCTCCTTGGGGTCGTAGACGCCGACGACGGTTTTTACCCCCATCGCCTTCAGCTCGCGGGCGATCTGCGGGGCGGTGAGGCCGCCCTCGTTGGGCTGGCCGCCGGTCATCGCGACGGCGTCGTTGTAGAGGATCTTGTAGGTGATGGTGACGCCCGCGGCGAGCGCGGCGCGGATCGCCTGCACGCCCGAGTGGTTGTAGGTGCCGTCGCCGAGGTTCTGGAAGATGTGCTTGCGCTTCGAGAACGGCGCCTCGCCGATCCAGTTCGCCCCCTCGCCGCCCATGTGGGTGAAGCCCTCGGTGGCGCGGTCCATCCACTGCACCATGTAGTGGCAGCCGATGCCGGCATAGGCGCGCGCGCCGTCGGGCAGGCGCGTCGAGGTGTTGTGCGGGCAGCCGGAGCAGAACCACGGCTTGCGCGTGGCGATCTCCTCGGCGTTGTCGGCGCGCACCGCCTCGGCCAGCGCGGCGCGGCGGGCGTCGAGCGCCTCGGTCGTCACGCCATCCTCGGCGAGGAGGTCGCCGAGGGTGCGGGCGACCTTGACCGGGTCGAGCGCCTGCTTGACGGTGAAGATCACCCGGCCGGCCTCGTCCTTCCAGCCGGTGACGCGGCGGCCGCGGCGGTCGTCGAAGATCGCCTCCTTGATCTGCACCTCGATCAGCTTGCGCTTCTCCTCGACCACGATGATATGCTCGAGGTCGTGGGCCCATTCGCGGAAGCTCTCCATGTCGAGCGGCCAGACCATGCCGACCTTGTAGGTGGCGATCCCGAGCCGCCGGCACTCGGCGTCGTCGAGGCCGAGGAGCTCCAGCGCGTGCGCCGTGTCGAGCCAGCTCTTGCCCGCCGAGACGATGCCGATCCGCGCCTTGCCGTCGCCATGCACCCGCCGGTCGAGCCGGTTCGCCCGCCCGAAGGCCTCCGCGGCGAAGCGCTTGTAGTCGTGGAGCCGCGCCTCCTGCGCCACCGGCGTGTCGTGCAGGCGGATGTTCAGCCCGCCCGGCGGCAGGGCGAAGTCGGTCGGGACCTTGATGTCGAGCCGCATCGGGTCGCCGTTCACGACCTCGGTCACCTCGATGGTGTCCTTCACGCATTTCAGCCCGACCCAGCACCCCGAATACCGGCTGAGCGCCCAGCCGTAGAGCCCGTAGTCGAGGATCTCCTGCACGCCCGCCGGCGACAGGATCGGCATCATCACGTCGACGAGCGCGAACTCGGAATGGTGCAGCACCGTCGAGCTCTCGCCGGTGTGGTCGTCGCCCATGCAGACGAGGACGCCGCCCTTCTCGGCGGAGCCGGCCATGTTGGCGTGCCGGAACACGTCGCCGCAGCGATCCACCCCCGGCCCCTTGCCGTACCAGAGCCCGAACACCCCCTCGACCCGCCCCTCGCCGCGGATCGCCGCCTGCTGCGTCCCCCAGAGATAGGTCGCCGCCAGATCCTCGTTCAGCCCGGGCTCGAACTTCACGTCCGCCGCCTCGAGCTGCTTCTTCGCCGACATCATCGCGAGGTCGACGCCCCCGAGCGGCGAGCCGCGATAGCCGGAGACGAAGCCCCCGGTGACGAGCCCGGCCGCCTCGTCGCGCGCCTTCTGCATCAGGAGAACCCGCACCAATGCCTGGATCCCGCCGAGCAGGACGGTCTTGCGCGAAAGGTCGTAGCGGTCGGCGAGAGAGACGTCGTGCAGCGTCATCGGCGCTGTCCTCCCCTGAGGCTGCCAGCGAGGCTGGTTGCTCGCGGCATCATAGGTCAGAATCCATGACCAAAAAAGCCGAATCCGCCCCGCGGTTCCGCCGGGTCGAGAAAAGCACGAAGATTGCGCGACGCATGGCTGGGTTGCGTCCAGCGCAATTCTCTGCCCCGCGCCCACGCCATATGTGCTATGCACCGGGCGCAACGAACGACGCCCCCCGAGCGAGGCGAGAGCGGATGGACTGGGACAAGCTGCGAATCTTCCATTCCGTGGCGGAGGCGGGCAGCCTCACCCATGCCGGCGACCAGCTGCACCTGAGCCAGTCGGCGGTGAGCCGGCAGATCCGGGCGCTGGAGGAGAGCCTCGACACCACGCTGTTCCGCCGCCATGCCCGCGGGCTGATCCTGACCGAGCAGGGCGAGCTGCTGCTGGAGGCGACCCGCTCGATGGCGCGCCGGCTGGAGGCGACCGCCGCGCGCATCCGCGACAGCAAGGACGAGGTCTACGGCGACCTGCGGGTGACCACGACGATGGGTTTCGGCACGCTCTGGCTCGCGCCCCGGCTGCCGCGGCTCTTCGAGCGCTATCCGAACCTGCGGCTGGAGCTGATGCTCGAGGAGCGCATCCTCGACCTGCCGATGCGCGAGGCCGACCTCGCCATCCGCATGAAGGAGCCCTCGCAGGCCGACCTGATCCGCCGGCGCATCATGGAGGTGCGCATCCGCCTCTACGCCAGCCGCGCCTATGTCGAGCGCGAGGGCCTGCCGCAGAGCATCGAGGACCTCGTCTCCCGCCGGCTGATCGTGCAGAATCCGGGCTCGCCGCAGGTGCGGGCGGGCGGCGAGTTCGTGCAGCCGCTGGTGGCGCAGGCCAACAGCACGCTGACCGTCAACACCTATTTCGGCATCCTGCAGGGCGTCATCCACGGCGTCGGCATCGGATCGCTGCCCGACTACATCACCGCGGGCTTCCCCGACCTCGTGCAGGTGCTGCCGGGGCTCGAGAGCGCGGTGATCCCGGTCTACCTCGCCTACGTGCAGGAGCTGCGCCACAACAAGCGGGTATGCGCCTTCCGCGACTTCGTGCTGGAGGAGATCACCGCCCACCTGCGGACGATGGCGCCGGGTCCCGACTGACCTGATGCAGCCATGCAACAATGCGATGGCGGCCATGCACAAGTATTGGGCGCCACCCCTTGCCCGACGCGATCACCTCCGCTACATTCCCTCCCGAAGCTGGATGGCCGGATCGGTGATCCTCTTCAACCTCCCTGTTGGACTTGGGCCGAGCGATTTGCTCGGCCTTTTTTTCGGCGCAACGCCGCCGGCTGGTCTGGCGGCCCCGCCGGGCCGTGCCCTGCGCGCCTGCGGCGGCCGGCCGGAAGCCAATCGCTTCGCGCGTGGCGCCTGCCCCTGCCGCCCCTGCCCGGCCGGCGCTGCGCCGATTTGCGCCCGCGAGCAAGGGCCGAATCGCATCCGCAAGAGACCGGCGGCGGCTCCGCTCGCGGAGCGCCGGCGCGACAGGCGAAAACGCAGCGATCGCCGCGCCGACCGCCTGACGGCGCCCCCGCCGGCTCCCGC
>NZ_JAGOMQ010000031.1 GCF_017993425.1 Amaricoccus sp.
TGGTGATGCCGCGCGCCTTCTCCTCCGGAGCCGCGTCGATCTGGTCGTAGGCCTTGTACTCGCCGAAGTACTTGGTGATCGCCGCCGTCAGCGACGTCTTGCCGTGGTCGACGTGCCCGATCGTCCCCACGTTAACATGCGGCTTCGTCCGCTCGAATTTCGCCTTCGCCATCCTTCGGCTTTCCCTTCCTCGGGGCCGGCCATGGGCCGGCCTCCTCCGCGAATGCGCGCGGAGATAGTGTCAAACGCCCCGGAGCGCAAGCGGCGCGTGCCGGCCGCCCGGGGCTCGGGGGCGGTTCCGAAGGAGCGACGGAGCGCCCTTGCGCTCCGGGAGTCGGTCTCCCCGCCCGCGAGCGCAGGCGGGGCCCCGGCGCGCCGTTGCGCGCGTTCTCCTCCGCTTTCCCTGCAACCCCCAAGCGGCGGGGAACCTGCACGAGACGGGAGGGGAGAAAGAAGAAGGAGAGGTTGGATTGGTAGCGCGGGCGCCGACGGGCGGGCGTTCCAGCGATTGCCGCCCCGGCCCCCGCCGGCGGGCGGGGCGGCCGGAGCGGGTCAGGCGGCCGCGGCGCGGCCGCCGGAGAACTGGTCGTAGGCGCGCAGGGCGTCGGCGGCGTACATCAGGGCCGGGCCGCCGCCCATGTAGACGCACATGCCGAGCGTCTCGGCGACCTCCTGGCGGCCGACGCCGAGCTCGACCAGCGCCTTGGCGTGGAAGCCGATGCAGCCGTCGCAGCGCTGGGTGACCCCGATCGCCAGCGCGATCAGCTCCTTGGTGCGCTCGTCCACCGTGCCGGCGGCCGTCGCCGCCTTGGACAGGGCGCCGAAGCCCTGCATCGTCGCGGGCACGGCGCGGCGCAGCTCGGCGGCGTAGGCCGAGATGCCGGCGGTGATCTCGCGATAGTCCTTGGGGTTCGCCACGATTTTCACTCCATGGGCTTGTGATTTCACGAAAGCATAATATGATAGAAATGCGAAATGTAAAGGGCCGGCCGCGATGGACGTGGAGACGATGGCGACGGGGATGACGGAGCGGGCGGGCGTGGTGGCCGCGTTCCTGAAGGGGTTGGCCAATCCGCACCGGCTGCTGGTGCTCTGCGCGCTCGCGGAGGGCGAGAAGAGCGTGGGCGCGCTGGTGGCGGCCACCGGCGCCGGCCAGACCTCGATGTCGCAGCACCTCGCCCGCCTGCGGGAGGAGGGGATCGTGGCGGTCCGGCGCGACCATCGCACGCTTTACTACCGCATCGACCATCCGGCCGTTCTGGAGCTGATGGCGGTGCTCTACCGCAACTTCTGCGCTGAAAGGAAAGAGCAATGAATGCAACCCCGGTTTCCGCCCGCGAGGCGGCGCGGTGGATCGCGGACGGCGAGGCCGTCCTCGTCGACGTGCGCTCGGCCGAGGAGTTTCGCGCCGGTCATGTCGCGGCGGCGCTGTCGCTGCCGCTCGACACGCTGCCCGGGGCGCTCGACGCCTTGCAGCTGCCGGCCGGGCGGAAGCTGGTGTTCCAGTGCCAGCGCGGCGCCCGCGGCGAGGCGGCCTGCGTCGCCACGGAGGGGACGGGGCGGGCGCGCTACAACCTCGAGGGCGGGCTCGACGCCTGGCGCGCCGCCGGGTTGCCGGTGATCGGGGAGGGGGCGGCGGCGCTGCCGCTGTTCCGGCAGGTGCAGATCGCCGTCGGGTCGATCGTGCTGGCGCTGGTGCTGGCGGGCTTCCTCGTGGCGCCGGCGTTCTTCGCGCTCGCGGGCGCGATCGGGTTCATGCTGGCGCTGGCCGGCGTGACCGGGTGGTGCGGGATGGCGCTGCTGCTGCAGCGGGCGCCGTGGAACCGGCCGGCCTGAGCGGGTCGCGGGGCGGGGTTGACTGCACGAAACTGCACGAATATGCACGATCCTGCACGAAATCTCCCGAGTCGTCCCCATGCTGACTTCCGAACGACTGGCCGACATCGAGCGGCGGCTGACCGTGCACGGGCGGGTGGTCGCCGCCGATCTGGCGCGGCTCTACGAGACCTCCGAGGACACGGTCCGCCGCGACCTGCGGGCGCTGGCCGCGCAGGGGCGGTGCCGGCGGGTACATGGCGGGGCGCTGCCGCCGATGCCGGCGCGGGGGCCGGTCAGCGTGCGGGCGGGAATCGCCTCGGCGGCCAAGGCGGCGCTCGGCGAGGCGATGGCGCGGCTGGTCGAGCCGGGCTCGACGGTGTTCGTGGACGCGGGCTCGACGACGCTCGCCTGCGCGGAGCGGATGCGGGTCGCGGCGACGGTGATCACCCATGCGCCGGCGATCGCGGCGGCGCTGGTCGAGAATCCGGCGGTGCGGCTGGTGACGCTCGGCGGGCAGGTCGATCGGGAGGTGGGCGCCGCCACGGGCGCGGGGGTGCTGGCGGCGATCGAGACGATCCGCCCCGACCTGCTGCTGCTCGGCGCCTGCGGGGTCGACGCGGAGGCGGGGATCACCGCGCAGTCGGTGGAGGACGCGGCGGTGAAGCGGGCGCTGGCGGCGCGGGCGGGGCGGGTCGTCGTCGCGGCCGACGCGGGCAAGCTCGGGACCTCGGCGCCGTTCGCGGTGGTCGACCTCGCGGCGATCGACGTGCTGCTGATCGAGGCGGGGACGCCGGCGGAGCGCAAGGCGAGGCTCGCCGCCACCGGGGTGGCGCTGGTCGAGGTGGAGACGGGGCGATGAGCGACGCGGCGACGGAGGGCGGCGCCCTGCCGGGGCTGCTGCCGCGCGAGCGGCTGGCGGTGTCGGGGCTGTTTCTCGCCAACGGGTTCTTCGTGGGCAGCTGGGCGCCGCGGATCCCGTCGTTCAAGGCCGATCTCGGCATCTCGGAGGGCACGCTCGGGCTGATGATCCTCGCCTTCGGGCTGGGCTCGCTCGTGGCGATGCCGCTCGTCGGGATGATCGTGGCGCGGGAGGGATCGCGGCGGGTGGCGGTGGTCGGGGCCTTCGCCACCGCGCCGCTGATGGCTCTCATCTCGCTCGCGCCGGGCATCTGGGCCGCGGCGGCGGCGCTGGCGCTGACCGGGGCGCTGGTGGGCGGCGTGGACGTCGCCATGAACGCCAACGCGGTGGCGGTGGAGCGGCGGATGGGGCGGGCGATCATGTCGTCCTGCCACGGGTTCTGGAGCCTCGGCGGGTTGATCGGGTCGGCCTCGGGCGGGGTGCTGATCGGGCGCGCCGGGGTGTGGGGGCATGCGGCCGTGGTGCTGGTCGCGATCCTCGCGGTGGCGGCGCTCGCCTCGCTCGCGGCGCTTCGCGACGCGCCCGAGGCGGCGGGGCCGGAGAAGGGCGCGCGGTGGGGCGGCGCGGCGCGGGCGGCGTTGCTGCCGGCGGCGCTGCTCGGGATCGTGGCGCTGTTCTCGATGACGCCGGAGGGGGCGGTGCTCGACTGGAGCGCGCTCTACCTGCGGCAGGAGCTCGGGGGCTCGGTCGAGGCGGCGGGGCTCGCCTTCGCCGGCTTCTCGGCGACGATGGCGCTGATGCGGTTCAGCGGCGACCTGATCCGCGACCGGTTCGGGGCGGTGACCACGCTCAGGGTCAGCACGCTGGTCGCCGGCGCGGGGATGCTGCTCGCCGCCTTCGCCGACGGGGTGGCGGGGGCGACGCTCGGGTTCGCGGTGGCGGGGCTCGGGATCGCCAACATGGTGCCGATCGCCTTCTCGGCGGCGGGGAACCTGCCGGGGCTGCCGCCGGGGATCGGCATCTCCATGGTGACGTTCATGGGCTATTCCGGGCTCTTGTTCGCGCCGTCGCTGATCGGGTTCATCGCCGAGCATACCGGGCTTGCCGCGATCTTCGCGGGGCTGCCGGCGCTCTATATCGTGGTGCTGGCGCTGTCGGGGCTCGCGCGCTGGGCGGACCCGGCGGAGCGGTAGCCGGGCGAGGGGCGGCAGGCCCCAGGGGGCGCGCTCAGGCCTCGATGAGGGCGCGCAGACGGGCGACGCCGTGCGCCACGAGGTCGGCGTCGCCGCGGGCCTCGACGTTGAGGCGCAGGAGCGGCTCGGTGTTGGAGGTGCGGAGGTTGAAGCGCCAGTCGGCGAAGGCGAGGCTGAGGCCGTCGGTCTCGTCCATGGAGAGCGCCTCCGGCTCGAGCGCGGCGCGGACGCGGGCGACGGCGGCGGCGGGGTCGCCGAGGCGGAAGTTGATCTCGCCGGAGGAGGGAAAGGCGGCCATGCGGGCGGCGAGGATCTCGCCGAGGGAGCGGCCCCGGCGGCTGACCAGCCCGGCGACGAGGAGGAGCGGGATCATGCCGCTGTCGCAGCAGACGAAGTCGCGGAAGTAGTGGTGCGCCGACATCTCGCCGCCGTAGACGGCGCCGGTGTCGCGCAGCGCCTGCTTGACGAAGGCGTGGCCGGTGCGGGCCTGGTGGGCCGCCCCGCCGGCGGCGGCTACGGCGTCGACGACGTTCCAGACGACGCGGGGGTCGTGGACGATGGTCGCGCCGGGGTCGCGGGCGAGGAATGCCTCGGCGAGGAGGCCGACGACGTATTCGCCGGGGACGAAGCGGCCGGTCTCGTCGAAGAAGAAGCAGCGGTCGAAGTCGCCGTCCCAGGCCGCGCCGAAATCCGCGCCGGCGGCGACGACGGCGGCGGCGGTGGCGGGCCGGTTCTCGGGCAGGAGCGGGTTCGGGATGCCGTTCGGGAAGCTGCCGTCGGGCTCGTGGTGCATCCGCACGAGCTCGAGCGGCGCGCCGCGGGCGGCGAGGGCCGCCGCGATGGCGTCGAGGGTCGGGCCGGCGGCGCCGTTGCCGGCGTTGACGAGGATGCGGAGCGGGCGGAGCGTGGCCACGTCGACGAAGGAGAGCACGCGCTCGACGTAGGCCGCGCGGGCGTCCTCCGCCGATCGGGCCGTCCCGCGGCGCGTGCCGGCGGGGACGGGGGCGCCGGCCTCGGCCAGCGCGCGGATGCGGGCGAGGCCGGTCGCGGCGTCGAGCGGGGCCGAGCCGCGGCGGACGAGCTTCATGCCGTTGTAGTCGATCGGGTTGTGGGAGGCGGTGACCTCGACGCCGCCGTCGGCGTCGAGGTGGGTGGTGGCGAAGTACATCTCCTCGGCGCCGCAGAGGCCGAGGTCGAGCACGTCGGCGCCCGCCTCGGTCAGGCCGTCGACGAGCGCGTCGAGGAGGGCCCGCGAGGAGGCGCGGACGTCGCGGCCGACGACCACCCGGCGGGCGCCGAGCGCGGCGACGAAGGCGCGGCCGATGCGGCGGGCCACGTCCTGGTCGAGCTCGGTCCCGAGCCGGCCGCGGATGTCGTAGGCCTTGAAGCAGGTGAGGGATCGCATGCGCTCGTCTCCGGCCGGAACGTTTCGCGTTCCCCGGGAGTCGGAGCAACCCCATGGTGCAAATTAACCGTTCGGGGAGGGGCCTGGAGGTCGAGTTCGGCGATCGCCCTGGACGCGGGCACGGGTTCGATGCGGCGCACGGCTTCTATCGGGAGCGGGGCAAGGGGGGTCTTCGATCTCGTCCGCGGCTCGCTTACGCTGCTGGCGGCCGCGCCGCTACTCCTGCTGACGGGGCCTGTGGCGCTCGACGGGGGGCAGACGATCTTCGCCGATGTGCGGGATGGGGCAGGGGGGCAGGCGGTTCCGGTGTCTGAAGATCCGAACCCTGCGCCACGATGTGGAGGAGCCGCTCAAGACGATCCTCGGGGGTCGCCGCGGCGGAATGGGCCGAGGGTGCGAAGCTGACGAACGACCGTCGCCCGCACCGCCGCGGCGCTGAAGACGGCGTGGCGGGCGCAAGTGACCGGCGCCGGCCACGGCCGGCGGCTGGCGAACGCGATCCGCGCCAACCGCTGCCCGCGGTCGGGGGAGTCGATCTCGCGCGGGGCGACCGTCTCCAGACGGTCTTCAAGGTCGAAGGCCGCTTCGAGGAGGATGGCGAGACCTGCTTCCGCGTGCCCTCGATGCCCAAGGGAGACGATAACGCTGGCATCCGGCGGCGCGAGCCGCATCATCTCCGAAGTCACTCGAGAGGAGGCGCGCCGTGCATTCGTGGCAATTCTGGGCCGTGCTCTCGGCATTCTTCGCGGCGCTGACGGCGGTGCTCGCCAAGGTCGGCGTGGGCCCGATCAACCCCGACCTCGCAACCCTCATTCGAACCGGCGTGATCCTGGCGCTCGTCGCCGCCCTGGTCGCATGCACCGGCCAGTGGCAGGCGCCGCAGGCCATTCCGGCGCGCACCTACCTGTTCCTCGTGCTCTCCGGGTTCGCGACGGGCGCCTCGTGGCTCTGCTACTTCCGGGCGCTGAAACTCGGTGACGCCTCGCGGGTGGCGCCGATCGACAAGCTTAGCGTCGTCATGGTCGCGGTGATCGCGGCAGTCGTGCTCGGGGAGCGGCTGTCGGCGGTAAACTGGCTCGGCGTCGCGCTGATCGGCACCGGAGCGGTGCTGGTCGCCCTGAAGGTCTGATACCGGACTCGCTTGATCTGTTCCGTTTGGCCGACGGATCGACAGGCCCGGGCGTGTCGACGTTGATCGGGTGGAGAATGACGGCATAAAGAAAATTGCGGGCGTGCCTGCCTGTCCTCGGAATTTGCGCGCAAATATATTTCGAAATATTTTGAATATGAACGGTGAAAATCATTGCATCGTTGTCAGCGCCGCATTTCGCGGCGCCGTGTGACTCACTTCGAGGTTCCGCCGTCCCCGCTGGTGCCGCTCCGCGTCGAGCCGGGTGACATGCGCATGTCACCCGGCGGGCGCCGTCGCGGGACGGACCTTGCCGCTCGGCAGGGGGGCGACGCGGGGAGGGAAGGTCGGGATCGTGTCAGGGGGTCTCGATGCGCAGGGCTCCGATGAGACGGTCGCGCTGGCGGAGGGCGGCTCGCGCCGCTTTCGGGTCGGCCGCGGCGCAGGCGTTGATCAGGCATTCGGCGGCGACGACGAAGGCGCCGATGCTGTTCGAGAGGAAGCTCGAATCGTGGTCGACGAGGATCGCCGCCCGCGAGGTGGCGACGAGGGGCGAGGTCGGGCGATCGGTGAGGGCGACGGTGACGAGGCCGCTGCGGCGCGCGACGGCGGCGACCTCGGCGACCTGGGCCGAATAGGGGGCGCAGCTGGTGGAGAGCAGGACGTCGCCCGGCGACAGCGCCGCGAGGCCCTCGGCGACGCCGAGGCCGCCGTTGTCGAGGAGCGCGACATCGGAGCGGATCATGCGCAGGCCGTAGACGAGGAAGCTCGCGACGGAATGGAACTGGCGGATGCCGTGGACGACGACGCGAGGCGCCGAGACGAGAAGCGCCACGGCGGCGTCGAAGGCGGCCTCGTCGAAGCGGTCGATGAAGCGGTCGATGTTGGCCTGGTTCTCGTGGCAGAGCCGCGTCGCCGCCGCCCGGGACGAGGAGTCGCCGCTGAGCGCCGACGCGGCCCGGCGGGAGTAGAAGGCGCCGGGGGCGGTCATCGACGCGGAGAGGAGCACCTGCTGCAGGCCGGGGAAGCCCGGGTAGCCGAGGGCGGTGGCCAGGCGGGTCAGCGTCGAGGGGTTGACCCCGAGCGCCTCGCCGAGCGTGGTGATCGAAAGGAGGGCAGGGTCGCCGACCATGTCGAGCATCCGCCCGAGCGCGTCCCGGGCCTTGGCGCCGAGCGAGACCGCCGTCTCGCCGCGGGCGATGGCGACGGCGAGGGCGCGCAGCTCCTCGACGGTCTCAGGCGGTCGTTCCCGCGTAGGCGGCCGGTCCGTCGGCATCGTCATGGATCCTCCACTCGATCCCACGGTCCTCGACGGTGAAGAGCGCCGTGGCAAGGGTGTTCTCGTGGTCGGGATCGTCCGGCGCGTCGCGGCGGATCGGCAGCCCGGGACCGCCCGTGTCGCGAAGGATCGCGAGCGGCTCGCGGCCCTCCGCGACCAGCGCATCGCCGCGCGCCTGGCGGTCGCCGGAGGACTGCGTGACGATCTGGGCGCCGGCGTGGCGCAGCGCGTGGTTGGCGTGGAGCGCCGGGGTCGTGACCTCGGCGATGACGGTCTCGCCGCCGCCGAACTCGACGGAGAGGATGCGCCGGTCGCGGCGGTGGGTCAGGGCGAAGTGGAAGCCGCCCGAGGCGGGCGCGTCGCGCAGGAAGCTCTCGGCGGCGTCGAGGGTCTCGCGCGCGAGGAGGGCGCGGCCGATCGCCATGCGCGGGACCTCCGGGTCGACGCCGGTCAGGCGGATGTTGTTGACCGTCTGCACGAGGCCCGCGTCGGTCCAGGCGAAGGTGTGGCCGGGGATCGAGCCCGGGTAGCAGAAGCCGCGGAAGCCGGGCGCGCCTTCCGGGGCGACCTCGGCGATGAAGCAGGCGCCGCGGAAGAAGGGCAGGCCGTCCTCGTTGTGGGCGAGGACGGGCGCCGGGCCAGGCAGCATCACGGTGGTGCAGCCGTCGGGCGCCGTGGCGCGCAGGTCGCCGCGGCTGTTCCAGGCCATCACCTGCGCGAAGGGCAGGCCGAGGCCCTCGGCCAACCCCTCGATCTCGGCGTGGACGGAGGGGAAGCGGGCGCGCGTCGCCTCGGCGAGGCGGGCGACGCGGGCGGCGTGGCGCGGCGCGGTGATCTCGGCCCAGGGGGCCGAGGGCAGGAGATGGCGGTGGACGGCGTCGCGGCCGGCCCGGCCGAGGGCGCGGCCGATCTCCCGGGGCGCGCCGCCGAGGCGGACCCAGCCGAGGCTGCGCTCACTCGACATGCTGGAGGAAGTCCTTCAGGCGGTCGCTCGGCGGGCGGGAGAGGATCTCCACGGGGTGGCCGTCGACGGAGATCTTGCCGTGCTCCATGAAGATGAGCCGGGTGCCGACCTGCCGGGCGAAGGACATCTCGTGGGTGACGACCACCATCGTCATGCCCTCCTGCGCGAGGCTGCGCATGACGTTCAGCACCTCCTGCTTCAGCTCGGGGTCGAGCGCCGAGGTCGGCTCGTCGAAGAGCATGACCTTGGGCCGGATCGCAAGCGCCCGGGCGATGGCGACGCGCTGCTGCTGGCCGCCGGAGAGCGCCGAGGGCACGTGGTTCGCCCGCTCGGCGAGGCCGACCTTGCGCAGGAGCTCCAGCGCCTGCGCCTCGGCCTCGGCCTTGCCGAGGCCGCGGACCTTGCGGGGGCCGAAGGCGACGTTCTCGAGCGCGGTCATCTGCGGGAAGAGGTTGAACTGCTGGAAGACCATGCCGGCCTCCTGGCGGATCTGCCGGAGCTGGCGCGCGCCGGCCTTGACCGAGATCCCGTCGACGACGAGGTCGCCGCCGGTGATCTTCTCCAGCCCGTTGATGCAGCGCAGGAGCGTCGACTTGCCGGAGCCGGAAGGGCCGATCAGCACGACGACCTCGCCGACGTCGATCGAGAGGTCGACCTCGTCGAGCACCGTCAGCGTGCCGAAGTGCTTGGAGGTCTTGTGGAACTCGATGATGCTCACAGGATCCTCATGCGCTTTTCGAGCAGCCGCAGGATCAGCGTCAGCGTGCCGGTCATGACGAGGTAGAGGACGGCGACCGCGGTCCAGATCTCGACCGCGCGGAAGTTCGACGCCATGATCTCCTGGCCGGTCCGGGTCAGCTCGCCGACGCCGATGACGATGAAGAGCGAGGTGTCCTTGAGGCTGACGATGAACTGGTTGCCGAGGGGCGGGATCAGCCGGCGGAAGGCGAGCGGGCCGACGATGTAAGCGAGCACCTTCCACTGCGGCAGGCCGATGGCGAGGCCCGCCTCGGTCAGTCCCTTGGGGATCGAGAGGAAGGCGCCGCGGACGATCTCGGCGATGTAGGCGCCGGCGTTGACGACGATGGCGAGCACCGCCGCCGTCATCGGATCCATGCGCACGCCCGCCAGCACCGGCAGGGCGAAGTAGAGGAACATCACCTGCACGACGATCGGCGTGCCGCGGATCAGCTCGATATAGGCGAAGGCGATCGCGTTCAGGACCGGCCCGCCATAGGCGCGCATCAGGCCGGCGATCAGGCCGAGGATCGTGCCGCCGACGAGGCCGGCGGCGGCGATGAAGATGGTGATCCTCGCGCCGGCCATGAGCTGCGGCATGAAGGACGGGATGACGGACCAGTCGATCTCCAAGGGGCGGGCCTCCGTGGCATTGGAAACAGGGGGCGGCCCGGCCGCCCCCGGGGAGGCGTCAGCTCGCCGGCTTCACGCCGAACCACTTCTCGTAGATCGCGTCGTAGCGGCCGTCGGCCTTCATGGCGGCGAGCGCCTCGTTGACCTTGGCGGTCAGCTCGCTGCCCTTGGGAAAGCCGATGCCGTATTCATGCGCCATCATCTGCTCGCCCACGGCCTTCACCGCGCCGCCGCCGGCGGTGGCGATGTAGTAGAGGACGTTCGGCGTGTCGTGCATCGCCGCGTCGACGCCGCCGGTGCGCAGCTCGAGATAGGCGTTGTCGATGTTGGGGAACTTGCGGAGCTCGGTGTCCTTGAAGTTCTCCTCGGCGTAGTCCGACGACGAGGTGCCGGTCTTCAGCGCGAGCTTCTTGCCGGCGAGGTCGGCGTAGCCGGTGATCTCGCTGTCGGCCGGGACCATGAGGAGGAGGCCGCTGTCATAGTAGCCGTCGGAGAAGTCGATGACCTCCTGGCGCTCGGGCTTGATGGTGATCCCGGCCAGCGCGACGTCGACCTGGCCGGTCTGGAGCGCCGGGATGATGCCGGCGAAGTCCATCGGGCGGAGTTCGTAGGTGACGCCGATCTCCTGGGCGATGGCGTCCCACATGTCGATGTCGAAGCCGACGTACTTGTCGCCTTCCTTGAACTCGAAGGGCACGAAGGCGGTGTCGATGGCGACGACGAGATCCTGGGCGCGGGCGGTCCCGACGCCGAGGGCGAGCACGGCGGCTCCGACGAGTGTCACGAGGCTTTTCATCGCGGGGTTCCCTGTTGCTGTGCGGTCTGATGCGGGCGCAAATCGTGTCCGGCGAGCGCAAATAAGTTTGCATGAATCGCCCATTCGTGCAAGTTATTTTGCGAGACCTTCCTGCTGCGCAAGAGGATGACAGCCGTGCCCGACCACGTCTTCGGCCGTTCCACCAAGGGCGTCCTGCCGACCGCCGTTCGGGGCGACGGCTGCTACATCGTCGATTCCGCGGGCAAGCGGTATCTCGACGGCTCCGGCGGCGCGGCGGTGTCCTGTCTCGGGCATTCCGACGCGAAGGTCCGCGCGGCGATCCGCGGCCAGCTCGATGCGCTCGCCTTCGCGCATACCGGCTTCTTCACCACGGAGGCCGCCGAGTCGCTGGCCGACCGCCTCGCCGCCGAGGCGCCGGCGGGGCTGGAGCGGGTCTATCTCGTCTCCGGCGGGTCGGAGGCGATGGAGGCGGCGCTGAAGCTCGCGCGGCAATACATGGTCGAGACCGGCCAGCCCGGCCGCCACCGGGTGATCGCCCGCCGCCAGAGCTACCACGGCAACACGCTCGGCGCGCTCGCCGCCGGCGGCAACGCCTGGCGGCGCGCGCCCTTCGCGCCCTTGCTCGTCGAGACGAGCCATATTTCCCCCTGCTATGCGTATCGCGAGCGCCGCGAGGGCGAGAGCGTCGAGGCCTACGGCCTCCGCGCCGCCGACGAGCTCGAGGCCGAGATCCTGCGCCTCGGGCCGGAGACGGTGATGGCCTTCCTCTGCGAGCCGGTGGTCGGCGCCACCGCCGGCGCCGTGCCGGCCGTCCCGGGCTACCTCAGGCGCATCCGCGAGATCTGCGACCGGCACGGCGTCCTGCTGATCCTCGACGAGGTGATGTGCGGCATGGGCCGCACCGGCCACCTCTTCGCCTGCGCCGAGGACGGCGTCGCGCCCGATATCCTCGCCATCGCCAAGGGGCTCGGCGCGGGCTACCAGCCGATCGGCGCCATGCTTTGCACCGGCGCGATCTACGACGCCATCGCGGCCGGCAGCGGGTTCTTCCAGCACGGCCACACCTATATGGGCCATCCGATGGCCGCCGCCGCCGCCGGGGCCGTGCTCTCGCGCCTCCTCGACGACGGCGTGCTCGCGCGCGTCCTGCCGCAGGGCGAGAAGCTCGACGCCGCGCTGCGGGCCGAGCTGGGCCAGCATCCGCACGTGGGCGACATCCGCGGCCGCGGGCTCTTCCGCGGCGTCGAGATCGTCGCCGACCGCGAGACCAGGGCCCCCTTGGACCCGGCCCGCGGCGTGAACAAGAAGATCAAGGCCCTCGCCTTCGAGGCCGGCCTCATCTGCTACCCGATGGGCGGCACCGTCGACGGCGTGCAGGGCGACCACGTCCTCCTCGCGCCGCCCTTCATCATCGAGGATTCCCAGATCGACGAGCTGGTGACGAAGCTCTCCGGCGCCATCCGCGGCGCGCTCGCCGCATGACGCCGCTCGCCCGCATCATGGTGGCGCCGAACGGGGCGCGCAAGACCAAGGCCGACCATCCGGCGCTGCCGGTCACCATCCCCGAGATCGTCGCCTGCGCGAGCGCCTGCCACGCCGCGGGGGCCGACGGCCTGCACGCCCATGTCCGCGACGCCGAGGGCGGCCACGTTCTCGACGCCGGCCTCTACGCCGAGCTTCTGGTCGAGCTCGCCCGCGTCGTCCCTGCGATGCAGGTGCAGGTCACCACCGAGGCCGTCGGCCGCTACACGCCCGCCGAGCAGCGCCGCCTCGTCGAGACGCTGCGTCCGCCCGCGGTCTCCATCGCGCTGCGCGAGATCACGGCCGAGCCGGACATGCGCGTCACCACACGCTTCTTCCGCTTCTGCGCGGAGGCGGGCATCGCCGTGCAGCATATTCTCTACGATCCGGACGAGGTCGATCGCCTGGCGTCGCTCGTGCGGGACGGCGTCGTTCCCGCCGACGGCCTCCAGCTCATCCATGTCCTCGGCCGCTACACGCCGGGACAGGTGTCCTCGCCGGCCGACCTCGCGGCGCCGGTCGCGCGGCTCGCCGCGACCGGCCTTTCGGCCGACTGGGCGGTCTGCGCCTTCGGCCCGGCCGAGACCGCCATCCTTGTCGAAGCCTGTCGCCTGGGCGGCAAGGCCCGGATCGGCTTCGAGAACAACCTCCTGAACGCCAACGGCGTCGTCGCCACGGACAATGCCGAGCGCGTGGCCGAACTCGCCGATCGAGTTGGAGGGCGCGATCCTTCGTGATCAACGGGGCGGAAACGATCGCTGGAGTGGGGCGCTGCCAGGGAGCTGCCCGCCAGCCGGCCGGCGCACGATCAGCGGCTGCCTGCGAGGCGGGCTTCCGCGACACCGCCCACTTTTCAGGACGTTCCGGAGCTACGAGGGCGTAACGCCCGGGCATTGCAGGCTGGCGCTCCGCGGCGAAGTGGGACGTCCTGGATCGACCGTCGGCCCCTCTGGCGGGATCGTTGCTCGGTGGAAGGGCTTGCCGCGTGGGTTGCGGGCGCGCGTCGTCCCGCGGATCAGACGCGCTCGGCGAGGGTGGCGAGGGCTCGCGTCCGGTCTAGCGAACCGACCTGACGCCCGCCATCCAGCACCGGAAGCATACCGGTGGCCGCGACCAGCTCGGGCGCGATCTCGGAGATCGTGGCGTCGGCGCGGATCCCGCTGGTCGCCGTTCCGTCGTCCACCGGAGTCATCAGCGAGGAGACGCGGATGACGCGCGCCGGCGACACCTTGGCGACGAAGCGGCGGACGTAGTCGGTCGCCGGCCTTGTCACCAACTCCTCGGGGGTGCCGATCTGCACGATGCGGCCGCCCTCCATGATGACGATGCGGTCGGCGAGGCGGATCGCCTCGTCGAGGTCGTGGGTGACGAAGATCACCGTGCGGTTGTGCAGCTCCTGGAGCCGCAGCACCTCGGCCTGGAGGTCGGCGCGGATCAGCGGGTCGAGGGCGGAGAACGGCTCGTCGAGGAACCAGAAGTCGGGGTTGGTTGTCAGCGAGCGTGCGATGCCGACCCGCTGCTGCTGGCCGCCGGAGAGCTCGGCCGGGAAGCGGCCCTCGCGGCCCTGGAGCCCGACGGTCTCGATCAGCTCGCGGGCGCTGGCGCGGGCCTCGGCGCGGGGCACGCCCTGGACCTCGAGCGGGAAGGCGACGTTGTCGAGCGCGGTGCGGTTCGGGAGCAGCGCGAAGTGCTGGAAGACCATGCCCATGCGCCTGCGGCGGAGCTCGACCAACGCCTTTGGCCCGAGGGTCAGTATGTCCTCGCCGTCGTAGAGGACCTGCCCGGCGGTGGGCTCGATCAGGCGGGTCAGGCAGCGGAGCAGCGTCGACTTGCCGGAGCCCGAAAGCCCCATGATGACGAAGACCTCGCCGCGGAGGATGCGGAAGGCCGCGTCCTGGACCGCTCCGACGAGGCCGGCCGCCGCCAGCGCGTCCTGGGTGCGCGCGGGGGAAGGGAGCTGCCCGAAGGCGGCGGCGCCGGGGCCGAAGACCTTCCAGACGCCGCGCGCCTCGAGCGCGACCGGGCGCGGGGCGAGATCGGTCTCAGACATGAAGCGTCCCTTCGTGCCGGGCCGCGCGCGTGGCGGCGGCCTTGAGGAGTGCGTCGAAGACGAGGGCGATGCAGGCGACGCAGAGGCCGGCGACGATGCCCGGTCCGGTCTGTCCGCGGGAGAGGGCGGTGAAGACGTCCTGCCCGAGCTCGCGCGTGCCGACGAGCGCTGCGATGACCAGCATGGAGAGCGCCATCATCGTCGTCTGGTTCACCCCGAGGAGGAGCGTCGGAAGGGCCGCGGGCAGGCGCACGAAGCGGAAGGTCTGCCAGGGCGTGCAGCCGGACATCGCTGCGGCCTCGATGCGCTCCGAGGGCACGTGCGCCATGCAGGCCATCCCGTAGCGCACCGCCGGAGCGATCGCGTAGGAGGTGATGGCGATCAGCGCCGAGAAGTCGCCGTTGCGGAAGAGCATGACGGCGGGAAGGAGGTACACGAGGGTCGGGAGAGTCTGGAGGGTGTCGAGCACGAGCTGGACCGGTCCGTGCAGCTTCGGGCGTCCCGCGGCCCAGATGCCGAAGGGCATCCCGATCGCGAGCGCGATCGCGACCGACAGGATCGTCAGGTAGAGCGACCCCATCGCGGCCGTCCAGTAGCCGGTGACGACGATGAAGAGGAGGAGGAGCGCGACGTAGAGGCCGGTCCGGACGCCGCCGAGCACGTAGCCGGCCAAGCCCGTGAGCGCGATAAGGATGGCCCACGGGATGGCGAGCAGCAGGTCGCGGAACGGGTTCATCACCGAGAGCAGCAGCGCGGTGCGGATCGCCTCGAGGGGGCCGTAGAAGTTCTGGTTGATGAAGCTGACGGCGCCGTTCCAGAACGGCGCCGTGGTCAGCGCCCACTTTTCCGGCCAGGCGGCGAGGGCGGGGATCGCGAGGCTCGCCAGCGTCGGGACGAGGAGGAGGGCGAGGGCCATGACGGTGTCGCGGCGGGTCCAGAGGCCATGGCGGCCGGTCGACTGGTTGCGCGCGGCCGCCTGGGTCAGCCGGTCGAGGACGACGGCGAGGGCGACGATGGCCATGCCGGCCTCGAAGCCCGCGCCGAAGTCGAGGCGCCGGAGCGCCCGCAGCACGTCGTAGCCGAGCCCGCCCGCGCCGATCATCGAGGCGATGATGACCATGTTGAGCGTCATCATCACCACCTGGTTGAGGCCGATGGCGAGCCGCGGCACCGCGACCGGGAGCTCGACCTTCCAGAGCGTCTGCGCGCGGCTGCACCCGGTCATGCGGGCGAGCTCGAGGGTCTCGGCCGGCACCGAGCGCAGCGCGAGGACGGTGGCGTGGACCATCGGCGGCAGGGCGTAGACGACGGTCGCGAAGACGGCGGCGCTCGGGCCGTAGCCGAAGAGGAGCAAGGTCGGCAGCAGGTAGGAGAAGATCGGCACGGTCTGCATGACGTTCATGACCGCGCGCAGCACGCCCTCCGCCCCGGGCGAGCGGTAGGCCCAGATGCCGAGGGCGAGGCCGATGGCGAGCGCCGCGACGACGCAGAGCGCCACCGAGGCGAGCGTGGTCATCGCCGAGATCCAGAGGCCGAAGAAGACGAGGTAGGCGCCGGCGGCGAGCGTCATGAGCGCGAGGCCGCGGCCGGAGAGCCGCAGCGCGAGGAGCGCCGTCGCCAGGATGACGCCGAGCCAGCTCAGGGGCGGCACGAGCTGGGTCTTGTTGAAGCCCGCGCCCTTCACCACGCCGTCGGCGAGCAGGACCTTCAGCCAGTCGATGGGGGCTTCCGCGGCGGCGGCGAGGGCGCGCGAGAGGTCGGCGACCTTGACGCCGCCGATCGACGCGTCGCGGGCGAACCAGTTGAGCCCGCCGCCGACCCAATCGGCGATCGGCAGCGGCGGCTGCTCCGGCAGATAGCCGAGCGACGCCGGGAAGGCGAAGCCGAGCGTCGCCACCAGGACGAGGAAGACCGGGACGGTCCAGTCGCGCTTCCAGCGCACCGTGTCGCTCGACATTGCCATGAGACCGCCGCTCGCTCGCCGTCGGGGGATGGCGCGGGCCGCCGGCCCGCGCCAATGCCTCACTTCTCGGCGCAGGCCGCCCAGGAGCGCCAGGTGGCCTCGTTGTCCTTCGCCCACTGCATGGCGACGTCCTCGACGGTGCGCCCGTTCACGTCGACTTCGTAGACGAGCTTGCCGAGCTCCTCGCCGTCCATCTTGAAGTTGCGGACGATCTCGTAGGCGCAGGGCCAGACGGTCTCGCCGCCCGCCCAGGCCATCTTCTTGATCCAGCCCTCCGGCTTGCCGCAGTCATAGGCCGCGTCGGGGTTCTCGCCCCAGGCCGGATCGTCGTAGCAGGCGGGTTCGTAGGGCGGGAACTCGATGAAGGACCCCTCGTAGAAGGTGGTCGCCCAGTGCGGGGTGTAGGCCCAGAGGATGATCGGCGCCTTGCGCTCGTAGGCGGCCCGCAGCTCGGCGAACATCGCCGCGTCGGTGCCGGCGTGAACCACCTCGAAGGGGAGGTCGAGCGCCTTCACCCGCTCCTCGTCGTAGCCGCCCCAGCTCACCGGCGCGCCGAGGTAGCGCCCCTTGGGCGCGGTCTCCGGCGCCGCGAAGGCTTCCGCGCAGTCGCGCAGCGCGTGCCAGTCGGGGAGGCCCGGGCAGGTCTCCTCCATGTAGGCGGGATACCACCATTCTTCCTTGGCGTGCGGCCCGAGCTCGCCCATGTCGAGGATCCTGCCCGTGGCGAGCGACGCGCTGAAGACGGCGTCCTGGGTCGTCTGCCAGGTCTCGAGCGCGATCGTCAGGTCGCCCGCCTCGAAGCCCGGATAGCGGGCGGTGTCGTCGGCGACGACGGTCTCGACGTCGTAGCCGTAGGTCGAGAGGATGATGTTGAGGATCTCGGTGTCGATGAGCATCGACGACCAGTCGGCGATCATGAGCTTGATCGTCTGGTCGGACTCGGGCTCGAAGGCCATCGCTCCGCCCGGATTGGTCACGGCCAGGGCCAGCGCGGCCGATGCCAGAAGTCGTTTCATGTCAGCTCCCTGTTCCTACGGATTTAGCCCTTGGCGTACCAGCCGTTGTCGACGTAGAGCGCCGTGCCGTTCACGAAGCTCGCCTCGTCCGACGCCAGCCACAGCGCGGCGGCGGCCACCTCGTGCGGCTCGCAGAGCCGGCCCTGCACGGTGTTGAGGTCGGCCTGGTCCCATTGCTGCCCGAGGCCGTCGAGCTCGTCGATCTCGCGCAGGCCGTGCGCGGTCTTGACGAAGCCCGGGCAGACGGCGTTGGCGCGGATGCCGCGGTCGCGGTACTCGATCGCGATCGAGCGGGCGAGCTGGAGCACTGCGCCCTTGGTCATGCAGTAGAGGCTCTCGAGCCCGAAGCCCTTCTCGCCGCCGATCGACGAGGTGATGACGATCGACCCGCCGCCGTGGGCGAGCATGTGCGCGACGACCTCGCGGCAGACCACGAAGGCCGACCGGACGTTGACGTCCATCAGCCGGTCGTAGTCCGCGTCCGTCGTCTCGACGAGCGGCTTGACGATGATCGTTCCGGCATGACTGAACAGCGTGTCGACCCGCCCCCAGCGGCTGACGATCTCCTGGAGAGCGCTGCGGACGGCATCGGCATCGGAGACGTCAGTGCGGAGGAAGAGCGCCTCTCCGCCGTTCTCCGCGATGCCGGCCCGGGCCTCCTCTCCGGCCCCGCCGTCGAGGTCGAGAATCGCGACCTTCGCTCCCGCCGTCGCGAACATTTCCGAAGCTGCCCGGCCGATGCCGTTCGCCCCTCCGGTGATGATCGCCGTCCGGCCTGCGAGCCGTCCGGCGAGCGCTACGTTGCGGGGGGCTTCCAGAGTGATCATCGCACCTCCGCGAATGGTCTATTGGTATGCTCTTAATACCATTGACGGTCGCGATCAACCTTCCTGTGGCCGAACAGCGTCAAGCCGCGTTTTTGCTTGTCTTTCGGACGGTTTCCCACAGCAGCGCATGCAAATCGCCGGCTGCCGACTCCGACGCCGTGACGTCGGAGCTGGCCAGCGCCTGAAGCAAGCTCTCGAAGATCATCGGCGCCGGCGAATCTGCGGGCGGTCGTTCGAATGGCAGGAACAGCTCCGCCAGCCCGTCCTCGATCGCCTTGGCGAGCAGCGCATTCTGCGACGCATTGCCGAGCGCGAGGAGGAACATCGCCTCCGCCTGCTTGTGCTCGGGCGCCGTCGTAGCCCGCCGCATCAGCTCGACGGCGGCCTGAAGACGCTTGAGGTCGGCCGCACTGCGCCGGACGGCCGCGAGCCGGGCCGCGGCGGTCTGGTTCACCTCGAGGAACTCGACGACCCGCATCGTCGCCGCCGGGGCGCGCGCGATGCGACGGCGCGCGAGCCGGCCGAGCTGGCGCTCGTCGGTCACGAAGGCCCCGCCCTGCGCGCCGCGGCGGATGCTGATGTACTGGCCGGTCTCAAGCACGCGAAGCGCCTCGCGCAGGGTCACCCGGCTGATGCCGAAGCTGTCGGAGAGCTGCCGCTCGGCCGGAAGCCGCTCCGCCGGCAGGAGCAGGCCCGAGTGGATCTGGCGCCGCAGCGAATCCACCGCGAGCCAATGCGCCGCCTTGGGTTCGACGGGTCGCAATCCCCAGAGCACGTCACACCGCGGTAAAGGTGTTGTCGACGAAGATCTCGGCTCCGTTGATAAAGCTCGACGCGTCCGACGCCAGGAACAGCGCGACCTCGGCGACCTCCTCGGGTTCGCAGATCCGCCCCTGCATCACGTTCACATCGCCTTCCGACGCCAGGACGCCGTAGCTCCGCAGCTGGTCGATCTCGTGCTCGCCATGGTGCGTCCGCACGAAGCTCGGGCAGATCATGTTGCACCGGATCCCCTGGTCACGATACTCGACCGCGAGCGCGCGCCCGAGCGCGTGCATCGCTGACTTCGACGCGCAGTAGAGCGCCTCGAGGTGGGTGGCGGCGCGGACCCCCGTCGTCGAGGTGAAGATCAGCGTGCCGCGGCCCCGCTCGAGCATCTCCGGGATGACGAGGCGGCTCATCAGGAACGCCGATTTCGCGTTGTTGTCCATCAACTCGTCCCATTCCCTCAGCGTACATTCGAGGAAGGGCTTAACGATGATGATCCCGGCGTGGTTGAAGAGGATGTCCACGCTCCCGAAGGCCTCGCGCGTCGCGAGATAGGCCGCCTCCGCCTCCTCCGCGCGCGACACGTCCGCACGAACCGCACGTCGAGCCCCTGCGCGGCGAGGCCGCGAACCAGCTCTTCCGCCGCCCTCACGTCGCGGTCGGCAATCATGACCCGCGCGCCCTCCGCGGCGAAGAGCCGCGCGCTCGCCGCGCCGGCGCCGTTCGCGCCGCCGGTGATGAGCACCGACCTGTTCTGAAGTCGCCCGGAGTCGGCCAGACTCATCCAAAGAATTCCTCTTCGTCCTTGGCGCGCGAACGGCGATCCTCGCCTCCTTCCGTCGCAGCCACAGGGCCTGACCCCCAGCAGCAGATCGTTACTTGTTCCAGCAGGAACGGCAAGAGCAGCCCGTACTCTACGATCAGCGCTTCGGAAGACCCGCTGCACCTCCGGCAAGGAGCGCCGGGCGGTTCCGGTTCGCGGTGTGCGCGTGGCACAATGAACCATTCTAGCCAACGAACGAGGACACGACCTCTACAGATCGAAGATCCGGCCCCTGCTCAGGCGGTTCTCCGGATCGAGGGCGCGCTTCACGCGGCGGACGAGATCGAGCGTCACTGGATCGGCACGTTGCAGGAAGGCCCGCTTCTTCGACCTGCCGATCCCGTGCTCGGCGCTGATGCTGCCGCCGAACCGGTCCACCACGCCGAAGATCAGCTCCTCGGCCCGGGCGAAGAGCGCCTTGCGCCGCTCCGTGCTCCAATCCGCCGGCGGCACGACGTTGAGATGGATGTTGCCGTCGCCCACATGGCCGTAGGTGATCGGCCGCCCGTCCGGCAGGGACCGCGCCAGCGCGTCGAGCGCCGCTTGCAGGAAGGCCGGGATCGCGGCGATCGGCACCGAGACGTCGGTGCGGTAGTAGGGGCCGCCGCCGCTCTGCGCCTCGACCATCGCCTCGCGGCAGGCCCAGAGCCGCTCCTTCTGCGCGCCGCTCATGGCGATCACGCCGTCCATCAGCAGCTCGCCCGCGCCCTCGAGGCAGCTCTCGAGCAGGGCGCGGAGATCGATCGCGCCGCCGCCCGAAAGCTCCATGAGGATGTAGACCGGGCAGGGGGTCTCGAGCGGGTCGGCGAGTTCGGGCCGGTGCGCGAGGCCGAGCTCCAGCCCGGGCCGCAGCATGATCTCGAAGGCCGAGAGCAGGTCGCTGCAACTGCGGCGCGCCTGCGCGTAGAGCGCCATCGCGTCCTCGACCGAGGCGAGGCCGACGAGCGCCGTCTCGACCTGCGTCGGCCTGGGGAAGAGCTTCAACGCTGCGGCGGTGACAATGCCGAGCGTGCCTTCGGCGCCGATGAAGAGCTGCTTGAGGTCGTAGCCGCGGTTGTCCTTGCGCAGGGTCCTGAGACCGTTCCAGATCCGCCCGTCGGGCAGCACCACCTCGAGACCGAGCACCAGGTCGCGGGTCATGCCGTAGCGCAGCACGTTGAAGCCGCCGGCGTTGGTCGCGACGTTGCCGCCGATCCGGCAGGAGCCCTGCGCGCCGAAGGTGATCGGCAGCAGGCAGTCCACGGCCTCGGCGGCCTCCTTGGCGGTCTCGAGCACGCAACCCGCCTCGACCACCATCGCGAAGCCGACGGGGTCGACCGAGCGGACGGCGCTCATCCGGTCGAGGAGGACGACGAGTTCCGGCGTGTCGGGGTCCGAGACCGCGGCGCCGACGAGGCCGGTGAGCCCGCCCTGCGGCACGACGCCGATCCCGAGCTCGGCCGTGCGCGCCATGATCGCCGACAGTTCCCCGGTCGAGCGGGGCCGGGCGACCGCGAGCGGCAGGCCGAAATAGGCGCGGGTGCGGTCGCGGGCGTAGGAGGCGGTGATCTCGGGATCGGTCAGGTAGAGGTCGGGCTCGAAGCCGGCGCGGAGCGCGTCGAGGACCGCGGGCGTGGTCGAGGCGGCTGTCATCGGAGATCCCTTTCGCGAACGGAGGCGGTCGGTGGAGGCTCGATCAGGAACCGGCCCGGGCGCGGCCGCCCGGCGCCGTGACGACCCGCTTGAACGGCCCGCCGGAAGTCCTCAGCCCGGCGAGGGCGTCGGGAAGCCGCTCGAAGGTCTCCGTGCGGATTTCGGGAAGCCGCAGCTCTCCGCCGGCCAGAAGCTCGAAGAGCGTCCGCCCCGCCCGGCGCCAGGCCAGCCAGTCCTCGGCAGTGGCGTGGAGATGGGCGCTGTTCAGCGCCACCTCATGCAGCGAGATCGCCGTGGAGAAGGCCGGCAGCGGCGCTTCCTCCTGCCGGTCCTGGATGCAGACCAGATGGCCGTTGTAGCCGAGCAGCGGCGCGAGCGAACGGGCATGGGCGCCGCTGACCGTATCGAACGCCGCATGCAGGCGGCGCGGGCCGAGCGCGGCGGCGAGACGCTCGCGCCAGTCGGCGGCGCGGTAGTCGAAGGCGCCGCAGACGCCGAGCGCCATCAGGCCCGCGTGATGCGCCGGCGACGCGGTCGCCCAGACGCGCCAGCCGGCGCGCAGGGCAAGCTGCGTCAGGATCAGGCCCACGGCTCCGCCGGCGCCGCTGACGAGGACGTCGCGACCGCCGTCGCCGGGAAGCTTCGCCAGCGCCTGCCACGCCGTCAGGCCGGGACAGGGCAGCGCGGCGGCGGCGATGTCGTCGATCTCCGCGGGGACCGGGAGCAGGCAGTCGGCCGGAACGAGCGTATGGCTCGCGAAGCTCCCGTCACGCCCAAGGCTCTGATGATAGGCGAAGCGCCGGCCGACGGGCAGGCGCAGCCCTTCGCCCGCGGCGGCGACGACGCCGCAGCCGTCGACGCCCGGGATCCGCCCCGGCCCCCAGGCCGCGGGTCCCCACTCGATCATCTTCCAGTCGACGGGATTCAGCCCGATCGCGAGATTGCGCAGCAGAACTTCCCCGGGGCCGGGAGCCGGGAGCGGAGGTTCGCAGAGGCGCAGCCCGGAGGGATCGCCCCGCTCATGCCAGCTCCAGGCCAGGCAGGTCTCGCTCGTCATGCCGGTTCTCTCCGTTTGCGCAACCGCGGCGCCGCCTCAGAAGCCGCCGCTGACGAAGCCGCCGTCGATGGCGATATCCGTGCCGGTCACGTAGGCCGCCGCCGGCGAGGCCAGGAACACGGCCGCGCCGACCACGTCCTCCGGCGTGCCCCAGCGCTTGATCGCGCAGCGATGCAGGATGCGCGCGGTCAGATCGCCGTCGGCCTGAAGGCCCGTCGTCATGTCCGTGGCGATGTAGCCGGGGGTGACGGCGTTGACCCGGATGCCCTCGGCGGCGAAGGCGTGGGCGAGATGACGGGTCAGCCCCAGGACGCCGGCCTTGCTCGCGCCATAGGCGGGGACGGCCACGTCGGTCAGATAGCTGAGCATCGAGGCGGTGTTGATGATCGAGCCGCCCCGGACCGCGAGCAGCGGGCGCGCGGCCATGCTCAGGCCCATGACGCTGTTGAGGTTGACCTCCATGACCTCGAGGAAGGTGTCGGTCTCGTACTCCTTGACCGGCCGCGCGATGCCGGCCGCATTGACGAGAACGTCGAGCCGCTCGAAATCGGCGAAGGCCCGCGCGACCGCGTCGCGGTCGGTCACGTCGAGCCGGGCGAAGCGCATGCCGGGCTCGGGCCGGTTCGCGGTCAGCGCCGCCACCTTGGCTTCCGAACTGCCCATGGCGACCACCTCGGCGCCGAGGCGGGCGAAGGCTGTGGCGATATCGAGGCCGATGCCGCTGGTGCCGCCGCTGACGCAGACGGTCTGCCCCGCGAAGAGGCCGGGGGTGAAGCAGGCGATGGGGGTGGTCATGCTCGGTGGTCTCCTGCGAGAACGAAGGGGGAGATCAGGTGCCCTGGGAGGCCTGGCGATACGGCGCGAGAGCGCCAGCGAGCCTGCGCTGCTGGTCTGCCGCGACGCGATAGGCGGAGAGCCCGGCCGCATAGGCCGCGCGGTTCGCCGCCCGGGGCGCGTGGGTCGAGACCGGCCTGTGGATGGCGCGGACGGGCTCGAAATCCGGCCAGATCTCCAGCGCCCGGAAGGCGATCGCGGCGGCGCCGAGGGTGGCGGCCTCCTGATCGACCGAGGTCTTGACCACCTCGATGTCAAGGATGTCGGCGAGGATCTGGCGCCAGAAGGCGCTGCGCGCGCCGCCGCCGACCGCGACCAGGGAGCCGCCGATCGGCGTCATGCGGCGCAGCTCGTCCAGCGCCGCCCGCAATCCGTAGGCGACGCCCTCGTAGGCCGCGCGCAGAAGATCGCCCCGGTCGTGCCGCAACGACAGGCCGAGATAGCCGCCGCGGACTTCGGCCCCGCCCTCGAGCGAGGTGCCGCCGCCGAGCGCGGGCAGCATCAGGAGCCCGTGCGCCCCGGGCGGCGAGGCGTTCGCCAGCGCCTCCATCGCGGCATGCGACAGCTCGGCCCCCTGTGGCCCGAGCATCGCGCGGACCCAGTCCATCGTGGTGCCGGACGAGAAGATCGAGGTTGCCGAGATGAACTGGCCCTCCGCCAGATGCGCGAAGGCGTAGGAGCGCACCCGGGCGTCGAGCACCGGCCGCGAGGCCGAGATGGTCAGCCAGCTCGACGAGCCCATCGAGGAGAAGAGATCGCCGTCGCGGAAGGTCCGGGCGCCGAGCGCCATGCAGGAATTGTCGACGCCGCCGGCGATGACCGCCGTTCCGGGCTGCAGGCCGAGCTCGCGGGCGGCGGGGTCGCTCAGGCCGCCGACGACAGAGGCCGAGGGCAGGATCTCGGGGAGGAGGGAGGGGTCCAGCCCGGCCGCGGCGAGGATCTCCGCATCGTAGCGCCCGGCCATCAGGTCGTAGGCGCCCGATCCCGAGGCATAGGAGGGATCGGTGGCCATGCGTCCGGTCATCCGGAAGTTCAGGTAGTCCTTGGTTCCGAGGATGCGGCGGGTGCGGGCGAAGACGTCCGGCAGGTTCTCGCGCAGCCAGAGGATCTTGAACAGCGTGTAGAGCGGCGCGGGAAAGCCGTTGCCGGTGCGCATGTACCATGCATTCTCGTCGAACCCGCCGAAGAAGCCTTCCGCCTCCCTCTGCGCCCGCCCGTCGGACCAGATCGGGGTGGAGTCCTGCAGGAGGCCGCCCTGCGCGTCCACGGGAACGCAGCCGAGGCTGTGGCCGGAGAGGCTGATCGCCCGGATGTCGCGGGCCGCGAAGCCGGCGGCCTCGCCGCCTTCGAGCAGCGCGCGCGTGGCCGAGACCAGCGCCTGCCACCAGTCGTCCGGGCGCTGCTCGTGCCGCGCGTCGCCGGGGTAGAGCGTCCGATACTGGCCCATGGCCTGGGCGAGGACGCTCCCGTCGGGGGCGAAGACCGAGCCCTTCAGCCCGCCCGTGCCCAGATCGCAGGCCAGAACCAGATCCTTCATCGCCCCGGAGCTCTCCCCATCTCGAAGCCCGCCGCCCGTCCGGGCCTCAGCCGGCGATCCTCAGGCCGCCCCCGTCCAGGCGTCCGCATTCCGCGATCAGCTCCCGCGCCATCTGGGTGTTGATGCCGAAGCGGGTGACGCCGGCCGCGACCATCCGTGCGACCGTGTCCAGATCCCGGATGCCGCCCGAGGCCTTGATGCCGATGTCCGGTCCCGCCGCCTCGCGGATGAGCCGCACGTGATGCAGCGTCGTCGGCAGGCCCGTCCAGCCAGTGCCGGTCTTGACGAAGGCCGCGCCTGCCTCGGCCACGAGCGCCGCGGCGCGCCGGATCTCGTCGTCGGTCAGGCGCGAGACCTCGATGATGACCTTGACCGGCACGGGCGAGGCGGCCTCGATCACGGCGCCGAGGTCGGCCGCGACCCAGGCGTCGTCGCCGGACTTCAGCCGGCCGATGTTCATCATCATGTCGACCTCGGCGGCGCCGTCGGCCACGAGCCCCCGCGCCTCGGCGACCTTGGTCGAGGTCAGGCTGCCGCCCGAGGGAAATCCGATCGGCCCGCCGACCAGGACCCCGGCCTCCGGCGGAAGCAGCTCGGCGAGAAGCGCGGTGAAGTTGGGCAGGGCGTGGACGGCGACGAACCCTTCGGCCCGCGCGACCGCGGCCACGTCGCGCACGTCCGCTTCCGTATGGAACGCCTGGACGGCGCTGATGTCGATCATCTGCGCCAGATCGCGCGGCGACAGCATCCTGCTTGACGGCACTTGCGCCATTCTTCTCTCCTGATCGGAAACCGGGCTCCCGCGCCTACCTCAGCTCGCGCGAGCGGAAGTAGGCCAGGTGCTGCTTCATGTCCTTGAAGCGATTGGCATGTTCGGAATCGCGGCGGAGCGCCACCGCGGTGGAAAGGATGTCCATCGTGACGAGCGCCGCAAGCCGCGAGATCGTCGGCGTGTAGGCGTTCGTGTTGTCGAGCGTCTCGACCACCAGGGCCACGTCGCAATGCGCGGCCACGGGACCGGCCGAGCCGAGCAGCCCCAGCACCTTCGCCCCGTTCTTGCGCGCCAGCGCCGCCACCTCGATCAGCGAGGTGGTGATCCCGGTGTTCGAGATCACGACGGCGACGTCGCCCGGGTGCATCATTCCCGCCTGCATCACCATCTGATGCAGGTCGCGCTCCGCGCCGCAGGGCAGGTCGAAGAGCGGAAACTTCTGCTGGGCGTCCTGGGCGACGATCCCCGAGGCGCCGAAGCCGAAGAACTCGAGCCGCGTCGCGTCGGCGAGCAACCCGACCGCCTGCTCGAGCCGCTCGATGTCGAGGCGCCGCCGCGCCCAGTCGAGGCTGGTGATCGTGTAGTCGAAGATCTTGCCGGCGATGACTTGCACGGAGTCCTGGTCGAGGATCACCGAATGCGTCGCAGGCGTGCCGAGCGCCAGGCTCTGCGCGAGCCGCAGCTTGAAATCGTTGAATCCCTCGCAACCGACGGCGACGCAGAAGCGGATCACCGTGGGCTGGCTGACCTGCGCCAGATCGGCGGTCTCGGCCACGGTCGCCGCCATGAAGCGCGACGGATCGGCCAGCACGAGATCGGCCACCTTGCGATCCGAGCGGCGCAGATCGGGAAGAGCGCGGCGGATCGCGGTCAGAACATCCGATGAATGGATGTTTCGGGGCTGGTTCGGGGCGTCGCTGCCCATGGGGTCGTCCCTCGCGATGACTGTATCGTCAAACACGATAGACGACCCCCGTCATCGCGCGCGAGACGACAATGCCGGCCTCGCGCGCGCTCGCCGCGTCGATCTCCTCCGGCGCGCAGGTGTTGAAGGCGAACATGCCGTAGTGATGCGCGACGAGCTGCCGCGCCCCGACCTCGCGCGCGACGGCGATCGCCTCGTCGAGGGTGAAGTTGCCCGGCACGCCCGCGGCCCGCAGCACCGGATCGCGACCGTTCACCGGAAGGAGCGCCACGTCTGGGGCGAAGCGGCCGACCGGCGCCGCGAGGCCGGGGAAGGGGACGCAGTCCCCGGAATGCCAGAGCCTCAGGTCCGGGGCGGCGAGGCCGTAGCCGAGAAAGCGGTGCCGTCCGGCCTCGTCGGTCTCGGGCTCCTCGTGCGCCGCGGCGAAGACCGTCAGCGCAAGCTCCGGCGCAAGGTCGATCCGCGCCCCGGCGTCGACGCCCGCGAGGCGCGGGTCGTCCGCCGGGAGCCCGCTGCGCCGCGCGGCCTCGGCCCGCTCGGCCTCGGGGAAGATGAAGCGCGCCTCGGGGAACCGCCGCGCAAGATCCGGCAGCGTCCCCGGATCCATGTGATCGCTGTGGCGATGGGTGAGCAGCACGTGGTCGAGCCGGGGCAGGTCGCCGGCCTGGATCGGCGCCGGCATCATCCGCTCGTGCGGGTAGGTCGCGCCGCGATACTTCTCGGCGAGGCTGTCGGACAGGTAGGGGTCGATCAGGATGACCCGGCCCCCGGCCAGGACGGCGAATCCGGCCTGCCCGAGCCAGAAGAGCGCGGTCCCGCCGCCGGTCGCGTTGCGCCGGTGCTCGGTCGCGAGCGATGCGGGCAGAGGGGCGACGGGGCTGGGGGCGAGGATCCGCGGCATGGGGTCAGAGCGTCGGCTTCTGGCGCCCGGCGGCGTCGGCTATGCGCGAGATCTCGTCGAAGCCGGGGCCGGAGGCGGGGATGTCGATGGCGAAGACCTCGGCGATGACCTGGGTCCAGCCGTGCAGGAAGTAGGTCCAGCCGTCCTCGATCTGGAGGCGCTTCGCCTGCTTCTGGCGGTTGGCCTGCTGGAGGAAGACCAGATCGCCGCGATAGTTCAGATCCCAGGCGATGCCGCTCTCGGGGAAGCTCGCCGCGTCGGTCAGGGGCGAGCCGGGCGCATCCTTGCCGAGGCCGGTGGCGTTGACGACGACCGATCCGGGCCTCAGCCCGGCGAGCAGCTCGTCGTTGCGGCTCGGGCGGTCGGCCAGCACGTAGTCGAGCCGCGCCGTCGTCTCGATGCCGGCATGGACCTTGGCGATCTCGTCGAGCCGCGGCTGCGAGCGGTTCGAGACGATGATCCGCGAGGGGACGTTCGCGCCGCGGGCGCGGCGCATAAGATGCCAGGTGATCGCGATGGTGGACCCGCCGGCGCCGAGCATCAGCAGCTCGGCGCCCGTCTTCGCGAAGTGGTCGGGCGGCAGGAACCCGTCGAGCGCGAGGCCCGAGGAAATCGGATCCTTCGCATGGCAACGCAGCCTGCCGTCGCGCTTCGAGATGCAGCTCGTCTCGTGCATGAGCTGCGCATGGGGGTCGATCTCGTCGAAGAGGTCGCGGCAGGCCGCGAAGAGATCGAGCTTGTGCGTGGTGACGAGAGCGCCGAGCGAAAGCGGGTCGTCGCGAATGAACTCCACCGCCTCGCGATAAGCGGCCGGGTCGGCGTGGAGCGGGAAATCCATGCCCTTGATGCAGGCGTCCTTCAGGCCGAGGAACTCGGCCCAGGCGGGAAAGACCCGCATGATGGACGAGGCGCCGGTGGTGACGCCGATGAAGTAGAACGTCGGCCGGGCGGCGGGCTGATAGCGGCTCATCCGGATTTCCCTCAGCGCGCCGTGGCCATGACGGCGGCGACCTCGTCGGTGCTGCGCGGGCGATAGAGATCGTTCTCACGCGCGACCCAGCCGCCGCCTTCGCCGGCCACGATCCGGCTGCGCATGCCGGCCGAACGGGCGATGATCTCGTAGTCCTGGCCGGAATCCGACGGATAGCAGAAGAACATCACGAACGGCTCGGCTCCGGTGTTGACCGAGCGGTGGATCCAGAACGGCGGGACGTAGCAGACCGTCTGCGGCGTGATCTCGACGATGCGGGTCTCGCCCTCGGGCGATTCCATCAGCATCAGGCCCTCGCCCGACATGCCCTGATAGATCTCGGGGCGGTTGGCGACCCGGTGGATATGGCCGCGGGTCATGAAGTACTCGTCGCCGATCCGGCCCGGCTCCATGTGGGTCACGCCGAAGATCAGGTCGCCCGGCGTCTCGGTCGGCCGGAATTCCTCGACCGCGTAGACGATGCGGTCGCCCTCGGCGGCGACGGCTCGCTCGAAAGCCGCCTCGTCGCGATAGAGTCCGCCGAGATCGGCCAGTCGCTTCTCGTAGCGGCCGGTGCTGTTGCCGAGCGCCCCGGTCAGCGGCCCGATCTGGCAGGCCGCGGGATCGTAGAGTTTCAAGCTCCTGCTCCTTCGTCGTCTGTCAGCGGATCGTGTAACCGCCGTCGATCGCCAGGTTGGCGCCCGTGACCATCGCCGCCTGCGGGCTGGCGAGGTAGAGGACGGCCTCGGCCACCTCCCGAGGCGTGGCGAAGCGTCCGACCGGAATCGCGGCGCGGGTCTCGACCCCTTTCTGGCCGCCCCAGCTCATCAGGCCGAGCTCGGTCTCGGTGACGGTGGGTGACAGCGCATTCACGGTGACGCCGCGCTTGCCCCATTCCAGCGCCATGCAGCGCGTCATGCCGAGGATCCCGGCCTTGCTGGCGCAATAGGCGACATGGCCCTCGATGCCGATCGTCGCCGCCTGCGAGGACATGTTGACGATCCGTCCGTAGCCCTGCGCCAGCATCGGCGCGGCGGCCGCCTTCGCGAAGAGAAACGCCGCGCGCAGATTGACCGACAGGGTCGCGTCCCAGAGATCGAGCGGATAGTCCTCGGCCGGGGCGAGCGGGCCGATGCCGACGTTGTTGACCAGGACGTCGATCCGGCCGAAGGCGCTCAGCGCCGCCGCCACGGCGCGCTCGCCGCAGTCGTCCTCGCGCACGTCGAGCTGCATGCCGCGGTGCCGGGCCCCGAGGGCCGCGGCGACGCCGGCGATCTTCTCGTCACGGTCGACGAGGAAGAGCCGCGCGCCGCGCGCGGCGAAGGTCTGCGCCAGGGCGAGGCCGATGCCGGCCGCCGCGCCCGTGACGAGAACGGGGCTGTCCTGAAATCCGGTTTTGGGCGTCAGGTTCATGGCGCGACTCCGCGGGCAAAGACGTCGAGGGCTAGGATGGCGTCGCGCACCGACTCGACGGTCAGCTCGACCGGCGTCGCATAGGTGCATTCGCCGGGCACGAGCGCCGCTTCGGCGACGCGGGTGATCTGGTCGCGATCGGCGTCGCCAAGACCGAGGTCGACCAGCGTGACCGGCAGGCCGAGACCGCGGCAGAAGCGGATCGCCTCGACGATCTCCGCCGCGTCGCGGTTCTCCAGCATCAGCAGGCAGAGCGTGCCGAAGGCGACCTTCTCCCCGTGCAGCAGGCCATGGGTCTCGGACAGGACCGTCAGCCCGTCATGGATGCCGTGCGCCGCCGAGCAGCCGCAGTTCTCGAAGCCGAGCCCGCTCATCAGGATGTTCGCCTCGATGATCCGCTCGAGCGAGGCGGTGATCAGCCCTTCGCGCGCGGCGGCGACCGCCTTCCCCGCCTCGGCCATCAGCACGTCGTGGCAGCGCCGGGCGATGGCGATGCCGACCTCGGTGGGAGGAAAGCCGCCAGCGACGTAGTTCGGGGTGCGCGATTCGATGTTCGAGCGAGCCTCGAACCAGGTCGAGAGCGCGTCCCCGATCCCGGCGATCAGGAAGCGCACCGGCGCTGCGGCGATCACCTCGACGTCGACGAGAACCAGATCCGGATTGCGCGGCAGGCGCAGCGATTCTTCGTAGATGCCGGCCTCGGAATAGCGCACCGCCACGGCGGAGCAGGGGGCGTCGGTCGAGGCGATGGTCGGGACGACCACGATCCGCGCCCCGGTCTCGATCGCCGCGATCTTCGCGGTGTCGATCGCCTTGCCGCCCCCGGCCCCGATGATCACCTGCGCGCCGATCTCGCGGCTCCGCGCGACGACGCGGGCGATCTCGGCGGCCGAGCATTCGCCGCCGAAGGCCATGACCTCGAGTCCCGGGATCGTTGCCGTGAGGCGGTCGAGGACGGCGCGGTCGACCAGCATGAGGCAGCGATCGCCCAGAGGGGCGAGGTGCTGCCGGAGGCGCGCGATTTCCCCGCGGCGCTGGATATATTTTCCAGGCCCACCGAATGCCCGCGCCATGGCTTCCTCCTCGCATTTTTGTAGTGTCATTACTGACTGACTCGCGCCAAGTCTGTCAATCCTGAATTTTTTCCCCATAATCAGCTATCAGACAGCGGTTGACACGAGAAGATATGTAGCTTTATAACGTGAATCGCGGCATGGTAGACGAGCGTCAGACTCGGAGAATGCCTGCACGCCGCGCGGAGGAGGCATGGCAAACAACCTTCAGATGGCCTCGATCACCAAGCGCTTCGGCGGGGTCGCCGCCCTGTCGAACGTGACGTTCGAGGCGCGTGGCGGAGAGGTTCACGCGCTCCTCGGCGAGAACGGCGCCGGGAAGTCCACGCTGATGCGCGTGCTTTCGGGCGACCATCAGCCCGACGGCGGCCATGTCACCCTGGATGGGGAACGGCTCGCGCTCGCCGATCCGCGCACGGCCCGCGATCACGGGATCGCGGTGATCTACCAGGAGTTCGCCCTCTGCCCACACCTGAGCGTGGCCGAGAACATCTTCATCGGCGACCTCGGCTTCGGCAGGCGCATCGTCGACTGGAATGCGCTCTACCGCGAGGCCGCCGCCCTGGTCGCCAGCCTCGGGCTGGCGCAGCTCGACGTGCGCCGCCCGGTCTCCGACCTGTCGGTCGCCGAACAGCAGATCGTCGAGATCTGCAAGGCGCTGCGCCGCGACTCGCGCGTCATCGTCTTCGACGAGCCCTCGGCGGTGCTGACCGAGCGCGAGACGCGCCAGCTCTTCCAGCTGATCCGCCGCCTGCGCGAGAGCGGCGTCTGCGTGATCTACATCTCGCACCGGCTCGAGGAGATCTTCGAGATCTGCGACCGGGCGACGATCATGAAGGACGGAACCTACGTCGCCACGGTGAACATCTCGGACATCGACCAGACCCGCCTCGTCGAGCTGATGGTGGGCCGCGAGCTGACCCATGTCTTCCCGCCGCGCCATGCGACCATCGGCGAGCTCGTCCTCGAGGTCGAGCGCCTCCGCCTCGCCGACCTGGTCGAGGACGTGAGCTTCACGGTGCGCGCCGGCGAGGTGCTGGGCTTCTACGGCCTGATCGGCTCCGGCCGCACCGAGACGATGCGGGCCATCTTCGGCGCCGACCGGGCGGTCGGGGGCGAGGTCCGCCTGAACGGCAGGCTGGTCCTCAACGCGAGCCCCGGGGCCGGCGTGGAGAGCGGCTTCGGCATGGTGCCCGAGGATCGCAAGGGGCAGGGCGTGCTGCTCGACCTCTCGATCGCGACCAACATCATGCTGCGCCGGACCAATCCGACGGCCGGCCCCGGGGGCGTGCTGAACCTCGCGGCCGAGAAGGAGCAGGTCGACCGCATGATCCGCGCCCTGCGGATCAAGACGCCGGACGGAACGCCGGCCGTCTCGACGCTCTCCGGCGGCAACCAGCAGAAGGTGGCGCTGGCCAGGTGGCTCGCCGCCGACCTGAAGGTGCTGATCCTCGACGAGCCGACGCGCGGCGTCGATGTCGGCGCGAAATCCGAGATCTACCAGATCATCAACGATGTCGCGGAACGCGGCCTCGCCGTCATCGTCATCTCTTCCGACCTGCCGGAGCTCATCGGCATCGCCGACCGCATCGCAGTCATGCGCCTGGGAGAGATCACGGGAGAGCTGGCGGGCGGGGAGATGAACGAAAAGGCGCTGGTCGCGCTGGCGATGGGGGTGAAGGAATGACGCGAGCCACGACTCAGACCGCGAGCGGCCAGCTCGGCAACCTGCTGATGCGCAACAGCTCGATCGTGATGCTCGTGGTGCTGGTGGTGGTCTCGGCGCTGCTGTCGGACGCCTTCCTGTCGCGCGGTAATGTCTTCAACCTCCTGCGCCAGCTCACGCCGCTGCTCCTCGTCAGCATCGGGATGCTGCTGGTGATCAATACCGGCGGGATCGACCTCTCGGTCGGCGCGGTCGCGGGCGCCGGCGGCCTCGCGGTCGCCATGCTGCTGCCGCACCTGCCCTTCGACGGACCCGTCGCGGTGCTGCTCGCGGTCGCGGCGATGCTGGTCTTCGGGGGGCTCCTCGGCGCGTTCAATGGTGCGCTGATCGCCTGGTTCACGCTAGCGCCCTTCGTCGTGACGCTGGCGATGATGACCATCGCCCGCGGCATGACCTACATGATGTCGAACGGGCAGCCGGTGCGCCTGCCCTACGAGCTGCGCTCGACCGAGATCCTCGACGCGTTCGGCAGCGCCGGGTTGCCCTGGCTGAAGCTGCCGTGGCCGGTCGTCCTCTCCGTCGCCGTCATCGCCTTCTTCTGGTTCCTGATGCACCGCACCGTCTTCGGCCGGATGGTGATCGCGACCGGCAGCAACGAGACCGCGGTGCGCCTCGCCGGCATTCCGCATCGCCGCTACATCTTCGCCGTCTACGTGATCTGCGGCGCGCTGTCGGCGCTCGCCGGGGTCGTGGTGACCTCGCGCACCGCCGTGGGCACGCCCGTCGCGGGGCTCGGCCTCGAGCTCGACGCCATCGCGGCCTGCGTGATCGGCGGAGCGCGTCTCTCGGGCGGCAAGGGCACGGTCATCAACACCGTGATCGGCGTCCTCGTCCTCGGGTTGATCGGCAACATCATGAACCTGATGAGCGTGCCGTCCTACCCGCAGCAGATCATCAAGGGCTTCATCATCGTCGCCGCGGTCATGCTCCAGCGCTTCGGCCGCGACACCCGCTAGACCCCGGGCCCCCTCGGAGCGTCGCCTTCCGCGGCGTTCCCGACCGCATCGTCGGGCGATCCCCTCGCCCGGTTCCCTTCGACACGCCGTTTCAACAGGAGGAGCTATGATGAAACCCGCGAACACCCGGCTGGCGCTGCTGCTGGCGACCGCCATGACCTTGCCGGCGGGCCTCGTGCTGGCCCAGGACGCCGACAAGCCCGAGATCTACAAGCTGATGCCCGATACCGCCCTTGCCGGGCTGATCGATCCCTACATGCCTGACCGCACCGACATCGAGAAGGCATGGCCCAAGACCCCGGCCGACCCGTCGAGCATCCAGGTCGGCTGGACCGAGATCACGATGGGCAATCCCTTCTTCGTCGAGCTGATAAAGGGCGCCGAACGCACCGCGAAAGGCACCAATATCACCCTCGACGTTCAGGTGGCCGATGGCGACCTGCAACGCCAGTGCGGGCAGATCGACACCTTCATCACCCAGGGCAAGGACGTGATCGTCGTCGATCCGACCGACACGCTCGGCGTGGCCTCGTGCATCAACCGCGCCGTCGAGGCCGGCATCCCCGTCGTCGCCATCGGCACCGTTCCCTCGGATCGCGCCCAGGTCCTGACCACGATCACGCCGAACCCCTATGAGAACGGCTTCGGCGCCGGCGCGTACATCGCCAAGGACGCGGGCACCGAGCCGATCGTCGGCGCGCTGATCATCGGCGTCGTCGGCAACTCGACCTCGGAGAGCCGCCTGAACGGCATGGTCTCGGGCATCGTCTGGCAGCGCGTCCAGGATCTCGGGCTCGACATGACCCGCGAGGAGGCCATGCTGCGCGGCTACGAGCTGTTCCAGCAGGCCAAGCAGAGCGGCGGCTTCAACGACGAGGAGCTGCGCTTCCAGGTCGTCGCCATGGGTGAAGGCAACTGGACCGAGGAAGGCGGCCTCGCCGCGGCCGAGGACATCCTGACCGCCCACGGCAGCAAGCTGACCCACATCATCGCCGACAACGACTGGATGGGCATCGGCTCGCTCCGGGCGCTGCGCAACAGCGGGATCGAGGGCGTCAAGGTCGCGACCTCGGCGGACGGGTCGCGCCTCGCGCTCGAGGAGATCAAGAAGGGGAACCTGCTGGTGACGGGCACCTTCTCCGGCGAGCAGATGGGCGTCTCGACGGTGGCCTTCATCGACCAGATCTTCAACAAGGGGCTCGATGCGCAGAACCTGCCCCTCGGCAGCTATTTCCCCGCCTATGCCATCACCAAGGAAAACGTGGACGAGTTCATCGACCCGAACCCCGAGAACCAGTTCTACAAGTACGAGGTCTCTCCGGTGCTGAACATCGAGCAGATCCGCGCCCAGCTCGCGGCGAACTGAGCCCGTCGGGCGCGAGGAGGGGCCGCCGGCCCCTCCATTCCTTCCGCCGGTCGGAGACCGCGGAACAGTCCTTCATGCGGAGCATGCCGTGACCGAGCCTTCAACGAGAGCCACGAAGCCCCTGGTCATGATCACCGGCGCGAGCGCCGGGATCGGGGCGGAGATCGCCCGGACCTTCGCCGAGGCGGGTCATCCGCTGCTGCTGCTGGCGCGCCGGCGGGAGAAGCTCCTCGACCTCGGGCTCCCCGACGCCGTCTGCTGCGAGGCCGACGTGCGCGACCGCGACAGGATCGCCGCCGCCATCGCCGAGGGCGAGGCGCGCTTCGGCCCGGTCGATCTGCTGGTCAACAACGCCGGCGTCTCGCGCCTCGCCCGGCTCGACGACCAGGATCCTGCCGAGTGGCGCGACCTGATCGACATCAACGTGATCGGCGTCCTGAACTGCATGCACGCCGTCCTGCCCGCCATGAAGGCGCGCCGCCACGGGACGATCGTCAACGTGTCCTCGATCGCGGGCCGCAAGGTCTATCCGTTCCACGACGTCTACGGCGGCACCAAGCATTTCGTTCATGCCGTCAGCGAGGGCGTGCGCGGCGCCTCGGCGGAGCACGACGTGCGGGTGATGACGATCTCGCCCGGCATCACCAAGTCCGAGATCGACAAGACCATCACCGACCCGGCCGCCTTCGCCGTCTGGTCGGCGGATCGCGACCGGATGGAGGGCGGCATCGACGCGGAGCACGTCGCCCGCACGATCCTCTTCGCCTATAAGCTGCCGCAATCGGTAAACCTTCAGGAAATGACCATCACCGCGACCGCACAGCGTTACTAAGCGCACGTCGGCCGCGTCCGAAGCGGGCGACCTGCGGGAGCACCTATTACCAACGGCCCGTCTGTCTGACTCCCGCAGGGGATTTCCCCCGCCGTCTTCGACGCGGTGTTTGGGGGACGCTGGATTGCAATCAATTGCAAAGTCGCGCGTCTGCACCACGGTGAGGGCGGGAATACCGATCCTCTTTCGTCGTCTAGCCAGTTCCCATTTTCAGATTCCAATCAATTCAATAATGCTTTTCTTAGGGCCGGTTGACAAACTTCAACCAGGTCGTGCCCCCGGAAGTGGTGTAGCTCACCACGGTCACTACGCGCCTCCGGCTTAGGCCGGGGCGGTCAGCGCGTGGCGGCCGGCGGCTGGATCATGGCGCAGGGGAGGCAAGGCTTTGCCCACCGACGCCGTGATTCGGCGGGGGCAGCGCGAGACCGGGCCCTCAGCGGGCGATGGCGGCCCGGGCGATGGCGTCGATCGTCGCGCCCGCTCGGAGTCGCCTCGCTCAATAGCGGCAATCGTGAACGGAGCGGCCGAGGCCAGTGCTTGACGCGAGTCAATCGGCAGGGGAGTCGTGGTGATCATCCCGAAACGGAGCCGCCGTGCGCCTTCTGCTGATCGAAGACGACATCACCCTGGGCGGGGCGCTTGCGGACTACCTGCGCGGCCAGGGTCACGCCGTCGATTGGGCGCAGGGGCTGGCGGACGCCGATGCCGCGGCGGAGACGGTGCGCTACGACCAGATCCTCCTCGACCTGAACCTGCCCGACGGCCGTGGGCTGGCGTTTCTCGCCCGTCTGCGCACCAGTCGGGACGCCACGCCGGTGATCATCCTGACCGCCCGCGACCAGATCAGCGACCGGCTGGCGGGCCTGAACAGCGGGGCGGACGACTACATGGTCAAGCCGTTCGATCTGTCAGAGCTTTCGGCGCGGATCGCCGCCGTCGCGCGGCGATATGGCGGCCTTGCCGGCCCGGAAATCGTCCTGGACGCTCTCTCGATCAACCTCGCGCTGCGGGAGGTGCGGCAGGGCGGCAAGGCCGTCGACCTGACCGGCCGTGAATGGGCCGTGCTCGCCCGTCTCGCGGCGCGGCCCGGCGTCATCGTCCCCAAGGCCGAGATCGAGGACGCGCTCTATTCCTTCGGCGCGGAGATCGAGAGCAACGCCGTCGAGGTGTTCGTCAGCCGGCTGCGGCGCAAGATCGGGGCCGGGGCGATCACCACCCATCGCGGCCTCGGCTACCGCCTGGAGCGCCCCTGATGGCGGCGCGCAGCCTCGCCGGGCGGCTGCTGCGCGGGCTGGGCCTCGCCGTCGTGGCGGCCTGGATCGCCTCGACGATCCTCGCCGGCCTTGCGCTGAAGGACGAGCTCGACGAGGCTTGGGACATCGCGCTGCGCCAGATGGCGAAAGGCCTCGCGCCTTTCGCCGTCGAGGCGGTCGCGCCCGGCCTGGACGCGGCGCCCCCGGCGCCCGGCTTGCTCCGGTTCGACGGCGCGACGCTCGCCTATCAGATCCGCGCCGCGAACGGCGATCTGCTGATGCGCAGCGCCGATGCGCCGACGGAGGCTTTCGCCGTGCCGCTGCATCGCGGCTTCGGCCGGGCGGACGGCTTCAGGATCCACACGGTCGCCTTCGACGGCGGCTTCCTGCATGTCGCCCAGCCGCAGGCCTATCGCCGCGATGAGGCGTTCGAGGCCTTCCTCGGATTGCTCTGGCCGCTGGCGCTGCTGCTGCCGGTGGTCCTGCTGCTGGTCCGGTCGATCACCCGGCGCAGCCTCGCGCCGCTCGACGACCTGCGCCGGGAGATCGAGCGCCGGGGCGGCGATAACCTGACGCCCATGCCGGATGCGGGGCTGCCGAGCGAGCTCAGGCCCATCGTCCTGGCCGCGAACCGCCTCCTCGACCGCCTGCGCCGGACGCTCGACGCCGAGCGCGGCTTCTCGGCGAACGCAGCGCACGAGCTGCGCACGCCGGTCGCGGGCGCCATCGCCGAGGCGCAGCTCCTCGCCGACGACCTGCCCGACGGTCCCGCGCAGGATCGCCTCGCCCGCATCGAGCGCTCGCTGAAGCGGGTGGGGCGCCTCTCCGAGAAGCTGCTCGACCTTGCGCGGGCCGAGGCGACCGCATATCGGCTGGAGGGCCGCGTCGACCTGGTCCCGGCGCTGCGCCTCGTGCTCGACGAGTTCCGGGCGGCGCCGATCGACCTCGAGCCGGCGGCGCCCCGGATGGAGGGCCGGATCGACCGGGACGCCTTCGCCGTCGTCGCGCGCAACCTGATCGAGAACGCGCTGCGTCATGGACTTGCGGACGAGCGGGTGCGCGTCCGGGTGGAGGATGCGGCGCTCGTCGTGACCAACGGCGGCCCGGCCGTGGATGCCGGCTCCATAGAGACGCTGACGGAGCGCTTCCGACACGGCGCGGCGGCGTCCGCGGGCAGCGGCCTCGGCCTCGCCATCGCCGACACGATCGCGCGACGCTCCGGCGCGGTCCTGTCGTTGCGCTCGCCCGCGCCCGGGCGAGCCGACGGCTTCGAGGCGCGCTTCGACCTCGGCGACTGAGCGCGTTCAGCCTGGCGTAAGCTTGGCCGGGAAGAAGCGGCCGTCGGCTCGAGGGCCGGCGATTCCGCAACCGGGTCCCGCGTCCAATGACCGTCTCCGCCTTCTGGCTCGCCATCGGCTTTCTCGGCCAGATGCTGTTCACCGCGCGCTTCCTGGTGCAGTGGATCGCCAGCGAGCGCGCCCGCCGCAGCCTCGTGCCCGACGCCTTCTGGTGGCTGAGCCTCGCGGGCGGCGGTGCCCTGCTCGCCTATGCGATCTGGCGGCGCGACCCGGTCTTCATCCTCGGACAGGGCGCCGGCCTGATCGTCTATCTGCGCAACCTCGCGCTGATCCGGCGGGCCCGGACGGGCGCGGCATGAGGGCCGGCCGGACCTGGCTCGCCATGGCGGGCTTCGCGCTGGTCGCGGCCTTCGGCGTGCTCGCCCGACCGCTGCTGCCGGTCGACGAGACGCGCTACCTCGCCGTCGCCTGGGAGATGCGGACGAGCGGCGACTGGCTGGTGCCGCACCTGAACGGCGCGACCTATTCCCACAAGCCGCCGCTCCTCTTCTGGCTGATCAACCTCGTGTGGTCGGTCACGGGCGTCTCGGAGATCGCCGCGCGCCTGATCGGGCCGGCCTTCGCGGTCGCCACGATCTGGGCGACGGGCCGGCTCGCGCGGCGGCTGTGGCCGCAGGACGACGGCGCCGGCGGCCGGGCGGCGATGATCCTCGCCGGCTTCGGCGTCTTCGTCGCCTATGCCGGGCTGACCATGTTCGACGCCATGCTGGCCCTCGCCGTCGTCCTCGGCGTGCTGGCGCTGGTCGCCGCCGGCGACACGCGGCGAGGCTGGGCGGCCTTCGGGGCGGCGCTCGCCTTCGGCGGGCTCGCCAAGGGGCCGGTCGTCCTCGTTCACCTGCTGCCGATCGCGGTTCTCGCCCCGCTTTGGAAGGGCCTGCCGCTGCGGCGGACGGCGGCCGGGCTTGCGCTCGCGCTCGGCGTGGGGCTCGCGCTGGTCGGCCTCTGGCTCGTCCCCGCGATCGTCGCCGGCGGCCCGGAGTATCGCGAGGCCGTGCTCTGGACCCAGAGCGCCGGGCGCATGACCGACGCCTTCGCCCATGCCCGGCCATGGTGGTGGTTCCTCGCGCTCCTGCCGGTCGTGCTCTGGCCCTGGGCCTGGTCGCCTTCACTCCTGAGGCGGATCGCCGCGCTCGACCTGCGCGCCGACCGGGGCCTGCGCCTCGCCGCCGTCTGGGCCGGGTCCGCCCTCGCGCTCTTCAGCCTGATGAGCGGCAAGCAGATCCACTACCTGATCCCGACCCTGCCGGCGGCCGCGCTCTTGATGGCGCGGGCCATGGGCGGCGACGGGGTCCGGGCGCTCCCCGCGGTCCTGCCGCCCGCCCTTCTCGGCCTCGCCTTCCTCGGCGCGGCGGTCGGCCTCGTCGCCGACGAGCGGGCGGCCCGGCTGCTGGCGCCCGGCTGGGTCATGGCGCTGGTCGGCCTCGGTTGCCTCGGCCTCTCGGCTCTGGGAACGCGCTTGCGCGGGCCGGCGCTGGCGTTCCTCGGGCTGGGGCTGGTCGCCGCCCTCGACCTCGCGTTCCTGTTCGGCGCGCCCGGGCGCATCTACGACGCGGGCGAGATCGCCGGCCTGATCGCGCCCTCCGACGCCGCCGGCGTCGGCGTGCTGGGAGACAGCTACGACGGCATGTTCACTTTCGCCGCCCGCCTTCGCAACCCGGTGACGGCGCTGGACCGGAAGGAGGCGGCGGGCTGGCTGGCGGAGAACCCCGACAGGGTCCTCGTGACGCGGCTCGACCGCGACCACACGGACGATCCGCCGCGCGCCGTCGTCGTCTACCGCAACCGCCCGTATGGCGTCTGGGGCGGGTCGCCCGCGCCCGATGCGGGAGACGGTCGATGATTGCCCCGACGGAGACGATCAGCGTCGTGATCCCCGTGCTCGACGAGGCGGAGGGGCTGGAGCGCGTCCTCGGGGAGGTGCTCGCCGCCCTCGGCGACACGGCGGCCGAGGTGATCGTCGTCGACGATGGCTCGACCGACGCAACCCCGGGCCTGCTGGCCGACCTGGCAGCGCGGGAGCGCCGGCTGCGGGTGCTGACGCACGCCCGTCCGGCCGGCCAGTCAAGCGCGATCCGCACAGGCGTGCGGGCGGCGCGATGCTCCTGGGTGGCCACGCTGGACGGCGACGGCCAGAACCCGCCCGACCAGATCCTCGTCCTGCTCGAGGCGCTCCACGCGGCGCCCTCCTCCCGGGTCGGGCTGGTCCAGGGCGAGCGCCGGCAGCGTCGCGACCGCTCCAGCCGGCGCTGGGGCTCGCGCGCCGCCAATGCGATCCGCGCGACAGTGCTCGGGGACGGCGTGCGCGACTCCGCCTGCGGCCTCAAGGTCTTCCGCCGGAGCGCCTTCCTGGAGCTTCCGTATTTCGAGCACATGCATCGCTTCGTCCCCGCGCTGATGCGCCGCGAGGGCTGGGACGTGGTCCTCGTGCCGGTCGAGCATCGCCCGCGGCTCGCCGGCCGGTCGCACTACTCGAACCTGCGGCGGGCCTTGGTCGGCATTGTCGACCTGGCGGGCGTAGCCTGGTTGCTGCGGCGGCGCACCCATACCGTCGTGCCCGGACGAACTATTTCTGGCGCGAAGGGCACGGGCTGTGTAGCTGATGCCCATACCATGTTCGTAGCACGCCGCACGTCGAACCGGTGACGACGGTGGACGGCCCCGACGACTGGCGCGACCGAGAACGTCTCCGTCTGAGTTGATCTGAGGGTCTTGATAGATCGCCGCGCCAATCAGGCCGCCGCGCTCGCCGACCTTCCGAAGCCCTCGGACAGGCTCTCGATCAGCTCTAGATCGGACGCTTCATCCGGTTTCGAAGTCTCCGGGCTGAGGCGGCGCGATCGGGCGGAACTCGGCCCGGTCCGGCTTGAGATCGAGGAGGGGCGTGCCGTCGATGCAGTCGAGCCCCTGCACGGACAGGGTGTGACCTCCCTCGATCCCGACCATCCGGACGATCGAGGTGCCGATCGGGTTCGGACGCACGGGCGAGCGGAGCGCGAAGGTGCCGCGCACCCGGCCATCGCTGGCCGGGCTCTGCAGAACGAGGTCGCGCCGCGATAGGTGCAGCCAGTAGAGGACCTCGAGCTGCTGGAAGGCCTCGATGCCGCGCAGCGCCTCCCGCCAGGGCGGGAAGATCTCGATCTGGCAGACAGGTCCGTCCGGCCGGCCTTGCCGCGGCGTCGCCATCCGCGACGTCCAGGGAGTCCGAATGCGGCCGATGAAGCCGATCGTCGCGTCCGCCGGCGGCGGGCTCGCTGCGACCTCGCCCGCCCGGATCTCGTTCTCGCGCACCATGGCCGCCTCGTCGACGTCGATCGTCCCAGACATATCGCGGACCTGGCATGGTAGCCAGAATCTTGCGATCGGCCGTTCATGCGATATAGTTGCCTAAAAATATCGGAGGTCCCGCGGAATGCCGATCGAGGCCGCAGCGCTGTCGACCTGCCGGGTAGTCGACGGAGGCGAACGGATCGCCCTGAGGTTCGTGGACGCGGCCGGGAAGCCGAACGAGGTCCTGCTCTCGACGGAAGACGCCTCGGCGGTCGCCATGACGCTGCCGCGGCTGCTCCGGGCGGCGCTCGGCAGCCGCTTCGGCGACGATACGCTGCGCTACGTCTTTCCGCTCGACAGCTGGCGGATCGAGGCGGCCGGGGACGGCCGGAACCTGATCCTCACCTTGGCGACGAACGGCGGCTTCGAGGTCTCGTTCGCAACCGAGCCAGCAGGTGTCGCGTCGCTCGGCTCGGCGCTGACGGACCGGCTTCCAGACTATGCGCAGGCGTGCGCCCGGATCCGGAACTGACCTTGGCAAAGCCCGAGAACCTGGCGGAGGCGCTGGCGTTCTTCGCCGCGACCTTTTCGTTCGTGGTCGGGCGGGAGAGGGTCGCGGTCGAGACGAGCTTGGGCCGGCGGCTTGCGGAGGGGGTGCTCGCGCCGGTGGACCTGCCGCGCTTCGACGCCGCGGCCATGGACGGCTTCGCGCTCAGGGCGGACGACCTGGCGCCGGGATCGCCCAGCCGCCTCCGGATCGCCGAGACCATCGCCGCCGGTCGCCCGCCGGCCCATGAGGTCCTGCGCGGCGAGGCCTCGCGGATTTTCACCGGCGCGATGATGCCCGCCGGCGCCGAGCGCGTGGTAATCTAGGATCTGTGCGCGGAGGTCGGCGGCGACGTTGTCGTCACCGCGCCGGAGGGCGCCAAGCCCCATGTCCGCCGCCGCGCCGAGGACGTGCGCCGGGGCGACATCGTGCTCTGGCCCGGCCAGCGCATCGGCGCGGCGCAGCTCGCCCTGCTTTACGCGCTGCAGGCGCCTGCGGTGACGGTCCACGCCCGCCTGCGGGTGGCGCTCGTCTCGGTCGGCGACGAGCTCCGGGGACGGCTTCGGCCGCCTCGGCCCCGGCGAGATCGCCGACAGCAACCGCCCGATGCTGCGCGCGATGCTCGCCGCCGCCGGCTGCGCCGTGCAGGACCTCGGCGTGCTGCCGGACGACCCCGACCGCATCCTCTCCGTGCTGATCGCCGCCGCGCAGGAGAACGACCTGATCGTGACCAGTGGCGGCGCGTCGGCCGGCGGCGCCGACCACCTGCAGCGGTTGATCTCCCGGCGCGGCTGCCTCGAGTTCTGGAGGCTCGCGCTGCGGCCGGGCCGGCCGGTCGGCTTCGGCGACATCGACGACTGCCCGATCCTCGCGCTGCCCCGATGGCGGCGGCCGTCGCCTTCGCGCTTCTCGGCCGGCCGCTGGTGGCGAAGCTCTCCGGCGATCCCGCGGCGGATCCCGGCCGGACCGCCCTGCCGCTCGCGCGAACCGTCCGCAAGGCGGTGGCCATGTCCAGGTTCTGGCGGGGCGGCTGGAGCGGAACGGCGACGCCGGGATGGTCGCGCCGCTGCCAATCCAGGGATCCGCCAGCGTGATGGCTCTTGCGGGCGCCGACGGGTTCGTCGTTCTGCCGGAAGAGGCGACGGTGGTCGCGCGCGGCGATCCGGTCGATTTCGCGCCGTTCTGAGATCGACGACGGTCGCCGCGGCGCGCGCTGCGCAGGTGACGACGCTATACAGTCCGGACAGCCATCGTTATGTTTGGTCGGCGCTAACGACGCGCGGCCCGCGACCTTTCCGAGACGGGCCGGACGATGTTGGAGCCGCCACGGCCGGGGCCGGTGGCGCACCCGCTCCGGCGGGGGCGCGAACAGCCTGCTTCGAGCCCGAGCCAAAAAAGCCGAAAGAGAACCAGGAGGAAGCCCGTGAACAAGATCGAATTCTTCCGAGAAGCGAAGGTCCCCTACGAGACGCGCTACGACAACTTCATCGGCGGCAAGCGCGTTGCGCCAAAGTCCGGCCGCTACTTCGAGAACACCTCGCCCATCAACGGTCAGGTGATCTGCGAGGTCGCGCGCTCCGACGCGGCCGACGTCGAGGCGGCCCTCGACGCCGCCCATGCCGCCAAGGACGCCTGGGGCCGGACCAGCGCCGCCGAGCGGGCGCTGATCCTGAACCGGATCGCCGACCGCATGGAGGAGAATCTCGAGCTGCTGGCCCGGGCCGAGACCTGGGATAACGGCAAGCCGATCCGCGAGTCGACCGCGGCCGACATCCCGCTCGCCATCGACCACTTCCGCTACTTCGCCGGGGCGATCCGGGCGCAGGAAGGCTCGATGTCGGAGATCGACCACGACACCGTCGCCTACCACTTCCACGAGCCGCTCGGGGTGGTCGGGCAGATCATCCCGTGGAATTTCCCGATCCTGATGGCGGTCTGGAAGCTCGCCCCGGCGCTCGCCGCCGGCAACTGTGTGGTGCTGAAGCCAGCGGAGCAGACCCCCGCCTCGATCCAGGTCTTCGCCGACCTGATCGCGGATACCCTGCCGCCGGGCGTCTTCAACATGGTGAACGGCTTCGGGCTCGAGGCCGGCAAGCCGCTGGCGTCGTCGAACCGGATCGCCAAGATCGCCTTCACCGGCGAGACCACCACCGGGCGGCTGATCATGCAGTACGCCAGCCAGAACCTGATCCCGGTGACGCTGGAGCTCGGCGGCAAGAGCCCGAACATCTTCTTCGCCGACGTCGCCGCCGAGGACGACGACTTCCTCGACAAGGCGATCGAGGGCTTCGTGATGTTCGCGCTCAACCAGGGCGAGGTCTGCACCTGCCCGAGCCGGGCGCTGATCCACGAGTCGATCTACGATCGCTTCATCGAGCGCGCCATCGCCCGCACGGAAGCGATCGTCCAGGGCGATCCCTTCGACCCGGCGACGATGATCGGCGCGCAGGCCTCCTCCGAGCAGTTCGAGAAGATCCTCTCCTACCTCGACATCGGCCGGCAGGAGGGCGCCGAGGTGCTGACGGGCGGCGGGCGCAAGGAGATGACCGGAGACCTCGCCGGCGGCTACTACGTCAAGCCGACGATCTTCAAGGGCCACAACAAGATGCGGATCTTCCAGGAGGAGATCTTCGGGCCCGTGGTGTCGGTGACGACCTTCAAGGACGACGACGAGGCGCTCTCGATCGCCAACGACACGCTCTACGGGCTCGGCGCCGGGGTCTGGACCCGCGACGGGACCCGGGCCTACCGCTTCGGCCGGGCGATCAAGGCGGGGCGGGTCTGGACCAACTGCTACCACGCCTATCCGGCGCATGCGGCCTTCGGCGGCTACAAGCAGTCCGGCATCGGGCGCGAGAACCACAAGATGATGCTCGACCACTACCAGCAGACCAAGAACATGCTGGTCAGCTACAGCCCGAAGAAGCTCGGATTCTTCTGATCGCGATCAGGGCCGGCCCGAGCGGCCGGTCCCTTCCGGGAGGTTGTCATGGACAAGGTCACCGCGACACCCGCAGCGCTCGAGCTGCTCGCCGAGATCGTCGCCGAGCACGGGCCGGTGCTCTTCCACCAGTCCGGCGGCTGCTGCGACGGCTCGTCGCCGATGTGCTACCCGCAGGGCGAGTTCCTCGTCGGCGACGCCGACGTGAAGCTGGGCGAGATCGGCGGGATGCCGGTCTACATCAGCGGCCCGCAATACGAGGCCTGGAAGCACACCGACCTGATCATCGACGTGGTGCCGGGGCGCGGCGGCATGTTCTCGCTCGACAACGGCCGCGAGCGGCGGTTCCTGACCCGCTCGACGATCTGCGCCCTGCCGACGACGGCCGGGCGGTAGCGGCTCATGCGCCGCCGGCGACGGGAGCCATCCCGAAGTCGGCCGGACGCAGCGCCAGATCGTGGAGGCTGTGGGCGTCGAGCTCCTTCAGGAAGGCGAACATGGCGCCGGCAAGGATGCCGCGGAGGCGGCAGCGGGCGGTGATCCGGCAGCGGTTGTCCGAACCGAAGCATTCGACGATCGCGAAATCGGGCTCGGTGGCACGCACGATGTCACCGAGCCGGATCTCCTGGACGGGCCGCGCGATCCTCAGCCCGCCCGACCTGCCGCGGACCGACGTCAGGAAACCACTCCGGCTGAGTAGGTTCGCCACCTTCATCAGGTGTGTCCGGGAGATGCCATAGGCCTCCGCCACCTCCTCGATCGTGACCAGCCGGTCGCCGTGGGCGGCCGCGTACATCATCATCCGGAGCGCGTAGTCCGTGAACTGGGTCAGGCGCATGGCTTGGCGCTCCGCGTAGGTCTCGTGTTCCCGATGCCGGCACCGGTCGCCGGCCCGCCAGCCGCCGCCATCGGTCCCTCCGATTGACACCCCGACCGCGATATGATGACTTCAATATGTATCATTGGATACATCGGGGAGGGGTTGCATGGACACGATCACACAGCCTGTCACGCTCACCAAGCGCTGCAAGATCCACGGCATCGACCTCCCGAGAGAAGGCGCGCGGACGGCGCGGTTCCTTGAGGCCTTCCCGGAGGCCTTCTACGACGAGGAAGCCGGCGAGTGGCGGATCGTCTGGGAGAAGGGGCATTTCGCCGAGTCGAACGCCCGCATCGAGGCCTTCTTCGCCGACAACGGTGTGAGCACCGTCCAAGTCGACCGATGCTGACCCGCGCCGCCGCGGCCGATACGCCGCGGCGGCCGGCCCGGGGGCGGGGGCAGGAACGGATCGTGCTCGTCGCCCTGCTGGGCGCGCTCGCCGCAGTGGCGGTGCTGTCGCTCGGCATGGGCCGGGTGTCGATCCCGCCTGGAACCGTGCTCGCGATCCTCGCCTCGCGCGTCGTCCCGATCGAGCCAACCTGGGATTCCTCGGCCGAGTTGATCGTCCTCAACGTGCGCCTGCCGCGCATCTGCGCCGCCGTCATGGTCGGCGCCGCGCTCGCGGCGGCCGGGGCCGCGTACCAGAACCTCTTCCGCAACCCGATCGTCTCGCCCGACATCCTCGGGGTATCCGCCGGCGCCGGCTTCGGGGCGTCGCTCGCGGTCATGCTCAACCTCGGCGGCCTCGGCATCCAGGGCCTGGCCTTCGCCTCGGGCCTCGTGGCCGTCGCGCTCTGCTTCTCGATCGGGCAGGCGATCAACCGGCATTCCCTGATCGTGCTGGTGCTGGTGGGCGTGGTGATCGCCGCCTTCTTCCAGGCGCTGATCTCGATCCTGAAGATCATCGCCGACCCGGTGAACGTGCTGCCGGTCATCACCTTCTGGCTGCTCGGCGGGCTGAACAAGATCACCCCGGGCGACCTGCCGCTGGCCGGCGGCGTCATCGCCGCGAGCCTCGGCCTGCTCTTCGCGCTGCGCTGGCAGATCAACGTGATGAGCCTCGGCGCCGAGGAGGCGCGCGCGCTCGGCGTCAACGTCGCGGCGACGCGGCTCATGCTCGTGCTCGCCGCCACGCTGATGACGGCGGCGGCGGTCTCGATCTCCGGCATCATCGGCTGGGTCGGCCTGGTGGTGCCGCACATCGGCCGCATCCTGGTCGGGCCGAGCTTCGACCGCCTGCTGCCGGTCACCATCGTGACCGGCGGCCTCTTCCTGCTCGTGGTCGACGACTTCTCCCGCGCCGTCGCGTCGATGGAGATCCCGCTCGGCATCACCACCAGCGTGATCGGGGCGCCGCTCTTCATCTTCCTCCTGCTCAGGACGCGAGCGGCATGGGCGTGATGCTCCGCGTCGAGGACCTCGCCTTCGCCTTCCCCGACCAGGGCCGGCGGCTGGAGCAGATCGGCTTCGAGCTCGCGTGCGGCGACGTCCTCTGCGTGCTCGGCCCGAACGGCGCGGGCAAGACGACGCTCCTGCGCTGCCTCTTCGGCAACCTGACGCCGTCCGCCGGCGCGATCACCATCGACGGCGCGGCCGTCGGCGCGCTCAGCGCACGCGAGCTCGCCCGCAAGGTCGCCTATGTCCCGCAATCGAGCCAGTCCGTCTTCGGCCATCTGGTGCTTGACATGGTACTGATGGGCCGCTCGGCGCACCTGCCGATGTTCGAGACGCCGGCCACCGGCGACGTCGCCGTCGCCGAGCAGGCGCTGGAGCGGGTCGGCATCGGCCATCTCGCCGGGCGGCAGTTCGCCACGGTCAGCGGCGGCGAGCGCCAGCTCTGCCTGCTCGCCCGGGCGCTGGCGCAGGAGGCGCCGGTGCTGATCCTCGACGAGCCGGCGGCGAGCCTCGACTTCGGCAACCAGATCCGCATCCTCGACATCGTCGCCGAGCTCGCGGGCAGCGGCTACGCGGTGCTGATGACCACCCACCATCCCGACCACGCGCTGCTGGTCGGCAGCCGGGTGCTCGCGCTCAAGGAGGGCCGTGTCTTCGGCAGCGGCGCGCCGGACCTCCTGCTCTCGGCCGACTTCCTGTCCGGCCTCTACGACGCGCCCGTCCGCATCATCCGCGACCGCGACGGGACACCGGCCTGCATCCCCGCCCTCGCCAGCCGTTCAATGGAGCCTCGACCATGTCTCAGCGCATCCTGACCCTCCTTGCCGGCGCCTGCCTGCTGGCCACCGCCCAGGCTGCGCCCGCGGGCGAGATCACCGACATGACCGGCCGCAGCGTGACCGTGCCCGACGAGATCGGGCGGGTGATCACCCTCGGCTCGGTGCCGGTGATCAACAGCTTCGTCTTCACGGCCGGCAAGGCCGACACGGTCGTAAGCGGGCTGCCGCAGCGCTTCGTCGACGCCGGGCGCTGGACCTACCAGTACGTCTTCGCGCCGCAGCTCGCGGATGCGCCCGACCTGCAGGACGCCAACTACGCCCCCGACATCGAGCGCATCCTGCAGGCGAAGCCCGACGTCGCGCTGTCCTTCGAGACCGACACCGCCGAGATCCTCGAGGCCAACGGCGTGCCGACGGTGCTCCTGCGCATCCAGAAGCCCGAGGACGTCAAGGCCGGCGTCGCGCTCGTGGGCGAGGTGCTCGGCAACCCAGAGATCGGCGAGAAGTACGCCGCCTTCTTCGACGCCACCCTCGCCCGCGTCGAGGAGAAGGTGACGGCGATCCCGCCGGAGGAACGGCCGCGCGTCCTCTACATCAACCCGGCCAACATGACCCAGCCGCATCTCGTCGCCGAATGGTGGATCACCGCGGCAGGCGGCGACAGCGTCACCGATGACGGCCGCACCCAGGAGGTGCTGTCACTCTCGACCGAGGTGGTCGTCGGCGCCGATCCCGACGTCATCATTCTCGGCGACCCGAAGCATCTCGACGCGCTGACGTCGGACGCCACGCTGTCCCAGCTCCGGGCCGTACAGGAGGGCGCCATCCTGGTCACCCCTATCGGCGCCCATATCTGGGGCAACCGCACGGTCGAGCAGCCGCTGACCGTGCTCTGGGCGGCGACCAGGCTTCACCCTGACGTCTTCCCGGAGGCCGAGCTGATCGAGGAGGTGCGGAACTTCTACGCGACGTTCTTCCGCATCGAGTTGACCGACGAGCAGATCGCCAGGATGCTCAGTGGAACGATGTGAGGCGCCCCGTCGACGGAGGAGCGGCCGTGGCGAACGCCATCCTGACGAAGACGGTCGAGATCGTGCGGGCCGAGCTCGGGGCCATGCTCGACGACATCGTGGTGGAGCGGGCCGTCATCGGCCTGTTCTTCACCGGGGTGAAGCTCTCGACCGGCCACGCCGGCGCCTGCGCCACGCCGATCAAGGAGATCCCCCAGGCGGTCTGCTGCCCGAGCTCGGCCATGGCGATGCCCTTCCCCGGAAAGCTCCGAGGCCGCCGCGCCGCCGGCCTGCTCGACGAGACGACGGCGTCGGTCGGCATCCGCCGCGCCGTCGGCATCGCGACGCTGAACGCGCTGGCCGAGATCGCCGCGGAGCGCCGGGGACGCGAGGACTTCGACCTCGTCGAGCGGCTCGACGCCTTTGACGCGGCCGGGATCGCGTCCCACGAGACCGTGGTCGTGGTTGGGGCCTTTGTCCCCTTCCTGCGCGAGCTGCGCAAGCTCGGCGCCCGGCACTTCGTGCTCGAGAAGGATCCCGCGACGCTGAAGCCGCACGAGTTGCCGCATTTCCGTCCGGCCGAGGAGGCCCCGGCGGTGGTTCCCGAGGCCGACGTGCTGATCGTCACCGGAACCACGCTGGTCAACGACACCCTCGGCGAGCTGCTCGCCCTGGCGCGGCCGGAGGCGCGGATCGTGGTCGTCGGCCCGACGGTCACGATGATCCCGGACGCCTTCTTCGAGGCTCGCTGCAACGTCCTCGGCGGCGTCCGGGTGACCGACCCCGACACCTTCCTCGACATCCTGGCCGAGGGCGGCTCGGGCTACCACTTCTTCGGCCGCTCGGCGACGAAGATCGTCCTGCGCCGACAGCCGGCGCTGCGCACGGCGGACGAGACGTCGGCCCTCTCCGCGTGAGACGACCACATCCCGAACCGCAGCGCGGCGTTGATGTCCTTCCCCTTGTCTGCGGACACCGTCTCGGCCATGAAACGATGAGCCCGGCGGCGCGTCCGAAGGCCGGCCCATGCGACACGGGCCGGCCTTCGGATGTCCCTGGAACTGGATAAGCCCGATGATCGAGAAGCGCGCGTTCTACATCGATGGCGGCTGGGCTGCACCGACGGCGCGCCGCGACTGCCTGGTGATCGATCCGACCACCGAGGAGCCCTGCGCGGTCATCTCGCTCGGCGACCAGGCCGACACCGACGCCGTCGTCGCCGCCGCCAGCCGTGCCTTCCCGGCCTAGGCGTCGACGCCGCCCGCCGAGCGCAAGCGGCTGGTCGCGGGCATCCTCGCGCAGTACGAGAAGCGGACGGACGAGATAGCCGAGGCGATCAGCCTCGAGATGGGCGCGCCGATCGACCTCGCGCGGAACACTAGGCGTCCTGTCTGCCGTGGCATTTCAAGGGCTTCCTCGACGCCTTCGACCGGATCGAGTGGTTCCGCCCGCTGCGCGCCGACACGCCCGGCGACCGGATCGCGCTGGAGCCAATCGGGGTCGTCGGCCTGATCACGCCCTGAAACTGGCCGATGAACCAGGTGACGCTGAAGGTGATCCCGGCGCTCCTGGCCGGCTGCACCTGCGTGCTGAAGCCCTCGGAGGAGGCGCCACTCTCCTCGCTGCTCTTCGCCGAGTTCGTTCGCGACGCCGGCCTGCCGCCCGGCGTCTTCAACCTCGTCAACGGCGACGGCCCCCGGGGTCGGCACGCAGCCCTCGACCCATCCGGACGTGGAGATGATCTCCTTCACCGGCTCGACCCGCGCCGGCCGGGCGATCTCGAAGAACGCGGCCGACACGCTGAAGCGGGTGACGCTGGAGCTCGGCGGCAAGGGGGCGAACCTCGTCTTCTCCGACGCTGGCGGGGCCGCGGTGGTGCGCGGCGTGAAGCACATGTTCAACAACTCCGGCCAGTCCTGCAACGCGCCCTCGCGCATGCTGGTCGAGCGGCCGTTCTACGATCAGGCCGTCGAGATCGCCCGCGGCGTGGCGGAGGCGACGCGCGTCGGCTCGCCGCGCGAGGCGGGCGGCCACATCGGCCCGGTGGTGAGCGAGCGGCAGTGGACCCAGATCCAAGACTACATCCAGAAGGGTCTGGACGAGGGGGCGCGGCTGGTTGCCGGCGGCCTCGGCCGGCCCGAGGGCCTGAACCGCGGCTTCTACGTCAAGCCCACGGTCTTCGCCGACGTCGTGCCGGGGATGACGATCGAGCGCGAGGAGATCTTCGGCCCGGTGCTCTCGATGCTGCCCTTCGACAGCGAGGACGAGGCGGTGGCGATCGCCAACGACACCCCCTACGGCCTGACCAACTACGTGCAGAGCGCCGACGTCGCCCGCCGCAACCGGCTGGCGCGGCGGCTACGCTCGGGCATGGTCGAGATGAACGGCCAGTCGCGCGCCTCGGGCGCGCCCTTCGGCGGAGTCAAAGCCTCCGGCCGGGCGCGCGAGGGCGGGATCTGGGGATCGAGGAGTTCACCGAGGTCAAGGCGATCTCCGGCTGGGACGTCGGTCTGGACTTCGCTGCTGAATAGCGAGGGCTGCACCCGCCTCGCGGAGGGACTAGTCTAGAGCGATAGCCGATCATTCTGGATCGTATCCGCAGGCGGCGAAATAGTTGGCGAACTCGGCTTGGCGGAAGGCGTCGAGGCCACGCCCGATGGCGCTCCATAATCCGTCGACGGTGCGCTCGG
>NZ_JAGOMQ010000087.1 GCF_017993425.1 Amaricoccus sp.
GGCCCCCCGCCCCGACGATGATCACGTCGTAGGACGCCTTCGGCTCGCGATCCGGCCACTGCGCCGTCCAGTTCCTCTGACCCGTCAGCGCGCCCTTGACCACCTGGGCGAAGGAAAAATGCGTCATCGGTTTCGGGCTCCCCACTATCCGTTGCGCCCCTATAGCCGATCCCGGTCGGCCCGGCCTGTATCATTGCGCCAGATCCGTTGTAAGCTGGCGACGGAGGTGCCCTTTGGCCCAGCTCAACGTCGGCTTCATCCTGGCGCGGCGCTTCACACTCTGCGCGCTCGGCAATTTCGTCGACGTGCTGCGCCTCGCCGCCGACGAGGGCGACCGCTCGCGGCCGATCCTCTGCGCCTGGCGGGTGCTGTCGCCGACGATGGAGCCGATCGCGTCGAGTTCGGGCATCGTCGTGCAGCCGGAGGAGCGGCTCGGGGATCCGACGCGTTTCGACTATCTCGTGGTGGTCGGGGGACTGGTCGACGAGATCGAGCACCTGCATCCGGACACGGCGCGGTTTCTCGAACGGGCGGCGGCGGCGGGCGTACCGCTGGTCGGGGTCTGCACCGGCACGTTCGCCCTGCACCGGGCGGGGTTGATGCAGGGCTACCGCGCCTGCGTCAGCTGGTTCCACCACGAGGACTTTCTCGAGCGCTTCGACGGGCTTAAGCCGGTCTCCGACCAGATCTTCGTCATCGACCGCGACAGGCTCACCTGCTCGGGCGGGGTGTCGGCGGCCCATCTCGCCGCCTTCATCGTCGAGCGCCACCTCGGCCGCGCGCGGGCGAGCAAGAGCCTGCGCATCATGATCCTCGACGAGGCGGCGGCCGAGGAGCCCCAGCCGGGGATGCCGCTGGCGCTCGCCACCGACGACGCGCTGGTGCGGCGCACGCTGCTTCTCATGCAGCAGTCGATCGACGCGCCGCTGTCGATCGGTCGGGTGGTGGCGCGGCTCGGGGTCAGCCGGCGCAAGCTCGAACGGCACTTCCGCGATGCCCTGGGCATGGCGCCGCTCGAGGCGGATCGACTGATCCGGATCGAACAGGCCAAGCACCTGCTGGTCACGACCAGGTGGCCCGCCACCCGGATCGCGGCCGAGACCGGGTTCTGCGACCTGCCGCACATGATCAGGGTGTTCCGCATCGCCGAGGGTACGACACCGAACACGTTCCGGAAGATGCGCGGTCAGGGCGGAAGCTGACACCTTTCGCCGACAGCTTTGCGTCCAGGAAATGTCGCAGGGATGGAAGCCTCGCGTCCCCCAGCCAGCCAGGGTCACTGCGCCGGCGCGCCTCCCGAGCTCTGCCGGACCTAGCCGGACCGGCCGGGCCTCACCTCGATGGACGGGAGCGGCGCGCGGGAGCCGGCGGTGACGGCGTATTGGGAGAAGTGCGCGGCGGCGGCGATGCCGTCGAAGTTCGTGATCGCGCCCTCCCGCCAGTGGCGTTCCGCGCCTGTCCGGCAAGGGCGCAAAATCGCTCCGGCAGGTCGCCTGAGTCCGGGGCCTTCAGGCGTGAAGCACCAGCGTCCCCTCTCCGGGGGGCGCGTTTCGCATCTCGGACGGCGTGCGGTCGTAGCGCTGGCGGAACATCCGGCTGAGATGCGATGAATCGCAGAAGCCGCACTCGACGGCGACCGTGGAGATCGACTTGTCCGTCGCTTCGAGGAGGTGGCGCGCGAACGACAGGCGGATGTCGAGGAAAGCCGCCCGCGGCGAGGTATCGAGCGCGGCGCGGAAGTGGCGTTCGAGCTGGCGCTTGCTGCTCCCCATCTGGCGCGCGATCTCGGTGACCGAAAGCGGCGTATCTATGCGCTGCTGCATGAGCAGGAGCGCCCGCTTCACCATCGGATCCTCGGTCTTGAGTTCCAGCGGGATGCCGGGCTGGGCCTTCTCGGCCAGGAGCGCATCGTCGATGATCATGATGTGCAGGCTCTTGTTCGCCTGGGCGCGGCCGACGTGTTTCTCCACGAGGTAGGCGGCGAGGTGGGCGGAACTGGCGCCGCCGGCGCAGGTCAGGCGGTCGCGGTCGACGACGAATATCTGGTCGGAGACGGGTTCGAGGCCGTCGAACTGTTCGAGGAAGTCGGCGTGGCAGAACCAGCTGACGCAGGCGCGATAGCCGTTCATCAGGCCGGCGCGGTGCAGGGCGAAGGCGCCGGTGCAGAGGCCGACGAGGGGGACATCGGCCTCGGCGGCGCGCTGGAGGAAGCGGGTATAGGCGGGGCTGATGTTGGGAATTTCCTCGAGCAGGCCGCCGACCACGACGATGTAGTCGAAGCGCCTGGGGTCTCCGAGGCGCTCGCCGGGCTGGACCGGAACGCCACAACTCGAAGGCACCGGATCCATCGTGTCGGAGAGGACCGACCAGCCGCAGAGGATGGGGCGGGAGCGGTCCCCCTCGTCGGCGGCGAGGCGGAGGACATCGACGAAGTTCGCGAAGGCGCAGAGGGTGAAGCGCCTGGCGAGGACGAAGCCGACGGACAGGCGCGGGCCCGCGGGACGTGGCCGTTGCGCTCTTGGATGTCGGACTTCCTTCGCTCGTGGCTCCATGACGCGCCTCATTCGAACGAACCTCGCGGGAACTGTCGTAGCGATGTTCCGGCCTTGACGCAAATGTCCTGTCGGGAATGGCGGGGGTGAAGCATACCTTCCCGCAAGACGCCCGCGCGTGTCGCTTCCCCCGTTCAGGATGAACCGGGGGACGGCAGGCCGGCACCTCCTCGATCCGAGCCGAAAAGGGTTGGCTATGAAAATACTGGTCCCGGTGAAGCGGGTGGTCGATTTCAACGTCAAGATCCGCGTGAAGGCGGATGGTTCGGGCGTCGACCTCGCCAACGTCAAGATGAGCATGAATCCCTTCGACGAGATCGCCGTCGAGGCCGAGGCGCCGGGGCTCGTCATCCTTGGCAAGCAGGCGATCGACGACGACGCGAACCAGACCGGACAGATGCTGGCGGCGCTGCGCGGATGAGTGCCAGCATCATCGACGGCAAGGCCCACGCCGCCCGCCTCGGCGAGCGGATCACCGCCTCGGCCGCGGCGCTGGCGGAGACGGCGGGCACTACCCCGGGCCTTGCCGTCGTCCTCGTCGGCAACGATCCCGCGAGCGGGGTCTACGTGCGCAACAAGGGCCGGACGGCGCGCAAGGTCGGGATGGCGAGCTTCGAGCACGTGCTGCCCGAGGACGCCACCCAGGAAGAGCTGATGAAACTCGTCGCCGAGCTCAACGCCGACGACGCGGTGGACGGCATCCTCGTCCAGCTCCCCCTGCCCGCGCATCTCGACTCGCTCGCCGTCGTCAATGCGATCGACCCGGCCAAGGACGTCGACGGGCTGCATCCGCTCAATGCGGGCCGCCTCGCCTCCGGGCTGCCGGGGCTCGTCTCCTGCACGCCGCTCGGCTGCCTCATGCTGCTGCGCGCCGCGCGGGGCAACCTGTCCGGCCTCGACGCGATCGTCGTCGGCCGGTCGATCCTGGTCGGCAAGCCGGTGGCGCAGCTGCTGC
>NZ_JAGOMQ010000088.1 GCF_017993425.1 Amaricoccus sp.
AAGCCGCCGATCGTGATCGGCACGGTGTTGAGCAGCGTGATCATCGGGATCCTCAACAGATAATCGCCGACCGCGAGCTCGCCGAACGCGCGGTAGATCACCAGCCCGGCCGCGAGGTTCAGCCCGTGCGCCCCCGCCGTCGCCGCCAACAGGCGCCCCCGATCGCCAGGGCCCAGGCAAGCCTTCGCGGCCGCGAACAGCTCGAGCACGCGTCCGCCCCGCGCACCCGCGGGCCCGAGCACCAGCCACGCGATCCCCACGACCAGCAGCCACAGACCGACCCCCACCCCCAGCGGCAAGCCGACCGCCACGGACCCCGCCGCCAGCGTCACGACCACCACCAGCAGCTCATAACCCTTGTCGAGCAGCACCCCCGCCGCGGCCCGTCCGCGCGCCTCTCCCGCGCCCGGGGTCGCCGCCGCGATCCGGTAGAACTCACCGATGCGCAGCGGCGTCACCGCGCCGAGCAGCACCCCGAGCAAGAAGCCGCGGGCGACCGTCGCCGCGGCCACGTGCCCGAGCCCCATCGCCCGCAGCTGGACCCGCCACTTCCACAGCCGCAGGCCCATCGCCGCGAGCACGGCCAGCACCACCACGACCCCCTCGCCGGGGCCGGTCCCGCGAAAGCTCGCCACGACCGCCGCCCACTGGATCTGCCGCAGCAACGCCGCGACCAGCACGATCAGGCCGATCACCTGCACGCCGGCCCACACGCGCCTGCTCCGGTCCGTGGACTCCACGCCGCGCGACCATACCAGAAGGCCGCACTGGCCCCGCGCACGTCCAATGCAGCGGGCGACGCTCGCTCGCGCGCGCGCTCGTCTGCGGCGCTTCGGACGATCTCCGGCGCCCCGTAACTCCACGAAGCGTGCGATCGTTGGCCGACGATGAGGACCCGACCGATGCACGACGCACAACGATGGTTCAACCGGCCACTCGCCGTGACCACCCTCGCCATGACCCTCGCCGGATGTGGCGGCGAGGCAGACACCCAGGACCGCGACCTCTACGACGAGGCGATCGCCGGCGACGCCTACAAGAGCTGGCAACAATTCCCCGGTGCATCGCCGGACCTGATCGCCAGCGGCCTGCACAACGGCGACTTCGTCCGCAGCTACATGAACGACGTCGCCGTCGCAGCGATCGCCAGCTTCGACGGCAGCTTCCCCGACGGGACCATCCTCGTCAAGGAGCAGTACGAGGACGCCGAGGGCAAGGTCTCGACCGGCCACACCGTCATGCTCAAGATCGACGGCTACGACAGCGCCCACGGCGACTGGTACTGGGTCGCCTACGACGCCAAGGGCGAGACCACGACCCACAACGGCATGGCCCCCTACTGCTCGAACTGTCATGAGGCCGCCGCCGCGACCAACGACTGGGTCTACACGTCCTTCAAGTGAGCCCGGCCATGACGATCCTCGTCCTCGGCGGCGACGGTTACCTCGGGTGGCCGCTCGCCCTCACGCTCGCGCTGCGCCACCCCTCCGCGCGGGTCGTCATCGCCGATAACCTCGCGCGCCGCCGCCAGGTCGCCGCCCTCGGCGGCGACAGCATCACGCCGATCGCCAGGCCCGCCGAGCGCGTCGCCGCCTTCGCCCGCTTCGCCGGCCGCGCCAACCTCGAGTTCGTCGACCTCGACGTCGCCACCCCGGCGCTCGCCGGGCTGGTCGCGCGGCTGCGGCCCGCCGTCGTCTATCACCTCGCGCAGCAGGCCAGCGCCCCCTACTCGATGGCCGGCGTCGACGAGGCGGTCTACACCCTCGTCAACAACGAGGTCGGCAACATGCGCCTGCTGTGGGCGCTGCGCAGCTTCGTGCCGGACGCCCACCTGGTCAAGCTCGGCTCCTTCGGCGAGTACGCGCAATGCGGCCTGGAGATCCCCGAGGGCTACTTCACCCCCGCCCACGCCGGCGCGCTCGCGGACCGCCCGGTGCCGTTCCCGCGCGAGGCCGACGATATCTATCATATCACCAAGATCCACGACACGAACTACAGCGCGCTGGCGTGCCGCAAGTGGGACCTGCGCGTCACCGATGTCATGCAATGCACCGCCTTCGGCGCGGGCGTCCAGGCGGCCGCCGGCCTGCCGGCGCTCGCCACCCGCCTCGATTACGACGCCGTCTTCGGCACCGTCGTCAACCGCTTCGCCGCCCAGATCGTCGCCGGCCTGCCGATGACCGTCTATGGCAGCGGCCACCAGCGCACCGGCCTCATGGCCCTCGACGACGCCGTCGCCTCGCTCGCCCGCCTCGTCGACCATCCGCCCGCCCCCGGCGAGCACCGCGTCATCAATCACGTCACCGAGCGCGACCTCTCCATCAACGAGATCGCCGCCGCCCTGCAGACCTCGGCCGCCGCCCGCGGCTTCATGGCCACCATCTCGCGCATCCACGACCCCCGCGGCGAGACCCCGCACACCAAGGCCATGCACTCCGTGCGCGCCGACTTCGTCGACGCCCACGTCGTCGCCACCCCCTTCGCCGCCGCCGTCGACCAGCTCTTCGCCGCCGTCCTCGACCACCGCCGCCGCATCAACCCCGCCCTGTTCCCGCCGCAGATCGCCTGGAGGCCCGATGATGTCAGCGGCCGCGCCGCCGCCGAGTGAGCCCCCGCGGGCCCCGCACGACCCCGCACATTGCGGGCTCCCCTCGCAGGACGACCCCGCACATTGCGTACGCGCGGCCACGCACGACCACGCACATTGCGAGCGCTCCCCGCAGGACGACCTCGCACATTGCGTACGCGCGGCCACGCACGACCACGCGCATTGGGAGCTCCTGCGCCTGCGCGAATTCCCGGGCGAGCGCCTGAACCTCAACGCCGGCACCCTCGGCACCCCCGCGCGCTCGGTCCTCGCCGCGCAGCAGGCGTTCTGGGGCGATGAGCTGCGCGCCTGGCCGCTCGGCCAGTATCGCCGCGGCCGCGCGGCCCTGGCCCGCGCCCGCGCCCTCGTGGCCGAGCTGTGGGGCCCCACCCCGGTCGCCCTGACCGGCGGCGCCAGCGAGGCGATGACCCGCCTGACCCTCGCCCTGCACGCCCGACTCGCCCCCGCCAAGATCCGCGTGCTGACCAGCGGCCACGAGCACCCCGGCGGCGTCCAGGGCTTCCTGCGCCACCCCGCATTCGAGGTGATATATCTCGCCGACGAGGCCCTCGCCGACCCCGCCGCCCTCGCCGAGCAAGTCCTACGATTCTCGCCGCAAGTACTGCTATTGTCGCAGATCACCTATTGCACCGGCCAGCTGCTGCCCATCGCCGCCCTGCTGCTCGCCGCCCGCGCGGCCAGCCCCGCGCTGTGGACCATCGTCGACGCCGCCCAGGCCGTCGGCCTCGTCGCCCCCGCCCTCGCCGACGCCGACGCCGTGGTCACCAGCGGCCACAAGTGGCTGTTCGGTCCGCCAGGCTCGGGCCTCGTCTGGCTGTCCGAGCGCGCCCGCCTCGAGCTCGCCCCCGGCTGGGCCGGCGAGGCCCTCGACC
>NZ_JAGOMQ010000032.1 GCF_017993425.1 Amaricoccus sp.
CGCGCGCACCCGCTTCCTCGGCCTTGCGCGCAACCGGACCCACTTCGCGCTCGTCGCCATCGCCTGGAACGTCTGGAAGGGTGCGACCTTCCTTCGGCTCTACGGGCTCCGCGAGACCTGACGCGGGGGCGGGCGGCCCGAACGGGCCCGCACGGGTGCAGACCTCCGCCACCGTCCCTCGGCCCCCGGGGCACCCACGAATGCCCGAAAGACCCCGAAAAGAGGCCAAACCAAGCGTTTCGCAGAGGTCTCTTCAAAATATTTGCAAATATATTTCAAAATATATTTGCGCGCAAACTCGCAATTTCCAGGCAAGCCCGCCCTTATTCGTTTCATCCATCATTCCCCACCCGATCAACGTCACCACGCCCGGGCCCGTCGATCCCGTCACGAGCGCCCGCGCGCGTCCCGTCCTCCCTCAGCCCTCCACCACCAGCCGCGGCGCGCCTTGCGCCGCCACGACCTCCCCGATCACCGCCGCCTCGCCGAAGCCGCCGTCGCGGAACGTCGCGAGCACCGCCTCCGCCGCCTCCGGCGCGCAGGCGACCAAGAGCCCGCCGCTGGTCTGCGGATCGGTCAGCAGCGCCCGCTCCTCTGCCGCGAAGCCCGCCGGCAGCGCCACCTCCTCGCCGTAGCTCGCCCAGTTCCGCCCGCTCGCGCCGGTGACATGGCCCGCCTGCGCCAGCGCCCGGACCCCGGGCAGGAGCGGCACGGAGCGCCAGTCCAGCCGCACGTCGCACCCCGCCCCCCGCGCCATCTCCAGCGCATGGCCGGCGAGCGCGAAGCCCGTCACGTCGGTCATCGCATGCACCCCCTCGATCCCCGCAAGCGCCGGCCCCGGCCTGTTCAGCCGCGTCGTCGCCGCGATCATCGCCGCATAGCCGTCCTCGCCGAGCGCCCCCTTCTTCAGCGCCGCCGACATCACCCCCACGCCGAGCGGCTTGCCGAGCACGAGCACGTCGCCCGGCCGCGCGGCCGCGTTCCGGCGCACCCGGTCGGGATGCACGAGCCCGAGCGCGACGAGCCCATAGATCGCCTCCACCGAGTCGATGCTGTGCCCGCCCGCCACCGGCACCCCGGCCTCGCGACAGGCGGCCGCGCCGCCCCCGAGGATCGCGCCGATCGTCGCCGGCGACAGCACGTTGACCGGCATCCCCACGATGGCCAGCGCCATGATCGGCGTCCCCCCCATCGCATAGACGTCCGAGAGCGCGTTCGTCGCCGCGATCCGCCCGAAATCGTGCGGGTCGTCGACGATCGGCATGAAGAAATCCGTCGTCGCCACCAGCGCCTGCTCGTCGTTGAGCTTCCACACCGCGGCGTCGTCGGCGGTCTCGATCCCGACGAGCAACGCCTCCGGCGCCGGCATCGCCGCCGCCCCGCGCAGGATCGACGACAGCACCCCCGGCGCGATCTTGCAGCCGCAGCCGCCGCCGTGGGAGAGCGAGGTCAGCCGCGGCTCCTCCGGCCTGACCAGCGTCTCGGTTGCGACCATTGCTTCCTCCCTGCGCCCGCTCGGGCCCTGCCTTCCTCGCGCGACAATACCGCACCGCCGCGCCCTGCGAACCTCCCATCCCGGCGCCGGGGCGTCCATCCCGACCTGCGGCCCGGCGACCTCGCCCGGGCGCTCCGTCGCTCGACGCACATCCGAGGGCGGCGCGACCGGCGCCTCCCCATCCTCGAGCCCCCGACGCAGCCCGGCGCGCCCCGCCGGGGCAGCCCATGCCCCGGTTGTCCCGGACCGGATTTGCGACGCATCAAATCCGCGCCTGACCGCCGGCGCGAGCCGCATCCGCCCTGGCCCCTTCTCCCCCGCCGCCAGCGCGCAATGAAATCACCAACTTTCTATTCTTGTTTGAATCCAATAGATTGACCCCTGTCCCACCGTGGGACATTTCCAGATTCCGGCTCGATTGACACCACCGGGGCCGCCACGCTACGCCGGTTCCCGGAAGAGCAACGTCCCCGGTGGGGCGCGCGGACTTCAAATCCGTCGGGGGGCGCCAGGCGTCCCCGGTAGGTTCGACTCCTTCCTCTTCCGCCAGCGCCCCTCCACGCCCGGCACGGACGACCCGGCCCGGAAGCCCCCGTTCGGGGCCCCCCCTCCCGGGATCAGCGGACCGGCCCGGGGAACACCCGGCCGTCGAAGAGCTTGCGGGCGGTGCGGACGGTTCCCGCCCCGCGCAGCGCGCCGTCGGGCCCGAGGTCGAGGAACACCTCCGCCGCGCCGCCCGGGTGCTCGATCAGGAAACGCCCGTCCGCCGGGACCCGCGCCAGCGCCGCCGCCGGGCTCCCCGGCTGGAGGCAGGCCGTGGCCGCGGTGACGGCGGCGAGGACGCCGATCGAGGCATGGACGCGATGCGGGATGAAGCTGCGGGTCGAGATCGCCCCGCCGGCGGTCGGGGCGGAAACCAGCGTCATCTTGGGAACGGACTTCTCCGCCACGTCCCCGAGATTCATCCGCGGCCCCGCCTTCAGCCGGATCGCTTCCAGCCGCGCCTTCAGCGCCGCGTCACCCTCCAGCGCCTCGCGACTCTCCGTCCCGGCGGCCCCCACATCCCCCGCGGCAAGGATCACGCAGGGCATGCCGTTGTCGATCAGCGTGCAGGCGACCCCGTCGATCACGTCGACCGCCCGGCCGGTCGGCAGCAGCGCGCCGGTCATCGAGCCGGCGATGCTCTCGAACATCAGCGGGACCGCGGCGGCGGTTCCAGGAACGCCGTCGATAGAAGCGGCGCCCGCATAGCTCACCCGGCCGCCCGGCGTCTCGACCCGGGCGGTCGCCACCTCGCCGGTGTTCAGCATGTGGATGCGCACCGGCGTGACCTCGCCCGCCGCCGGCACGAGCCCGCGCTCGATGGCGGCGGGACCGACCCCGGCGAGGATGTTGCCGCAGGGCTGCGCGTCGGTGACCACCGGCCGGTCGACGAAGACCTGGAGGAACAGATAGTCCACGTCGGCGCCCTCGCGCGACGACGGCGACAGCACCGCCACCTTCGAGGTCAGCGGGTCGGCGCCGCCGATGCCGTCGATCTGCCGCGGGTCGGGCGAGCCCATGATCCGCAGCAGCAGCGCGTCCCGCCCGGCCGGGTCGGCGGGCAGGTCGGAGGCGAGGAAATAGGCCCCCTTGGACGTGCCGCCCCGCATCCACAGGCAAGGCACGCCCTCAGACATACCTCAGCCCCTTCGCCTCCAGCCGCGGGCGCATGTCGTAGATGTCGAGGCCGAGCTCCCCCGCCGCGAGGCGGGCGCGCTTGACCTCCTCGAGCGCGGTGCGCTTCTCCGCGGCGGCCAGCACCTCCGCCGCCTCGGCCCGTCTCACGACGACGACCCCGTCGTCGTCGGCGACGATGACGTCGCCCGCCTCGATCGCCGCCCCGCCGCAGACCACGGGCACGTTGACCGACCCCAGCGTCTCCTTGACGGTGCCCTGCGCCGAGACCGCCTTCGACCAGACCGGAAAGCCCATCTCCGTCAGGTCCCGCACATCGCGGACGCCCGCGTCGATCACCAGACCGCGGCAGCCGCGCGCCATCGCCGAGGTGGCGAGGAGGTCGCCGAAATAGCCGGCGTCGCAAGGCGAGGTCGGGGCGAGCACGAGGATATCACCGGCGCGCAGCTGCTCTATCGCCACATGGATCATCCAGTTGTCCCCCGGCGGGGCCGAGATCGTCACCGCCGAGCCGGCGACGCGCGCGCCCGCCCAGATCGGCCGCAGGTACGAGGCGAGGCAGCCGCGGCGGCCCTGCGCCTCGTGGACGGTGGCGACCCCGTGCCGCGCGAGCCCGTCGATGACGGCGGGGTCGGCGCGGGGCACATTCTGCACGACGACGTTGGCCATCACGCGGACTCCTTGCGCACCGGGGGCGTGCCGTGGGTATGGAAGCTCTCGATGGTCTTCAGCCCCCAGGCCTGCCCCTTCATCCGATCCTTCTGCGTCCAGACCACCGGCTCCCAGTCCGGCGCGAGGATCAGCCGCGCGCCGGCGTTGGCGAGCTCGACCCGGTTCCCCGCCGGCTCCCAGACGTAGAGGAAGAAGGTGCCCTGGATCGCGTGCTTGTGCGGGCCGGTCTCGATATGGACGCCGTTCTGCAGGAAGATGTCCGCCGCCCGCAGGATGTCCTCGCGCTGGTCGGTGGCGTAGGTGACATGGTGCAGCCGCCCGTCGCCGCCGCCATGCTCCTCGGTGCAGGCGAGGTCGTAGGTCTTGTTGTTGACGGTGAACCAGCAGCCGCCGATCCGGCCGTTGTCGAGCCGGATCAGCTCGGTGACCCGCGCCCCGAGGCAGGTCTCCATGAAGCGGCGGAACTCCGTCACGTCCTCCGCAAGCAGGTTCAGGTGGTCGAGCCGCCGCGGCGCCGCGCCGGTGAAGGCCGAGGCGGTGTTCTTCAGCGCCGCCCGCTCCGCGTCCTCCCGCGGCGCGTACCAGACGGTGTCCCAGTAGATCTCGAACACATGCCCGAACGGATCCTCGAAGCGGAACGCTCGCCCATGGCTCTGGTCGCCCTCGACCCAGCCATGCACCCGGTAGCCCGAGGCCTCGATGGCCGCGACCCGCCGCGCCAGCGCCTCCGGGCTCGCGGCCCGATAGGCGACATGCCCGACCCCCGTCGTCGCCGCCCGCGTCAGCTTCAGCGAGGCGTGCTCGTAGTCGTCCCAGGCCCGCAGGTAGGCCGAGTCCCCGTCCCGCCCCGAGAGCTTCAGCCCGTAGACCCGGGTGAAGAAGTCGAGGCTCTCCTCGAACCGGTCGGTCAGCATCTCGACATGGCCGAGATGGGCGATGTCGTGGCAGGGCTCGGGCATGGCGTCTCCGTTCCTTCTCTCGTGCGGTCAGGTCATCCGGCCGATCAGCCCCGTCCGCCACCAGAGCTGGTGCGCCAGCACGGCGGCCACGTGCAGGCCGATCAGCGCGAGCAGCAGGGTCTTGCCGAGCATGTGCGCGGCGGCGGCCGGGCCGACATGGCCGAACCAGGCGACGGCGCCGGAGGCCGCCATGGCGATCAGCAGCCCGTAGAACCCCCAGTGCGCCGCCCCCGCCGCCACGCGCGCCAGCCCCGGCTCGGCGGCGGGCGCCGGCGGCACGCCGCGCGTCAGCCGCAGCGCGAGCCGCCACAGGGTGAGCCCGAGGATCAGCACGCCGGCGACGATATGCCCGACGACGACCCCGGAATACTCGAAGCCGCCCTCGCGCATCCCCGCCCCGAAGGCCCGCGCGATCCCGTCGAAGGCGAGATACTGCGCGAGAACGAGGGCGGCGATCGCCCAGTGCAGGGATTTCTGGGTCCGGCTGTACTCCTGCGGAACGGCTCCGGTCATGGCGACATCCTCCTTGGCTCGTGACCGTCCTTCAACGCGCGCGCCCGCCGCTTCCGTCGCTCAGAGCTCGTCCACGGTGCGCGGGAACACCGACTGGAACCCCTCCGCATACCGCGCCTTCCGCCCCCCCGACTGCCCGCCGGAGTTGCGCATGAAGTGGTTCGCCCGGTTCTCCGCCACCCGGGTATAGTACTCCCACAGGTGCTCCTGCCCCGCCATGCACTCGATCGCCGCCCGCTTCCGCGCCCAGACGGGGGTGATGTCGAGGAAGACGTCGGGCTTCCATCCCATCTGCTCGGTCTGGTGCGGCTCGAAGAGATAGAGCTGCGGCGCCCCCAGCACCTTCCGCCCCGGCTCGTGCCCCCAGGCCTGCGCGATCATCCGGGCCTCCAGCGCCACCTGCGTCGCGTACATGTGGTCGGTGTTGTAGGGATCGTATGCCGAATGGCTCAGCATGAACGCCGGCTGCACCCGGCGGATCACCTCGACCAGCCGGAACTTGTCCGCCTGCTCCAGGTGCAGCGGATAGTCCCCGAGATCGAACGCGATCAGCTCCTGCACCCCGAGCGCCTCCGCCGCCCGCTCCGCCTCGGCCCGCCGCGCCGCCTTGACGCGCTCCAGCGTCATCCCCGGCTCCTTCCACAGCTTCGCGCTCTCGCCGCGCTCGCCGAAGGACAGGCACGCCACGGTCACCGCGTAGCCCTTCTCCGCATGGAGCGCGATCGCGCCGCCGCAGCGCCAGACGAAGTCGGCGGCATGGGCGCTGATGACGAGGGCGGTCTTGCCGGAAGTCTCGGCGGGCATCGGGCGTTCCTCCATGGCCTTGCGGGGCGTCGTCGCCCACATGTCGCGCCGATCGGCCTCAAAGCCAATTTCGAACTGCGTCACCTCCGTAAACTCCGGCTATGATCGACTGGCTGCGCGGCGGCCCCGGACCTGTCCCGGGGGGCGACCGGACCCGGGAGGCGGCAGATGACGGACGACGCGCGGATAGCACTGGTCGGCTTCGGCGAGGCCGCCCACGCCTTCCTCGACGGCTGGGGGCTCGCCGGCGGCGGGGTGTGCGCCTACGACCTGAAGCTCCTCGACCCGGCCACGACCGAAGCCTTCGCCGCCCGTTGCCGCGCGGCCGGCGTCGTCCCCTGCCCCGATCCGGCGCAGGCGCTCGCCGGCGCGGATCTCGTCCTGTCGCTGGTGACCGCCGACCAGGCGCTCGCCGCGGCCGAGGCCCTCGCCCGGCACATCGCCCCGGGCGCCCTCTGGCTCGACGGCAACTCCTGCTCGCCGGGCGCCAAGCGCGCGGCGGCGGCGGCCGTCGAGGACGCCGGCGGACGCTACGTCGACATGGCGATCATGGCCCCCGTCCACCCGAGACGCCACCTCACCCCGGTGCTCCTCGCCGGCCCGGCCGCCGCGGCGGCGGCCGGGCGGCTCGCCGCGCTCGGCATGGTCCCGGGCCTCGCCGGCGACCGCGTCGGCGACGCCTCCACCATCAAGATGCTGCGCTCGGTGATGGTGAAGGGCTTCGAGGCGCTCGCCGCGGAATGCGTGCTGGCGGCGCGGCGGGCGGGGGTGGAGGGCCCGGTGCTCGCCTCGCTCCAGGCCTCCGACCCCGGCTTCGACTGGACCGCGCGCGCCGCCTACAACCTCGAGCGGATGATGGTCCACGGAACGCGCCGCGCCGCCGAGATGCGCGAGGTGGCGGCGACGCTGCGCGAGCTCGGCCTGCCCGACCGGCTGGCCCTCGCCACGGCCGAGTGGCAGGCGCAGATCGGCGCGCTCGGCCTCGCCGGCGGCGAGGACGGTCTGGTCGGCCGCGCCGACCGCATCCTCGACCGCCTCGGATGAGCGCGAGCTTCCGCCCCCTCCGCCTGTTCCTCGCCGTCGCAACCTGCTCGACGCGGAGCGGTCCGGACAGGGAGGGCGCAGGCTTCAAGTGAGTCGAAGGGCGCCGCGAAATGCGGCGCTGATGACTGTGCGATGATTTTCACCGCACGCGTGCGAAGCCGGCCCCTATTCCGCCGCAAGCTGGGTCCGCTCGACCCGCTCCAGCCGGTCCTGCTCCACCACGGTGTAGTCGCGCGACAGCGGCACGGCGTCGATCTGCCGGGTGAGCTGCATCTGGAACACCTCGGAAGCGCCCCCGGTGAACATCTCCTCGGCCCCGAGCAGGTAGAACTCCCACATCCGGCAGAACCGCTCGTCGTACATCTCCGCGACCACCGCCCGGTTCGCCTGGAACCGCTCGTGCCAGTGCCAGAGGGTCTTCGCGTAGTGCAGCCGCAGGAACTCGACGTCGGTCACCCACAGCCGGCTCCTCTCGACGATCGGGAAAACCTCCGACATCGCCGGCGCATAGGCCCCGGGGAAGATGTACTTGCGGAAGAACGGGCTCGCCACGCTCGGCGGGCTCATGTGCCCGATCGAGTGCAGCAGCATCACCCCGCCCGGCGCCAGCAGCTGGTGGCACTTCCCGAAGAACTCCGGGTAGTGATGCACGCCCACGTGCTCGAACATGCCGACCGAGACGATCCGGTCGAAGCGGGTGTCGAGCGTCCGGTAATCCCGGAGCTCGAAGCGCACCCGGTCCAGCAGCCCCTCCGCCGCGGTCCGCTCCACGGCGAGCGCCAGCTGCTCCTTCGAGAGCGTCACCCCCAGCACCTCGACGTCGGCCACCCGCGCGAGATAGCGCGCCAGCCCGCCCCAGCCCGAGCCGATGTCGAGCACCTTCATCCCCGGCTCCAGCCGCAGCTTCGCCGCGATCAGCCGGCACTTCGCGACCTGCGCCTCCTCCAGCGTCTCGTCCCCCCGCCGGAAATAGGCGCAGGAGTAGAACATCTCCGCGTCGAGGAAGAGCCGGTAGAAGTCGTTGCCGAGGTCGTAGTGCCGCGAGACGTTGCTCTGCGCCTTGCCGATCGGGTTCGACTCGAGCGCCCGCTTGAACACCTTGCTGAGCCCGTCGAGCGCCCGCTGCTGCGGCTGCTCGAACAGCGCCTTGCGGTTCACCGAGAACACCGCGAGCAGGTCGCGCACCCCGTAGCCGTCCTCGAACGTCAGCCCGCCGTCCATGTAGGCCTCCCCGGCGTGGAGCTCGGGGTTCAGGAACAGCTTCCAGTAGAGCGACCTGTCCGAGATACGGATCTTGCAGGCAGGCCCCGGCTTGCCGGCGAAGACGTGGGGAGCCCCGTCGGCGTCGATGACGGTGAGGCTGCCGACCCTCACGAACGCCGCTAGCATCTTCGAGAGCGGGAACATCGCTGACCCCCTTGGCGTGCACGGAATCCGGTCGACAATATCGCGCCAGTCGGCGGCGTCGTCCACCCCGTGGCGATTCGGCCCCTGATTCGACCCGGACCGCGGCGCCGGCGCATCAGGCGCGCGCCTCAGAACTGCCCGCGCTCGCGCCGCAGCCGCTCGCCGATCAGGCAGTCGGGCGCCGCCTCGCCCGCCGCGAGGCGGACCTCCGCCTCCGGCGCCGCCCCGATCAGCTCGCGGAAGAGCTTGCGCCGGATCGCCGGAGCCAGCTCCTCGGCCTCGACCGCGGGCATCACGAACGCCCCCGGCCCGCCGATGACGCAATCCTCGAAATAGCCGGGCAGGTCGGCGAGGCCCCGCGACGGCCGGATCACGATCGGCAGGCCGTTGATGGTGACGCCGGCCGCCAGCGCGCGGTCGCGCGCCTCGGTCACCGGCGGGCCGACATTGTTCGGCCCGTCCCCCGAGACGTCGATCGCCCAGCGGTCGGCCGCGAAGTCGGCGGCCTCGATCAGCGCGACGCCATAGTCGATCGCCCGGGCGATCGAGGTGCCGAAGCTGGTATGGACCGGCAGCGCCTCGATCTCGCGGGCGAAGGCCTCGAGCCCCGCCGCCCCGTCGATCACCCGCCAGGGCACGGTCGAGTCCGCGCGCACCTGCCCCGCCCATTCGAAATGGCTGAGCGCGATGCGCCCGGTGCGCCCCGCCGCGACGATGCGGGCGAGGTCGGGGTGGCGCAGCGCGTCGAGGTAGCCGGCCCGCTGCACGGCGAGCTCCTCGAGGTCCATCGACCCGGAGACGTCGATCGCCAGCACGATCGCCGCGTCGACCGCGACCGGCCCCTCGGCCCGGGCGTCGCCGCCAGCCGCCGCAAGGACCGCAGCGCCTGCCGCCGCCCGGATCATGCCGGCCCAGATCATGCGGGATCGTTCCGCCATCGCCCCCCGACGCTAGCCCCGCTCGCCGCCGGACGCCCCTCACAATCCCGTGGAGAAGGCGCCGCCCTGCTCCCGAGCGTTCCGACCCTGTCGCCGGCTAGAGCGCGGCGCCCCGGCGCCCGGCCGTCGCGGTCGCGAAGGGATCGGCGGGCTCGATCCGCGACCAGCACCGGACCAGCTCCTCCAGCGCCCGCCGCGCCCCGTCGAGCGGGAAGGCCGCCAGCCGGCGCCCGGCCTCGCTGTAGACGTCCGCCTCTGCCCCCTCGGCGAGGCCGGAGAGGAACGTCGCCGCCGCGGCCGCGTCGTCGAGCAGCACGGCGACCGAGCCGTCGCCGCCGGAGCCGTCCACATCCCAGCCGACCCCGTCGACGTCGATGCGGAAGCGCACCGCGCCCTCGGCCATCCGCCAGCCGGGATCGCCGACGAGGATCGCCGCCTCGCCGCTGTCGTAGCCGACGACCGAGAGCCACTGCCCCTCGGCGTTCACCGTGTCGGCCGCGCACCACGACCCGCCGGCCCCGGCGTCGTAGGTATGCTCGACCGACCAGCTTCCCACCGCGAAGAGCGGCGTGCTGTCGAAGGGATCCGCGGCGGCCGCGCCCGCCCACAACGCCGCCGCCCCGGCCAAAGCCGCCTGCCACCCCATCGCCGCCCCCGCGCGCCCCGAATGAGAACGAAACAAGTCTACACAAATCCGCGACGCCGCGCGCGGGCGCCGGCGCGGCGGGGTTAACGGCGCCCGTGATCCCGTCGGCGGCCCCGCCTCAGGCGGCGAGGCCCTGCGGCGCGGGGAGGCCGCGGCGGCGGCAGGCGGCGGCGAGGGTGTTGGCGAGCAGGCAGGCGATGGTCATCGGCCCGACGCCGCCGGGCACCGGGGTGATCGCGCCCGCCACCTCGGCGGCCTCCGCGAAGGCGACGTCGCCGACGAGCCGCGCCCCGCCGCCCTCGCTGGCGACGCGGTTGATCCCGACGTCGAGCACCGTCGCGCCGGGGCGGATCCAGTCGCCGCGCACCATCTCCGGCCGGCCGACGGCGGCGACGAGGATCTCGGCCCGGCGGCACAAGGCCGGCAGGTCGCGGCTCCGCGAATGCGCCACGGTGACGGTGGCGTCGTCGCGCAGCAGGAGCTGCGCCATCGGCTTGCCGACGATGTTCGACCGGCCGAGCACCACCGCCTCGCGCCCGGCGAGCGAGCCGAGGCGGTCGCGCAGCAGCATCAGGCAGCCGAGGGGCGTGCAGGGCACGAGCCCCGGCCGCCCGACCGCCAGCGCGCCGGCGTTCGCGACGTGGAAGCCGTCGACGTCCTTGGCGGGGTCGATCGCGTCGATCACCCGGCCGGCGTCGATGCCGCCGGGGAGCGGCAGCTGCACGAGGATGCCGTCGATCGCCGGATCGGCGTTCAGCGCCGCCACCACCGCGAGGAGCTCGGCCTCGGCGGTCTCGGCCGGCAGCCGGCGCTCGACGGAGCGCATTCCCGCCTCGACCGTGGCGCGGCCCTTGTTGCGGACGTAGACCTCGCTCGCCGGATCGTCGCCCACCAGCACCACGGCGAGCCCCGGGGTGACGCCGTGCGCGGCCTTCAGCCCCGCCGCCTCGGCGGCGACCCGCGCCCGCAGCCCGGAAGCGAAGGCCTTGCCGTCGATGATCGCGGCGTTCACGGCCGGTCCTCCCCCAGCGCCCGCTCCTCGCGGGCGATCGACCATTCGACGAGGCGCGCCCAGATCTCGCCGACCAGGTCGGGGTCGAGCCCCTCGGCGGCGGCGATGGCGCGGACGTTGGCCATCACCTCGTCCACCCGCGCGTCGATCCGCGCGGGCAGGCCCTCGGCCCGCTTGACCGCCACCGCCCGGTCGATGCAGGCGGCGCGGCGGACCAGGAGCGCGACCAGATCGCGGTCGAGACGGTCGATCTCCCCCCGGATTGCCGCCATCGCCTGCATCTGTGCCCCGCCTCGCCGCCGCGCCGTCGGCCCCCGCTTATCGGGACGCGCCGGCTAGAGCAATGTCCAACCGGACGGAATCGTCCGGTGATTAAGACATTGCGCAAATTCAAGATTCCAGAGCGGACGTCCCGGCTCAACCGGGACGGACTCCGCTCTAGAACAATCCCTCGACCCGGCCCTCGGCGTCGAGGCGGATCGCGGCGGCGGCCGGCTGCGAGGGCAGGCCGGGCATCGTCATGATCTCGCCGCAGATCGCCACGACGAAGCCGGCCCCGGCGGCGAGGCGAACCTCGCGCACCGGGACGCCGAAGCCGGTGGGCGCGCCGCGCAGGTCGGGATCGGTCGAGAAGGAATACTGGGTCTTGGCCATGCAGACGGGCAGATGGCCGAAGCCGGCCGCCTCCCAGTCGCGGAGCTGCTGGCGGACGCGGGTGTCGGCGAGCGCGCCGTCGGCGCCGTAGATGCGCCGGGCGATCGTCTCGATCTTCTGGAAGAGCGGCATCTCGTCGGGATAGAGCACGTCGAACTGCGCCGCCCCGCTGTCGGCGAGCGCCGCCACCCGCTCGGCGAGCCCGATGGTCCCGCGCGAGCCCTCGGCCCAGTGCCGGCAGACGAAGGCCTCGGTCCCGTGCCCAGCCACGAAGCGCCGCACCGCCTCGGTCTCCGCGTCGGTGTCGGTCCCGAAATGGTTGATCGCCACCACGGCCGGCACGCCGAAGGCGCGCACGTTGGCGAGGTGGCGGCCGAGATTGGCGCAGCCCTTCTCCACCGCGGCGACGTTCGGCGTGTCGAGGTCGGCCTTCCTCACCCCGCCGTTGAACTTGAGCGCCCGCACGGTCGCGACGATCACCGCCGCCGAGGGCGCGAGGCCGGCCTTGCGGCACTTGATGTCGAAGAACTTCTCCGCGCCGAGATCGGCGCCGAAGCCCGCCTCGGTCACCACGAACTCGGCGAGGCCGAGCGCGGCCTTGGTCGCCGCCACCGAGTTGCAGCCGTGGGCGATGTTGGCGAAGGGGCCGCCATGGACGAAGGCGGGGTTGCCCTCCAGCGTCTGCACGAGGTTCGGCTGGAAGGCCTGCGCGAGCAGCACGGTCATCGCCCCGTCGGCGCCGATGTCGCGCGCCGTCACCGGCCGCCGGTCGCGCGTGTAGGCGACGATCACCTGGCCGAGGCGGCGCTCGAGGTCGGCGAGGTCCTCGGCGAGGCAGAGGATCGCCATCACCTCGGAGGCGACGGTGATGTCGAAGCCGGCCTGCCGCGGGAAGCCGTTCGAGACGCCGCCGAGCCCGACCACGACGTCGCGCAGCGCCCGGTCGTTCATGTCGAGCGCGCGCCGCCAGGCCACCCGCCGCGGGTCGATGTCGAGGGCATTGCCCCAGTAGATGTGGTTGTCGATCATCGCCGCGAGGAGGTTGTGCGCCGAGGTGATGGCGTGGAAGTCGCCGGTGAAGTGGAGGTTGATGTCCTCCATCGGGATCACCTGCGCGTAGCCGCCGCCCGCCGCGCCGCCCTTCATGCCGAAGCAGGGCCCGAGGCTCGGCTCGCGCAGGCAGATCGCGGCGCTGCGGCCGATCGCGTTCAGCCCGTCGCCGAGCCCGACCGTCGTCGTGGTCTTGCCCTCGCCGGCGGGGGTCGGGTTGATGGCGGTGACGAGCGCCAGCCGGCCGCGCGGCCGGTCGCGCAACCCGGCGAGGAAGCGCGCCGAGACCTTGGCCTTGTCATGGCCGTAGGGGATCAGGTCCTCCGCGCCGATGCCGAGACGGGCGCCGATCTCCTGGATCGGCCGGCCGCTGGCGGCGCGGGCGATCTCGATGTCGGAGGGCTGAGCCATGGGGTCTCCCGGATTGCGCGGCTGGGGCGGCGGGTCAGCGCCCCGCCGCGCGGGCCTAGGCGGCCTCGCGGCGCCTGCCCCTGCCCGGCCGATCCCGCCTCCAGCAAGCTCGCTCCCCGCTGAACCGCCACGATCCTACCGGCCGGCGGCCGCGCGCGCAACGACGGGGCCGGCGAATGCGTCCGGCGACAAATCTTCCTGCGCCGAGCGGCGACACCGTCCCGGGGCCGCGCGCTACGGATCATGTCCAGGCCGGGCCGCCTGTCCGAACCGCTCCGCGTCGAGCCGGGTGACATGCGCCTGTCGACCTGCGGGAGCCGTCGCAAGACAAGACGTCGCCGCTCGTTGACCCTTGCTCCCCTCCCTCGCGTGGCGTGCAACCGCTCCACACTGCACGACACCTGTCTGCCCTGCTGGATCCACGGGGCGCGCGCCGACCGAGCGACCGAAGCGGGCTTGCCCGCGAGGCCCGGCGCGACAGGCGAAAGCACGGCTTTCGCCGCGCCGACGGCTGGAGCGCGTTGGCGCGGAAGCCGTGAGGGGCGCCGATTTCTCCGGGAGCGCGCCATCCGTCCGTGATCGCCCCGGCGAGCGCGGCAACGCGCTCGCCCCCCGCAGGGGCGATCGCGGACGGATTTGCCACGGGTCAAATCCGTCTGGCGTCGGCGTCGCGGCCAGCCTCGGGCCGGGCTTCCTCTCCACTGTCGTGCAGTGTGCAACCGCTCAGGCCATCCAAAGCTCCCCCGACCAAGAATCAATGGCTTAGCGAGTTTTCACGCGTGAACACGCACGGCGCCCACCCGGATCCCTGCACGCGGGCGCGGCCCAGGGCCGCGCCCGGGCGCCGGCTCAGAAGTTGCCCTTCGAGAGCTCCGAGCCGATGTGGTCCGCCTGGCGCATGGCGAGCGCGACGATGGTGAGCGTCGGGTTCTCCGCCGCCCCCGTCGTGAACTGGCTCCCGTCCGAGACGAACAGGTTGGGGATGTCGTGGGTCTGGCCCCAGCGGTTCACCACCCCGTCGCGCGGGTTCTCGCTCATCCGGTTCGTGCCGAGATTGTGGGTCGAGGGATAGGGGGGCGTCGGCAGCGTCCGCACCGCCCCCACCGCCTTGTAGATCGCCTCGCCCTGCGCGTAGGCGTGGCTGCGCATGGCGACGTCGTTCGGGTGGTCGTCGTAGTGGACGTTGGGCACCGGCTGGCCGTTCTTGTCCTTGACGTCGTGGTTCAGCGTGACCCGGTTCGTCTCCTGCGGCATGTCCTCGCCGACGATCCACATGCCGGCCATCTTGTCGTAGCCGTCGATCGCCGAGGTGAACTCCCGCCCCCAGGCGCCCGGGTCGAGGAAGGCCGCCATGAAGGGCAGCCCGAGCGACAGGGTCTCGAGCTCGTAGCCGCCGACGAAGCCCCGGCTCGGATCGTGGCGCGCCTCGTCGCGGATCACCCCGGCCATGGTCGTGCCGCGCCACATCCGCACCGGCTGCTCGAAGATCGCATAGACCGACCCGGTGGTGTGGCGCATGTAGTTGCGCCCGACCTGGCCCGACGAGTTGGCCAGGCCGTCCGGGAACATCGAGGAGGCGGAGTTGAGCAGGAGCCGCGGGCTCTCGATGGTGTTGCCGGCGACGGCGACGATCCTCGCCTTCTGGCGCTGCTGCTTGCCGTCCTTGTCGAGGTAGACGACGCCGGTCACCCGGCCCTTGTCGTCATGCTCGATCTGCAGCGCCATCGCGCCGGTGCGCAGCTCGTAGTTGCCGCTCTCCATCGCCCGGGGCACGTCGGTGTAGGCGGTCGACCACTTCGCGCCCCACTTGCAGCCCTGGAAGCAGAAGCCGGTCTGCTGGCAGGCGATGCGGTCGTCGTAGTCGACGGCGTTGATCGCCATGTGGCCGGTGTCGACGTCCTTGTAGCCGATCTTGTGGGCGCCCGCCTCGAACACCTTGTAATTGTTGTTCCCCGGCAGGCCCGGCCGATCGCCGGTGCGGGTGACGCCCATCTTGGCCTCGGCCTTGTCGTACCAGGGCGCCATCTCGTCGGCGTCGATCGGCCAGTCGAGGAGGTTCGCCCCCTGGACCGGGCCATAGGTGGTCCTCGCCTTCCACTCGTGCGGCTGGAAGCGCAGCGAGGCGCCGGCGAAATGGGTGGTGGTGCCGCCGACCGACTTCACGATCCACGCGGGCAGGTTCGGGAAGTCCCGCGCGACCCGCCACGTGCCGCTCGTCGTGCGCAGGTCGAGCCAGGCGAGCTGGGCGAAGCTCTCCCACTCGTCGTTGATGAAGTCCTCGGGCTGATGGTCGCCGCCGGCCTCGAGCGCGACGACGGGAACGCCCTTCTGCGCCAGCTCGTGGCCGAGGACGCCGCCCCCGGCGCCGGTGCCGATGATGACGACGACGCTGTCGTCGTCGAGGTCGAAAGGTGCGGGCATGTGTCTTTCTCCCTCAGAGCCAGCTGATGTCGTCGAAGCCGCGGTGGATGTAGCCGCCCTTGGAGAAGCTCTCGCCCTCGTAGCCGAAGAGCGGCCAGACCTCCTTCTGGTTGTAGAGGCCGGTCACCATGCCGCCGCGGATCTTCTGGAAGAACGGCGAGGAGGCCATGCCGCGCAGGATCGCCACCCGGTCCGCCTCCCAGGGCGCGGCGGCATAGGAGGCATAGCCCGCGCCCTGCGCGGCGGCGTCGAGCGCGGCGACGCCGGCCTCGATCGCCTCGGCCTCCTCGGCGGTGTCGTAGCCCTTCATGGCGACGACGTAGTACTGGTCGCCCAGCCGGTCGTGCGGGTAGATGTCGCGGGCGAGGACGACGAGGGTCGCCATCGTCTCGGGCTTCAGCGCCATCACCTCCAGCGCCCAAGCAGCGTCGGCGGCGCAGATGAAGTTCGCGCCCACGGCGGTCGCGGCGACCGTGGCCAGGCTCCGCGACAGGAGCGCCCGGCGCGACAGCCCGGCCTTCCTGAGGGGGATTGTCATAGCTGCATTTCCTCCTGATCTTGCTTGCTTTTGGCTTGCTGGGTCGGGGGTCAGCGGAAGCGGCCGCCCTTCTCGATCACCTCGATCTGGTAGCCGTCCGGGTCGGCGATGAAGAAGAACCGCGCCACCCGCCTGCCGTCGTTCTGGAAGTCGACGATCTTGCGGGGCGCGAGGCCGGCCGCGGTCATCCGGGCGTGCTCGGCGTCGACGTCGTCGACGACGACCGCGAGATGGCCGTAGCCGTCGCCGAGCGCATAGGGCTCGGTGCGGCCCTTGTTCACCGTCAGCTCGACCTCGAAGTCGGCCTCGGGATTCGACATGTAGACGAGGGTGAAGGTCTCGAAGTCGATCCGGTCGGCGACCGCGAGCCCGAAGGCCTGCGCGTAGAAGTCGGTCGACCGCGCCTCGTCGAGCACGCGGATCATAGAATGCACGGCCTTCGCCATGCCGCCCTCCCTTTTTTCCGCGGCCTCGGCGGGGCCGCCTGCGGGAGAGGATAGCGGTCGCCCGGACGGGCCCGGGTGGTATTCCCCTACTACGTCACTCGGCGGCGAGCGCCACGGGCCCCTGCTGCGTCAGCCAGACGAGGCAGGAGCAGCGCAGCACCGAGGTGAAGTTGCGGGCCTCGCCGTGCAGGAGCAGCACCTCGTCGTGAAGCCGCGAGATGAAGGCCGGGGTGGAGACGCCCTCGCCGGCGGCGATCTGGTCGAGGATCTCCCAGAACGCGGCCTCGAGCCGGACGCTGGTGCTCTGGCCGTTCAGGCGCAGGCTGCGGGTCTCGGGCTGGTAGCGGCCGGGATCCTGCCCGGCGTAGATGCGGCACATCGGTTCCTCCGGGACGTTTCTTCTGACGGGCCAGTGTCGCGCAGGACCCGGTCCCGCGCAATCGTACCTGTGGCGGACCAGCGCGCGTCAGGCGACGCGGCGCAGGAACGCCTGAAGGCGCGGATCGCGCGGCGTCTCGAAGATGGCGGCCGGCGGGCCCTGCTCGACGATGCGGCCGCCGTCCATGAAGAGGACGCGGTCGGCGATCTCGCGGGCGAACTGCATCTCGTGGGTGACGATCAGCATGGTCTGCCGGCGCCCGGCGACGCGCAGGAGGAGCGCGAGGACCTCGCCCACCCATTCCGGGTCGAGGGCCGAGGTCGGCTCGTCGACGAGCATCAGGTCGGCGTGGAGCGCCATCGCCCGGCCGATGCCGATGCGCTGCTGCTGGCCGCCGGAGAGCGCCGCCGGCCAGGCGTCGCCGCGGTCGGCGAGGCCGATCTCGGCGAGGATCGCGTCGGCGCGCGCATCCGCCTCGGCCTGCGCCATGCCTTTCATCACGGTCAGCGCCTCGGTGATGTTCTGCCGCGCCGTGCGGTTGGCGAAGAGCGCATAGTTCTGGAAGACGAAGGCGGTGCGTCGGCGCAGCGCGAGGATGTCGCGGCGGCTGGCGCGGGCGGCGTCGATCGTCAGGTCGCCGAGCGTGATGCGGCCGGCGTCCGGGCGGTCGAGGAAGTTCAGGCAGCGCAAGAGCGTGGACTTGCCGGTGCCGGAGGGGCCGATGACCACGATGCGCTCGCCCGGCGCGATCTCGAGGTCGATCCCGTCGAGCACCGTGCGGTCGCCGAAACGCTTGGTCAGCCCCTCGACGCGGATCATCGCGCGAAGGCCCGGCCGAGGCGGCGCTCCATCCGGCGCTGCACGACGGAGAGCGCCTCGACGATCGCCCAGTAGATCAGCGCCACGACGAGGAACGCCTCCAGGTAGCGGAAGCTGCCGGCCGCCTCCTTCTGCGCCGCGCCCATCATCTCGGTGACGCCGAGGGTGAAGGCGAGCGACGTGCTCTTGATCATGTCGATGAAGTAGTTGAGCAGCGTCGGCGCCGCGACGCGGGCGGCTTGCGGCAGGATGATCCGGCGCATCAGCTGGATCTGGGTCATCCCGACCGAGGCGCCCGCCTCCCACTGGCTGCGGTCGATGCCGAGGATCGCGCCGCGGATGCTCTCCGCCATGTAGGCGGCGAAGTGCAGCGTAAGCCCGGTCACGGCGGCGGTGACCCCGTCGATGGCGCGGAAGGCGGCCACCACCTGCGGCAGGCCGTAGTAGAAGAGGAAGAGCTGGACGAGGAGCGGCGTGCCGCGGAAGAAGCTGATGAAGACCGCGACGAGCCGGTCCGCCACGGGCACCTTCAGCACCCGGATCACCGCCAGAGCCGCGGCGAGGACGAGCGCGATCGCCATGGAGACGACAGCCATCCCGAGCGTGAGCGGCACGTAGCGAAGTATGACCGGCACGAGGCCGGCCATGTATTCGAGATCGACGATCATGGCGTCAGGTGGGCATCGCGTCAGGAGGCGGGGACGGTCACGTCGGCGCCAAGCCACTTCTCCGAGATCTCGCGGAGCTTGCCCTTCTCCTTCAGCGTGGTGATGGCGGCGTCGACGCGGTCGCGCATGGCGCGGCCGGCCTCGTCGTTGCGGAAGGGGAGCGCGTTGCGGATCTCGGAGAACGGCGGGCCGGCGAGCTGGAGCGGCAGCGGCGACTCGGCGATCACCTGCGCCGAGGAGACGCGGTCCATGACGAAGGCGTCGACGCGGCCGAGCGCGGTGTCCTGCTCGATGTTGCTCTCGTAGGTCTTGATGGTGATCTCGGAGGCGAAGGGCAGCTCGCGCAGCAGCTGCTCGAAGTTGGAGCCGAGGTTGACGGCGACAATCTTGCCGCGCAGGTCCTCGACCCCCTTGATCGCGTCGTTGCCCTTGCGCACCACCACCTGCGCGCCGTCGTAGACGTAAGGCTGGGTGAAGACGAACCTCGCCTCGCGCTCGGGGGTGACGGTGATCTGGTTCGCCACCGTGTCGATGCGCCCGGCCTCCAGCGCGCCGATCAGGCCGGAGAACGCCATCGTGCCGAAGCTGACGGTGTCGCCGGTCTCCGCGGCGACCGCGTTCATGAAGTCGACCTCGAAGCCCTGCAGCTTGTCCTGCTTGACGAAGGTGAAGGGGAAGTAGCCGCCCGACATGCCGACCCGGATGTCTTCGGCAAGCGCCGGAGCGGCGACGGCGGCCCAGACGAGGACGGCGGTGACGAGGCGCTTCATGGCGCGGCTCCCTTCTGGTGATCGGACCCCGTACCTAGCACGCCCCGGCCGCGTTGCGAGGCCCTGTTCAGGACCCGGCCGCCCGCAGCCCGTCAGGCTTCGGCGGGCGCCCAGTTCAGGAAGAGGCCGATGTCGCCCGGGATGCCGCCGGGGAAGTTGATCACCATGGCCTTCAGCCGATATCCCTGCGGCTTCGCGAGCTGCTCGTAGCGCTCGAAGAATTCCAGCGCCTTGCCCTGGAGCGTCGTCGGCCAGCGGGGGTCGTTGCTGTTGATCGCCCGCCCGCCGTCGGTGCAGAGCACGGACGGGAAGGAATAGACCATCGCCTCGAACTTGCCGTCGCGGACCGCGATGCCGATGAGGCGGCGGACCATGGCGATCTCGTCCTCGCTGACGTGCTTCGACAGGAAGTCGTGGGCGAAGTCCGCGCGCTTCTTCTCCTCCGCCTCGTGGACCTTCCGGTCCTGGTCCATCCGCTCCATCTCCTTCTGGAGGATGGACATCCTCAGCGCCTCCGCCGACTGCGGCAGCTGGTTGGGATCGATCTTATCGCTCATCGCGACAACCTCCGGAGATGGTCTCGGAATGCGGGGGTTAGGTGGTGGAGGGGGCTGGATTCGAACCAGCGTAGGGTTGCCCCGACGGATTTACAGTCCGTTGCATTTGACCGCTCTGCCACCCCTCCCGAGGTCAGCGAGCGCTCATTATGCCCTAGAAGCCGAGGGGTCAACACGGCAAAACGCTCCCCCTACCAGGGAAAAGCTTACCTGCAGAGGTAGGCATAGAGATTGTTGAACGCTGGGTTCTTAACCGGGATCGCCATGAACCTGTCTTCAGGTGGCAGCTCCGGCATCTCGACGATCTTGGACGACCAGTCCGATTCCAGGACGCCGCGCTCGATCTCCAGCAGATCCTGCCCACAGTGCGCGATGACGAGCATGTGCGTCGCAAGCTGACCTTGTTCCGTGGCTGCGATCTTCCTGATCCACGCGGAGGAGTTGCCACGGCCCACGTCTACGGAAGACGTATCCAATTCGAATCCCATTCCGCCGAGGTCGACCCACTCCTCCGCGCAGGCCAGTCCCGCGCCAGAGATCAGCGCCGCCGCGATCAAGACGCATCGCTTCATTGTCCGTCCCCAAGCAACCGCGAGGCGTCTGGGACGCCGTGCGCGGCCGCGACAGTTCGGATGCAATCGAAAAGCGCCGACCGCTGGCCGGAGAAGATCGCGCAGCGATAGTTGAGGTCCCCGGCGAATGCCTCATAGTCTTGGCGTGACATCCCGAGTTCCTCGGCGAGACGAAGGGCGCTCTCCTCGCGATCCACCATGTCTCGCCCGGTCAGGCGGTAGGCCCGCAACTGCTCGTCATCGAGGATCTCCATCTCCCTCGGGTCGATGCTGAACATGTCCTCAGCCAGGCGCGCCGGGACGTTCATCTCTGCAAGGTAGTCCCGAGATTCCTGCTCGATGTGGCGCAGCGCCTCGCCGATGTCCCGTCCGGGAGGCACCAAGAAATATGGTCGATGGATACCGACGCGCCCCTTGGGAATGCGGTCTGCACCGGCCGCCAGGATAAAGACGCAGGCGCTTAGACACTCCGCGCCTGGTGGGACAATGACCGTGATGCCGAGAGCACGAACCATCCGCCCGATGCTCAGCGCGCTCTCGACGTCGCCACCGGGTGAGTCAAGCATGAGCATTCGGACGTTGGTGGCTTCTGCGAGGGCTCGCGCTCCCGCAAGTGCCTCGACGTCGCGAGCGGTGATTTCGCCGGATAGCTGCGCCACAAAGCTCCGCCCGAGCGCGGGATCATCAACGCTGCCGGCGATGATCTCGGCGCTGGCGGCGATCGAGGACAGCGCCATGCCTGCCATTGCGCAAACAATTTTCCCGCACCCCGTCATCCGCATCAGTCCTTGTGCTGACGGCTGACCAATCAGGAGAGACGTTCACACAATTGTCGGGATGCGGGAAGCTCAATCCCGTTAGTCCCCTGTTCACGTCTTTCCGGGCATCCGAACGCCCCGCGAGACCGGGTTACGGGGGATGTCCAGGGTGCGGCCAGCATCGTTGAGGATGGCCTTCAGCACCCGAAGGCAGCCATTGGCGCTGTAGCGGCCCGACGTCCTTGTCAGGCTTTCGGGGAGCTCCCGACACGTGCGGGGCGTTATCTCATCCCAGTGCAGATCGAGCAGCCCCTTCAGATGCACGTGGCGCGTTCGTCGGGAGGGCGCGATGGCCCGCGGTCGCGCGGGCGGGCGGGGCGTGGTAAGGGGCGGGAATCGAGACGGAGGCGGACCTGACCGAGACGCTGACCCTGCGCCGGCCCGACGACTGGCACCTGCACCTGCGCGACGGGGCGATGCTCGCGGGCGTGCTGCCCGCGAGCCGCGACTTCGCGCGCGCCATCATCATGCCAAACCTCGTGCCACCGGTGATGACGGCGCGGGACGCCGCCGCCTATCGGGCGCGGATCCTCGCGGCGCTGCCGGAGGGGCAGGACTTCACGCCGCTGATGACCCTCTACCTGACCGAGGGGACCGACCCGGAGGACGTGGCGGCGGCGGCGCGGGACGGGCTGGTGACGGCGGTGAAGCTCTATCCCGCTGGCGCGACGACGAATTCCGCGAGCGGGGTGCGCGACCTCGACCGGGTGATGCCGGTGCTGGAGCGCATGGCGGAGGTCGGGCTGCCGCTCTGCGTGCATGGCGAGGTCACCGATCCGGCCGTCGATATCTTCGACCGCGAGGCGGTGTTCGTCGAGCGGGTGCTCGATCCGCTGCGGCGGCGGCTGCCGGAGCTGCGGGTGGTGATGGAGCATGTCACCACCCGGGACGGCGTCGACTATGTGGCCGGCGCGGGGCGAGGGCTTGCCGCGACGCTGACGGTGCATCACCTGATTCTCAACCGGAATCAGATGCTTGTCGGCGGGATGCGGCCGCATTTCTACTGCCTGCCGATCCTGAAGCGCGAGGTTCACCGGCTGGCGCTGCGGGCGGCGGCGGTCTCCGGCGACCCGCGGTTCTTCCTCGGGACCGACAGCGCGCCGCATCCGCGGCACGCCAAGGAGGCGGAGTGCTGCGCGGCGGGGGTGTTCTCGGCGCCGGTGGCGCTCGGGTGGCTGGCGCAGGTCTTCGAGGAGGAAGGCGCGCTCGGGCGGCTGGAGGGGTTCGCCAGCCTGCACGGGCCGGCGTTCTACGGGCTGGCGGCGAACGAGGGAACGGTGACGCTCGAGCGGGTCGAGGCTCCTGTCCCGGAGGTGGTCGAGACCGGCGCCGGGGCGGTGCGGGTGTTCGACCCGGGGTCGCCGCCGCGCTGGCGGGTGCGGGCGTGAGCGTACTGGTCTATGTGGCGGCGGCGATTGCGGAAATCGCCGGGTGCTTCGCGTTCTGGGCCTGGCTGCGGCTCGACCGTTCGGCGTGGATCCTCGTGCCCGGGATGGCGGCGCTGGCGGTTTTCGCCTGGCTGCTGACGCTATCGCCGGTCGATGCGGCGGGGCGGGCCTATGCGGCCTATGGCGGGATCTACATCGCCTGCGCGCTCCTGTGGCTCTGGCGGGTCGAGGGGCTGCGGCCGGACCGTTGGGACCTCGCCGGCGCTGCGCTGTCGGTCTCGGGGGCGCTCATCATCCTTCTGGCCCCGCGCGGGCCTGCCTGACAGCGGAGAGAAGAATGCCGGCCTTTTCAGCTCCTTCCGACGCGGAGATCGCCCGCCTTACCGCGCGGATGCTGTGGGAGGTCGAGGCGGTGCATTTCCGCGCCGGCGAGCCGTTCCGCTTCACCTCCGGCCTCGCCTCGCCGGTCTACATCGACTGCCGCAAGCTGATCTCGTTTCCGCGCATCCGCTCGACATTGATGGATTTTTCCGTCGCCAAGCTGATGCGCGACGTCGGCTTCGAGGCCTTCGACGCGGTGGCGGGGGGCGAGACGGCGGGGATTCCGTTCGCGGCGTTCATCGCGGAGCGGATGGGGCTGCCGATGCTCTATGTGCGCAAGAAGCCGAAGGGGTTCGGGCGGAACGCGCAGATCGAGGGGTTCATGCCCGAGGGGGCAAGGGTGCTGCTGGTGGAGGACCTCGCCTCGGAGGGCGGGTCGAAACTCGTTTTCTCCCAGGCGGTTAGAGCGGCCGGCGGGGTGATGGCGCATTGCTCGGTGGTGTTCTTCTACGACATCTTCGCCGACGCGCTGCCGAAGCTGGAGGCGGACGGGCTGACGCTGCACTGGCTGGCGACGTGGCGGGACGTGCTGGCGGAGGCGCGGGCGCAGGGGCGGTTCGATGCGGGGACGCTGGCGGCGGTGGAGGCGTTCCTCGATGCGCCGCGGGAGTGGTCGTCGGCGAACGGAGGGGCGTGAGGTGTTGACGCAATTGGAGAATTTGCCTGTGGCGGCGGAGGGGAGAGCGAGAATGCGGCTCGGGAGCGCGACGGATGCGGCGCGGCTGGCGGCTCTGGCGGCGGTGCTTGCCGGGGCGGCGGCAGTCGGGAGCGGTGTGAGGGCAGACGAGCCCGGGTTCTCGGACTTTCCCGTGGTCGTATATTGCGAATACAAGGGCACGACGCGGGCCTATTACTTCTCTCAGCTCGCCGACGGTCAGGCGGTTTATCTTACGCTCGACCGTCAGGCGGGGGTGATCACCATCGACGGGACGCCGCAACGCGCCGGCGGGGAGCAGTCGGGGAGTTGCGCGGACAAGACGCTGGACGAGTTGCGGGGGGCCGGGCTGGCGTTCGACCTGCCGCGTTGAGCCGCCCGGGCGCCATATCGGCCCGGATACGGTGAACCCTTGGAACGGCGACGAAAAGCGTGGCTGGAACGCGGCTGGAATCCGGCTGGAATCCGGCTTGCCACTTTTTAACCGGCTATTGACGCCGCCCGCCGGATACGGGCTTGCGCCGCCCGAGCCCGCGCGGGGGCAACTTCGGGCGGCCCGACCTGGCGCGCTGCGTGCTGGCCTACGGGTTCATCTCGAACAACACGACGGTGGGGGACGACTTCTTCGGAAACCGGGTAACTTACGCGATGTCGCGGGCCTCGGCCCGGATGCAGGTCGACGTCGCGAAAACCGGGACGACGTGGGAGGTCACGGAACTGACGCCGCTGCGGCGAAGCGCGCAGCCGGCGCCGGACGCGGGCCGACTTCGGGCCGTGGGGCGGCGGCGGGGGCCGAGCGCCGCCTTCTTCGGCGCCGGCTGCCCGCGCGGCGGACTATCGCCGCTTCCTTGCCCGGCCGCGCACCATTCCCCCTTGCAGGCGGCGTCAACATGCGCATACTCCCCAAACCGGTTTGAGTAGATGGTCAACGCAGAGGGCTTTCCGATGAACGAGGCGTCTCCCGGGATGTACGAACCGAACCCACGCGAGGCGCTCGATCCGGAGATGCTGGCGGGCGAGATCGTCAACCGGCTCATCTACCGGATCGGCAAGGATCCGAAGGTGGCGCGGCCCCATGACTGGTTGCAGGCGACCATCCTGATCGTGCGCGACCGCGCCATCGACCACTGGATGCCCTCGACCCGGGCGACCTACCTCGCCAAGGACAAGCGGGTCTACTATCTCAGCCTCGAGTTCCTGATCGGGCGGCTGATGCGCGACGCCGTCTCGAATCTCGGGATGACCGAGCCGCTGCGCGCGGCGCTGAAGACGCTCGACGTCGACTTCGACCAGATCGCCGAACTCGAATCGGACGCCGCCCTCGGCAACGGCGGCCTCGGGCGGCTCGCCGCCTGCTTCATGGAGAGCATGGCCTCGATCGGCGTGCCGGCCTACGGCTACGGCATCCGCTATCGCCATGGCCTGTTCCGGCAGGAGATCGTCGACGGCAACCAGGCCGAGCTGCCGGAGACCTGGCTCGAGCACGGCAACCCCTGGGAGTTCGACCGGCGCGAGAGCGCCTACGAGGTCGGCTTCGGCGGGTTCGTCGAGTACCTGGAGGCCAACGGCTCGGAGGCGCGCTACGTCTGGAAGCCGGCGGAGCGGGTTATCGCCACCGCCTACGACACGCCGATCGTCGGCTGGCGCGGCAAGCGGGTGAACACGCTCAGGTTGTGGTCGGCCGACCCGATCGACCCGATCCATCTCGACGCATTCAACGCCGGCGACCACATCGGATCGCTTCGCGAGAGCAACCGGGCCGACGCGCTGACGCGGGTGCTCTACCCCGCCGACGCCTCGCCCTCGGGGCAGGAGCTGCGGCTCCGGCAGGAATATTTCTTCTCGTCGGCGGCCTTGCAGGACATCCTGCGCCGGCACCTGCAGCAATACGGGACGCTGGCGAACCTCTCCGACAAGGTGGCGATCCAGCTCAACGACACCCATCCGGCCGTCTGCGTCGCCGAGCTGATGCGGCTCCTCGTCGACGTCCACGGCCTCGACTTCGCGGCGGCCTGGGACCTGACGCGCAAGACGATCGGCTACACCAACCACACGCTGCTGCCCGAGGCGCTGGAGAGCTGGCCGGTGCCGCTCTTCGAGGCGCTGCTGCCGCGGCACATGCAGATCGTCTACGACATCAACGCGCGGCTCCTGCGCGAGGCGCGCCGCGACCACGGCTTCGACGACGCCGAGATCCGCTCGATCAGCCTGATCGACGAGACCGGCGAGCGGCGGGTGCGCATGGGCAACCTCGCCTTCGTCGGGGCGCATTCGATCAACGGCGTCTCGGCGCTGCACACCGAGCTGATGAAGGAGACGGTGTTCGCCGATCTCCACCGGATGTATCCGCTCCGGATCAACAACAAGACCAACGGCATCACGCCGCGGCGCTGGCTGATGCAGTGCAACCCGGAGCTGACCGGGCTGATCGCCGACACGATCGGGCCGGGCTTCCTCGACGACATCGACGCGCTCGCGGCTTTCGAGAAATACGCCGACGACCCGGAGGTGCAGGACGCCTTCGCCAAGGTGAAGCGACGCAACAAGGATCGTCTGGCGGCGGTGGTGCGCGCGCGGATGGGGGTGAAGGTCGACCCGAACGCGCTCTTCGACATCCAGATCAAGCGCATCCACGAATACAAGCGCCAGCTCCTCAACATCATCGAGGCGGTGGCGCTCTACGACCAGATCCGCTCGCATCCGGAGAAGAACTGGACGCCGCGGGTGAAGTTCTTCGCCGGCAAGGCGGCGCCGAGCTACCACAACGCCAAGCTGATCATAAAGCTCGCCAACGACGTCGGCCGGGTGATCAACTCGAACCCTCTGGTGCGCGACGTGCTGCGGGTGGTGTTCGTGCCGAACTACAACGTCAGCCTCGCCGAGGTGCTGGTGCCGGCGGCGGATCTCTCGGAGCAGATCTCCACGGCGGGGATGGAGGCGTCGGGCACCGGCAACATGAAGTTCGCGCTGAACGGGGCGCTGACCATCGGGACGCTCGACGGCGCCAACGTCGAGATCCGCGACAACGTCGGCGCGGAGAACATCGTGATCTTCGGCATGACCGCCGACGAGGTGGCGGAGGCGCGCAAGGACGGGCACGACCCGCGCGCGGTGATCGAGCGCTCGCCGGAGCTCAGCCAGGCGCTGAAGGCGATCGCGTCGGGCGTGTTCTCGCCGGACGACCCGGGGCGGTATCGCGGGCTGGTCGGCGGGCTGTACGAGCACGACTGGTTCATGGTCGCGGCCGACTTCGACGCCTATGCGGCGGCGCAGCGGCAGGTCGACGCGCTCTGGGCCGATCCGAAGCTCTGGTGGCGCAAGGCGATCCTGAACACGGCGCGGATGGGGTGGTTCTCGTCGGACCGCACGATCGGCGAGTATGCGCGAGACATCTGGGGAATCCGCCTGTAGCTTCACCGGCCTGTAGCTTGCCCGCCTGTAGCCTGACCGACCGACGGACGTCCTGATCGACCAGAAGAATAATCCGGGGGGAAGATCGCGTGACGACGAAGCCGACGCGGCGCAAGGCCGCCCCTGTCCTCGACTCCCCGACGGTGGACGCCATCGTCGCGGGATCGCACGGCGATCCGTTCGCGGTGCTGGGCGTGCAGGAGGTCGACGGCAAGCTGGTGGCGCGCTGCCTGATCGAGGGCGCGGACGAGGTCGAGGCGCTGACGCTCGACGGCAAGCCGGCGGGCATGCTCGAGAAGCGGCATGACGGCGGGTTCTTCGAGGGGAAGCTGAAGATCCGCAAGCGACAGCCGCTGCGCTACCGCGCGCGGAACGCCGGCGGCGAGTGGCTGGTCGGCGACGCCTATTCCTTCGGGCCGGTGCTCGGGCCGATGGACGACTATTACATCCGCGAGGGGAGCCATCTCAGGCTCTTCGACCGGATGGGGGCGCACCCGGTTCGCCACGAGGGCGCGGACGGCGTGCATTTCGCCGTCTGGGCGCCGAATGCGCGGCGGGTGAGCGTCATCGGCGACTTCAACGGCTGGGACGGGCGGCGCCACGTCATGCGGCTGCGCCGCGACACCGGGATCTGGGAGATCTTCGTGCCCGACATCGGCGCGGGCACGGCCTACAAGTTCGAGCTGATCGGGCCCTCGGGCGACCGGCTGCCGCTGAAGGCGGACCCGTTCGCGCGGGCGAGCGAGCTTCGGCCCAAGACCGCGTCGGTCGTGGCGAACTGGATGGACCACGACTGGGGGGACGCGGCGCATCGCGACTTCTGGAGCCGGGCGGACGCGCGGCGGACGCCGATCTCGATCTACGAGGTCCATGCCGGGTCGTGGCGGCGGCGGGACGGGACGGAGTTCCTGACCTGGGACGAGATGGCGGACCAGCTGATCCCCTATGTCGTGGAGATGGGGTTCACGCATATCGAGTTCCTGCCGATCAGCGAGCATCCCTACGATCCGAGCTGGGGGTATCAGACCACCGGGCTCTATGCGCCGAGCGCCCGGTTCGGGCCGCCGGAGGGGTTCGCGCGGTTCGTGGACGGGGCGCATCGGGCGGGCGTGGGGGTGATCCTCGACTGGGTGCCGGCGCATTTCCCGACGGACGAGCACGGGCTCGCGCATTTCGACGGGACGGCGCTCTACGAGCACGCCGATCCGCGGCAGGGGTTCCATCCGGACTGGAACACCGCGATCTACAATTTCGGACGGCAGGAGGTGTTCTCGTTCCTGGTGAACAACGCCCTCTACTGGTCCGAGAAGTTTCACATCGACGGGCTGCGGGTCGATGCGGTGGCGTCGATGCTCTACCTCGACTACTCGCGCAAGGAAGGCGAGTGGATCCCGAACGTCCATGGCGGGCGCGAGAACCTCGAGGCGATCGCCTTCCTCCAGGCGACGAACAAGGCGGTCTACGGGAGCCATCCGGGGACGGTGACGATCGCCGAGGAATCGACCTCGTTCCCGAAGGTGAGCGCGCCGGTCCACGAGGGCGGCCTCGGCTTCGGGTTCAAGTGGAACATGGGCTGGATGCACGACACGCTCGCCTACATGGCGCGCGAGCCGGTGCATCGGAAGCATCACCACAACGACCTGACGTTCGGGCTGCTCTACGCGTTCAGCGAGAACTTCGTGCTGCCGCTCAGCCATGACGAGGTGGTGCATGGCAAGGGCTCGCTGATCGCCAAGATGCCGGGCGACGGCTGGCAGAAGTTCGCGAACCTGCGGGCGTATTACGCGTTCATGTGGGGCTATCCGGGGAAGAAGCTGCTGTTCATGGGCCAGGAATTCGCGCAAGGGGCCGAGTGGTCGGAGGCGCGGAGCCTCGACTGGCACCAGCTCGACGTGGCGGAGCATCGCGGCGTGCAGGCGCTGGTGCGGGACCTGAACCACCTCTACCGCGCGAAGCCGGCGCTGCACGCGCGGGACTGCGAAGGCGAGGGGTTCGAGTGGCTGCTCGCCGACGACGCGGAGGCCTCGGTCTATGCCTGGCTGCGCAAGGCGCCAGGGGCGGCGCCGGTGGCGGTGGTGTCGAACTTCACGCCGGTGCCGCGCGAGAACTGGCGCGTGCCGCTGCCGGCGGCGGGGCGCTGGCGGGAGATCCTCAACACCGACGCGGGCGTCTATGGCGGCAGCGGCGTCGGGAACGCGGGCTATGTCGAGGCGCGCGACGAGGGCGGGGTGGCGGCGTTGACGACGCTGCCGCCGCTGGCGACGATCTGGCTGGAATTCGAGCCGGACTGAAACCCGGCCGACAAGAAGGGGGAAGCGAGAGATGGACCACCGGACCCAGCCGCTGGCGCGTGACGCCATGGCCTATGTCCTGGCCGGCGGACGCGGCAGCCGGCTGAAGGAGCTGACCGACAAGCGGGCGAAGCCGGCCGTCTATTTCGGCGGCAAGACCCGGATCATCGACTTCGCGCTGTCGAACGCGCTGAACTCGGGCATCCGGCGCATGGGCGTCGCCACGCAGTACAAGGCGCACAGCCTGATCCGCCACCTGCAGCGGGGCTGGAACTTCCTGCGGCCGGAGCGGAACGAGAGCTTCGACATCCTGCCCGCCTCGCAGCGCGTCTCCGAGACGCAATGGTACGAGGGCACGGCGGATGCGGTCTATCAGAACATAGACATCATCGAGAGTTACGGGCCGGAGTTCATGGTCATCCTCGCGGGCGACCACATCTACAAGATGGACTACGAGCTGATGCTGCGCCAGCACGTCGAGAGCGGGGCCGACGTCACCGTCGGCTGCCTCGAGGTGCCGCGGATGGAGGCGACCGGCTTCGGGGTGATGCATGTCGACCCGGTCGACACCATCACCGCCTTCGTCGAGAAGCCGGCCGACCCGCCGGGCATCCCCGGCAGCCCGGACCTGGCGCTGGCCTCGATGGGCATCTACGTCTTCCAGACGGCGTTCCTGATGGACCTGCTGCGCCGCGACGCCGCCAACCCGGACTCGACGCGCGACTTCGGCAAGGACCTGATCCCCTACATCGTCGAGCACGGCAAGGCGGTCGCGCACCGCTTCTCGCGCTCCTGCGTGCGCACCAGCAACGAGGCGGAAGCCTACTGGCGCGACGTCGGCACCGTGGACGCCTACTGGGAGGCGAACGTCGACCTGACCGACGTCATCCCCGAGCTCGACCTCTACGACACGTCCTGGCCGATCTGGACCTATGCCGAGCTGACGCCGCCCGCCAAGTTCGTCCACGACGAGGACGGCCGGCGCGGCATGGCGATCTCGAGCCTCGTCGCCGGCAACTGCATCGTCTCGGGCGCGAGCCTGAAGCGGTCGCTGCTGTTCACCGGGGTGCGGGCGAACTCCTACAGCCATCTCGAGGAGGCGGTGATCCTGCCGGAATGCGAGATCGGCCGGAACGTCCGGCTGCGCAAGGTCGTGGTCGACCGCGGCGTCATCATCCCCGAGGGGCTGGTGGTCGGCGAGGATCCCGTGCTCGACGCCAAGCGCTTCCGGCGGACGGAGAACGGGGTGGTGCTGATCACCCAGCCGATGATCGACCGTCTGGGGCTCTGATCGCCTTGCAGATCCTCTCCGTCGCCTCCGAGGCCTATCCCCTGATCAAGACCGGCGGGCTCGCCGACGTGGCGGGGGCGCTGCCCCCCGCGCTCGCGCGGCAGGGAATCGGGATGCGCACCCTGCTGCCCGGCTATCCGGCGGTGACGGCGCGGCTCGAGGACGCGCAGGAGGTCCATGCCTGGCGCTCGCTGATCGGCGCCTCGGCGCGGCTCCTCGCCGCGAAGGCGGGCGGGCTCGACCTGATCGTGCTCGACGCGCCGGAGTTCTTCGACCGCCCGGGCAACATCTACCTCGATCCCGAGGGCCGCGACTGGGGCGACAACTGGCGCCGCTTCGCCGCGCTTTCCAAGGCGGCGGCGGAGATCGCCGCCGGGATCCTGCCCGGCTGGCGGCCCGATCTCGTCCACGCCCATGACTGGCAGGCCGGCCTCCTGCCCGCCTACCTGCGCTACTACGCCGTCGACGTGCCCTCGGTGCTGACGATCCACAACCTCGCCTTCCAGGGCCACTACCCGGCGGCGATCTTCGGCGGACTGGAGCTGCCGCCGCAGGCCTTCGCGCTCGACGGGGTCGAGTATTTCGGCGGCGTCGGCTACCTCAAGGCCGGCATCGCCGCGGCGACGGCGGTCACCACGGTCAGCCCGACCTACGCCGACGAGATCCGCACCCCCGCCGAGGGCATGGCGCTCGACGGGCTGCTGCGCTCGCGCTCGGCGGATCTCGTCGGCATCGTCAACGGCATCGACGTCGATGTCTGGAACCCCGAGACCGACCCGGCCCTCGCCGGCGCCTTCTCGGCGCGATCGCCGAAGGGCCGGGCGAAGAACCGCGCGGCGATCGAGGCGACCTTCGGCCTCCACCGCGACGACGCGCCGATCTTCTGCGTGGTCAGCCGGCTGACCGGGCAGAAGGGCATGGACCTGATGGTCGACGCCACCTGGGATCTCGTCGCCGCCGGCGGCAAGCTCGCGGTGCTCGGCTCCGGCGACGCCGGGCTCGAGGGGGCGCTCTTCCGGCTCGCCGGCGAGTTCCCCGGGCGCGTCGGCGTCGTCATCGGCTACGACGAGCCGCTGGCGCACCGGATGCAGGGCGGCGCGGACGCGATCCTGATCCCGTCGCGCTTCGAGCCCTGCGGGCTGACCCAGCTCTACGGCCTGCGTTACGGCTGCGTTCCCGTGGTGAGCCGGGTGGGCGGCCTCGCCGACACGGTGATCGACGCCAACGTGGCGGCGCTCAACGCCGGGGTGGCGACCGGGATCCAGTTCGCGCCGGTGGACGCCGACACGCTGCGCGCCGCGGTGCGCCGGGCGATCGGGCTCTACCGCACGCCGCACTGGGCGGCGATGCAGCGCGCCGGGATGCGCTCGGACGTCTCTTGGGACCGCAGCGCCGCGCTCTATGCCGATCTCTACCGGCGGGTCACGCCGGACGCGAACGAATGAGGGGGAGATGATCCAGACCGTCGCGACGACGCCCTATGCGGACCAGAAGCCCGGAACCTCCGGCTTGCGCAAGAAGGTGCCGCATTTCCAGCAGCCGAACTACGTGCAGAACTTCGTGCAGGCGATCTTCGACAGCCTCGAGGGCTTCGCCGGCAAGACGCTGGTGATCGGCGGCGACGGCCGCTACTTCAACCGCGAGGTGATCCAGATCGCGCTGAAGATGGCGGCCGCCGCCGGCTTCGGCCGGGTGCTGGTCGGCCGGGGCGGCATCCTGTCGACGCCGGCCGCCTCGAACGTGATCCGCAAGAACCGCGCCTTCGGCGGCATCATCCTCTCGGCCAGCCACAACCCGGGCGGGCCGACCGAGGATTTCGGCATCAAGTACAACATCGGCAACGGCGGCCCCGCGCCGGAGCGCATCACCGAGGCGATCTACGCCCGGACGAAGGAGATCGACGAGTATCGCATCGTCGACGCCCCGGATGTCGATCTCGACAAGCTCGGCAGCTTCGATCTGGAGGGGATGAAGGTCGAGGTGATCGACCCGGTCGCCGACTATGCCGAGCTGATGGAGAGCCTCTTCGACTTCGACGCGATCGCGGCGATGTTCCGGGACGGATTCCGCATGTCCTTCGACGCGATGAGCGCGGTGACCGGGCCCTACGCCCAGGCGATCATCGAGACGCGGCTCGGGGCGCCGGTCGGGACGGTGAGGAACGCGACGCCGCTCCCCGACTTCGGCGGGCATCACCCGGACCCGAACCTCGTTCACGCGAAGGAGCTCTACGACGCGATGATGGGGGCGGACGCGCCCGACTTCGGCGCGGCCTCGGACGGGGACGGCGACCGCAACCTGATCATCGGCAAGGGCATCTTCGTCACGCCCTCGGATTCGCTGGCGCTGCTCGCCGCGAACGCGCATCTGGCGCCGGGGTATTCGGGCGGGCTCGCCGGGATCGCGCGGTCGATGCCGACGAGCGGGGCGGCGGACCGGGTGGCGGAGAAGCTCGGCGTCGGGCTCTACGAGACGCCGACGGGGTGGAAGTTCTTCGGCAACCTGCTCGACGCCGGCATGGCGACGATCTGCGGCGAGGAGAGCGCCGGGACCGGCTCGAACCATGTCCGCGAGAAGGACGGGGTCTGGGCCGTGCTCCTGTGGCTGAACGTGCTCGCCGCGCGCAAGGAGCCGGTGAAGGACATCGTGACCAAGCACTGGGCGGAGTACGGGCGCAACTACTACGCCCGGCACGACTACGAGGGCATCGACAGCGACGCGGCGAACGGGCTGGTGGCGGCGCTGCGGGAGAAGCTGAAGGCGCTGCCGGGAACGAAGGTCGGGCCGCTGACCGTCGCCGAGGCCGACGACTTCGCCTACCTCGATCCCGTGGACGGGTCGGAGAGCAAGCACCAGGGCATCCGCATCCTCTTCGAGGGCGGCAGCCGGGTGGTGTTCCGCCTCTCGGGCACCGGCACCTCGGGCGCGACGCTCCGCGTCTACATAGAGCGGTTCGAGCCCGATCCGGCGAAGCACGGGATGGAGACGGCCGAGGCGCTCGCCGACCTGATCGCCGCGGCCGAGACGCTGGCCGGAATCCGGGAGCGCACCGGCCGGGCCGAGCCGGACGTCATCACCTGACGACGCGCAGCTTGCGCGTCAACCTTCCTTGCCAAAGGGTTGACGGAATACGAATTGCTGTTTTCTTCCAACGACTTGACCTCTCTTTCACGCGTGATACCACGGATCCTGCCGTGAGCCGCAGCCCGTTCCGGCCCGCGGCGGACGGCCGCCCCGCAGGCGATCGCCCGGCGAGGCGCGCGTCTTGAGCGGCCCGCAGGGACCGCTCGGGGCGTCGGTCGGGCCGGACGGCGTCACCTTCGCCGTCTGGTCCGGGGCGGCGGAGCGGGTCTGGCTCTGCCTCTACGACGCGGCGGACGCGGAGGTGGCGCGGGTCGTGATGGACCGCGGCGAGGACGCGACGTTCCGCGCCTTCGTCCCAGGGCTCGCCGCTGGCGCGCGCTACGGCTTCCGGGCGGACGGGGACTACGACCCGGCGGCGGGGCTGTGGTTCGATCCGGCGAAGCTGCTCGTCGATCCCTATGCGGCAGCGCTCGACCGCGCCTTCGCCTACCACCCCGCCCTCGCGCGTGGCCGTCGCGACGCGCCCGACACCGCGCCGCTGATGCCCAAGGCGGTCGTCACCCCCCTGCCCCCGCCGGTCGCGCCGCCGCCGCCGGTGTTCCGGCCCGGCGGGTTCGTCTACGAGCTGCCGGTGCGGCCGTTCACCATGCTGCACCCCGACGTGCCCCCGGCGCTGCGCGGCACGGTGGCGGCGCTGGCGCATCCGGCCGTCCTCGACCACCTGACGCGGCTCGGCGTCGATGCGGTGGAGCTGATGCCCGTCACCGCGTGGATCGACGAGCGTCATTTGCCGCCGCTGGGGCTGAGCAACGGCTGGGGCTACAACCCGGTCGCCATGCTGGCGCTCGACCCGCGGCTCTGCCCGGGCGGGATCACGGAGCTGCGCGACACGGTGGCGGCGCTGCGCGCGGCCGGGATCGGGACGATCCTCGACGTGGTCTACAACCACACCGGCGAGAGCGACGTGCTGGGGCCGACGCTCTCGATGCGGGGGCTCGACGCGCGGGCCTATTACTGGCACGCGCCGGACGGGCGGCTGGTCAACGACACCGGCTGCGGCAACACGCTCGCCTGCCAGCATCCGGTGGTGCGGCGGCTGGTCCTCGACGCGCTCCGGCACTTCGTCGGGCAGGCGGGCGTGGACGGCTTCCGCTTCGACCTCGCCCCGGTCCTCGGGCGCACGGCGACCGGGTTCGACCCGCAGGCGCCGCTGCTGACGGAGATGCTGGCCGACCCGCTCCTCGCCGACCGCGTGCTGATCGCCGAGCCCTGGGACGTCGGGCTGGGCGGCTACCAGCTCGGGCGCTTCCCCGAACGCTTCCTCGAATGGAACGACCGCTACCGCGACCGTGTGCGGCGGTTCTGGCGCGGCGACCGCCACATGCTGGGCGAGCTCGCCACCGCCGTCGCCGGATCGAGCGACAGCTTCGCCCCGCCCGCGACCCGCAGCGTCAACTTCGTCGCCGCCCATGACGGCTTCACGCTCGCCGACCTCGTCGCCTGGCGCCACAAGCACAACCTCGCCAACGGCGAGGAGAACCGCGACGGCCACGACGACAACCATTCCTGGAACAACGGCCACGAGGGCCCAACCGAAGACCCCGCGATCTGCGCCGCCCGCGCCCGCGACGTCCGCGCCCTCCTCGGCACGCTCTTCGCCTCGCGGGGCACGATCCAGATCACCGCCGGCGACGAGTTCGGCCGCAGCCAGCGCGGCAACAACAACGCCTACGCCCAGGACAACCCGATGACCTGGCTCGACTGGAACGACCGCGACCGCGCGCTCGAGGCCCACGTCGCCGCCCTCGCCGCCCTGCGCCGCGCCACGCCGGCCCTCTCCGACCCGCGCCTCCTCACCGGCGCGCCCGGGCCCGACGGCGTCCCCGACGTCGTCTGGCTGACGCCCGAGGGCGAGGAAAAGACCACCGCCCACTGGGAGCACCCCGACGCCCCCGTCCTCGCCATGGCGCTCGCCCGCCCCGAAGCCGGGCGGATCGCCGCCATCCTCAACCGCGGCGACGCCGACGTCGACCTCCGCCTGCCGCCGCGCCCAGGCTACGCCTGGCCGCCGGCATCCGCGCCGGCGCGCAGCGTCGTGTTCGTCGAGGAGCGCCCCGACCCTTGAGCCCGACCGGCGAAGGCAATAGCTGAGGCGCGACCGCGAGCCGCCCGGCTCGCCCGGCATCCCGAGCGGAGACCCCATGCACCGCCGCAGCCTCCTCGGTTCGCTGCTCGCCGGCCTCTTCGGCGGCGCCCTGCCCCGCCTCGTCACGCCGGCCCTCGCCCAGGAGACGCCCTTCTCCTTCGACACGGTGATCGCGCGCGCCCGCGCCGCCGCCGCCGCGCCCTTCGCGGAGCCGGGCATGGCCCTGACGGCGCCCTTCGCCGACCTCCCCTACGACGCCTACCGCGGCATCCGCTTCCGCGACGAGGCCCGCGTCTTCGCCGGCGGCGGCTTCCAGATGGACCTGCTGCCGCCCGGCTTCCACTACGACGACCGCGTCGAGATCAGCGTGGTCTCCGCCGGCGCCGCCCGGCCCCTCGCCTTCTCGGCCGACCTCTTCTCCTTCGACCCCGCCTACTTCCCCTGGCCCGACGGCCGCGCCCCCGCCGGCCTCGCGCAGGACCTCGGCTTCTCCGGCTTCCGCCTGCGCCACCCGATCAACCGCCCCGACGTCTGGGACGAGTTCGCGGTCTTCCAGGGCGCGAGCTACTTCCGCGCCGTGGCGCGCGACACGCTCTACGGCCTCTCCGCCCGCGGCCTCGCCATCGGCACCGCCGGACCGGTCCCCGAGGAGTTCCCGCTCTTCCGCAGCTTCTGGATCGAGGAGCCGGCCCCCGGCGCGACCACGCTGAAGCTCTACGCCCTGCTCGACGGCCCCTCGGTCGCCGGCGCCTACGCCTTCGCGATCACCCCGGGCGCCGAGACCGTCATGGAGATCGACGCACGCCTGTTCCCCCGCGTCGACATCAACGCCGCCGGGATCGCACCGCTGACCTCGATGTACTTCTTCGGCCCTGAGAGCCGGCGCGGCATCGACGACTTCCGCGACGCCCTCCACGACAGCTGCGGGCTCTGGATGATCACCGGCGCCGGCGAGCGGCTGTGGCGCCCGCTGCGCAATCCGCAGAAGCTCGAGATCTCCGCCTTCGCCGATGTCGACCCGCAGGCCTTCGGCCTCGTCCAGCGCTTCCGCGACTTCGAGCACTACCAGGACGCCGAGACCCGCTACGAGGAGCGCCCCTCGGCGTGGATCGAGCCCGCTGGCGGCTGGGGCGCCGGACTGGTGACGCTGATCGAGATCCCGACCACCGACGAGACGAACGACAACATCGTGGCGTTCTGGCGGCCGCAGGAGCCGCTGCGCGCCGGGCAGGAGCGCGCCTACGCCTACAGGCTGGTCTGGGCGCCCCTCCCCGACGACGCCCTGCCGCTGGCGCGGGTCGCGGCGACGCGCACCGGGCGGTCGATCATGGCGCCCCACCTCGACCGGGTCTTCGTCGTGGACTTCGACCTCGGTCAGATCGACGTCGCGACGGTCACGCCGAAGCTGGAGGCGACGGCCGGCGTGGCGACGGAGCTGAGCGTCGGGCCGCTGCCGGGCGGCAACCTCGCCCGCGTCAGCTTTCGCTTCGCCCCGAACGGCGCGGCGCAGACGGAGTTCCGCCTGCGCCTGGAGAGCGCCGGTCGCCCGGCCTCGGAGACCTGGCTCTACCGCTGGAGCGCGTAGCCGCCCGGCAGGGAGATCGCCGGCAGCGGCAGCGCGAAGCGCGTGCCGGGGCGGGCGTCGAGCCAGGCGGTGATCAGCGGCGCCGCGAGGAGCGGCAGCGCGATCGGCGCGATCAGCAGCACGTGCCACGGCGTGGCGAGGCCCGGGATCACCGCGGCGATCAGCGCCGCGCCGGCGGCCGGCTCGAGCCAGGGCATGTCGCCCGCCTTCTTCGCGCCCGCCGGCGGCTTCCAGCCGCAATCCTGCCCGGAGACGATCGAGGCGACGGACACCGTCTGCCGCAGCATGATCAGCGGCGCGAGCAGCGTCGAGAGCGCGAGCTCGCGCACCGCGGCGCCGAGGACGATCCGGCGCGCCCAGGCGCCCGGCCGGCGCAGCAGACGGTCGACGACCCCGGCGGCCTTCTGCACGAGGATCAGCGCCATCGCGCCGATGGTCGGCCACAGCATCCCGTCGACCTGATGGGCGAGGATGGCGACGACGACCAGCGCGAGCCAGAGCGGCGCCGCGAGGTAGCCGGCGATGCCGAGCAGCAGGTGCAGGCGGCTGACCGGGTGCAGGCCACGGGCGCGCAGCAGCTGGAGATGCTGCATGTTGCCCTGGCACCAGCGGCGGTCGCGCTTGTGGTAGGCGATCACCGTCTCCGGGCCGCCCTCGGCGCTGCCGACCGAATCGGGGTTGATCTCGATCGCCCAGCCGGCGCGCCGCATCCACGCCGCCTCGACGAAGTCGTGGCTGAGGATGTCGCCGCCGAACGGAGCCTGACCCGGCAGCTTGGGCAGGCCGGCCGCGCCGGAGAAGGCGGCGACGCGAATCAGCGCGTTGTGCCCGTAGTAGTTGCCCTCGGACCCGGACCAGCCGGCGAGCCCGGCGATGAACGGCGCGCCGTAGAGCCGGCCGGCGCGCTGCTGGAGGCGGGCGAAGCGCGACTCGCCCCCCGAGAGACGGATGCCGCTCTGGATCAGGCCGAGGCGCGGCCGCGTCTCCATGCGCCGGATCATCGCGGCGATGCGCCGGGCCGACATCACGCTGTCGGCGTCGAGGGTCAGCATGTAGGCGTAGTGCCCGCCCCACTGGCGCAGCCAGTTCGACAGGTTGCCGACCTTGCGCCCCTCGTTGCCGAGGCGGCGGCGGTAGTAGAGCCGGGGCCGGTCGCCGCAGGCGAGCTCGATCGCCATCCGCTCCTCGGCCGCGATGGCGCGGGGATCGTCCGAATCGGAGAGCAGGAACAGGTCGACATGCGCGCCGAGGCCGCGGTCGGCGAGGTCGCGCATCAGCGCGCGGAGGCGGGCGCCGAGCGCCGGGACGTCCTCGTTGCGCGAGGGAATCAGGATGGCGGTGCGCTTCTCGGGCCGCCAGTCGGCCGGCGGGTCGGCCCGCCGGCGGCGGCGCGCCCAGAAGAGGCCGGCGAAGGCGGTGGCCGCCGCCGCGCCGTTCAGCGCCACGTTGGGGAGGTAGAGCCCGAAGACCAGCGCGTCGCCGGGCTGGATCCCGTCCCGGGCGAGCCCGCTCGCCATCGCCCAGGCGAGGATCCCGACGATCCCGACCGCGATCGCGGCGACGAAGAGGCGCTTCGCCAGGACCCCTGGCGGGCGCGGCAGGGCGCTCTCTCCGGAGGCCGTGTCGATCGGCCGGACCGGCATGGAAAGCGGCGCGAGCGCCGGCGTGAGGGCAGACGCGAGGAGGGACGACGGGGTGCGGAGATTCATCTTTGAACCAGCTGGGTCAGCCCGCGCCCACCGAAGGCCGAGCCCGTTGACATTGTAGGGCGCCGCATGCGCGAATTAAAGATCATCTCGCAGGTGCGAAAGCAGGATAAGCGACATTCAGCCGACGCAGTCGGCTGATATCAGGCGGAAAACGGAGGCCACATTCGGGAGACGATTCCGTCGCGACGCACGAGCCCGTGATAGGACGCAGCCGCAACATGGAGCGCGATCAAGGCTATCAGCGCAAACGCGGCGAACTGGTGAAACTGCGACGCAGCCTCGCTCAGCGCCTTGTCCTTGCCGAGGAGCGGCGGCACGCCGAGGGCGTCGAGCGCCTCCAGCGGGAAGCCCCCCGAAGTGACCCGGACATAGCCGCTCACCGCCATGGCGAGGAGGAGCGCGTAGAGCGCGACATGGGTCGCCTCGGCGACGAGACGCTGCGCCCGCGGCAGCGAGACGGGTAGCGGCGGGGGCGGGTTCGCCACACGCCAGGCGATCCGCAGCAGCACCACGGTCAACACCGCCACGCCGAGTCCCTTGTGAAGGATGAACAGCGGGTCCTGGATGTATCGCGGCACGTCTTGCGTCATGATCAGGCCGACCGGGATCATCACGAGCACCATCAGGACCGTCCCCCAGTGGAAGATGCGCGCGACAACGCCGTAACCCATGGCCTCGTTCCCGGACCCCCGATGCGGGGGAGAAGGGTAGCGGTTTCCCGCCGAAGGGAAAGCCGCGCGTGACGATGATCCTCGCCCCGGCGACGCGCGCCTCGGCCCTGCCCGGGGTGGCGGCGCTCGGGGTGGCGACCGCCGTCGTCGCGGGCAGGCTGCTGCCCCCGGCCGGCGTCGCCGTCGCGCTCGCCGTCTACGCCGTCGCCGGGACGATCGTCGTCGCCGCGGTCGGCCGGCACGCCCTCGCCCGGTTCGGCCTCGGCAACACGGTGACGCTCGTCCGCCTCGCCGGCGCCGCGGTGCTCGCCGGCTTCGTCACGGCCCCCGGGGCGCTCGCCTGGCCGACCGGCTGGCTTGCCGCCGCCGCGGCCGGGGCGCTCCTCGCGCTCGACGGCGTGGACGGCTGGGCGGCGCGGCGGCAGGGCCTCGACACGGCCTTCGGGGCGCGCTTCGACATGGAGACCGACGCGCTGACCATCCTCGTCCTCTCCACGCTGGCGCTCGCCCTCGGCAAGGCGGGGCCGTGGATTCTCGCCCTCGGCGCCATGCGCTACGCCTTCGTCCTCGCCGGCCTCGCGCTGCCCCGCCTCGCCGCGCCGCTTCCTCCCTCCGCCCGCCGCAAGGCGGTCTGCGTGCTCCAGATCGCAGTCCTGTCCCTCCTCCTCGCCCCGCCCCTCGCGCCTCCCGCCTCGGCGGCGCTCGCCGCGCTGGCCCTCGCCGCCCTCGCCTGGTCCTTCGCCGTCGACGTCCGCTTCCTCCTGCGGCGCGCCCGATGAGCCGGCTGCGTGCGTTCGCCGGCGTGGCCCCATCGCAGGCGCTGGCGCGACTCCGTGCCGCCGCGGTCCCCTGCGACCCCGCCCGGTCGCTCGCCCTCGACGCCCGCTTTCTCCTGCGGCGCGCCCCGATGAGCCCGCTGCGCAGGCTCGCCGGCGTGGCCCCGTCGCACGCGCTGGCGCGACCCCGTGCCGCCCCGGTCCCCTGCGACCCCGCCCGGTCGCTCGCCCTCGACGCCCGCTTCCTCCTGCGGCGGCCCCGATGAGCCGGCTGCGCGCGTTCGCCGGCATGGCGCGGTCGCTCGCGATCTATCGCGGCCGGCCCTGGCGCATCGGCGCGCTGGCGCGGTTCTACGCCACGATGGTCCGCCCCGGAGACCTCGCCTTCGACGTCGGCGCCCATGCCGGCAACCGCAGCCACGCGCTGGTCCGCGCCGGCGCCCGCGTCGTGGCGCTGGAGCCGCAGGCGGCGTTCCACGCCTTCCTCGCCCGCGACCTGCCGCCTTCCGTCACGCTCCTGCGCGCCGCCGCCGGACCCGCCCCCGGCGAGGCGACGCTGCGCGTCTCGCGCCTCCACCCCACCCTCGCCTCGATCGCCCCCGGCTTCGCCGAGCGCATGGGCGCCGCCGCCGGCTTCGCCCACGTCGCCTGGGACGCCGAGGAGACCGCCCCCGTCGTCACCCTCGACGCGCTGATCGCCACGCACGGGCTCCCCCGCCTCGTCAAGATCGACGTCGAGGGCTACGAGGCGGAGGTCCTCGCCGGCCTCTCCCGACCGGTCGACTGGCTCTCCTTCGAATACCTGCCCGCCGCCCTCGACCTCGCTTACGCCTGCATCGAGCGCCTCGAGGCGCTGGCGCCGCGCCGCTACAACCTCGTCGTCGGCGAGCGCCTTGCGTTCGCGCTCCCCGCCTGGCTCGACGCAGCCGCCTTCCGCTCCGCGCTCATGGCCGCCGCCCGCGACGGCCGCTCCGGCGACGTCTATGCCCGCGCCTGACCGCCCCCGCCCCGCCGCGCTCCTCGCCGGGGCCGGCGCGCTCTACCTCGCGCTCGCCCTGCCCAACCATCCGGGCGCCGCCACCTGGGGCGCGCTCGCGGTCTTCCCGCTCGAGCTGCCCCTCCTCATCATGGCCCTCGCGCTGGCCAGCGGACGCGCCGCGACCGCGCTCCGCGCCCTGACCGCAGCGGCCCTTACGGCGATGGTCGTCGTCAAGCTCGCCGACCTCGCCGCCCACCTCGCCTTCGGCCGCGCCTCCAACCCGGCCTTCGACCTCCCCCTGCTCGCCGCCGGCTTCCGGCTCGCCCACGGAAGCCTCGGCGCGCCCGCGGCGATCACGCTGGCCGCCGGCCTTGTCGCGGGCATCCTGCTCCTCGCCGCCCTCCTCTGGCGCGCCACCGGCCCGCTCGCGGCGCTCCGCCCGCCGCCCCGGCTCCGCCTGCCCGCGACGCTCGCCGCCGTCGCCGCGCTCGCGCTGGTCGCCGCCGACGCCGCGCCGAAGGCGATCCCGCTCGACCCGCCCGGCGCCGCCTTCACCACCCGCCTCGCCCGCGAGCATCTCGCCGACGCGCTCCGCGCCCGCCGCGACCTCGCCGAGTTCCGCGCCGCCGCGGCACAGGATCCCGCCGCCGCCGCGCCCCCCGACGCCACGCTCGCGGCGCTCGCCGGCCACGACGTCTTCCTGATCTTCGTCGAATCCTACGGCCGCATCGCCCTCGACGCCCCCGAGATCGCCGCGACCGTGGTCCCAACCCTCCGCGACATCGCGGCCGCCCTGCCCGCCCGCGGCCTCGCCGCCCGCTCCGGCTACGTCGCGAGCCCGATCGTCGGCGGCCAGAGCTGGCTCGCCCACGCCACCGCGCTCTCCGGCCTCGCGGTCGACAGCGAGGCCCGCTACCGCGCGCTGACCGCGAGCCCGCGCCGAACCCTCCTCCACCTCGCCGCCGCCGCGGGCTGGCGCACCCTCGGCGTCATGCCGGCGATCACGCTGGCCTGGCCCGAGGGCGCGTGGTTCGGCTACGACCGCGTGCTCGCCTCGGCGGACCTCGGCTACGGCGGCGCCGCCTTCGGCTGGATGGCCATGCCCGACCAGTTCACCCTCGCCGCGCTCGAGCGCGCCGAGCTCGACCGTCCGGGCCGGCCGCCGGTCTTCGCCGAGGTGGCGCTCGTCTCCTCGCACGCGCCCTGGACGCCGGTCCCCCGCCTCGTCCCCTGGGACGCCCTCGGCGACGGCGCGATCTTCGCGGCGCAGGCAAGCGAGGGCCCCTCGCCCGAGGCGGTCTGGCGCGACCCGGCGACCTTGCGCGCGCAATACGGGCGAACCATCGCCTACAGCCTCGGCGCCGTGGGCGGCTTCGCCCTGCGCCGCCCCCCGCCCGCGCCGGTCCTCATCATCCTCGGCGACCACCAGCCGACGCCCCTCCTCACCGGCCCCGGCGCCGGCCGCGACGTGCCCGTCCACGTCATCGGGCCGCCTGACCTGGTGGAGCGCCTCGCCGCCTGGGGCTGGGCCCCGGGGATGATCCCCGACCCCGCCGCCCCGCCGATGGCGATGGCCGACCTGCGCGACCGCCTGCTCGGCGCCTTTACCGAATCTCCCCCGGCGCTAGTGTCTGGCCGATGACAGAGCCCGAGCCGGCGAACCCGCGGTCGTTCGCCCAGCAAGCCGAGACGAGCGACGCGGTCTGGACCGCGCTCCTCGCCCTGCGCGCCGGCGGCGCGGCCGCCCCCGATCCCGGCTGGAGCCCGGCCGAGCGCGCGGCCTGGGACCTCTACCTCCCCCTCGCCACGCCCCGCAGCGGCGCGCCCTGGTGCTTCGCCCAGGTCGGGCAGTCGCTCGACGGCCGCGTCGCCACGGTCTCCGGCGACGCCCGCGCGGTCTCCGGCCCGCAGGGGCTGCGGCACCTGCACCGCTGCCGGGCTCTCGCCGACGCGGTGGTGGTCGGGGTCCGCACCGCCCTCGCCGACGACCCCCGGCTCACCGTCCGCCTCGTCGAGGGGCCGAGCCCGGCGCGCGTCGTCGTCGATCCCCGCGGCCGGCTGCCCGACGAGGCCGCCGCGCTCGCCGAGGACGGCGCGCGCGTGCTGGTCGTCCAGGCGGTCTCGCGCCGCCGGCGGCGCGGCGTCGAGGTGATCGCGCTGCCGGCCCGCGACGGCTGGATCGCCCCCGCGGCGATCCGCGAGGCGCTGGCGGCGCGCGGGCTCGGCCGCTTCCTCGTCGAGGGCGGCGGCGTGACCATCGCCGGCTTCCTCGAGGCCGGGCTCCTCGACCGGCTCCACGTCGCCATCGCGCCGCTCATCATCGGGGCCGGCCCCTCCGGCCTGCGCACCGCGCCGATCGCCCGGCTCTCCGACGCGCTCCGCCCGGAGACCCGCGTCTACGGGCTCGAGACCGACGTCGTCTTCGACTGCGCGCTCGGCGCCGGCAGCGCCAGCATGTCGCGGTGGCCGACCAGCGCCGAGCCCACGCCGCTCGCCGCCCGCGCCCGACCCCACCCGGCCGCGCCGGCGCAGCCCGCCTCGCCCGCCGCCGCGGCCACCCCCGCGACCAGCGCCGCCGCCAGCGGCCCGGGTCCGAGCCGCCACGGGCTGTCCGCCTCGCGCACCACATAGCCGCGCGCCCGGAACGCGGCAGCCAGCCGGTCCGCCGCCCCCGGCCCGAGCGCCGGCCCGCCGAGTCCCTTGTCCCGGCCCTGATGTGCGAGAAAGGCCGCGCGCACCTCGGCATCGCCGGCCAGCGGCGGCGCGAAATCGAGCCGTCCGTCGAAGGTCAGCGCCGCGTAGAGCCCGATCCCGCTTGCCGCCAGCCGCGCCGCCAGCCCGTCGATCCACGCGGCGGAGGCGAGGTCGAGGAGCGCCGAGGCGGTCGCCAGCCGAACGCCCCCGAGCGGCAGCCCGGCAAGCCCGGCGAGATCGGCCCGGACCGCCTCGGCCCCGGGCGTGCGCGCCGCGGCGAGCGACAGGAGCGCGGGGTCGTTGTCGACGAGCCGCCAGCGCCGCCCTGCCGGAAAGGCGCGGGCGAGCGCCCCGGTCCCGCAGCCGAGGTCGAGCGCCAGCCCGTCCCCGAGCCACGCCGCGGCCGCCGCCAGCAGGCCCGGGTCGCGCGCCGCCGCGTCGGCCGGCGCGCGCAGATCGAGCCAGGCGGCGTCGAAGCCCAAGCCTCAGCGCGGCCCGGCGGCGAGCGCGCCCGAGACGATCGCCGCGGTGTCGGCCCAGCGCGGCAGGCCGAGCCCGGCGCGGAACGCCGCCTCCGCGGCCGCGCTGCGACGTGCCGGATCGTCGAGAAGGCCCGCGAGCACCCCGGAGAAGGCCTCCACGTCGCCCGGCGGCGCCAGCCCGCCTGCGGTCGCCGGCACCAGCGCGGCGATCGCGGCGGCGTTGCAGGCCACGACCGGCAGGCCCTGGCTCATCGCCTCGGCAAAGGCCATGCCATAGCCCTCGTATTCCGAGGCGAGCGCGAAGATGTCGGCCTCGGCCATCATCGCCCGCGTGTCCGCGACCGCGCCGACGAGCTCGATCCGCTCGCCGAGCCCCGACGCGGCCGCCTGCGCGGCCAGCGCCGCGGCGCAGGCAGGGTCGAGCGCGGCCGACCCGACGATGCGCGCCCGCCAGGGCCGGTCGGCGATGCGGGCGAGCGCCGCGATCAGCACGTCGTGGCGCTTGCGCGGGATCAGCGAGCCGACCGACAGGATCAGCGGCGGCGCCCCGTCGCCGCGGCTGCGCGGCGCCGGATCGACGCCCGGCGGCGCCACGACGATGCGCTCGAGCCCGATCCCGAAGCCCGCCGCCAGCCGCGCCGCGGTGGCCGGGCTGGTGCAGACGACCGTCTCCGCGCTGGCGAGCGCCGCCCGCTCCGAGGCGACGAGCCCCGCGCGCTCCGCCGCTGTCAGCCCGGCCTCGTCGCCGAGCGGATGATGCACCAGCGCCACCAGCCGCAGCCGCGCCGCAGCCGCGGCGGCCGCCTCGGGCAGCGCCCCCAGCGCCAGCCCGTCGACCAGCAGCGTCGCGCCGGCTGGCGCCTCCGCGAGGCGTCGCTCCGCCTCCGCCCGGGCGGCCGCGCCGGGAAACGGAAACCCGCCCGGCAGCTCGACATGCCGCACGTCCCAGCCGATCTCGCCGAGGCCGGCGATCAGCCGCCGGTCGTAGCCGTAGCCCCCCGTCGGCGTCGCCAGGTCGCCGGGGATGGCGAAATGCGCCACCGGCCGCGTCGCCGCCGCGGCGGCCCGGGCGCGCCCCTCCGAGATCAGCGTCAAAGCGCGTCCTCCCTCCAGGCGCGCGCCACGTGACTCTCGTGCAGCGTCACCCGCAACCGCGCGAGCCGCCGCCCGCCCTCGCCGAGGCCGCCGCTCCGCGCAGCCGCCGCGAGCGCGTCCCAGACATGGCCGCAGAGCGCCTCGGTCGTGGTCAGCCGCCCGGCGAAGACCGGCAGCTCGTCGAGGTTGCGATAGCGCAGCGGCGCCAGCGCCTCGGCCAACGCCTGCGTCGCGAGCCCGATGTCGCAGACGATCCCGTGCGCGTCGAGCGCCTCGGCGAAGAAGGCGGCGTCGACGACGTAGGTCGCGCCGTGCAGCCCCTGGGCCGGCCCGAAAACCGGATCGGGCAGGCTGTGGGCGATCATCACGTGATCGCGGACCTCGACGGCGTACATCGCCTCCCCTTCTCAAAGGTAGCGGACGCGATGGCAGAGGGTCGCCGGGTCGTCAAGGATGCCCGCATAGGCCGCTGGCAGGTCCGTGAACGCCGTCTCGCCCGAGATCAGCGCGTCGAGCGCCGGGTCCGCCGCCAGCGCCAGCGCCGCCTCCAGCCGCCGCCGCGTCGTCCAGCGCGGCGCCCGCCCCGGCGGGACCCGCCCGACCTGGCTCGAGACCAGCCGCAGCCGCCGGGCGTGGAACGCCGCCCCGAGCGGAACCGCCGGGCTGCGGTCGCCGTGCCAGCTCGCCTCGACCACCGTCGCCTCCTCCCCCGCCGCGGCCAGCGCCACCGCGAGCCCCGCCTCCGTCCCGCTCGCGTGGATCACCACGTCGCACTCCGCCGGCGCCGCCTCCGCCGGCGCGAAGCCGCAGCCGAGCCGCGCCGCCAGCCCCGCCCGCGCCGGGTTCACGTCGACGAGCGTCGCCTCCACCCCCGGCATCCGCGCGCAGAGCCATCCGGCGAGCGCGCCGACCACCCCGGCCCCGATCACCACCACCCGGTCGCACGGCCCGACGCCCGCATCCCAGACCACATTGAGCGCCGTCTCCAGGTTCGCCGCCAGCACCGCCCGCCCCGCCGGCGTCGCCCCGGGCAACGGCACGCAGGCCGCAGCCGGCACGGCGAAGCGGTCCTGATGCGGATGCAGCACGAAGACCGTCCGCCCCCGCAGCCCCTCCGGCCCCGCCACCACCCGCCCGACGACCGCGTAGCCATACTTCACCGGAAAGGGAAACGCCCCCGCCTGGAACGGCGCCCGCATCCGCTCGCGCACCCCCTCCGGCACGCCGCCCCGCGCCACCAGCGCCTCCGTGCCCCGGCTGATCCCCCCGAACAGCGCCGCGACCACCGCCTCCCCGACCGGCTCGGGCTCCTCCCGCAACTCCGCCTGCCCCGGCCCCGCCAGCCACAACGCCCGCGCCCCGCTCACAAGGGCGCCCCCCGGCCCCGGGCCACGACGCGGGCCCCCCCGTCCCGACCCGGACCCCGACCAAGGCG
>NZ_JAGOMQ010000089.1 GCF_017993425.1 Amaricoccus sp.
ACCGAGGTCACGGCGCCGACGCAGAAGATCGCGACATAGGTGAGGGCAGTCTTGACGAGGTGCAACGACGGTCTCCTTACGGCGAGCGTCAACGTGGCATAGACCCCGGCGGCTTGTAAAGCTCCGCGCGAGCCCCGAGCCTCGCGCCGCCTTCGCCCAGCCCCGCGCTCGCCCGCCTGCGCGGGCCCTTGCTCACGGACCCGCGGCGCCGCCCGTCCGCAGCGAAGGCGCCACGCCGCCTGCACACGCTGCATCCGGGCGAAAACCGCCGCCCGCATGCGATCGCGCCCGCGACGACACGCGCCCGCGACGGACCCGTGACGCGAATGGCCGACCACCCTCACCCGTTCATCGCCACGGTCCCGGCGCGCAACGCCGGTCCGCGTGCGGCACCGCTGCCGGGCCTTTATGCCGGTCTTTGGCGGTCTGTGAGCCAGCACGCTAAGCTGCGAGGCTGTCACAATGTCTTCCCTGGTGAAACGCTCCCGTCGCTCCTGTCGCTCCTGGCGCTCCTGGCTCATGTCCCTGGCCGCCGCGGGCCCCCTCGGGTTGTTCGCCTGTTCGGGCGCCCAGCAGACGCTGCCCCACGCGGCGCCCGAGCCCGAGGCCGCCGCCAGCGCGGGTGAGGTCGCCGCGCCGCCCGTGCGCGAGCCGAGCGCCCCGCCGGTGCCGGTGCTGCCCAAGGTGAGCCAGCGCGAACACGCGGCCGGCCAGGCCTGGGTGTTCGAGCCCGGCGCCGAGCCCCGCAAGCAGGAGATCGCCCAGGCCGAGGCCGCCGGCTACACGGTGGTCGACCTCGGCAACAGCTGGGTCCCTTACATCTTCAGCGAGAAGACCACCGGCGTCGAGGACCTCAGCGCCAACGAGTACCGCCAGCGCTACATCGGCCTCGCCAACGACAAGATCGACGCCGAGGGCGAGAAGCTCGACGCGCACGAGCGAAACTTCCTTGAGCTCTACGGGATCCCGCCCACGCTGCGCGTCGTCCACGCCGACTGGCAAGCCTCCGACACCGAGATCGACCCCTGCCTCACCCAGGCCGGCTTCGACCCCGAGGTCTTCAAGCGCTTCACCGGCGTGATCCCCTACACCGGCAAGAAGGGCGGCGACGTGCGCAAGGCCAAGGCCCTGGCCGCCAAGCTCGCCAAGGACATGAAAAAGGCCGGCCTCGACCCCGCCACCCCCGAGGCCGCCAAGGATCACCCCAAGCTCGGCAACAGCTACGCCCTGTGGCAGGAGACAAAGGCCCGCGTCGACGTCATCGACCACGCCCAGCGACGCCTGCGCTGCGAGAAGATGTTCGTGTCCGCCGAGGGCGTCGGCAAGTACGAGCCCGGCGTGTTCGACAGCGCCACCACCCACGCCCTCGCCGCCTTCGAGAAGAAGCACGCGATCAAGGGATGGGGCCACTTCACCCAGGACAACCTCGCCGCCCTCGCGCTCTCCCAGGCCGAGAGCAACCACGGCCGCCTCCTCCGCGTCGTCGAGGAGCGCACCGTCTCCGGCGCCGGCATCCTCGAGGACGGCTCGGCCCTCAAGTGGAAGCCCAAGTTCCGCTGGACCGACAGCCAGGGCCAGGAGCACGCCCTGCGCGACGTCGCCGGCGAGGCCCGCAGCGCCGTCATCGCGGCCCTCGATCTCACCACCCCCGAGTCCGCCAAGCAGACCCTCGCCCGCCTCTCCGACCTCGGCGGCGGCAACTTCGACAACCTGCTGGTCGCCGTCCGCCTGCCCCCGCCGCCCGCCTACTACGCCGAGGACATGCAGTTCGACGTCGTCATCGACCGCGGCGACGTCTGGTACGACTTCCCGTTCGACAGCGAGGGCAACAAGCTCGGCCAGCCGCGCGAGCGCTACCCGCACTTCACCCTCTACGCCGTGCTCGGCGAGCAGAAGATCCCGCTGGTCCACTGGCGCACCACCATCGGCTCGTGGCGCAGCGAGATGTACAACGGCAGCGAGCACTACAAGTACAAGGAGTCCGACGTCGGCGACCGCGTCTGGAAGGAGATCGTCGCCGCCCCGGTGTGGATCCCCCCGGCCACCACCCCGCCGCGCGAGCTGGTCCGCCGCAAGTGGAAGGACGGCAAGGTCCGCACGGTCGTCAACTACGGCGAGTTCGGCCCCAGCTACACCTCCGCCTACGGCCTCGTCGCCGCCTACCACATCAAGGAGATCAAGGACGCCGAGGGCAACTGGAAGGCCGACTTCGACAACGGCATCCGCACCCACGGCAGCGTCGACTACATGTCGATCCTGCGCCGCTTCTCCCACGGCTGTCACCGCCTCTACAACATGTCCGCGGTGCGCATGTTCTCGTTCATCCTCACCCACCGCGCCTTCACCCGCGAGGGCCAGATCAAGCTCGGCTTCGGCCGCGAGATCGTCCACGAGGGCCACCCCTACAAGATCCAGCTCAAGACCCGCGGCTATCGCTACACCCTGCAGCAGCCGATCGCCGTGCACGTGCTCGAGGGCCGCGTCCGCGGCGACCGCAAGTCGCCGGTCGACGCGTACATCCCCAAGCCGACCAAGGCGCCCGCCCCGGGCGACGAGCTCACGCCCGAGTCCTCGCCCGAGGTCACGGCCACCGACGTGACACCCGCGATTCCCGTCGCTCCCGTGACCCCGTAACACCACCGCAATTACCCCGTGGGTTGCCGCACGCGGCTGGCAACCCCCATACGGCCGTCGCAACCATTCGCAGCAATCGCAGCGATCGCCCTCGCGCCCCTTGAGCGAGGCCGCTCCATGCTGCAATATCCCGCGCCGTGCAACGTAACATCGCGTCCGGGTTCGAGGACAGCTACCGTCGCCACCTCGCCGTCGAACAGCGACGCGCGGTGCTCGACACCATCGCCCACGAGCTGACCCCCGACACGACCCTCGGCGACATCATCGACGCCGCCCACGACCTCGGCTGGGCCGACGGCCTCGGCGAGCTGTGCCTCTCCGACCTGGCCATCGCCCTGTTCGGTGAGGCCAACGTCGACGCCCCGATCGACGCCCCCGTCGCCGCCGAGGCCGTCACCGCACCCGTCGACGTCGACAACGACGACAGCGAGGCCGACGAGGATAACGACGACGACGACACCGAGCTCGCGGCCGACGACGACGACGACGACGCCGAAGCCGAGCCCGAGGACGAGCCAGCCCGCGGCCGCAAGCCGAGCAGCCTCGACCGCGCCGTCGACCGCATCGAGAAGACCCTCGCGGCCGCCCGCAAGACCCGCGCCAAGAAGGTCGCCAAGGCCGCCAGCAAGAAGGTCGCCAAGGCCGCCGCCCGCATCCCCACCCCCGTCAAACCCGCCAAGGCCAA
>NZ_JAGOMQ010000090.1 GCF_017993425.1 Amaricoccus sp.
AGGCGCTGGCGGCGATCCTCGGCGGGCAGGTGACGGTGGGCGTCTCGGGCTGGGGCGAGTTCGAGAGCCAGGTCGAGGCGGGGCAGCTTCGGCTGCTGGCGGTCTCCGGCGAGGAGCGGCTCGCGGGCGTCGACGCGCCGACGCTGAAGGAGGCGGGGGTCGACGTGGCGCTGGAGAACTGGCGGATGGTGGCGGCCGGGCCGGACCTGACCGACGAGCAGAAGGCGGCGATCACGGCGGACATCGAGAAGCTGGCGACCTCGGAGGCCTGGAGGCAGGAGCTCGCCACCCGCGGCTGGGACGATCGCTTCCTCGCCGGCGAGGCCTTCCAGACCCAGCTCGCCGCCGACATCGAGCAGACCAAGGCCATCCTCACCGACATCGGGCTCGTGCAGTAGGCCGCGCGGCGGCCCGGCGCCTTTTGGCCCGGGCCGCCGCCGATCCGGGCGGCCCGCGGGCGCGCCCGGATCTTTCGATCTCATCAATCCCGTTTGTTATCAGGGACGTCGCCCCTTCGCACGGGTGCGCAGCGGGCCGGTCGCCCCGTCCCGGCGTCAGCCGTGGCCGATCGAGGTGAAGGCCTGCGGGTCGATGCCGAGGCGGCGGAGGTCGCGCGCCAGCGGCGGGCGGCCGCTCTCGACCGCGCCCGAGGCGGCGCGGGCCGCGTCGACGGCCAGGAGGGCGTCCACGACGCCGGCCAGGAATTTGCGAAAGCCCTTCATCTCGTCACTCTCCACTCGTCCGGCGTCGCGCCGGGTCGACCGGAGACTTAGGCCTCGCCCGCGCCGGGAGCGAGCCCCCGGCGCGCAACCCCGCCATGCGCCAAGCTCAGGACGGCGGGGCCGGGCCGGCGGGGTCAGGTCCGCCGCAGGTCGGGCGGCGTCGCCTCGTCGGCGAAGGCGGCGACCGCCGCCTTGAGCCCGAGGACCTCGCTCCGCTGCTCGCCGAGGCGGCGCACCGAGACGGTGCGCTCCTCGACCTCGCGCAAGCCCACGGCGAGGATCGCCGGCACCTTGGCGAGGCTGTGCTCGCGGACCTTGTAGTTGATCTTCTCGTTGCGCAGGTCGGCCTCGGCCCGCACCCCGCGCGCCCGCAGCGCCGCGACCACCTCCTCGGCGTAGCCGTTCGCCTCGGAGACGATCGGCGCCACCACCACCTGACGCGGCGCGAGCCACAGCGGGAAGCGGCCGGCGTAGTGCTCGATCAGGACGCCGATGAAGCGCTCGAACGAGCCGAGGATCGCCCGGTGCAGCATGTAGGGCCGATGCCGCGCCCCGTCCTCGCCGACATATTCCGCGCCCAGCCGCTCGGGCAGGTTCGGGTCGACCTGGAAGGTGCCGCACTGCCATTCCCGCCCGATCGCGTCGGTCAGCTTGAAGTCGAGCTTCGGCCCGTAGAACGCCCCTTCGCCGGGGTCGATCTCGTAGCGCCGGCCGACCTTCTGGATGGCGTTCTCCAGCGCCGCCTCGACCTTGTCCCAGGCCTCGTCCGAGCCGATGCGCACCTCCGGCCGGGTCGAGAGCTTGATGTCGAAGCTCTCGAAGCCGAGGTCGGCGTAGACCGAGCTGAGGAGGTCGATGAACGCCGCGCATTCCGTCTCGATCTGGTCCTCGGTGCAGAAGATATGCGCGTCGTCCTGGGTGAAGCCGCGCACGCGCATCAGGCCGTGCATCGAGCCCGAGGGCTCGTAGCGGTGGCAGGCCCCGAACTCGGCGAGGCGCAGCGGCAGGTCGCGGTAGGACTTCAGGCCCTGGTTGTAGACCTGGACGTGGCAGGGGCAGTTCATCGGCTTCAGCGCGTTGACGCGCTTCTCGCGGGCGTGCTCCTCCTCGACCTCGGCGATGAACATGTTGTGCTGGTAGGTCTCCCAGTGCCCGGAGCGCTCCCAGAGCACCCGGTCCACCACCTGCGGCGTGCGGATCTCGCGGTAGCCCGCGGCGATCAGCCGGCGGCGCATGTAGTCCTCGACCACGCGCCAGATCTTCCAGCCCTCGGGGTGCCAGAACACCATGCCCGGCGCCTCCTCCTGGAGATGGAAGAGGTCCATCTCCCTGGCGATGCGCCGGTGGTCGCGCTTCGCCGCCTCCTCCAGCCGGTGCAGGTAGGCGTCGAGGTCGGCCTTGGCGCGGAAGGCGACGCCGTAGATGCGCTGGAGCATCGGGTTGCGCGCATCCCCGCGCCAGTAGGCCCCGGCGATCGAGGTGAGCTTGAACGCGTCGGCCGGAACCTGCCCGGTATGGGCGAGATGCGGGCCGCGGCACAGGTCCTGCCACGGCCCGTGCCAGTACATGCGGATCGGGTCGGCGGCGGGGATCGCCTCGACGAGCTCGACCTTGTAGCGCTCGCCCGTCGCCTCGTAGTGCCGGAGCGCGCGGTCGCGGTCCCAGACCTCCGTCCGCACCGGGTCGCGCTTCGCGATGATCTCGCGCATCCGCGCCTCGATCAGGGCGAGGTCGTCGGGGGTGAAGGGCTCGCTGCGGTCGAAGTCGTAGTACCAGCCGTTCTCGATCACCGGCCCGATGGTGACCCTGGTGTCGGGCCACAGCTCCTGCACCGCGCGGGCCATGATGTGGGCGCAGTCGTGGCGGATCAGCTCGAGCGCCGCCTCGTCCTTCGCGGTGACGATGGCGAGGCGGGCGTCGCCGCGGATCGGCGTGGAGAGGTCGGCGAGGCGGCCGTCGATCCGCGCCGCCAGCGCGGCCTTGCCGAGCGACTTCGAGATGTCGGCGGCGACGTCGCCGGCGGTGACCCCGGCCTCGTAGCGGCGGACGGCGCCGTCGGGCAGCGTGACCGCCACCTCGCGCGCATCGGGGGCAAGGTCGGTCATCGCGGCCTCCTTCGGTTTCGGCGCCTACGGCACGCCCGGGTCCAGGGACGGCAGCGCTAGTCCCCGGCCCCTTTGCTGTCAAGGCGCACGCCCGTCGGGGGATCGGCCGTCCTGGAGAATCGACGGAGCGCCTTTGCGCTCCGGAGTCGGACTCCCCGCCCGCGCAAGCGCGGGCGGGGCCCCTGCGCGCTGTTGCGCGCCGTTCTCCCCACCCCCCTTCCCCCCGCCCCCAGGGGCGGGGGAACCTGCACGATAGGTCAGGGGAAGAAGGAAGAAGGAAGAAGGAAGAAGGAAGAAGGGAGAAGGGAGAAGGGAGAAGGGAGAAGGGAGAAGGGAGAAGGGAGAAGGGAGAAGGGAGAAGGGAGAAGGGAGAAGGGAGAAGGGAGAAGGGAGAAGGGAGAAGGGAGAAGGGAGAAGGGA
>NZ_JAGOMQ010000091.1 GCF_017993425.1 Amaricoccus sp.
GGCCGTAGCCGATGAGGCCGCCGACGATGCACAGGCCGACCCACATGAGGTAGATGCCGATGTTGGCGCTGTGCTTGGCGATGCCCTCGTAGAGCACCTCGTCGGTGACGGGCTGCGGGGTCGAGCCGGCGGGAGGTTGCGCCTGCGGCGGGGCTGCGGACGCGTCGGCGGGCTGAGTCTGCATGGCGGCAAGGGTTGCACGGCGGGGCGCGTCCTGGCAACTCGCGGGCGGCCGGGCGCGGGCGCTCGCGGACGTCAGGGCCGGTGCGAGGGCGCGGGGCTCTCGGCGGTGACGGCGGGCCTGTCTGAAGGGACAGCCTCGGGGTCGAACACGCTGCCGTCGGCGAGCCGCACCGGGGTGGCGCGGTGGTCGACGCCGTGCGCGCGCAGGAGCTCGTCGACGATGCCGGCGACCTGGCCGACGAGGGCGGTGCAGAAGTGGTGCCGGGCGGGGCCCATGAAGTCGCCGTGGGGGGCGGTGAGGTGGTTGCAGATGAGGTCGGGGGAGGCGCCGCGGGCGAGCTCGGCGGCGATGCGGTCGTCGTAGGCGAGCACGGCGGCGCGGAGCTCGGGGGTTACTTTGCCGGTGGGGTCGGGGTCGCCGAGGAATTCGCCGAGGAGGAGCTGGCCGGCGACGACGGCCCCGCAGGTGCCGCGGCCGGTGATGCCGCCGCGGCGCAGGCTCTGATAGGCGGCGGTGGGGCGGTCGAAGGCCTCGGCGAGGGCGATGCCACACGAGCGGTGGGGGGTGCGGGTGCCGTCGTAGAGGACGAGCGCCTTGCTGCGGATCGGGCTGTGGAGCCTGGCCGGGTCGGGGAGGTCGCCGCGTTCGGGGCTCATCGCGGCAGTGTGCCACGCTCGCGCCCGGGGGTGACATGGTCTACCGTGCGGGCATGAGCTGGACGGACCCGCGAGGCGAGATCGAGGCCCTGGTGCCGCAGCTGCGGCAGCTGCGACGAGACATCCACCGCCACCCGGAGCTCGGCTTCGAGGAGACGCGGACGCAGGCGCTGTGCCGCGCGTGGCTCGAGGCGCGGGGCTATGCGCCGCGGGTGTGCGCGGAGACCGGCCTGGTCGCGGATCTGCGGCCGGGGGCGCCGGGGCCGGTGATCGCGCTGCGGGCCGACCTCGATTGTTTGCCGATGCACGAGACCACGGAGATCGAGCATCGATCGGTGCACGCCGGCAAGGCGCACAAGTGCGGGCACGACGGGCACACGGCGATCTTGCTCGGGGTGGCGGAGCTGCTGGCCCGGCACCGCGAGGTGGTGCCGGGCAACGTGCGCCTGCTGTTTCAGCCGGCCGAGGAGGGGGTGCGCGGCGGCGGGGCGAAGGTGATGGTGGCCGAGGGGGCGCTCGACGGGGTCGCCGAGGTGTACGGGCTGCACAACTGGCCGGGCTTCCCCAAGGGACAGGTGCACGTGCGCAGCGGGGCGATGCTGGCGCAGGTGCACGAGCTGACGATCACGATCACGGGGAAGGGCGGGCACGCGAGTCAGCCGCAGCTGTGCCGCGATCCGCTGGTGGCGGGGGCGCACTTGGTGACCGCGCTACAGACGGTGGTGTCGCGCGGGCTCGGGTATCAGGGCGGGGCGGTGGTCTCGATCACGCAGTTTACGGCCGGCACGACGCACAACGTGATCGCCGAGACGGCGCGCATGCGCGGGACGGTGCGCAGCTTCGAGGCGGGGGTGACGACGCGGGTGATGGAGCGGCTGCGCGAGGTGATCGCGGGGACGGCGGCGAGCTTCGGGGTGAAGATCGATCTCGAGGTGGACGAGGGGTACCCGGTGACGGCCAATCACCCGCGCTGCGCGGCGGCGGTGGCCCGGGTGGCGGCGCTGCAGCTGGGGGCCGAGAAGGTCAGCGAGCAGTGCTTGCCGATGGCGGGCGGCGAGGACTTCGCCTACCTCGCGCAGGCGGTGCCGGGCGGGTACTTCTTCGTCGGTTCGCAGCGGCCGGGCGAGGACACGCCGGTGTGTCACCACCCGGACTTCGACTTCGACGACGAGCTGATCCCGACCGGGATCGGGCTGTTCCTCGGCATCGTGCGCGACCGCTTCGCCGAGCTCGGGTGATGTCGGGGCCGACGATCGCGGTGATCACGGGGGCGTCGTCGGGGCTCGGCGAGGCGTTCGCGCGGCAGGTCGACGCCCACCCGGCGTTCGCGGGGGTGGGCGAGATCTGGCTGGTGGCGCGCCGTGAGGCGCGGCTGCAGGCGCTCGCGTCCGGGCTGGCCTCGGGTCGCGGGGTGGCGGTCGTGGCCGATCTGTCCCTGGGGTCAGGTGTCGAGGTGGTGCTGGCGCGGGCGCAGACGAGCGGGGCGCGGGTCCGGCTGCTGGTCAACAACGCGGGCGTCGGCTTGCTCGGACCGCTGCTCGAGCAGAGCCCCGAGGCGATCGCGGGGCTGCTCGATCTGAACGTCCGCGCAGGCACGCTGCTGCTGCGCGGGCTGGCGTCGCGGATGGACGCCGGCGCCGGTGTGCTGCAGGTGGCGTCGGCGGCGGCGTATGTGCCGGCGCCGTACTTCGCGGTGTACGCGGCGAGCAAGAGCTACGCGCTGGCGCTGGCGCTGGCGCTGCGGGAGGAGTGGCGCGAGCGCGGGATCTCGGTGTGCACCGCGTGTCCGGGGCCGGTCGAGACCGAGTTCTTCGCGGCGGCGGGCGCGAGTCGACCGCAGGCAGGGATGGCGCCCGATCGCGTGGTGGCCCTAGCGCTGCGCGACCTCTTGGAGGGTCGTCCGGTGTCGCACGCAGGGATCGGCCCGCGGTTGCTCGCGCGGCTCGCCGCGGTCGCGCCCCGGAGCGTGCTGGTGCGCCTGGCCGGGCGGCGTAACCTCGGTCGCGCCCCGGTGCGCCAGACCTGAGCGTGCAGGCTCGCAGCGAGCGATGGGATGGGGGCGATGGTGCGGACGACGGACCGTGCCGGATGAGGGCGCACACATCGGCGCCGCTGGCCCCAGGGACCGGGTTCTGCGATGGCATTGCCAGTCCGCCGGGGCCGTGCAAAAAAGGTTTCCCGTCGTCGCCATGGCCACCCTACCGCTCGACGCGATCGCCACGCTCCTCGATCAGGGAGCCGCCGACTCGGCGGTTCGCCTGCTCCGCAGCTCGTGGGAGCCGGAGCTGCCGCCCGACGATCTGGTCCGCATGTACTGCATGTGGATCCGCGGGCTGTGCGAGACGGGCGAGCTGGACAACGCGTTGACGCTGGCCAAGCGGGCGGCCGGCG
>NZ_JAGOMQ010000092.1 GCF_017993425.1 Amaricoccus sp.
CCGGCCCGGTTCTGGCGGCGGATCCTCGGGACCGAGCTGGTCCGCGACGCGGGCGAGTGGATCCAGAAGCTGGTCGCCAACCGGAGCGCGGCGATCGCCCGCGGCGATGATCTCAGCCCCGAACAGGCCGAACAGGCGTGGCGCGCGATCTTCGATCTGTGTCAGCACCACAGCCTCTCGCCGCCGCCCGAAGTCACGCGCGCGCTCGGCCTCGGTCGGCGCAGCGATGCGCCGCGCCCGGGTGTGCGCCCTGGGACCGGCGCGAGCGCGTCGGCCCGCGTGCCGGCCGCGGACGATTCGCGTCCGCCCTCGGTGCCGATGCGCGCGGCCGAGCGCGCCCCGTCCGCGCCGCTGCGGGCGGCGAGCGAGCGAGCCCCGTCCGCGCCGATGCGGGCGGCGGCGCCGCTGCGGCCGGGGTCGGGGCCGAGCCCCGCGGCGCCATCGGCCGAGCCGGCGCGGGCCACCGCTGATACGGCTCGCACGGCGGCGCTGGCGGAGGTGCGGGGCGGACCGGCCGCTCGCGCGGGCTCCGGGGTCGAGCTTCGCGGGCCGGTCGAGCCGCCGCGAGCGGCCGCTTCGTTGCCGCGTCCGCGCCGCAGCGCCCAGGAGTCGGTCGCGGTCGCGGGGGAGATCGGCGCAGGGGCGCCGGTGGGGCTTCGCGGTCCGCCGCCTGCTCGCCCGCCGGAGCCGCCGCTGCTGGTGCTCGAGCAGCCGGCCGTGGACCCGCCGGCGCGTCCGGCCGCGGATCCGAAGCAGCTCGCGCGGGCGATGGCCATCCTCTCTGGCGGAGGTCCTATCGGCGAGGCGATGGCGGTGCTTCCGTCGCTGGAGGAGGACGACCTCCTGGCCGTGATGCCGGCGCTGGCCGAGCTCGGGGCCCGGGTGGTGCCCGAGTTGCTGACCTTACTCGGCTCGGGGGCTCGCCCGCTGCGCCAGGCGGCGGCGATCCTCCTCGGACTGGCCCGCGACCGCCGCGCGATCGATCCCCTGGTGGCGCTGCTGGGCGCGGAGAGCTCCGCCGTGTGGATCGACGCCGCGAAGGCGCTCGGCAACTTCGGACCGCGGGTCGTCGGGCCGCTGTGCGCGCTGCTCCGCGGCAGCACGGGCGATCGCCGCGAGGCGCTCCTCGGCCGCGCGGCGCGAGCCCTGGCCGAGCTCGTGGTCTCGGACGGAGACGCGCCAGGGGGCGCAGGACGCCTGGCGGTCGAAAATCTGCTCGAGGTCGGTGACCCCTCGGTTTCCTCCGCGGCCAGGCGAGCGCTTGCTACACTCGCCGACGTGCAAGGCGAGGGGCGCGGCGCGGGCATGGGGACGGAGGATCGCGTCGAGCGAGACATCCGTCGCTTCTCGACGCGGGCCTACGAGGCCATCACCACGCCGGAGCTCGACGCCGACGGCGATTTCGAAGTGGTCGGGGACGACTGATGCGTTACGGAATTTTTAGCGACACTCACGCCAACCACGACGCCCTCGAGGCGGTCCTTCGCGCCCTGGACCGGGAGAAGGTCGACGCCCTCGTGTGCCTCGGCGACACGGTCGGCTACGGCGCCCAGCCCAACGAGTGCTGCGACATCGTCAAGCGGGTCACCCGCTACACGATCCTCGGCAACCACGACGCGGCGGTCGCCGGGCGCATGGACTACAGCTACTACTACGACGCCGCCCGCGAGGCGCTGGACTGGCACGCCGGTCAGCTGACCCAGGACAACATGGCCTGGCTGCGCAAGCTCAACTACTTCGAGAAGGATGGGATGACCCACTTCTGCCACGGGTCGCCGGTCGACCTCGAGGAGTTCGAGTACATCTTCAGCGTCGAGCAGGCCCAGACCTGCATCCCGATCTGGGAGTCGCTCGGGCAGATCACGTTCATCGGCCACTCGCACCTGTGCAAGTCCTTCGCGGTCGGCCGCGATCGGGTCTACGAGGTCGTCACCAAGAGCTTCGAGGTCCACCCGGAGTTTCGCTACATCGTGTCGGTCGGCTCGGTCGGTCAGCCGCGTGACCACGACCCGCGCGCCAGCTACACGCTCTACGACTCTGCTCGGGGGGTCTTCGAGTTCAAGCGCGTCGAGTACGATGTGAATGCGGCGGCGCGGAAGATCTTCGGCGACCAGCGGCTGTCCGATAGCTTCGGGGCTCGGCTGTTCGCGGGCGTTTGAGGCGGCGCCTGGGCCGTGCGGCCGCACTCGCCCGGCGCGGCGAGTGAGGCGGTGCCCGTGCGGGCTTACTGGAGCGCTGCGACGGACTCGGCGCGGTGGCGCGAGGGCACGCGCAGGGCCGGTGCGTCGACGAGGTCGTGGATGAGCGCGGAGACCAGCTGGTCGTAGGAGAGGCCGGCGGCGCGGGCGACCTTGGCGACGACGCCGGCCTGATGCAGCGGCGGGAGCGGCTCGACCTCGAGGATGACCTCGTTGTGGCGCTCGTGAAGGATGAGGTCGACGCGCGCGGGGCCGCGGGTCAGGCCGAGGGCCGAGGCGGCGTGGAGGGCGAGGTTGTCGATGCCGTGGCGGCGGCTGCGGGACAGGCTGGGCGGGCAGACCATGGCGCAGATCTGCCGGGGGGCGGCCGGGTCGCGCTCGACCTCCATGGCGCCGAGGATCCGACCATCGAGGAGGACGACCTGGATCTCGCGGCCGGCGACGGCCCGCTCGAGCAGCCAGCCGCCGCCGGGCCGGTGATGCTCGTCGGCGGCGAGGGCGACGCTCGCGGCGTCCCCGAGAAAGCGCACGCCGGCGCCGAGGCTGCCGTGACGGGGCTTGAGGACGGCGGGCCAGCCGAGCAGGCCGAGGGCCTGACGGTCGAGGCTCTCACCGGAGAGGGCGAGGGTCGCGGGCACCGGGAGGGAGTGAAAGCCGAGGATCTGGCGGGCCCGCAGCTTGTCGAAGGCGAGGGCTGCAGCGGCCGCAGAGGGGCCCACGAAGGGGATCTGGCGCAGGGCGAGCAGGCCCTGGAGCTCGCCGGTGCCGCCGGCCGGACCGTGGGTGGCGAGGATGCAGGCGGAGATCCTGGCGGCCCTGAGGGTCAGGTCGAGGTCGTCGTCGGCCGCGAGGGGGGTCGCGTCATGGCCGAGGCGGCGCAGCGCGGCGACAAGATCTTGGCCACTTTGCGTGTCGATTTGGCTATCATCGTCCGCGGTGGGGGTCTGGCCGCGCGCGGCGGGGTCTCCACCCAGGACCGGTGCAGCCATCAGGACGCCGAAGTTGTGCGTGCGCATGACGTAGGGC
>NZ_JAGOMQ010000070.1 GCF_017993425.1 Amaricoccus sp.
CCGCGGCCAGCACCAGGCGGGCGGTGGTGGCGAAGGCCGAGACGAGATGCAGGGGCGCCGCGCCCGCGCTGCGGTCGTGGCTGCGGCGCGAGGTCTTGCCGTCGATGGCGACGAGGCCGGCCTTCTCCGGCCAGCTCTCTCGGACCCAGCCGGCGAAGGCGGCGGCGAAGAGGCCCGGGTCGATGCGGTTCATCAGGATGGTGAGCCAGCGCTCGCCGGGGACGCCGTTCGCGTAGGGCAGGCGCCGGCGGAGGAAGTCGAGATGCGCCGCCCCCCAAGCAGCGATGTCCTCGTAGTCGTCGCAGTCGGCGATGGCGCCGCAGACGACGAGCAGCAGCACCTCGGGCAGCGGATGCAGGATGCGCCGCACGTCGCGCGGGTCATCGACGTCGGCGAAGTGGTCGAGCAGCGCCGCCAGGCGCGACTTCCGAGGCAGGCTCTCGGCGAGGATCATGCGCGGCTCCGATTCAGGGCCGCCGCATCGATTCAGAGAAATCCCCGCCTGTCACCTGTCACATGAGTTCGGAACCCTGGATTGCGACCGACGGGACTGGACGGGCGCCCGGACGGCTGGTAATGCGACCCCGTCGCCGCTGTAGCTCAGCTGGTAGAGCAACGCATTCGTAATGCGTGGGTCGGGGGTTCGAGTCCCTTCAGCGGCACCATTCCCGAGACCCTGCGCCCTCCCGCCGCGTCAGCGGTCGATCCGACGACCCGCGCCCCGGCGTCGATCGTCGCCCTGGCGATGCAGGGCGGCGTCCCCGCCGCCGCCAGCGGCAGCGCCACGGCCGGCCGGCGAGGAGCAGCAGGGCTGGCGGCAAAGGGGCGCGATCGCCGCCCGCAGGAGGCCGGCATTCCGCAGCGCGAGCAACCGCCCCTCCGGGCCGGCCGCGCGGATCGGGGCGACGGACGGCCGCCCGGCGCCCGCCTCACCGCATCCGCTTCTGGCTCTTGCCCCGATAGGCGCGCGTGCCCCCCCTGCCCGCCTTCGAGCGCGGCGCCGCGGCGTCTACCTCCGCCTCGATCGCCGACTGCCGCGCCAGCGGGTCGTCGTGGACCGCGAGATCGACCGCCTCCAGCCGCTTGACCTCGTCGCGGAGCCGGGCGGCCTCCTCGAACTCCAGGTTCTCCGCGGCCTTGAGCATCGCCTTCCTCAGCCCGTCGAGATGCGCGGCGAGGTTGCCGCCGACGAGCGGCTTCTCGACCTTCGCGGTGATCCGCGACTGGTCGGTGTCGCCCTGCCACAGCCCCTCCAGCACGTCCGAGACGTTCTTGCGCACCGTCTCCGGGGTGATCCCGTGCGCGAGGTTGTAGGCCGCCTGCTTCTCGCGGCGGCGGCCGGTCTCCGCCATCGCCCGCTCCATCGAGCCGGTGATCCCGTCCGCGTACATGATGACCCGCCCCTCGGCGTTGCGCGCCGCGCGGCCGATCGTCTGGATCAGCGAGGTCTCCGAGCGCAGGAACCCCTCCTTGTCGGCGTCGAGGATCGCCACCAGCGCGCATTCCGGGATGTCGAGCCCCTCACGCAGCAGGTTGATCCCCACCAGCACGTCGAAGGCCCCGAGCCGCAGGTCGCGCAGGATCTCGATCCGCTCCAGCGTGTCGATGTCGGAATGCATGTAGCGCACCCGGATCCCCTGCTCGTGCAGGTACTCCGTCAGGTCCTCCGCCATGCGCTTGGTCAGCACCGTGACCAGCGCCCGGTTCCCCGCCGCCGCCACCTTGCGCACCTCGTCGAGGAGGTCGTCGACCTGCATCGACACGGGCCGGATCTCCACCGGCGGGTCGATCAGCCCGGTCGGCCGGATCACCTGCTCGGTGAAGACGCCCCCGGCCTGGTCGATCTCCCAGGCGGCTGGCGTCGCGCTCACGAACACCGACTGCGGCCGCATCGCGTCCCATTCCTCGAACTTGAGCGGCCGGTTGTCCATGCACGAGGGCAGCCGGAACCCGTGCTCCGCCAGCGTGAACTTGCGCCGGTAGTCGCCCCGGTACATGCCGCCGATCTGCGGCACGCTGACGTGGCTCTCGTCGGCGAAGACGATGGCGTTGTCGGGGATGTACTCGAAGAGCGTCGGCGGCGGCTCGCCGGGCTTCCGCCCCGTGAGGTAGCGCGAGTAGTTCTCGATCCCCGCGCAGGAGCCCGTCGCCTCCAGCATCTCCAGGTCGAAGCGGGTGCGCTGCTCCAGCCGCTGCGCCTCGAGGAGCTTCCCCTCCCCCGTCAGCTGGTCGAGCCGCACCCGCAGCTCCTCGCGAATCGCCTTCACCGCCTGCGCCAGCGTCGGCCGCGGCGTCACGTAATGCGAGTTGGCGTAGACCCGCACCCGGTCGAGCGCGTCCGTGCGCGCCCCGGTCAGCGGGTCGAACTCCGCGATCGATTCGAGCTCCTCGCCGAAGAAGCTCAGCCGCCAGGCCCGGTCCTCCAGATGCGCCGGCCAGATCTCCAGCGAATCGCCGCGCACCCGGAACGCCCCGCGCTGGAAGGCGGCGTCGGCGCGGCGATACTGCTGCTCCACCAGCCCGGCGATGACCTTGCGCTGGTCGTAGGGTCGCCCCGCGATCAGGTCCTGCGTCATCGCCCCGTAGGTCTCGACCGAGCCGATGCCGTAGATGCAGGAGACCGAGGCGACGATGATCACGTCGTCGCGCTCGAGCAGCGCCCGGGTGGCCGCATGGCGCATCCGGTCGATCTGCTCGTTGATCTGGCTCTCCTTCTCGATGAACGTGTCCGTCCGCGGCACGTAGGCCTCGGGCTGGTAATAGTCGTAATACGACACGAAATACTCGACCGAGTTATCGGGGAAAAATCCGCGGAACTCTCCGTAAAGTTGTGCCGCCAGCGTCTTGTTGGGGGCGAGGATGATCGCGGGGCGCTGGGTCGCCTCGATGATCTTCGCCATCGTGAAGGTCTTTCCCGTCCCGGTGGCGCCGAGCAGGACCTGGTTCCGCTCGCCCGAGTCCACCCCTGCAACGAGCTCCTCGATCGCGGTGGGCTGGTCGCCGGCCGGTGCAAAATCCGAGCGGAGCACGAAGCGGCGCCCGCCCTCGAGCTTGTCTCGGCTGGTTTGCCGGCTGGTCTCGCGCGGCTCCGGGCTCTGCGTCATGGTTTCCTCGCGGACGGCCGACAGGAGGTGGGACGGCGGCCGCCGGCGTCAAGCCGGTCGCCGCGCGCGGGCCCGGATCGGGTCATGAGCGGAAGTTCGCCGTTAGCGTGCATTTTAGTGACTAAACCATTGCGTGTGGAGATCCCGACGTGTTAAGTTAAATTCGCAAGCAGCACAGTGGTCGTCGGTCGGGTGCGTACACCCACCCCACCCCTCGCTCCCTCGCACTCGCCCGACGACCCGCTGCTCGCATTGCCCCCGCCAGGGGGCGATCCCCGCTTGAACGGCGCCGCAGCATTGGCGATAGTGCCGGGGAAGTCGGGAGATCGGCATGTTCGCCAAGATATATCAGCCCTCGCGCAGCGCGATGCAATCGGGTCAGGCAAAGACCCAGGACTGGGTGCTCGAGTTCGTGCCGGAGACCGGCAAGGTGCTCGACCCCCTGATGGGATGGACCGGCACCGCCGACCCCACCCGCCAGCTCCGCCTCAGCTTCGAGACCCGCGACGCGGCCATCGCCTACGCCGAGCAGCACGGCATCGCCTTCCGCATATTCGAGCCCACCCGCCGCCGCCACGTCCTGCGCGTCAACGGCTACGGCGACAACTTCGCCTTCCAGCGCCGGCAGGCCTGGACGCATTGAAGCCTTGGTGGCGCACCGGTCCTGGCGGGCGGCCGGGGCGTCGCCCTGTCGCGGACGTTCCTCCGCAGGCAAGAACGCCTGATACAAGATCCGCTTGATCCGTTCGGGTCTTGGTCAGCGCGGCGCCCTCGCAGATTTCTCCGCGCGATTTGGCGAGTGACAAATCGCGCCGCGCCTGCCTGCCCCCAGGCAGGCGCGCTTTGGGCGCGCCAGCCCAGGCAGGCGCGGCGCGATTGCAAGGTCCGGGACGTCTGGACCCCTCTCGGACTTCGCTTCGGCGAAGTCCGACGGACCGGGCGAACGTCCACTGGACGTTCGCTTTTCCGGTCCGGGGGATATGGGCCGGGCGCACGCGGGGCGTGCGCGGGACATCCGACCAAAGGCCGATGAAGCTCCCCAATGCCGCGCCGATCCGGACGCGCCTCGACAGACTCGGACGCCCGGCAGACCCCCCGGCGCCGCCCTGACCCGGCCGGCCCCCGGCCCGCGCTAACCCCCGGTTAACCTCGACCCCGCATCGCTCGGGAATGCGCGCGCGCGTCCCCGCCCTCGCCGCCGTCCTCCTCGTCCTGGCCGGCCCGGCCGCGGCGGGCGCGTGGCCGCGGGCGCCGGGCGAGGTCTTCCTCTCCTTCCGCGGCGAGGTCGAGACCAGCGACGGCGGACCGCAGACCAACGCCTCCGTCTACGGCGAGTACGGCCTGACCCGGCGGATCACCCTCATCGCCCAGTTCGACAACGCCGACGACCCCTGGACCCCGCGGCGCTTCGGGACCGGCGTGCAGTTCGCCCTCTCCGGGCCTGACGCCGTCAACCGCTATGCGATCGGCTTCGGGGTCTCCACGCCGCCCGACGTCATGGGCGCCATGACCTCCACCCGGGGCGAGCTGTCGCTCTCCTGGGGACGCGGCTTCGACAGCCGCTGGGGCGGCGGCTGGGCGACCGCGACGGCGCGGCTGATCTACGGCCGCGACACCAGCCGCCCGATCACCGACCTCTACGGCCTCGTCGGGCTCCGTCCCGCCGAGGGCCGGATGGCGATGCTCTCGGCCAGCCGCTACGCCGACGACGACGGCACGTACTGGAAGATCTCGCCCTCGCTCGGCTACCGCCTGCGCGGCGAGACTTGGCTGGTCCCGAGCCTGACGCAGGAGCTCTCCGACGACCGCTCGACCGCCGTCGGGCTGGCGCTCTGGATCACCTTCTAGAGCAATGCCCAACCGGACGGAATCGTCCGGTGATCAGGACATTGCGCAAATTCGAGACTCCGGAGCGGACGGCCCGGCTCAATACGGACGGACTCCGCTCCAGCAGCGGCTTCGCCGGGTCCGCGACGGCGCCCGCAGGACGACATGCGCATTCGCGCGCAAACAAACATTGGTCAAGACATCGCCCGTTCGCATCCGCCCGGGATCGCCCGACAGCATCGCGGGCGATTGGCCATGAGGGCGCACGGCCCCGGGCGCCGTGCAGCGCGCCACACTACACGACACCTGTCTCCTCTGCCGGATCCACGGGGCGCGCGCGCCGAGCGACCGAAGCGGGCTTGCCCGCGAGGCCCGGCGCGACAGGCGAAAGCCCGGCTTTCGCCGCGCCGACGGCTGGAGCGCGGTTGCGCGCGGAAGCCGTGGGGGGTCCAGATTTCCCCGTCGCGCGCAATCCGTCCGTGAGCGCCCCGTCGCGCGCGGAATCGCGCTCGCCCCCCGCAGGGGCGATCGCGGACGGATTTGCCACGGGTCAAATCCGTCTGGCGTCACCATCGCGGCCTGCTTCCGGCCGGGCTTCCTCTCCACCGTCGTGCAGCGTGGCGGCGCCCTCACAAAAGCCCGCCCACGAAAAATCAAGCACTTAGCTAATTTTCACGCGTGAACACCCCCCGAGCCGCCCCGGCCTCACCCCGCAGGATGCGCCGCCTTGAACTCCCGACGGCGGGCGTGGAGGATCGGCTCCGTATACCCCGAGGGCTGCACCCGCCCCTCCAGCACGAGGTCCGACGCCGCCCGGAAGGCGATCCCGTCGAACCCGGGCGCCATCGGCCGGTAGCCCGGATCGCCGGCGTTCTGCCGGTCCACCACCTCGGCCATCCGCCGCAGGATCGTCCCCACCTCCGCCTCCGACACCACCCCGTGGTGCAGCCAGTTGGCGATGTGCTGGGCCGAGATCCGGCAGGTGGCGCGGTCCTCCATCAGGCCGACGTCGTTGATGTCCGGCACCTTGGAGCAACCCACCCCCTGGTCGATCCAGCGCACCACATACCCGAGGATGCCCTGGGCGTTGTTCTCCACCTCGCGCCGGATCTGCTCCGGCGTCCACTTCCGGTAGACCGCCACCGGGATCTCGAGGAGCGCGTCGACATAGGCCCGCCGCCCGCCCTTCGCCAACGCCGCCTGCACGGCAAAGACGTCGACCTTGTGATAATGCAGCGCATGCAGCGTCGCCGCCGTCGGGCTCGGCACCCAGGCGCAGTTCGCCCCCGCCTTCGGATGCTCGATCTTCGTCTCCAGCATCGCCGCCATCTTGTCGGGGATCGCCCACATCCCCTTGCCGATCTGCGCCTTGCCCGACAGCCCGCATTCCAGCCCGAGATCGACGTTCTGGTTCTCGTAGGCGGTGATCCAGCCCTTGCGCTTGATGAAGTCCTTGCGGCTGAACGGCCCCGCCTCCATCGAGGTGTGGATCTCGTCCCCCGTCCGGTCGAGGAAGCCGGTGTTGATGAAGACGAGCCGCCGCTTCGCCGCCCGGATGCATTCCTTGAGGTTGACGGACGTCCGCCGCTCCTCGTCCATCACCCCGAGCTTCACCGTGTCCTGCGGCAGCCCCAGCGCCGCCTCCACCCGCGTGAAGGTCTCGTCGGCGAAGGCGACCTCGTCCGGCCCGTGCATCTTCGGCTTGACCACGTAGACCGAGCCCTTGACCGAGTTGCGCGGACCGTCGGTCTTCTTCAGGTCGTGCATGGCGATCAGCGCCGTCACCATCGCGTCCATCAGCCCCTCGGGGACCTCGGCGCCGTCGCGGTCGAGGATCGCCGGGTTGGTCATCAGCTGGCCGACGTTGCGCACCAGCATCAGCGCCCGGCCCTTGACGACGTGCTCGCTCCCGTCCGGGGCGGTGAAGGCGAGATCGGGGCTGAGGCTGCGGGTCACCTTGCGCCCGCCCTTCTCGAAGCTGTCCTCGAGATCGCCCTTCATCAGCCCGAGCCAGTTGCGATAGGCCGTCACCTTGTCGGCGGCGTCGACGCAGGCGACCGAATCCTCGCAATCCATGATCGCCGAGACCGCGCTTTCCAGCCGCACGTCGGCGAGCCCGGCCTGGTCGCGCGACCCGATCATGTGGGCGCGGTCGAAGACCAGCTCGACATGGAGCCCGTTGTTGCGCAGCAGCACCGCCTGCGGCGCCCGCGGGTCGCCGCGCCAGCCGACGAACTTCTCCGGCTGCACCAGCGGCAGGTCATCGACCAGCAGCGCCCCGTCGCGGACGTGATAGCGCCGCGCGTCGGCGTGGCTGGTCCCCGCGATCGGGAAGGCCTCGTCGAGGAACACCCGCGCCCGCGCCACCACCCGCGCGCCCCGCCCGCGCTCGTAGCCGCCCGCCGGCGGCAGGCTCCCCATCGCGTCGGTGCCGTAGAGGCAGTCGTAGAGGCTCCCCCACCGCGCGTTCGCCGCGTTGAGCGCGAAGCGGGCGTTGGTGATCGGCACCACCAGCTGCGGGCCGGCCACCGTGGCGATCTCGGGATCGACGTTCGCCGTCTCGATCCGGAACGCCGGCCCCTCCGGCAGCATGTAGCCGATCTCGGCGAGGAAGGCCTTGTAGGCCTCGCCGTCATGCGCCTGGTTGCGCCGCTTGAGATGCCAGGCGTCGATCGCCGCCTGCAGCTCGTCGCGACGGGCGAGCAGCGCCCGGTTCTTCGGCCCGAGCTCGTGGACGATGGCCGAGAGCCCCTCCCAGAACGCCTCCGGCGTCACCCCCGTCCCGGGGATCGCCTCCGCCTCGACGAAGGCCGCGAGCTCCTCGGCCACGCGCAGGCCGCTGCGGTCGACGCGCCCGTCGGTCGGTGCAGGTGCGGCGCTCATGATTCCCCCTCCGGTTGCTCCGGGCCGCAGGGCGCCCGGTTTTCGGGACGCCACCCTCGGCGGCCCGCCCGCTCCGGTCAAGCCGAAGCCGCGCGGCCGCGCGGATTAACCGCCTGCGCTCGCCGCCGTTGCCACACTTGCCCGGTAGGATCACTCTGCCGGGACGGGATCCGCCGGTCACGGTGAGCACATTTGACGATCAAGACGATGCGAAAGCGGAAGATGGCCCAACAGCACGGGCGCTGCTTCTACTGCGGCCGCGCCATGTGGGAGAAGGACCCCGAAGCCTTCGGCTGGGTCTTTGGCGTCGCCCCCGCTGCCATCCCGCAGCTTCGCTGCACGGCCGAGCACCTGAAACCCCGCTGCGAGGGCGGCCGGAACACGGTCCGCAACATCGTCGCCGCCTGCCTCTACTGCAATCGGACCCGCCACCGCGCCAAGGCCCCGCTCTCCCCCGAAGCGTACCGGGCCCGAGTGCGCGATCGCATCGCCGCCGGAAAATGGCTGCCGCTCCGAGGACCGGGGCCGGTCGGAACCGCACCTCCAGTGAGCGGCCACGCCGGCGCGCAATAATATCACCTGCCTTTTATTTCTGTTTACATCCGACACTTGTCGATTTCGCACTGTGCGACATTTCTCCGGCCGCCTCCCCCCCGGCCCGAGCCGCCAAAGCCACGCCGGGCGGCGCGGCGCTGGACGGCGCGGAGCGGTGGGGCTAGGAAAATCCCCCAAGACAACCAAGCGGGGGGCGACGTGTCGCGGGCATTCCTCTTTCCCGGCCAGGGGGCGCAGGCGATCGGCATGGGCCGCGAGCTGGCGGAGGCCTATCCGGCCGCGCGGGCGGCCTTCGAGGAGGTCGACGCCGCGCTGCACGCGCCGCTCTCCCGGCTGATCTGGGAGGGCGACCTCGCCGAGCTCACCCTGACCGAGAACGCCCAGCCGGCGCTGATGGTCACCTCGATCGCCGCGCTCCGCGCGCTCGAGGCCGAGGGCCAGGGCATCGGCACCGCCGCCTTCGTCGCCGGGCACTCGCTCGGCGAATACTCCGCCCTCTGCGCCGCCGGCGCCCTCGGCCTCGCCGACGCCGCCCGCCTGCTCCGCCTGCGCGGGCAGGTCATGCAGGCCGCGGTCCCGGTCGGCGAGGGCGCGATGGCCGCGCTCCTCGGCCTCGACGTCGCCGCCGCCGAGGCGGTCGCCGCCGAGGCGGCGCAGGGCCAGGTCTGCGAGGCGGCGAACGACAACGACCCCGCCCAGGTGGTGGTCAGCGGCGACCGCGCCGCCGTCGAGCGCGCCGTCGGGATCGCCAAGGCCCGCGGCGCGAAGCGCGCCCTCCTCCTCCCCGTCAGCGCTCCCTTCCACTGCGCCCTGATGGCCCCCGCCGCCACGGCGATGGCCGAGGCGCTGAAGGAGGTCCGCATCGCGAGGCCCTCCGTCCCCGTGGTGGCGAACGTGCTCGCCCGCGGCGTCGACGACCCCGAGGAGATCCGCGGCCTGCTCGTCGAGCAGGTCACCGGCCGGGTGCGCTGGCGCGAGAGCGTCGCATGGATGGCGGCCGCGGGCGTCGACCAGACCGTCGAGCTCGGCGCCGGCAAGGCGCTCTCCGGCATGGTCCGCCGCATCGCGAAGGATATCGACACCCGCGCGGTCGGCGCTCCCGCCGACGTCGTCGCGCTGGCCGGGGAGGGCTGAGCCATGTTCGACCTGACAGGCAAGGGCGCGCTGGTGACCGGCGCCTCCGGCGGCATCGGCGGCGCCGTCGCCCGCGCGCTCCACGCACAAGGGGCCTCCGTCGCCCTCTCCGGCACCCGCCTCGCGCCCCTCGAGGCGCTCGCGGCCGAGCTCGGCGAGCGCGCCCACGTCACGCCTTGCGACCTCTCCGACCCCGCCGCCGTCGACGCCCTGCCCAAGCAGGCGACCGAGGCCCTCGGCTCGCTCGACATCCTCGTCAACAACGCCGGCATCACCCGGGACCAGCTGCTGATGCGCATGTCCGACGCCGACTGGCAGGCGGTGCTCGACGTCAACCTCACGAGCGCCATGCGCCTCGCCCGCGGCGCGCTCCGCGGCATGATGAAGGCGCGCTGGGGCCGCATCGTCTCGGTCGCCTCGATCGTCGGCGTGACCGGCAACCCCGGCCAGGCCAACTACGCCGCCGCCAAGGCCGGGCTCATCGGCCTCTCGAAGAGCCTCGCCGCCGAGGTCGCGAGCCGCGGCGTCACCGTGAACTGCGTCGCCCCCGGCTTCATCGCCACCGCGATGACCGACGCGCTCACCGACGACCAGAAGGCCAGGCTCCTCGCCGGCATCCCGGCCGGCCGCATGGGCGCCTCCGACGAGATCGCCGCCGCGGTCGTCTATCTCGCGTCGGCCGAGGCCGCCTACGTCACCGGCCAGACCCTGCACGTCAACGGCGGCATGGCGATGATCTGAGCCGGCCATTGGCCCCGTGCGACAACATGCTGAAATCCCGGTGGGATCGGGATCTTGCCGGAAGCCCTCGGCCTCCGTGGCCGCCCTTCCGCGACCGCTCCGGCCCCGCCCCGCCGGAGGATTCGGCGCGGCCCGCCCGACCCGCTCCGCGAGCGCCTCCGCCCGGCGCAGGCTTCCCGCAAGCCTCGCCGGAAGCGCCTTAATAAAGCCCCTGAACGTTATGGAGGCAAAAGAGAAAATTTTCTGCGCCGTTGGCGGGTCCAGGCCCTCGGGAGGCTTGCATTAACGTTTGCCGTGCGCTTTCGTTATGCTATAGGCCCGACGAGTTGTCCGGGGCTCGGGCGCCGGGAACCCGCCGCGACGTTCGGACGTTTCGGCGCGAAGAGGCGGCGGGACGGCCCGACAACAACGAGGACGGGCGCTCGGAGAGGCCCGGCACAGCGAGGAAGAAGAAGAGATGAGCGATATCGCAGAACGGGTCAAAAAGATCGTGGTCGAGCACCTCAGCGTCGACGAGGCCAAGGTCACGGAAAATGCCTCGTTCATCGACGACCTCGGCGCCGACAGCCTCGACACGGTCGAGCTCGTCATGGCCTTCGAGGAGGAGTTCGGGATCGAGATTCCGGACGACGCCGCCGAGACGATCCAGACCTACGGCGACGCGGTGAAGTTCATCGAGGCGAATTCCTGATCCGTCCCCGAGGGGCGGTCCGCGGCGGCGTCCGGTCTCCCGGACGCCGCCGTCGTTTCGGACGCCGCTACAGGCGCTCGATCGAGCCCCCCTCGGCGCGGCGGCCGACGAAGGCGCGGCCGAGGCGCGCGAGCCACCCCGCGCCCTGGTCGTACTTCGCCCGCACCACCTCGGGCAGCGCCACGTCGCGGTTGAGCTGCACCCCCCAGACGTCCTCGATGTAGCGGCCCTGCCGCTTCATCTCCTGCACGAGCGCCAGCGCGCCGGGATAGCCGAGCCGGCCCTCGCGCTGCACGATCTGCAGGAGCCGCTCCTCGACGTCCTGCGCCATCTTGGCGTCGCCGCAGATGATCAGGTGCGCGTCCGGCCGGCGCAGCACGTCCCAGGCGGTCGCGCCGTCGCCGTCGATCGCGTCCTGAACGTAGGCCTTCGCCGGCCCCTTGCGCGAGAACGCCACCGAGAGGCGGGAGAGGAACCCCTCGGCCCGCCAGCGCGTCAGCTCGGCGCGCTGCAGGAACTCGTCCTCGCCGCGGAACCCGGCGTAGAGCGCCGCCGGCGCCTCCGGACGCGCCGATATCCCACGGGCGACGCGGTCCTGGAGGATGCCGTAGAGCGGCGCGAGCCCGGTCCCGGCGCCGACCAGCGACAGCGGCCCGGCGAAGCCGTCGGGCAGCCGCCGCGGCGCCGCCTTGACCGCGACGCGCAGCTCCGCCCCCGGCGCGAGATCGCGCAGGTAGTGCGAGCACAGCCCCCGCCGCG
>NZ_JAGOMQ010000033.1 GCF_017993425.1 Amaricoccus sp.
AACCGCAGCTGCGCGCCCTCGCCGCCACCCTCCCCCCCGCCTCCCGCCCCGGCGACTACGCCCAGGCGGTGATGGACCTCGGCGCGACGATCTGCACGCCCCGCAAGCCCGCCTGCGGCCTCTGCCCCTGGTCGCCCTCCTGCCGCGCCCGCGCCCTCGGCATCGCCGCCGGGCTGCCGCGCCGGACGGAGAAGGCCCCGAAACCCCTCCGCCGCGGCGTCGCCTACCTCGCGCTCCGCCCCGACGGCGCGATCCTCGTGGAGACCCGACCGCCGAGCGGCCTCCTCGGCGGGATGCTCGGCCTGCCCGGCGGCCCCTGGACCGAGACCGGCGAGACCGAAGCGCCGCCCTTCCCCGCCGAGTGGCGCCCCCTCGAAGGCGAGGTCCGCCACACCTTCACGCATTTCCACCTGGCGCTCCGCATCCTCGCCGCCCGCACCCCGCCCCGCGCCGGCGACTGGCGCCCATGGACCCCAGAGCTCGAGCGCGCCATGCCCACCGTGATGCGCAAGGCCCTCCGCCTCGCCCGCGCCGCGCTCGCCCCCGGCAGGGCCTGTTCCCCGGAGCCGCCGTCGCGTTGATGCCGGAAAGGGGCGCGGGGCGGGCCGAGGGGGCTCGATGCCCCCGAGGACCGTCGTCCGTCAGTCGCCCGACATCTCCGCCCGGATCTGCTGGCGCCAGTAGTCGATCGGCACCGGCGCGCCATCCTTGCGGAAGTGCCAGAACGTCCAGCCGTTGCACGAGGGCGCGCCCTGCACCGCGGCGCCGACCTGATGAATGGAGCCGCGGCTGTCGGCGGAGACGAGCGTCCCGTCCGCCCGCACCCGGGCGCTGTACCGCCCGTTCTGCGACACCAGCGTCTCGCCCGGCGCGAGCAGGCCGCGCTCCACCACCTGCCCGAAGGCGACCCGCGGCTCGGCGCGCTTCGAGCCCGTCACCGAGGCCGCCTCGGCGTCGAGCGGGCGCACCGCCGCGATCCGCGCTTGCGCCGCCGCCACGTAGGTCGGCTCGCGCTCGATCCCCACATAGCGCCGGCCCAGCCGCCTCGCGACCGCGCCCGTCGTCCCCGCCCCGAAGAACGGGTCGAGCACCACGTCGCCCGGCCGCGTCGAGGCGACCAGCACCCGGTGCAGCAGCGCCTCCGGCTTCTGCGTCGGATGCAGCTTCGCCCCGTCCGGCCCCTTCAGCCGCTCCGCGCCGGTGCAGAGCGGGATCACCCAGTCCGAGCGCATCTGCACGCCGTCGTTCAGCGCCTTCGTCGCCTCGTAGTTGAAGACGTGCCGCGACTGCGGCGAGCGCGCCGCCCAGATCAGCGTCTCGTGGGCGTTGGTCAGCCGCTTGCCGCGGAAGTTCGGCATCGGGTTCGACTTGCGCCAGACCACATCGTTGAGGATCCAGAATCCCGCGTCCTGCATCGCCGTCCCGAGCCGGAAGACGTTGTGATACGAGCCGATCGTCCAGATCGCCCCGTCCGGCTTGAGGAGTCGCCGCGCCTCGGCCAGCCATTCGCGGGTGAAGGCGTCGTATTCCGCGAACGAGCCGAACCGGTCCCATTCGTCGTCCACCGCGTCGACGAGACTGTTGTCGGGCCGGTGCAGCGTGCCCTTGAGCTGGAGGTTGTAGGGCGGATCGGCGAAGACCAGGTCGACCGAGCCCTCCGGCAGCGACCGCATCACCTCGAGGCAGTCCCCCTCATGCACGACGTCGAGCTCCAGCTCCGGCGCGGCGGCGTTTCTCATGCTTCTCGACATCGGCCCATCATTCCATACATGCGGTCGCGCGCAGGATGGACGAGAGCCGATTCGCGATCAAATTATATTTGAATCAATGGCTTAACTGTTAGCTCTTCACACAATATCTTGTGGACCGGCGCAAAGCTGCGCCGATGATGTGGGGTCACGCCCAGCCGGGCGAGCGCCTCGGCATGCGCGCGCACCCCGTATCCGACGTTCGTCTCCCACCCATATCCCGGAAACTGTTGCGCCAGCGCCACCATCATCCGGTCGCGCACCACCTTGGCGACCACCGAGGCCGCCGCGATCGACAGGCAGAGCGCGTCGCCGCCGATCACCGCGCGGGCCTCGCCGCCGAGCCCCTGCGGCAGGAGCTTGCCATCGACGAGCACCGTCCCCGGCGTCGTCCCCAGCGCCACGAGTGCGCGCCGCATGGCGATGAAGCTCGCCTGCAGCACGTTCACCCGGTCGACCTCGGCGACGCTCGCCACGCCGACCCCCACCCGCGCGCAGCCGAGGAGCGCCTCGTAGAGCGCCTCCCGCCGCGCCGCGGTCAGCTTCTTGCTGTCGTCGATACCCTCCGGCACGCAGTCCGGATCGAGCACCACCGCCGCCGCGACCACGGGCCCGGCCCAGGGCCCGCGCCCGACCTCGTCGACGCCGCAGACCGGCCCGCGCCCCTCGCGCTCGCGACTGAAATCCGGCGGCATCCTCGCTCCCTCGACCTCGGGGCGGGCAGAATGCCGCCCCGCGACGCCGCCGTCCATGCCTCGCGTGGCGCGAGGCGCGTCCCTACCCGGCCGCCGGGCGCGCCGGCTGGCCCTCGACGCGGGCGCTGCCCTCGGCCTGCTTCAGCGCGTTCGGCACCAGCACCTCGCTGAACCCGGCGAGGAAGCCGAAGAGGTAGACCGCCCAGTTGCGATACGTCGGGTCGAGCGACCCGAGGATCCAGCCGCCCTCGATCAGCAGGATCACCACCGCGGCGGCGATCACCCCGATCATCACCCGCACCACGCCGGCATAGAGCATCTCCCAGATCGAGATCGCGTGGCTGACCTTCAGCTTGTCGATGCCGATCGACACCGAGAAGAACGCGCCGAGCGCCCCGAACAGCAGCACGTCGAGATAGCTGAGCGGCGGCGGCTCCGCAGCCGCGAGCGCGCCGGAGAAGAAGCTGACGATCACCCCGGCCGGCGCATGGGCGAAGGTCCGGATCAGGAGCCACCCGACCGCAATGGCGAGGAGCGCGGTGGCGTTCGCCAAGATGTAGCGCATCCGGTTGCCGCTGTCGCGCCGCGCCTCGATATCGACGCGCACGCCGTCGAGCAGCGTCACCGCCCGGTCCGGCTTGCCCTCGAGCGCCAGTTGCATCGCCTTCGACAGGATGACGAGGCAGCGCTCGGCCAGCGACTCGTACTCCTCCTTGCGGTTCGCCGAGACGAGGCCGGTCGGCCGCATGCTGCACACCACGTCGGTGATCACCGCCACCGGCCCGATCACCGACGCCAGCCCCTCGCGCAGCTGGCGACACCGGGCGTTATCGGACAGCAGCACGATCCGCAGCCGGCCGAAGTCCCGCGCCGCCGCGTCCGCCGTGTAGATGATGAACTCGTCGGTGCGGATATAGACCTTGCCGACATTGTCGCCGAGCGGATCGGGCTTCCCCCGTTCCACCCTCGGCTTGTCGCCGGCCCCCGCCGCCACGACGGCAGCCGTCGACCCGGCGGCCTCCGCCGGCGCCGTGCCGGGGCCGTTCTCGCCGACGCCGGCCACATCCGGCACGACCGCCTCGGTCGTGACCTCCGGCTCCGTCGGCTCGGTCCCGTCGGGCCCGACGGGGGTGTTGGCCGCCGGATCGCCCGTCCCGGCATTCCCGGCCGCCGTGGCGTCGGCGGCAGGCTCCTCCGTCGTCGCGGGTTTCCGCTCGTCTATGGCGAGGGCGTCGTCAGGCATGGGCGCGCTCCGTGAAACGGGCGCTCGCGGCGGATGCGTCGGGAAATCGCCCGAAAGGCCGCGGCGCGGCGAGATCAAAGGTCGGCTCGTCGAATGGTTGCGCATTCTAGCACGACCGTCGCCTTGCGCCTAGCGCCGCCTCTCCGCCGCCTCGGGGCGCCGGCTCTACTCCGCCGCCTCCTGATAGCTCTCCATCGGCGGGCAGGAGCACATCAGGTTGCGGTCGCCCCAGACGTTGTCCACCCGGTTGACTGGAGCCCAGTACTTGTCCACCCGGAACGCCCCCGGCGGATAGCAGGCCGCCTCGCGCGAATAGGGGCGGTCCCAGTCGCCCACCAGGTCCTCCACCGTGTGCGGCGCGTTCCGCAAGGGATTGTTCTCCCGGTCCATCTCGCCGCGCTCGATCGCCGCCGCCTCCGCGGCGATCCCGAGCATCGCCGTGACGAACCGGTCGAGCTCCGCCTTCGGCTCGCTCTCCGTCGGCTCGATCATCAGCGTCCCCGCCACCGGCCAGCTCATCGTCGGCGCATGGAAGCCGCAGTCGATCAGCCGCTTGGCCACGTCCTCGACGCTCACCCCTGCCCGGTCCTTCAGCGGCCGCACGTCGACGATGCACTCATGCGCCACCCGCCCGTCCCGCGAGTATAGGATCGGATAGGCCTCGCGCAGCCGCGCCGCGACGTAGTTCGCGTTCAGGATCGCGATCCTCGTCGCCTGCGTCAGCCCCGCGCCGCCCATCATCAGGCAATAGGCCCAGGAGATCGGCAGCAGGCTCGGCGAGCCGAAATCCGCCGCGCTCACCCGCCCCGCGCCTCCCGGCCGCCCCGGCAGGTAGGGCGCGAGATGCGCCTTCACCCCGATCGGCCCCATCCCCGGACCGCCGCCGCCATGCGGGATGCAGAAGGTCTTGTGAAGGTTGAGATGGCTCACGTCCGAGCCGAAATCCCCCGGCCGCGCCAGCCCGACGAGCGCGTTCATGTTGGCGCCGTCGAGGTAGACCTGCCCGCCGGCGGCATGGGTGATCTCGCAGATCTCGCGCACCGTCCCCTCGAAGACGCCGTGCGTCGAGGGATAGGTGATCATGCAGGCCGCGAGTCGCCGCCCCGCCGCCGCGACCTTGGCCCGGAAGTCGTCGAGATCGACGTCGCCGTTCTCCGCGACCGCGACCGGGACCACCTTCATCCCGGCCATCTGCGCGCTCGCCGGGTTGGTCCCGTGCGCCGAGGTCGGGATCAGGCACACGTCGCGCTCCGCCTCGCCGCGCGCCGCGTGCCAGGCCCGGATCGTCAGCAGCCCGGCATATTCCCCCTGCGCCCCCGAGTTCGGCTGCATCGAGAAGGCGTCGTATCCCGTCACCGCGCAGAGCTTCGCCTCCAGATCGGCGATCAGCTCCGCATAGCCCTCCGTCTGCTCCGCCGGCGCGAAGGGATGGATGTCGGCGAACTCCGGCCAGCTCACCGGCATCATCTCGGCCGTTGCGTTCAGCTTCATCGTGCAGGACCCGAGCGGGATCATCGCCCGGTCCAGCGCCAGATCCCGGTCGGCCAGACGCCGCATGTAGCGCGTCATCTCCGCCTCGGCCCGGTTCATGTGGAAGATCGGATGCGTCAGGTAGCCGCTCGTCCGCACCAGCTCCGCCGGCAGCCGGTGCTCCTTCTCCAGCGGCAGGTCCACCGCATCGCCCCCGAACGCCGCCCAGATCGCCCGCGCGTCCCGCCGCCGCGCCCGCTCGTCGAGCGCGATGCCGATCCGCGTCGTCCCCACCCGGCGCAGGTTCACCCCCTCCGCTGCCGCGGCGCGCAGGATCACCCCCTGCAGGCCCCCCACCTCCACGGTGATCGTATCGAAGAACCGCTCCGGCTCCACCCTGAACCCGAGGCTCTCCAGCCCCTTGGCAACCCGGGCGGCCTTGCGGTGGACCCGCTGCGCGATCGCCTTCAGCCCCTCCGGCCCGTGGAAGACCGCGTACATCGACGCCATGACCGCCAGCAGCGCCTGCGCGGTGCAGACGTTCGACGTCGCCTTCTCGCGCCGGATGTGCTGCTCGCGCGTCTGCAAGGCCAGCCGATACGCCCGGTTCCCCCGCGCGTCGATGGACACCCCGACGATCCGCCCCGGCATCGACCGCTTCAGCGCGTCGCGGACGGCCATGTAGGCCGCATGCGGCCCGCCGAACCCGACCGGCACCCCGAAGCGCTGCGTCGAGCCGACGGCGATGTCCGCCCCCATCTCCCCCGGCGGCTTCAGCAGCGTCAGCGCCAGCGGATCCGCCGCAACCGCCGCCAGCGCCCCCGCCCCGTGCAGCGCCGCGATCGGCTCCGAGAAGTCGTGGCAGTGCCCGTAGGTGCCGGGATACTGGAAGATCGCCCCGAACACCTCGCCCGGCTCCAGCTCCGTAAACGGATCCCCGACGATCACCCGCCAGCCGAGCGGCGCGGCGCGTGTCTCGATCACCTCGATCGTCTGCGGATGGCAGTCGCGGTCGACGAAGAACGCCCCCGCCTTGGACCGCGCCGCCCGCTGGCACAGCGCCATCGCCTCCGCCGCCGCCGTCGCCTCGTCGAGCAGGCTCGCATTGGCCACGTCGAGCCCGGTCAGGTCGCAGACCATCGTCTGGTAGTTCAGCAGCGCCTCGAGCCGCCCCTGGCTGATCTCCGGCTGATAGGGGGTATACGCGGTATACCATGCCGGATTCTCGAAGATGTTCCGCTGGATGACCGGCGGCGTTACCGTGCCGTGGTAGCCCTGCCCGATGAGGCTCGTCATCGGCCGGTTCTTCCGCGCCACGTCCCGCATCTTCACCAGCATCGCCTGCTCGCTGAGCGCCGGCCCCCAATCGAGCGGCCGCGCCTGCCGAATCCCCCGCGGCGCGGTCTCGTCGATCAGCGCGTCGAGGCTCGGCGCCCCGACCACCGCCAGCATCTCCGCGATCTCCCCCGGCGAGGGGCCGATATGGCGCCGGTTGGCGAAGTCGTAGGGATGATACTCGGTTTCCTGGAAGGGCATCGCACGTCCGCCGATGGGGATGGCGCGGAATATGGGACGGGAGGCCGGACAAGGGCAAGCCGCCTCCGCACGCCCGGCAAAAGCGAAGGGGCGCGCAACGCGCGCCCCTTCAGGCAGGTCGGGCGCGCCCCGGTCAGGGGCGCGCCGTCGCAGATCAGACGCCCTCCGGCTCGAAGAGCGACGCCTCGGTCGGGTCCTCGGACCGGCCGTCGAGGACGGCATGGGCGCGGGCCCGGTCGATGTCGCCCTCCCAGGCGGCGATGACCACCGTCGCGACGCAGTTGCCGATCAGGTTGCCGAGCGCGCGGGCCATCCCCATGAACCAGTCGACCGAGAGCACGAGCACGAGCCCGATCGCCGGGATGACCGGCACCGCGGAGAGCGTCGCCGCCAGCACCACGATCGCCGAGCCCGGGATGCCGTGCGCGCCCTTCGAGGTCAGCAGCGCGACGCCGAGGATCAGGATCAGGTCGCCAAAGGCGAGCGGCGTGTTCGTCGCCTGGGCGATGAAGACCGTCGCGAGCGTCAGGTAGATCGAGAAGGCGTCGAGGTTGAACGAGTACCCGGTCGGGACGACGAGGCCGACGGTCGAGTCCTTGATCCCCATGTGCTCGAGCTTGCGCATGATCTGCGGCAGCACGCTGTCCGACGAGGCGGTGCCGAGCACGATCATCAGCTCCTCGCGCAGGTAGCGCAGGAACTTGAAGATCGAGAAGCCGGCCAGCCGCAGGATGCCGCCGAGGATGATGAAGACGAAGAAGATCACCGTCAGGTAGTAGAGGACCACGAGCGTCCCGAGCTGCTGGAGCGAGCCGACCCCGTACTTGCCGACGGTGTAGGCGATCGCGCCGAAGACGCCGAGCGGGGCGAGCCGCACGATGAACCCGATGATCTTGAACAGCACCTCGGTCGTCAGCTCGATCAGGTGGGTGACGGGCGCCGCGCGCTCGCCGATCAGGCTCAGCGCCGCCCCGAAGAGCACCGCGAGGACGAGCACCTGCAGGATGTCGCCGTTGGCGAAGGCGCCGACGAAGGTCGAGGGAATGATCCCGAGCAGGAAATCGATCGGCCCGTGCATCTCCTTCGTCCGCTCGACGTAGGAGGAGAGCGCGCTCGAATCGAGCGCCGAGGTGTCGACGTTCATCCCGTGCCCGGGCCCGAAGGCGTAGGCGACGACGATGCCGAGGATGAGCGCGATGGTAGTGACGACCTCGAAGTAGACGATCGACTTCACCCCGACGCGCCCGACCTTCTTCAGGTCGCCGGCGCTGGCGATGCCGTGGACCACGACGCCGAACACCAGCGGCGCGATGACCATCTTGATGAGCTTGATGAAGCCGTCTCCGAAAGGCTTCATCGCGGCCGCGAAACCGGGCCAGAAGACGCCCACGACGATGCCGAGGACAAGGGCGATCATCACCTGGCCGAACAGTGATTTTGTGAATGCGGGCATGGGATCTCCTTGGGCGCACGCGGGGCGCGGACGGTGGCTGGGGAAAGGGCGGGCGGCGCGCGGCCGCCCGCCGGAAGGCGTCAGGTGCGGTTGGCGCGCCGCATGAGGATCGTGTAGGCGACGGCGCCCGAGACGGCGCCGATCACCCAGCCGAGCGCATTCTCGGGCAGGACGTGGAAGAGCTGGGTGCAGAGCTCCCACCCGATCGCGATCGCGCCGGAGATGGCGAGGGCGCGGAGGCCGACCCGGTTCCAGCCGCCGTCGTAGTGGTACCGGCCGGACGCATCCATCGTGTAGAGCTCGGGCGTCACGATCTTCTCGCGCTTCACCAGGTAGTAGTCCGCGACCATCACCCCGTAGAGCGGCGCGAGGATCGCCCCGAACACCGACACGAAGATGGTGATCGCGTGCGGGCTGTCGACGAAGATCCACGGGCAGACCAGCACCGCGAGGATCGAGGTGATGAGCCCCCCGCGCTTGAAGTCGACATGCCGCGGGAACAGGTTGGCGATGTCGTAGGCCGGCGAGACGAAGTTCGCGACGATGTTGATGCCCATCGTGGCGATGATGAAGGTGATCGAGCCGATGAAGACCGCGACCTTGTTGTCGATGCGGGCGACGATCTCGACCGGGTCCATGATCATCTCGCCGAAGACCGAGATCGAGCCTGCGGTGACGATGACGACGATGATCGAGAACAGGAGGAAGTTCACCGGCAGGCCGAGGAAGTTGCCGACCTTCATCTGCTTCTCGGATTTACCGAACCGCGAAAAGTCGCCGAAGTTGAGGAGCAGCGCGGCGAAGTAGCTGATCACCAAGAGCATGGCGTTGATCATGCCGCCGATCGTCGCCGAGCCGCTCAGCTGCGTGTCGCCGAGCCGCATGTTCAGCGATCCGAGGCCGGCATGGTAGAGGATCCACGCCATCAGCGCGAACATGACGAGGTAGACGGCGGGACCACAGAAGTCGATGAACTTGCGGATCGTCTCCATGCCGCGCTGGAAGATCAGCAGCTGCCCGAGCCACATGATGAAGAAGGAGATCCAGCCGAGCGTGCTCAGCCCCATGAAGCCCGAGCCCTGCCCGAGCGCCGCGGCGGAAGGGATGAAGAGCAGGATGATGATCGCCACCGCCTTCGAGGCGAAGTAGGTCTGCACGCCGTACCAGACGATGCCGACGACGCCGCGGATCACCGCAGCGAGGTTCGCGCCCATCACGCCCATCGACACCCGCGCCATCACCGGGAAGGGGATGCCCTCGCGCAGCGACGGCCGCCCGATCATGTTCATCAGCACGTAGACGACGAGGATGCCGGCGGTCATGGCGAGCAGCACCTGCCAGCCGGTCAGCCCGAACAGGAACAGCGAGGCGGCGAAGGTGTAGCCGCCGACCGAGTGGACGTCCGACATCCACATCGCGAAGATCGAATACCCGGTCCAGGTGCGCTTCTCCATCGGCACCGGGGCGAGATCCTCGTTGTAGAGGTCGGGATGGGCGGGCACGCCGCCGACATAGGGCGTCTCTCCGGGCGTCGCGCCGTGAGAGGGGGTCGCGATGTTGGCCAAGGCTCTAACCTCCGTTCTGTGGACGGTCGTCTTCTCCCGGCGGCGCCGTTCAGACCTGACGGCTCGCGGGGCAGTATTCGCTGCTTGGGTCCGGCCGGCAACTCCTGGTCGCCGGGCGCCGTTTCCTCCGGGGAGCGGGCTCGCCGCTTGCGACCCGCCTCTTGATGTTCTATCTGAGATGTTAGATGGAACCTCATCAGGCACACAACCGCGGCAATCCCTGAAGCTCTTTCAGGACTTGTTTGAAAATGGGAGCGCGCATGGTCCGCGAGGCGAGCGAGGGCGAGACGCTGATGGCCGACCAGGCCTATGGCCGGCTGATCGGGCGGCTACGCGACGGAACGCTGCCGGCTGGACGCTTCGTCTCGATGCCGGGGCTCGTCGAGCTCCTCGATCTGCCGCTCGCCGCCACCCGCGAGGCGGTGAAGCGCGCCGGGGTCGAGGGGCTGGTGCAGGTGCTGCCGAAGCGCGGCGTGCTGGTGATGGAGGCGAGCGCCGAGGCGACGCGCGACTGCATCGACTTCCGCGCCACCCTCGACATGGCGGCGGCCCGCCGGCTCGTCGCCGCCCGCGCCGCGCTGCCGCTCGGCGACCTGCGGGCGAGCCACGAGGCGCTGGCCGAGGAGGCCGAGCGGGCGATGACGCCCGACCTGCCGCGCCGCGCCGTGCTGACCGATCTCAGCCTGCACGACGCGCTGGCGACCGGCCTCGACAACCCGCTCGCCGCCGAGGCCTACCGGGTGAACCGCAACCGCGTCGCGGTCATCCAGAACACCCGCCCCTTCCTGCCCGACCGCATCGTCCCGGCGATGCGCGAGCATCTCCTCATCATCGACGCCCTCGAACGCCGCGACGCCGACGCCGCCGTCGCCGCCATCGCCGACCACTGCCGCACCACGCTCCGCTGGTGGGGCATCCTGCTCTGAGCCTTCCGCCCCCTGCCCCGGCGACCTGATCTCCAGCATCGGCTCAGAAGCCGACCCGGCGCGGTCCCTCACCACGCGCGGCCGCTCTCTCCCTCCGCTTCATGACCGGCCAATCTCCCACGCAGCCGACAGGCCTTGCGCCGCCGCGCCGCGGCCGTAAGGCTCGCGGGAGGACAGGGAGGACCAAGGATGGATCTGGGGATCAGAGGCCGCCGGGCGATCGTCTGCGCCGCGTCGAAGGGGCTGGGGCGCGGCTGCGCCGAGGCGCTGGCCGAGGCGGGCGTCGAGCTGGTGATCAACGCCCGCGGAGCCGAGGCGCTCGAGGCGACCGCCGCGGCGATCCGCGAGCGCCACGGCGTCGCCGTCGCCGCCGTGGCCGGCGACGTCACCACCGAGGCAGGCCGCGCCGCGCTTCTCGCCGCCTGCCCCGACCCCGACATCCTCGTCACCAACGCCGGCGGCCCGCCGCCGGGCCTTTGGTCGGACTGGAGCCGCGACGACTTCATCCGCGCGCTGGACGCCAACAAGCTGACCCCGATCGCCCTGATGCAGGCGACGCTTCCCGCCATGATGGAGCGCGGCTGGGGACGAGTGGTGAACATCACCTCGCAGGCCGTGCGCGCCCCGATCCCCGCCCTCGGCCTCTCCAACGCGGCCCGCACCGGCCTCACCGGCTTCGTCGCCGGCACCGCCCGCCAGGTGGCCGAGAAGGGGGTGACGATCAACAACCTCCTGCCCGGCATCCACGACACCGCCCGCGCCGAGGCCCTCGACGCCGGCGCCGCCAAGGCCGGCGGCATCGCCCCCGCCGACGCCCGCCGCGCCCGCGAAGCGACGATCCCCGCCCGCCGCTACGGCGCCCCCGCAGAGTTCGGCGCCGCCTGCGCGTTCCTCTGCTCCATCCATGCCGGCTTCATCATCGGCCAGAACCTCCTCATCGACGGCGGCGCGACCAACTTGACGATGTGAACCCCCGGCCTGCTCCCCACGGGGAGCAGCGCCTGTGCAGAACGCGGAAGGGCGCGCGAGGGCTGCGGGACGCTCAGCGTAGGGGCTGGATCGTCAGCGCCGACAAGGGAAGGTGGCGGACTGGGCAGGATTCGAACCCGCGACCCCTTGATTCGTAGTCAAGTACTCTATCCAGCTGAGCTACCAGTCCGTGCGGCGCGAGATACGCTCGGCGGTCGGGGTTTGCAAGGCCGAATCCGGAACGAAACGGCGGCGACGGAGGGTCCGGAATGGACAGGGATCTGGCGGCGTGGACGCCGCGGCAGGCGCCGGGGCCGATGACCCTCGACGGCCGCCACGTGCGGCTGGAGCCGCTGGCGGCAGCGCACGCCGCCGCGCTCCACGCCGCCAACGCGGCCGACGACGCGATCTGGGACTGGATGTCTTACGGGCCCTTCGCCGACGCGGCGGACTACGCCGCCTGGGTCGACGCCGTCGCCGGCAAGCCCGACCCGCGGTTCTTCGCGGCGATCGACCGCGCGGCCGGAAGGCCGGCCGGCGTCGCCAGCCTGATGCGGATCGACCAGGCGATGGGCGTGATCGAGGTCGGGCACATCTGCTACGCGCCCTCCCTCCAGCGCACCCCCGCGGCGACCGAGGCGATCTCGCTGCTCGCCGGCTGGGCCTTCGCCGCCGGCTATCGCCGCTTCGAGTGGAAATGCGACGCCCGCAACCTCCCGAGCCGGCGCGCCGCGGCGCGCCGCGGCTTCGCCTGGGAGGGGGTGTTCCGCCAGGCGGCGATCGTGAAGGGCCGGAACCGCGACACCGCCTGGTTCGCCCTCATCGACCGCGACTGGCCCGAGATCGCCGCCGCCCACGCCGCCTGGCTCGCGCCGGAGAACTTCGACGCGGAAGGCCGGCAGCGCCGCCGCCTCGGCGACCTGACCGCACCCGTGCGCCGGCGCGCGGAGGCCGAGCACCCGCGGCCCTGACGACCGGGCGCCCGGCGACAGCCCGCCGCGCTCGGCGATGGACTCCGCCGGCGTTCAATCGGACGGAGGCTTGGCACGCGCGGCCGGGCATTCGTCCCCGCGAAGCCCGGGACATTCGCCGCCGTGATGGCCGGCCTCACGCGAAGTCGTTTGCGCCGGGGCGCCGCCCCGGCGAGGCTCCCTCGCGCACCAGGGAGAGCCCCCATGCCCGATCTGCTCGTCATCGGCGAGCGCGCCTATTCCAGCTGGTCGCTGCGCGGCTGGCTCGCCTTCGCCGCCTTCGGGCTCGAGGTCGAGACCGTGCTCGCGCCGATGGGCGACCCGCGCTTCGCCGCCACGCTCGCCGCCTTCCCGCCGGCGCGCACGGTCCCCGCGGCGCGGCTCGAGGGCGTCGGCGTCGTCTGGGACACGCTCGCCATCGCCGAGACGCTGGCCGGGCGCCGCCCCGACATCGCCTTCTGGCCCGCCGACCCGGCGCGGCGGGCGCTGGCCCGCGCCCTCGCCGCCGAGATGCACGCGGGCTTCGCCGCGCTGCGCGGCGCCTGCCCGATGGACCTCCGCTGCGCCTATGCCGGCTTCGAGCCCTCCCCCGCCGTCCACGCCGACCTCGTGCGCATCGAGGCGCTCTGGGCGACGGCGCGGGCGGCCGCGCCCGAGGGGCCGTGGCTCCTCGGGGCCTATTCGCTCGCGGACGTGTTCTACGCTCCCGTCGCCGCCCGGATCGCCGCCTACCGGCTGCCGGTCGGCCCCGACGCCCGCGCCTACGTCGCCGCGCACCTCGCCCATCCCGCCTTCCTCGCCTGGCGGGCCGCGGCGCTGCGCGACCCGCGCCGCCTCCCCACCGCCGGGGACGGCCTGCCCGAGCTGCCCTGGCCCGGCCCGGAGGGTTGAGCCGGGCGCCGGCCCGGGCCATAGAGGGGCGAGCCGCTTCGGGAGGTGCGCCCTTGTTCTACGCGATGAACCGCTTCCGCGTCGTCCGCGGCATGGAGGACGACTTCGAGGAGATGTGGCGCAACCGCGACAGCCAGCTCGACAAGGTCGAGGGCTTCGTCTCCTTCCGGCTCCTGCGCGGCGACCCGGCGGAGGACCACACGCCCTACATCTCCCACTCGATCTGGCGCGACCGCGCCGCCTTCGAGGGCTGGACCCGCTCCCCCTACTTCCGCCGCGCCCACGCCACCGCCGGCGAGGCGAAGCCGATGTACCTCGGCGGCCCCCGCTTCGAGGGTTTCGACACCGTCCTGGAAGGCTGACCCCGGGGCGCACGGCCCGAGATTTCCGCCCCCGCGAGACGCCAGCCTGAGACCGGATCGCCCCGGAGGAGCGCCCGGCCCGAGCCATGCGGCGGTAGCGGCGACATCTCCCCGCCTGGCGGATAGCGCGGCCAGTTCCCGCGCGGCGGTAACCATGCCACGCAAACGTCGATCCTCGTCGTGGATTAGCAAGGAACTCCTCGCTATCGTCGCCGCGAAGCTCAGGTTTCAGGATTTACGATGACGTCGCCGCGCCCGCAGCCGAAGCCCGACAGCAGAAAATATCGGGATCTGATCACCGACATCGAGAAAGGCGTCATCAAGATCCCGAAATTCCAGCGCGATTTCGTGTGGCCGATCGAGAAGACCGCGGCGTTGCTCGACAGCATCGTCAAGGGCTACCCGATCGGCACGTTCATCCACTGGAAGACCAACCAGCGGATGGCGGACGTGAAGAACGTGGGCGACATCCCCCTGCCCGCAACGCCTGACGACCGGCAGGTCGAGTACGTCCTCGACGGCCAGCAGCGGATGACCTCGCTGTTCGCTGCCTACCGCGGCGCGAAGATACGGCGCGCGGGGTCGAGAAAGCTCACCGACTTCGCCGGAATCTACGTGAACCTCGACCCCACGCTCCCGGACGACGCGCAGATCGTCGTCCACGAGTTGCCCGACAATCCGCACAGGTGCGTGTCGCTCAAGGACGTTCTGTCCCTGAACCGCGAGGTCGAGAAGCGGCTCGTCGCAACGCTGGGATTGACCGACGACGATCTCGACGTCGCGGACAGGTTCAAGCAGGCCTTCGCGACCTACGACTTCAGCCTTGTCACCCTGACCCGCGAGGACATCGACAGCGCGATCGAGGTGTTCACGCGCATCAACACCGGCGGCTCCGTTCTCACGGTCTTCGAGATCATGGTCGCCAAGACCTACGACGAGGAGAGACGATTCGACATGCAAGTCGAATGGTCAAAGCTCGAGGACGACCTGGAGGTCGGCTACGACGGCATCTCGCCCTCCACGATCCTGCAATTATTGGCGCTCGTGCTGGCGGGCGAGGCCAAGCGGGCGACGATCCTCGGTCTCGACAAGGCCAGCGTCATCGAGACCTGGCCGAAGGCGGTAAGCGCCATCAAGAGCGCCGTGGACCATTTCCGCACGGCGTACAGAATTCCCGTGTCCGCGCTTCTCCCATATGACTCTCTCATCGTTCCCTTCGCCTACTGGTTCTTCGTCAAGCGGCACGAGCCCGCGGGCGACGATCACCTGCGCATGCGACAGTTCTTCTGGCGCTCGGCGCTCGGCTATCGCTACTCGGCAGCCACGGAATCGAAGCTCGCCGCCGACAAGCGCGCGATCGACGACATCATCGCCGGCGGACCCGGAACCTGGGACATTCCCGTCAGCGTCACCGGCCCCGAGGGTCTGATCCGAACCAATTTCGCGACCGGCAACTGGCTCTGCAAGGGCATCCTCTGCCTGCTCGCCTTCGAGCAGCCGCGCAACTTCCACAACGACGGAACGGTCCTGCTCGACAACAGCTATCTCAAGATCGCCTCATCGAAGAACTTCCATCATTTCTTCCCGAAGGATCACCTCCGCACAAACGGCGTGGGCGATGAGAACTCGGTCGTGAACATCACCCTGATCGGAGCCGACCTGAACAAGCGCCAGATCAACGCGAGGCCGCCCAAGGTCTACATCCGGAAATTCGAGGCCTCGAACAAGGCGATGCCGTCCAGCCTCGCCACCCACCTGATCGACCGGCAGGGGATGGGCATCGACGAGGACGATTACGCGACCTTCCTGCGCGCCCGCGCCGCGAAGCTCTGGGCAAGGATAGACGAACGAATCCATCCCGCGCTCTCGTCCCCGGCCGTGCCCCGCACACGCGCCGGCTGATCGCCTCGCCTCAAGGCTGGCGCGCCCGGCGCCCGTTCCCCGCCGAGACACAAGGCGGGGCGCTCGTCCGAGCCGGCATCAGGCGGCGTGTCGGCACAACCCGCAACCCTCCCCGACAAGCGGGCCAGCCCAAATGGCTACAATTTCATGAATTCAAAATAAAATCAAACATATAACCCCTTCGCCCCTTCGCACGTATGTCAAAGTCGGCCCCTGCACCCCCTCAGCCCAGCGCCGCCAGCACCGGGTCCCACTGCGCCCGCACCGGCCGCGCGCCCCGGGCGGCGGCGTCGAAGACCGCGAGGCCCTCCTCGGCGAGGTCGGCATAGACCGCCCGCTCCGCAATCCACGCCAGCGGCGCCTGTCCCAGCGAGGCGAAGAAGGCCTGCAGCCGGTCGGTGGCGTGAACCCGCGGCCGGATGCGGTTGGCGACGAGGTGGACCGCCACCTTGCCCTTGCGGACCCGCTTCACCTCCTCGATCTCCTTCAGGAACCGCCGGGTGCTGTCCGCGTCGAAGGACGAGGGCAGCACCGGCGTCACCACCGCGTCCGCCTCGGCGATCAGCGCCGCCGCCCGCGCCCCGGCCAGCGCTCCCGGCGCGTCGATCACCAGCCAGTCGAGCTTCTTCGGCGCGTCGCCCACATCCCCGGAATGGCTCCAGTCGAGCGCCCGGATCGCCGCCGCGGTCGGCGGCCGGCTCTTCAGCCAGCGCAGCGCCGACTTCTGCGCGTCGGCGTCGGCCAGCGCCACCGCGCCGCCCCGCGCGGCGAGCGCCGAGGCCAGCGTGATCGCCACCAGCGTCTTGCCGCAGCCGCCCTTGCGGTTCGCCACCAGCACCGTCCGCATCGCGCCCTCCCGCCGTTTCCCCCGACCGTGGGGCGCATCTTCGCCGCGCGCAAGCCTCCCCCTGCGCAAGCCCGGGGAACCGCCGCCCGCCGCCGGCGTTCACCGGAGCATCATGCCGGGAGAGACGGATGACCGTGCGCACCGAGTTCCGGAGCTTCCGCGATCCGCTGGAGATCGTGGACCGGACGGACATCGACTACGCCGAGCGCCTCGAGATCCTGCAGGCCTGGAAGGCCGAGCTCGGCCGCGGCGACGCCCCCGAGGCGGAGCACGAGCGCATCGCCGGCGCCATCCACGCGCTGGAGATGGGCGCCGCCGTCCAGAACGACGAGCCGGCCGAGGCCCCGAAGGCCCATGGCTACGGCGTCCCCGACGAGACCGGCCCCGGCGACGTCGCCTCCGGCGGCCGCAGCGACGAACCCTAGCGCCGCGGCGGCGCCGCCTCCTCCGCCTCGTCGCAGCAGCCCCGCCTGAGCGCCGTGTCGAGATAGCGGCAGCACTCCTCGCTGCACGTCTCCATGGACGGCATGATGTCGGGGTGAAGCTCCGGCGCCCCCCGGCGCGCAGGCTCCTTCGCCGCCTTGCGGGGCTCGCCGGCCGGCTCCCTTGCGGTCATCGCCACCTCCGCACGGCGCCGCCCACGGGGCGGCACGACCGCCACACTACAGGACCCCGCCGCATCCGCGAAGCGCGAACCGCGGATCTGGATGCGCGCCCCGCCTTCGCCGTATATAGGTCGGCGATGGACATCCGGCCCGGGCGAGCATGACCGAACCCCCTCTCCTCTCGCGCGAAGAGGTGCTGCGCATCAAGCTGGAGCTGCTCCAGCGCGAGCACCGCGACCTCGACGACGCCATCGCGGCGCTCGACCAGGGCGGCCGCGCCGACCAGCTCACGCTGCGCCGGCTGAAGAAGCGCAAGCTGATGCTCAAGGACCAGATCACCCGCATCAGCGACGAGATCACCCCCGACATCATCGCCTGAGGCGGCCGGAGACCACGGAATGAGCGAACCCTCCGCCGGCTCCCCTGCCGGCCCCCTCGTCGGCATCGTCATGGGCAGCCAGTCCGACTGGCCGACGATGCGCGCCGCCGCCGAGGCGCTCGACGCGCTCGGCGTGCCCTGGGAGGCGCGCATCGTCTCGGCGCACCGCACCCCGGACCGCATGTTCGCCTATGCCGAGGCGGCGGCGGGCCGCGGCCTCCGCGCCATCGTCGCCGGGGCGGGGGGCGCGGCGCACCTGCCCGGGATGCTCGCCGCCAAGACCCGCCTGCCGGTGCTCGGCGTGCCGGTGCAGAGCGCCGCGCTCTCCGGCCTCGACTCGCTCCTCTCCATCGTCCAGATGCCGAAGGGCGTGCCGGTCGCGACCTTCGCCATCGGCCCGGCCGGCGCCGCCAACGCCGGCCTCTTCGCCGCCGCGCTCCTCGCCACCACCGACGCCGCCCTCGCCGCCCGCCTCGACGCCTGGCGCGCCGCCCAGAGCGCCGCGATCGCCGAGACCCCCGCCGATGGCTGAGCCCCTCGCCCGCGCCGTCACCTCCCCCGCCGCCCGGATCGCCGCGGTCGCCGGGACCGCTCCGACGGCCGACCCGCTCCCTCTTGGGCGGACAGCCATCCTCCGTGCCGGCGCCGGCCTCGCCGCCCGCCTCGACGCCGAGAGCCCCTCGCATGCCTGAGCCCCTCCCCCTCGGATCGCGCATCGGCGTCCTCGGCGGCGGCCAACTCGGGCGGATGCTCGCGCTCGCCGCGGCCCGGCTCGGCTTCGCGGTCCACGTCTTCGAGCCCGGCGACGCCTGCGCCGCGCCGGTGGTCGAGAAGGTCGTCCGCGCCGGCTACGACGACGCCGCGGCGCTGGCCGCCTTCGCCGCCGGCGTCGACGTCCTGACCTATGAGTTCGAGAACGTCCCCCTCGCCGCCATCGACGCCGTCGCCGGCGGCGTCCCGGTCCGCCCGGGCCGCCGCGCGCTCGAGGTCGCGCAGGACCGCGTGGCCGAGAAGGACTTCCTCACCGGCATCGGCCTCGCCACTGCGCCCTACGCCGCCGTCGACGACGCCGCCTCCCTCGCCGCCGCGGCGGCGCGGATCGGCGCGCCCGCCATCCTCAAGACCCGCCGCCTCGGCTACGACGGCAAGGGCCAGGCCCGCCTCGCCGCGCCCGCCGACGCGGAGACGGCTCTCGCCACGATCGGCGGCGGACCGGCGATCCTCGAAGGCTTCGTCGGCTTCGAGCGGGAGATCTCGGTGATCGCGGCCCGCGGGCTCGACGGGTCGGTCGTCGCCTACGATCCCGGCGAGAACGTCCACCGCGACGGCATCCTCGACACCACCACCGTCCCCGCCCGGATCCCGGCCGCCACGGCGCAGGACGCGGCGCTCGTCGCGGGGCGCATCCTCAACGCGCTGGACTACGTCGGCGTGATCGGCGTGGAGCTCTTCGTCACGCCGGGCGGGCTCCTCGTCAACGAGATCGCGCCCCGGGTGCATAATTCCGGGCACTGGACGCAGGACGCCTGCCTCATCGACCAGTTCGAGCAGCATGTCCGCGCCATCGCCGGCTGGCCGCTCGGCGACGGGGCGCGGCATTCCGACGCGGAGATGCGGAACCTGATCGGCGCGGAGATCGACGCCGCGCCCGTGCTCGGCGGCGCGGCCGTCCACGTCTACGGCAAGGCCGAGGCGCGGCCGGGGCGCAAGATGGGCCACGTCACCCGCCTCTCGGCGCGCCGCCCATGACGCTGCGGCTCCGCGCGAAGGTCCGGCTGGCGGTGCGGGCCGTGGTGCTCGACGCGGGCCGCGTGCTCCTCGTCAACGCCTATCCCGGCGAGGAGAGCGACCTCTGGTGCGCGCCCGGCGGCGGGGTCGAGGCCGGGCGGAGCCTGCCCGACAACCTGGCGCGCGAGGTGATGGAGGAGACCGGGATCGCCATCGTCCCGGGCCGGCTCCTCGCGGTCTCGGAGTTCCACGACCCGCCGAGCGGCTTCCACCAGGTCGACCTCATCTATCGCGCCACCCTCGCCGGCTCGGCGGCGCACGTGCTCGCCGATCCCGAGGGCGTGGTGAACCGGCTGCGCTGGGTGGACGCGGCGGAGCTCTCCCGCCTGCGCTTCAAGCCGGGCTGCCTCGCCGACCTCGCCTTCGGCCCGGAAGACGCGGTGGTCTACGACCCGCTGGAGATCATCGTCCGTTGAGCCGGGCCGCGGGTTGTTCACGCGTGAAAATTACCTAAGCCATTGATTTTACGTGAGTGGAGTTTTTTGGATCACGGATGTCGACGCTGCACGGCAGGAGCCGGTCGCCGCCCGAGGCTGCGGCGCTCGCCCCGACCGAAGCGGGCTCTGCCCGCGAGGCTGCGGCGCGACAGGCGAAAGCACGGCTTTCGCCGCGCCGACGGCCGGAGCGCGTTGGCGCGGAGGCCGTGGGGGGTTCAGATTTCCCCGTTGTGCGCAATCCGGCCGTGATCGCCCCGGCGAGCGCGGCAACGCGCTCGCCCCCCGCAGGGGCGATCGCGGACGGATTTGCCACGGGTCAAATCCGTCTGGCTTCACTGCCCCGCACCCTCCCGACCGATATTTCTCTCCACTGTCGTGTAGTGTGAACGGATGTCGACGCTGCACGGCATCCGCCCTGCCGGATCCACGGGACGCGCGAGCGCCGAGCGACCGAAGCGGGCTTGCCCGCGAGGCCACGGCGCGACAGCTGGAGCGCGTTGGCGCGGAGGCCGTGAGTAAGGGTCGACCAGCGGCGACATCCCGCCTCGCGACGGCTCCCGCAGGTTGACATGCGCATGTCAACCTGCTCGACGCGGAGCGGTTCGGACGGGGAGCGCGCAAGCTTCAAGTGAGTCGAACGGCGCCGCGAAATGCGGCGCTGATGACTGTGCGATGATTTTCACCGTTTATATTAAAAATATTTGCAAATATATTTCGAATTATATTTGCGCACAAATAAGCATGATCGAGATGCCGTCCGTTCGCATCTGCCCGGACCTTCCGACAGCATCGCGATTGGCCGACCGTGGCAGGGACGAGCGTTCGGCGCTTGCGGGATCAATCCAATCTTATGGTTCCGGCGCCACGCTCCGGCGATTCCGATCACGATCATGCAAGGAGCACCGGATGCACTCGGTAGAGAGCATCGCCGCCGAGATCGTGCGCCGCGAAGGGGGATATGTGAACGACCCCGACGATCCCGGCGGCGCGACCAACCACGGCGTCACCATCCACACCATGCGCGCGCTGGGGCGCGACATCACCGGCGACGGGCGCATCGACGCGGCCGACGTCAAGGCGCTCGGCGCCGACGAGGCGACGGCGATCTACGTGCGCCACTACTTCGAGCAGCCGAAGCTGAACCTGCTGCCCGCCTGCCTGCAGGCGAGCGTCTTCGACATGCAGGTCAACGCCGGCGCCAACGCCGTGCGCATCCTGCAGCGCCTCGTCACCGCCATGGGCTTTCCGGCGGGCGACGACGGCGTCGTCGGGCCGCAGACCGTCCGCGCCGTCGAGGCGGCGGCCGCGGCGGCGCCGGAGCACATCGCCGACGCCTACGGCATCGAGCGGCGCAACTACTACTACCGGCTCGCCGACCAGCGGCCCGCGAGCCGCAAATACGCGCGCCGGCGCGACGGCGGCAAGGGCGGCTGGATCGTCCGGGCCGAGGAGTTCATCGCGGAGCGGTTCCACTTCACGGCCGCGGATCATGCGGAGCGGGTGCGGGCATGGGGATGATGGGACGGATCATCGGGCTGGGATCGGCCGCCGTGACCGTGGGCGAGGCGGTCAGCGACGTCGCCGAGGTCTTCGTCGGCAACCGCGCCGAGCGCGACGCCGCCAACGCCGAGGCGTTCTCGGCGGTGGTCGAGCAGGCGGGCGCCGAGTACGAGCGCGCGCCCGCCGGCCCGTTCGACGGCTGGGTCAACGGGCTGAACCGCCTGCCCCGCCCGCTGCTGGCGCTGAGCACGATCGGGCTCTTCGGCTACGCCATGGTGGAGCCTAACGGCTTCGGGGTGCGGATGCAGGGGCTGTCGCTGGTGCCGGACCCGCTCTGGTGGCTGCTCGGGGCGATCGTGTCGTTCTACTTCGGCGCGCGCGAGCTGCACTACATGCGCGACCGCGCGCCGGCGCGGACCTTCGCGGCGGCGACGACGAAGAAGCTCGCCGTCCCTGCCGCGGCGAAGGCCGCGCCGGCGGCGAGCGGCCAGCTGCGCCCGAAGCCCCGCCCCGCGGCGATGCGCCGGGCCACGCCGGCCGCCGCGTCGCACGCCGCGGATCCGGGCTACAACGCCGCCCTCGAGGAGTGGCGGAACCTCGGGCCGGCCGCCGGCTGACCCGAGGCCGACCTGCCGGGACGCGGGGCGCTGCGCCCGCGTCCCGGTCCACGCCGGCGTGGTTTGCACGCCCCGCGGTTTCGGCGCATAACGGGGCCGACCCCGCGGAGCGCCAGGGAAAATGATCACCGAGCTCGGGCATTTCGCCCTGATCCTCACCTTCCTCGTGGCGATCGTGCAGGCCGTCGTGCCGATGGTCGGGGCCCAGCGCGGCTGGACGGACTGGATGCGGGTCGCGGTTCCGGCCGCGGGCGTGCAGTTCGCGCTCGCCGCCTGCGCCTTCCTCGCGCTGGTCCATGCCTTCGTCGTCTCGGACTTCTCGGTGCGGCTCGTCGCCGAGAACTCGCATTCGGCGAAGCCGCTCATCTACAAGATCAGCGGGACCTGGGGGAACCACGAGGGCTCGATGCTGCTCTGGATCCTGATCCTGACGCTCTTCGGCGCGATGGTCGCCTGGTTCGGGACCAACCTGCCGCCGACGCTGAAGGCGCGGACGCTCGCCGTGCAGGGGCTGATCGCGGCGGCGTTCCTCGCCTTCATCCTGTGGACGTCGAACCCGTTCGCGCGGCTCGACTTTCCGCCGATCGACGGGGGCGATCTCAATCCGCTGCTGCAGGACCCCGGGCTCGCCTTCCATCCGCCGTTCCTCTACCTCGGCTATGTCGGGCTCTCGATGGCCTATTCCTTCGCCATCGCCGCGCTGATCGAGGGGCGGGTCGACGCCGCCTGGGCGCGCTGGGTGCGGCCGTGGACGCTGCTCGCGTGGTCGTTCCTGACCATCGGCATCGCGATGGGGAGCTACTGGGCCTACTACGAGCTCGGCTGGGGCGGGTGGTGGTTCTGGGATCCGGTGGAGAACGTCTCGTTCATGCCGTGGCTGCTCAGCTGCGCCTTGCTGCATTCGGCGATCGTGGTGGAGAAGCGGGACGCGCTGAAGGCGTGGACGATCCTGCTCGCCATCCTCGCCTTCTCGTTCTCGCTGATCGGGGCCTTCGTGGTGCGCTCGGGGATCATCACCTCGGTCCATGCCTTCGCGACCGATCCGGGGCGGGGGGTGTTCCTGCTGCTGATCCTCGGGGCGTTCATCGGCGGGTCGCTGACGCTCTATGCGGCGCGGGCGCATGTGATGCGCTCGACGGCGGCGTTCTCGACGGTGAGCCGCGAGGCGGGGCTGCTGGTGAACAACCTGCTGCTCGTCACCGCGACGCTGGTGGTGTTCTTCGGGACGATCTGGCCGCTGGTGGCGGAGGTGCTGACCGGGCGGAAGGTGTCCGTGGGGGCGCCGTTCTTCGACACGGCGTTCACGCCGTTCATGGTGGCGCTGGCGGCGATCCTGCCGGTCTTCGCGACTTTGCCGTGGAAGCGCGGCGATCTCGGGCGGGCGATGCGGCCGCTCCGGGGGGCGCTGGCGCTGTCGGTGGCGCTGGGGGCGCTGGCGTGGACGGTGCAGACCGGGGGGTCGATGCTCGCGCCGGTGGGGGTGACGCTGGCGGCGTGGCTGGTGCTCGGCTCGGCGGTCGAGGTGGCGGAGCGGGTGCGGCTGGGGCGGGCGCCTCTGGGCGAGAGCCTGCGGCGGGCGCGGAATTTGCCGCGGGCGGACTGGGGGAAGGCGATCGCCCATGCGGGGCTCGGGCTCAGCATCTTCGGGATCGCCTGCGTGACCGCCTGGGCGCGCGAGGACATCCGGGCGATGGCGGTGGGCGACAGCGTGGCGGTCGCCGGCTACGAGCTGCGGCTCGACGGGGTGGAGCGCCGGGAGGGGCCAAACTATTTCGCCGACACGGGCCGGGTGACGGTGACGCGGGGGGGCCGCGAGGTGGCGGTGATGACGCCGGAGCGGCGGGTCTATCCGGTGCAGGGGATGCCGACGACCGAGGCGGCGATCGACCGGGGACTGACGCGGGACCTCTATGTGACGCTCGGGGATCCGCAGCATGGCGGGGGATGGGCGGTGCGGACCTATGTGAAGCCGTTCGCCAACTGGATCTGGCTCGGGGCGCTGGTGATGGCGGCCGGGGGGGCCGTCAGCCTGAGCGACCGGCGGTATCGGGTGGGGGCGCCGGCGCGGCGGCGGCCGCCGGCGGGGTTGGCGCCGGCGGAATGATGCGGGGGATCTTCCTGGCGCTGGCGCTGGTCGCGCCGCTTGCGGCGGCGGCGATCGGGCCGGGCGAGGCGTTGCCGGACCCGGCGCTGGAGGCGCGGGCGCGGGGGATCACCAAAGAGCTGCGCTGCGTGGTGTGCCAGTCGGAGTCGATCGACGAGTCGAACGCCGACATCGCGCGGGATTTGCGGCTGCTGGTGCGGGAGCGGATCACGGCGGGGGACAGCGACGACGAGGTGCTGGCCTATGTGGTGGACCGCTACGGCGAGTTCGTGCTGTTCCGGCCGCCGATGACCGCGGCGAACGCGCCGCTGTGGCTGGCGGGGCCGGTGATGCTGATCTTCGGGTCGGCCCTTGTCGCGGCGGTGCTGCGGCGGCGGGCGCGGGAGGCGCGGATACCGCGGGACGGGTTGAGCGCCGAGGAGCAGGCGCGGCTCGATGCGCTGATGAAGGAGTGAGGCGCGGGGGCGGCACACAGCGTGACAAAGGTCAACCAACTGTAAGATAACGATAATTGTCTCGAATTAATTTGTCGCACCACCTCGCGCGGGGGATCGAGGGCCGGTGAGCGACCGAAGCGGGCTTTGCCCGCGAGGCTGCGGCGCGACAGGCGAAAGCATGGCTTTCGCCGCGCCGACGGCTGGAGCGCGTTGGCGCGGAAGCCGTGGGGGGCGCCGATTTCCCGGTAGCGCGCAATCCGTCCGTGAGCGCCCCGGCGAGCGCGGTAACGCGCTCGCCCCCCGCAGGGGCGATCGCGGACGGATTTGCCACGGGTCAAATCCGTCTGGCTCAGGCGTCGCGGCCAGCCTCGGGCCGGGCCTCTCTCCACCGTCGTGCGGCGGTTCTATTGCGCGGCGCCGCCGCTCGCCTTGAGCACCCAGCGGCCGCCTTCCTCGGCCCAGTACTTCGCCGGGAGGCCGGCGGCGACGACGGCGCGCCAGTCGTCGCGGGCGGTCTCGACGGCGGCGGCGTCGCCGGCCTCGAAGAACAGGCAGGCGCGGTCGTAGCGGGCCATCTCGTCGACGCCGGCGCGGGCGCCCATGACGAGCATGAGCACGTTGGCGGCGTTGGCGTTGTCGGACCCCCGGGTAAGGAGGACGGGCTGGCTTGCGTCGTGGCGGCCGCCGGCGACGCCGTGGGGGAGGAAGGTGTCGTCGCGGAAGGTCCAGAGCCGCTCGTCGAGGAAGGCGAGGCCGGCGTCGGCGCCGATGCGCAGGAGCACGCGCCAGCCGCGCTCGAGGGAGCGCCCGAGCAGGCCCGGGAGCGCCGCCTCGACGGGCGACTCGCTCAGGCGGTAGAACAGGACCTCCGCCACGGGCCTAGCGCTCGAAGCGGACCCGGATCAGCCGGTCGAGGCTGCGCACGCCCCAGCCGGTCGCGCCCTTGGGTCCGAGCTCGGTGTCGCGGGAGAGCGAGGCCACGCCGGCGATGTCGAGGTGGACCCAGGGCACGCCGTCCTTGATGAAGCGGCGGAGGAAGCGGGCCGCGGTGACCGAGCCGGCGGGGCGGCCGCCGGTGTTGGCGACGTCGGCGATGCGGCTGCGGATCTGGCGGTCGTAGGCGGCGGCGAGCGGCATCCGCCAGGCGCCCTCCTCCTCCTCGGCGGCGGCGGCGAGGAACTGGTTCGCCAGCACGTCGTCGGAGGCGAAGACGCCGGCCATCTCGTGGCCGAGGGCGATGATGCAGGCGCCGGTGAGCGTCGCGAGGTCGATGATCGCGCGGGGGGAGAAACGCTCCTGCGCATACCAGAGCACGTCGGCGAGGACGAGGCGGCCCTCGGCGTCGGTGTTGATGACCTCGATCGTGTCGCCCTTCATCGAGCGGACCACGTCGCCGGGGCGCTGGGCCTTGCCGTCGGGCATGTTCTCGACCAGCCCGACGAGGCCGACGACGTTGGCGCGGGCGCCGCGCGCGGCGATGGCGTGCAGGACGCCGGCGACGACGCCGGCGCCGCCCATGTCCATCGTCATGTCCTCCATGCCGGCGGCCGGCTTGATCGAGATGCCGCCGGTATCGAACACCACGCCCTTGCCGACCAGCGCCAGCGGCGCCTCGTCGCCGCCGCCGTTCCAGCGCATGACCACCACCCGGGGCGGGGTCTCGGAGCCCTGCGACACGCCGAGGAGCGCCCGCATCCCGAGCGCGCGGATCGCCGCCTCGTCGAGGGTCTCGACCTCGACGCCGAGCTCGCGCAGCGCCTCCAGCCGCTCGGCGAAGGCGATTGTGGTCAGCACGTTCGCCGGCAGGTTGACGAGGTCGCGGGTGAGCAGCACGCCCTCGGCCACCGCCTCGCGCGGGGCCCATTCGGCGGCGGCGGCCTCCGGGTCGCGGACGTGGAAGATCACCGCGTCGTTCGGGGCCTTCCAGTCCTTCTCCGGAGTGCGGAAGTCGCGGAAGTCGTAGGCGCGCAGCGTGAGCCCGAGCGCGACCTCGGAAAGCTGGGGCGCGCGGCCGGCGACGACCGAGAGCGGCGCCTGCGCGTTGAAGCTCGCGATGGTGGCGCCGGCCTTGCGGGCCTGCGCCGGCCCGGACTTGCGCGGCAGCTTGACGACCAGCAGCGCCTCGGCCGCGAGCCCGGCGGGAAAGGCGAGCGTCAGCCCCTCGCCCGGCTTCAGCCGAGCGAAGGCGTCGCTGGCGCCGACCCGGCGCAGGAGCCCCTTGGCGCGGGCGTCGAGCCGGCGCGCCGCCGGGTCGACCCGGCCTTCCTCGTCGAGAAAGAGCGCGACGCGGCCACCGAGACCGGCGATCGCCTGCGCGTCGGCCGCGACGAAGCTCGTTTGCACTGGCGCGGTCAAGGGCGTCTCCACTAGGTTGCCGAACGTCCCGCCGGTCTATCGCGAGCCCCGAGGCTTGGCGAGTCCCGGGGGCGAGGGAGGGACCGTGACGCGCCTCGACCGCTATCTGCTGCGCCAGCTGCTGATCGCGTTCGGCTTCTTCCTGCTCGTCTTCACCGGCGTGGTGTGGCTGACCCAGGCGGTGCGGCTGATCGACACCGTGGTGGCGAGCGGGCGCGGCGGGCGCATCCTGCTCGAGTTCTCGGCCTTCGTGCTGCCGGACGTGCTCGTCATCGTGCTGCCGCTGTCCGGGATGGGCGCGGCGCTCTACACGCTGAACCGCCTCTACTCGGAGAGCGAGCTGGTGGTGATGATGACGGCCGGGGTCGGCCCCTGGACGCTGCTCCGCCCGGTCGCCGCCTTCGGGGCGCTGATCGCGGCGATGATGGCGGTGACGCTGACCGTGCTGGTGCCGCTCGGCGGCGCGGCGCTCGCGACCCGCACCCAGGAGCTGCGCTCCGACCTCGCCAGCGCGCTGATCGTCGAGCGGCAGTTCCTCCACCCCGTGAACGGGCTCACCCTGTTCATCGCCCACACCGACGCCGCCGGGTCGATGTCCGGGGTATTCCTGCACGACCAGCGCGACCCGGCGCGGCCGGTGACCTACGCGGCGCAGACCGCGCTCCTGCTGCGCGAGGGCGACGAGGCGCGGCTGGTCATGCGCGACGGCGTGGCGCTCGCCTTCGACGCGAAGGGCAAGCAGCTGAGCGCCGTGGAGTACGACCAGTTCGTCTTCGACCTCTCCGACCTCGTGAAGACGGACGAAGACCGCGCGCCGCGCCCGGCGGAATACGGGTTGCGGCAGCTCCTGAGCCCGACGCCGGAGATGCTGGAGAAGGGCCGCTACGAGCTCGGCCACTACATCGCCGAGGCGCACTACAAGATCACGTTGCCGCTCCTCGCGTGGCTCTATCCGCCGGTGGCGCTGGTGACGCTGCTCGCCGGCGGCTATCGCCGCTCGGGCTTCGGGCGGCGGGTGGTGGTCGCGGTGGGGGTGGCGGTGCTGATGCAGTCGCTCTCCATCGTGACCCGGGCGCGGGTGCAGGACGACGCCGCGCTGTGGCCGGCGATGTACCTGCCGATCCTCGTCGGGCTCGCCTATGTGGGCGCGCTCCTGTGGCGGCTCAGCCGGCCGACGGGGCCGGCGCGGCTGCGGGGGGCGCCGGCGTGACGCTCGCGCGGTATCTGCTGGTGTGCTTCCTGAAGGCGCTGATCGCCGTGCAGGCGGTGATCGCGCTGATCGTGGTGCTCGCGGCCGGGGTGGAGAACCTGCGTCGCTTCTCGGATTCGCCGGCGGGCTCGGTGCTGCGGGTGACGGCGTTGCAGGCGCCGGAGGTGCTCTACCAGGCGTCGCCGCTGGTGTTGATGCTGGCGAGCCTCGTCACCTTCCTGCGGCTGGCGCGGACGAGCGAGCTGGTGGTGATGCGGGCGTCGGGGGTCTCGGCGCTGCGGCTGATCGCGGTGCCGGCGGTCGCGGCGGTCGTGCTCGCCTGCCTGATGGTGGCGGCGGTCAATCCGATCGTCGCCGCCTCGATCCAGCGCGGGGCCGACATGCAGGATGCGCTGCGCGGGCGCGATCCGAGCCGGCTGTCGGTCTCGAAGGACGGGCTGTGGCTGCGGCAGGCCGACCCGGACGGGCAGACGGTGATCCAGGCGGCGCGGACGAACGCGGACGGGACGGCGCTGACGGAGGCGCGGTTCACCCGGTTCGACGCGGACGGGCGGCTCTATGCGCGGGTGGAGGCGGGATCCGCGCGGCTGGAGGCGGGCGACTGGGCGCTGGAGGACGCGCTCCTGTGGCAGCGGACGCCGGACGGGCGCTTCGATCCGGCGCCGCTCGAAGGGGGCAGGCTCGCGCTGCCGACGACGCTGACGCGCGAGCAGATCGTCGAGAGCTTCTCGCCGCCGGAGACGGTGTCGTTCTGGGAGCTGGGGCGGTTCATCGGGCAGGTGGAGGAGGCGGGGTTCTCCGGGCGGCGGCACCGGCTGTTCCTGCAGAGCGAGCTGGCGAAGCCGGCGCTCTACTTCGCGATGGTGCTGATCGGGGCGGCCTTCGCGCTCCGGCCGGCGCGGTTCGGGCAGGTGGGGGTGATGATGCTGCTCGCCGTGCTGGCGGGGTTCTCGCTCTATTTCCTCAAGGATTTCGCCGAGTCGCTCGGGGCGAGCGGGGCGTTGCCGCTGATGGTGGCGGCCTGGACGCCGCCGGTCGCCGCCATCCTCCTCGCCCTCGGGCTCCTCCTGCATCTCGAAGATGGCTGAGCCGCGCCCGCTCCTCGCCGCCGCGCTGGCGCTGGCGCTGGTCGCCGGGGCGGCCGCGGCGCAGCAGGCGGCGCCGGCGCCGGAGCAGCCGGTGGCGCTCGCGGCGGACAGCGTGAGCTATGACGACGCGACGGGGCTGCTGGTCGCCGAGGGGAACGTCGAGGTGCTCTATCAGGGGCGCATCCTGCGGGCGCCGCGGATCGTCTATGACCGCAATGCCGACCGGGTGAGGGCGGAGGGGCCGATCGTGCTGGTCGATCCCGACAGCGGGGTGCTGCTCGCGGAGCGGGCGGAGCTGACGCCGGACCTCGCGGACGGGCTGGTCGAGGGGGCGCGGGTGCTGATCGCCGACCAGCTCCAGATCGCCGCGGTGGAGGCGCAGCGGCGCGAGGGCCGTTTCGTGACGCTCGACCGGGTGATCGCGTCGAGCTGCACGGTCTGCCCGGGCAACCCGACGCCGACCTGGGCGATCCGCGCCGGGCGGGTGACCGAGGACGAGGTCGCCCAGCGCATCTACTTCGACAACGCCCGTCTGGAGGTGTTCGGCCTGGCGGTGGCGTGGCTGCCGTGGATGTCGATCCCCGACCCGCGCGCCAAGCGGGCGAGCGGCTTCCTCGCGCCGATCTTCCTCAACTCGGAGATCTACGGGGCGGCGATGAAGACGCCCTATTACTACGTGATCGGCCCGTCGGCGGACATGACGGTGACGCCGTTCGCCACCACCAAGGGCGGGCTCCTGACCGAGGGGGAGTACCGGCGGCGGTTTGCGCACGGGAGCCTCGACGTGGGGGGCGTGCTGGCGCTCGACGACGGGCTCGACGACGACATCGGCGGGGACAGCACGCGGTGGTTCCTCTACGGGAACGGCGATTACCAGCTCGGGCGGGGCTTCGTCTTCGACTTCGACGCCAGCATCGTGTCGGACGACGTATTCCTGAAGCAGTTCGACTATTCCGACGCGGACCTGCTGACCAGCACGGCTAGGATCGCGCGGACGCGGGCGAAGGACTACCTGCGGCTGGAGGGGATCGCGTTCCAGTCGCTGCTCGAGGACGAGGACAAGCGCACCGTGCCGGCGGTGCTGCCGGATCTCGTCTATCGGCGGATGCTGGAGGCGGACGTGGCGGGGGGGCGGCTCGCCTATGACGTGGCGCTGCTCGGGATGACGCGCGAGCTCGGGCAGAGCATGGTGCGGGGGACCGGAGCCTTCGACTGGCGGGGGGACTGGACGCTGGCGATGGGGCTGCGCGCGCACGCCACCGCCAGCGCGGCGCTCGACGCCTATCGGGTCTGGTCGGACGCCGACGACGCGAACGAGACGACCTACGACGGCGACCCGCTCGGCCGGGCCACGCCGCTCGCCGCGGTGGAGCTGCGCTGGCCCTGGGTGCGGCGGGGGGCGACGGGGGCGGACCAGGTGATCGAGCCGATCGCGCAGGTGGTCTGGTCGGACAGCCTCGGCGACACCGACGTGCCGAACGAGGACAGCGAGCTGCCGGAGTTCTCGTATGCGAACCTCTTCGCGCTCAACCGCTTCCCCGGCCGCGACCGGCTGGAGACCGGGCTGCGCGCCAATCTCGGGGTGCAGTACACCCGCACCGACCCGAAGGGCTGGAGCCTCGGGGCGACGCTCGGGCGGGTGCTGCGGGCGAGCGACCTCGACCAGTTCCCCGAGGGGACCGGCCTCGACGGGCGCTGGTCGGACTGGGTGGGGCTGCTGACGGTCGGCTTCGACTGGGGGCTGACGCTCTCGAACCGGATGCTGGTGCAGAGCGACATGGACTTCACCCGCAACGAGTTCGCCGTGCAGTACGACGGCGAGCGGGGAAGGCTCGGAGCGAGCTACATCTATCTGGCCGAGGACGACAGCAACCCCTATCTCGGGCCGCAGCCGGAGACGTCGGAATTCGGGCTGGGGGCGCGCTACCGGGTGCATCCGAACTGGGAGATCCGCGGCAACTGGCGCTTCGACGCGGCCAGCGGCTCGAACGTGCGCGCCGGGGCGGGGATCACCTATGGCAACGACTGCGCCGAGATCGACCTTTCCGTCTCGCGCCGCTATACGTCATCGGCTAACCTGCCGCCCGCGACGACGATCGGGTTCGGGGTGCGCCTCGCCGGGCTCGGCGCGTCGGGTTCGGCCGAATGGCCGCCGCGGGCCTGCGTCGGCGTGGCGCTGCGCTGACGGCAGGAGACGATGAAAGGGCGCGCGAGGTTGAGCGGCATGGCTTGGCGGGGAACTCTTCTGGCGCTCGCGCTGATCGCGGGCGAGGCGGCCGTGGCCCAGGTCGTGACGCTGCCGCCCTCGGCGCTGCCCGGCGCGGCGCCCGAGGCGCCGCCGGCGGCGATGGACCCCGGCGCCGTGGCGCCGCCCGGGCTGCCGATCCGCACCCTGGGCGACGCCGCGCCGGCGGGCCAGGCGGCCGCGCCCGGCCTGCCCGGCCCGACGGAGCTGCCGCCCGCCCAGCTCGAGAGCTTCTCCGACGAGGCGGCCGCGCCGCCCGGGGCCGTCGAGCCGCCGGCCGAGGCGGTCGCCCCGGGCGCGGTCGCCGGCAGCGTCGCGGTGCCCGGCGCCGTCGGCCCCGAGGGCATACCGCTGCGCACCCTGCCGCAGATCCAGCCGCAGGCGCCGGCGCAGCCGCAGGCCCCGCCGCCGCCCTCGCGCGTCGCCTCGACCGCGCCGGCCGGCGTGACCCCGTTCTCGCCGGCGATCACCGTCAACAACGGCGCGATCACCTGGTACGACATCGACCAGCGCGCCGCGCTCCTGGCCGCGCTCGGGGCGCGGGGCGACGTGCGCAAGATCGCCGTCGACCAGCTGACCGAGGACGCGGTCAAGATCCAGGCCGCGAAGGCGCTCCAGATCGAGCTGCCCGAGGGCGCGGTGATGGCCGGCGTCGACGAGTTCGCCGCGCAGCGCGGGATCAGCGTCGACGACGTCTATCGCGTGCTCTCCGCCCGCGGTATCGACAACCAGACGATGCAGGACTTCGTCGAGGCCGGGCTCTACTGGCGCGAGGTGGTGCAGAGCCGCTTCCGGCAGAAGTCGATGCCGAGCGAGGACGACCTCGACATCGCGCTGACCTCGTCCGAGAACGCGCCGGTGGAGATCGTGCAGCTGAGCGAGATCGCGCTGCCCTTCGAGGAGCGCGGCGAGCAGGAGACCACCGCGCTCGCCGAGCGGCTGTCGCGGCAGAGCGCCAGCGCCGGGGCCTTCGCCGCCGCGGCGCGCCAGTACAGCCGCTCCTCGACCGCGGGGAACGGCGGCCGCATGGACCCGATGCCGGCGGCGCAGCTGCCGCCCGCCATCCGCTCGCAGGTGCTGCTGCTCGGGGCCGGCGGGGTCACTCGGCCGATCCCGATCTCCGGCGGCCTCGCCATCCTGCGCGTCGATTCGCTGCGGCTGGAGGCGCCGGGCGCCCGCCCGGCCGACGTCACCGACGAGGAGGTGCGCAACCAGATACGCCAGCAGATCTTCCAGCAGCGCATCAACACCTTCGGCCAGGGCTACCTCCAGGAGCTCCTGCGCGACGCGGTGATCGTCCAGCGATGAGCGCGCCGCCGGTGGCGCTGACCCCCGGCGATCCGGCCGGGGTGGGCGGCGAGATCGCGCTCCGCGCCTGGGCGGCGCTGCGGGAGAGCGGCCCCGCCTTCGTGGCCATCGGCGACGCGCGCCACCTCGCCGGGCTCGGCGAGCGGCTGGGGGTTCCGGTGCGCGTGGTCGCGGAGCCGGCCGCGGCGGCCGCGGCGATGCCGCACGGGCTGCCGGTGCTCGACCATCCCTGGCCGGCGCCGCCGGTCCTCGGCCGTCCGGACCGGGCCAACGCCCCGGCCGTGGTCGCGGCGATCGACCTCGGGGTGGCGCTGGCGCGGTCCGGGGCGGCGGCGGCGCTCTGCACCAACCCGATCAGCAAGCTCGAGCTGATGGAGGGGGCGGGGTTCGGCTTTCCGGGGCATACCGAGTATCTCGCGCATCTCGCCGGCGCGCCGCTCGCGGTGATGATGCTCGCCTCGCCGCTGCTCAGGGTGGCGCCGGTGACGGTGCATGTCCCTCTGGCGGAGGCGGCGGCGCGGCTGACGCCGGGGCTGCTGGAGGCGACGCTGCGGGTGACGCGCGACGCGCTGGTCGGCGATTTCGGGGTGGCGGCGCCGCGGATCGCCGTGGCGGGGCTCAACCCCCATGCCGGCGAGGGCGGCAAGCTCGGACGCGAGGAGATCGAGGTGATCGCGCCGGTGCTGGAGCGGCTGCGCGGCGAGGGCTTCCGCCTCGACGGGCCGCGCTCGGCAGACACGCTGTTCCATCCGGCGGCGCGGGCGGGTTACGACGCGGCGGTCTGCATGTACCACGACCAGGCGCTGATCCCGATCAAGACGCTGGATTTCGCCGGCGGGGTGAACGTCACGCTGGGGCTCGACTTCGTGCGCACCTCGCCGGACCACGGCACCGCGCACGACATCGCCGCCGGTCTCGTCGCCGATCCGTCGAGCCTGATCGCGGCGCTGCGGCTCGCGGCCGAGCTCGGCGCCCGCCGGGCCGCGGCGCGGCCGGCCGTTCGCGCGTGAGCCTCGCGCCGGACGGACTGCCGCCGCTGCGAGAGGTGATCGCGGCGCACGGGCTGAGCGCGCGCAAGGGACTCGGGCAGAACTTCCTCCTCGATCTCAACCTGACGGCGAAGATCGCCCGGCGGGCCGGCGACCTGACCGGGGCGGACGTGCTGGAGGTGGGGCCGGGGCCGGGCGGGCTGACGCGGGCGCTCCTCGCCGCGGGGGCGCGGCGGGTGGTGGCGATCGAGCGCGATGCGCGCTGCCTGCCGGCGCTGGCGGAGATCGCCGCCGCCTGGCCGGGGCGGCTCGAGGTGATCGAGGGCGACGCGCTCGCCGTCGACGCGGCGGCGCTGCTGCGGCCGCCGGTGCGGATCGTGGCGAATCTCCCCTACAACGTCGGGACGGAGCTGCTGGTGCGCTGGCTGACGCCGCCGGCGTGGCCGCCGTTCTGGACCAGCCTGACGCTGATGTTCCAGAAGGAGGTGGCGGAGCGGATCGTCGCGGCGCCGGGGTCGAAGGCCTACGGGCGGCTCGCGATCCTCGCGCAGTGGCGCTCGGCGGCGCGGATCGCCTTCGAGCTGCCGCCCCGGGCCTTCACGCCGCCGCCGAAGGTGTCGAGCGCGGTGGCGCATCTCGACGCGCTGCCGGCGCCGCGGTTTCCGGCCAACCCGGCCGTGCTGTCGCGGGTGGTCGCGGCCGCCTTCGGGCAGCGGCGGAAGATGCTGCGGGCGAGCCTGCGCGGGCTCGGACCGGACGTGGAGGCCTGGCTGGAGGCGGCGGGGATCGCGCCGACCGACCGGGCGGAGACGGTCGACCTGGAGCGGTTCTGCCGGCTGGCGCGCATCGTCGCGGAGGCGACGGGCCGGACGTTGCCGCCCGGATGACGCGACGGGCCGGACGTCGCCGCCCGGCCCGTGGTCCCTTGTCTCTCGCGCCGCGTCAGGAGGCGGCGGGCTCTCCCGAGGGGGCGGGCTCGCCTTCCGGGCGCGGGGCCGGGGCGCGGCGGCGGGGGCGGCCGCGCTTCGGGGCGGCCGGGGCCTCGGCGGCCGGCTCGGCCTCCGCGGCGGGCGCGGGCGCCTCGGGGGCCGGCGCGGGGGCGGGCTCGACGGCCTCGGCCACGAAGACCGGCTGGGGCTCGGGCGCGGGCGCGCTCGCCGGCTCCGGGGCCAGCGGCTGCGGGGCGGAGCGGCTCTCGGGGGTCTCGATCAGGCCGCTGTCGTAGGGGTCGTCGTCGCCGATGGTGACGAGCCCGGTGGCGATCGCCGGCTGCGGCTGCGGCTGGCGCGGCTCGTGGCGCGGCCGGTCGCCGCCCCCGAAGCCGCCCTCGTCGCGGCGGTCCTCGCGGCGCGGCTCGTCGCGGCGCGGACCGTCGAGGCGCTGCCCGTCGCGCGGGCCGTCGAAGCGCGGCTCGCCGCCGTCGCGGCGTTCCTCGCGGCGCTCCTCGTCGCGCTCGAAGGCCTGGCGCTGGGCCTGCTGCTCGGCCTGCGCCTCGCCGAGGAGGCGGCTGTAGTGCTCGGCGTGCTGCAGGAAGCTCTGCTCGGCGACGCGGTCGCCGGCGAGCTGGGCGTCGCGGGCGAGGAGCTGGTACTTGTCGATGATCTGCTGCGGCGTGCCGCGGACCTTGCCGTCCGGCCCGGCGCTCTCGAAGACGCGGTTGATGATGTTCCCGAGCGGTCGGCGGTTGTTGTTGTTGTTCGGGTTGGCGCCGCCGAGGTTTCCAGACTTGTTTCTGGACCGTTGCTTGTTCGAAGGTCTCATGCCGTGTTGATTTCCGCCACTTGCCTGGCCCGATCGGCGTCGCCCCGGCCCCGCGCGCGGCGGCGATCCGGTCGTCTGTCCGATGCTGCGTCGTATCCGGTCCGCCCGCGATTGGCGTCAAAAGGAGGCGTTCAGGTCCGGATATGACCGAGATATAAGCGGGCGGAGGGAAAACACAAGCGGAAAAGCCGCAATCCGCGGGCTCACCGCACCTCCGCCACGCGGTCGCGCCCGTCGAGATCGGGGCGCAGCGCGACGGCGAACCCAGCGGCGCGGAACACCGCCGCCACGGCGACGCCCTGCGTCGCGCCGATCTCGAGGAGCGCCCGTCCGCCGGGGGCGAGGACGGCGCCGAGGCGCGCGGCGATCGCCTCGTAGGCCTCGATGCCGCGCGGCCCCGGCGTCAGCGCGAGCTGCGGCTCCCAGTCGCGCACCTCCGGCGCGAGCCCGGCCATCTCGGCGCCGGCGATGTAGGGGGGGTTGGCGACCACCAGCTCGAAGGGGCCGGCGATCCCGGCGAGCCAGTCGCCGCGGACGAAGCCGGCGCGCGAGGCCACCCCGAGCTGGGCGGCGTTCGTCGCCGCCACCGCCAGCGCCGCGGGGCTGAGGTCGACGCCGACGCCGTAGGCGTCCGGCCATTCGGCCAGCAGGGTGGCGAGGATCGCGCCGCTGCCGACGCCGAGGTCGAGGAGCCGCGCGGGCGCCGGGCCGGCGAGCGCCAGCTCGACCAGCGCCTCGGTCTCCGGGCGGGGGTCGAGGACGTCGGCGGTCACCGTGAAGTCGCGTCCCCAGAAGGCGCGGCGCCCGAGGATCTGCGCCACGGGGCGCCGCGCCGCCCGGGCCGCGACGAGGCCGGCGAAGCGGGCCGCGGCCTCGGGCGCCAGCGGGTCGCGCAGGGCCGGCGTCAGGCCGGAGGCGCCGAGGCCGAGCGCGGCGGCCATCAGCGCGCGCGCGTCGCGCAGCGGCTCGGCGACCCCCGCCGCCGCCAGCTCGGCCGCCGCCGCGGCCACGGCCGCCTGGACCGTGCTCACCCGTCGAGGTCGGCGAGCCGCCGCGCCTGGTCGTCGGCGGCGAGGGCCGCCACCACCTCGTCGAGATCGCCCTGCATCACCTGGTCCAGCCGGTAGAGCGTCAGCCCGATGCGGTGGTCGGTCAGCCGGCCCTGGGGGAAGTTGTAGGTGCGGATGCGCTCGGAGCGGTCGCCGCTGCCGACCTGGCCCTTGCGCTCCGCCGCCCGCGCCCGGGCGAGGCGACTGCGCTCGAGGTCGTAGAGCCGGGCGCGGAGCACCGCCATCGCCTTGGCGCGGTTGGCGTGCTGGCTCTTCTCGCTGCTCGTCACCACGATGCCGGTGGGGAGATGGGTGATGCGCACCGCGCTGTCGGTGGTGTTGACGTGCTGGCCCCCCGCCCCGGACGAGCGCATCGTGTCGATGCGGATGTCGCCGGCGGGGATGTCGACGTCGACCTCCTCGGCCTCCGGCAGCACCGCCACCGTCGCGGCCGAGGTATGGATGCGGCCCGAGCTCTCGGTCGCCGGCACCCGCTGAACCCGGTGGACGCCGCTCTCGAACTTCAGCGCCGCGAAGACGCCGCGGCCCGAGACCTCGGCCACCAACTCGCGGAAGCCGCCGAGCTCGGTCGCGGCCTCCTCGACCACCTCCCAGCGCCAGCCGCGCGCCTCGGCGAAGCGCTGGTACATCCGGGCGAGATCCGCGGCGAAGAGCGCCGCCTCCTCGCCGCCGGTCCCGGCGCGGACCTCGAGGATCGCCGAGCGCTCGTCGGCGGCGTCCTTCGGCAGCAGCGCCAGCCGCAGCGCCTGCTCGGCCTCCGGCATCGCCGCCTTGAGCCGCGCCAGCTCCTCCTCGGCGAGGCCGCGCATCTCCGGGTCGGCGAGAAGGCGCTCGGCCTCGTCGCGCTCGGCCGCCAGCCGCCGCCAGGCGGCGATGCCCTCCACCACGGGGCGCAGCTCGGCGTATTCCCGCGACAGCGCCGCCAGTTCCGAGGGCGGCGGCCCGGCGTTCAGCCGCGCCTCGACGAACCCGGCGCGCGCGACGATCTGGTCGAGCTTCTCCTCCGGCAGCATCAGCGCAGCGCGCCCGCCTCGCGGCGGCGCGGCCCCATCGTCGTGGCGACGACGGCCAGCGCCAGCACGCCGCAGAGCGCGATCGTCGCCACCATCGGCAGCGCGGAGCCGTCGAAGAACGGCCCGGCGAGCGCGATCATCGCGCCGCCGACCATCATCTGGATCGCGCCGCCGAGCGAGGAGGCGAGGCCGGCGACGTCCGGGTGCGGGTCGAGCGCCAGCACCATCGTCGTCGGCATCACCGGCCCGAGGAAGGCGTTGGCGAGCACCAGCATCCCGACGATCACCGGCAGCGTGCCGAGCCCCGCCGCCACCAGCGCGAGGAGCGCCAGCGTCGTCGCCGCGAAGCCCGCGGTGGCCCAGGCCACCACCCGGCGCATCCCGAACCGCGTCCCGAGCGCGCCCGCGGTCTGCGAGGCGGCGAAGAACCCGGCCGCGTTGATCGCGAAGGCGAGCGAGAACTGCGTCGGCGACAGCCCGAAGCTCTCGACATAGACGAAGGCCGCCGAGGCGATGAAGACGAAGAAGCTCGCCATGGCGAAGCCGCCGGTCAGCGTCAGGCCCATGAAGTCGCGGTCGCGCAGCAGCCGCACCGCGCTGCGGGCGAGCGAGCCCGGCCGCATCGGCACGCGGTCGGCCGGCGCCAGCGTCTCCGGTAGCGCAAACACCGTCAGCGCGATGCTTACCGCCGCCGCGATGGCGAGGACGCCGAAGATCCAGCGCCAGCCGGCCACCGCCAGGATGCCGCTGCCGGCGAGCGGCGCGAGCATCGGCGAGATCGAGATGACGAGCATGACGAGCGCCATCAGCCGCGTCGCCTGCGGCCCGGTATAGAGGTCGCGGATCACCGCGCGCGGCACCACCATCACGGTCGCCGCCCCGAGCCCCTGGACGAAGCGCCCCGCGGCCAGCGCCGCGACGCTCGGCGCCAGCGCGCAGGCGAGCGTGCCGAGGAGGAAGATCGCGAGCCCGATCAGCATCGGCGGCCGCCGTCCCATCTGGTCCGACAGCGGGCCATAGACCAGCTGGCTCACCCCGAAGGCGAGGAAGTAGGCGGTCAGCGTCATCTGCAGCGCCTGCGCCGTCGTCGCGAAGTCGGCGGCGATCGTCGGCATCGCCGGCAGGTACATGTCGATCGCGAACGGCCCGACGGCCCCGAGGAGCCCGATCACGAGGGCGATCCGTAGCATGGCTGGCTTCCCCTGATCTCGCCGCGGGGCACGAGGCGGCCCGGCGCGGCGGGCGTGCTATGCCCGATCCGGCCCGGATTGTCCACCACGGGCGGCCCGCCGCGGGCGGCGGGGGTCCGTTTCGTTGGGGGGATCGGGCGGTTGGCCATGGCCCGACGGGGCCGACCCGAAGGCTGGGAGCGGCGCAGGCGGGCGGGGGCGACCGGTCGCCCGAGCGGCGGCGGCGGGACGGGATCGGGCGGCCGGCTACGGGCCGAGGGGGCCGGCGCCGAAGCGGTCGAGCAGCCGGCGCAGGTAGTCGAGCTCGAGCGGCGGGCGCGACTGGTCGCCGGAGCGGCGGCGGATCTCGTCGAGGAGGCCGCGGGCGCGCGCGCCGACGTCGGCCTCGGGCACCATCTGCTCGTTCGACCCGGTCGCGCCGTCGGCGCCGAGCGGCCGGCCGAGCGGGTCGTTGCGGCCGTTGGCCTGCGCCTCGCCCTCGGCCCCGGGCTCGCCGTTCTGCGAGCCGGCCTCGGCCTGGCGCATGTCCTGCGCCATCTTGCGCATCCCGTCGCGCAGGTTGTCGATCGCCTCGGCCTGCTGGTCGAGCGCCTCGGCGGCGTCGCCGTCGCGCAGCGCGCCCTCGGCCTCGCCCATGTCGCGCTCGGCCCGGCGCAGCGCGTCGCGCGCGCCGTCGCCCGCCTCGCCGGGCAAGCCGCGCTGGAGCTGCTCCATCAGCTCGCGGAGCGCCTGCTGGCGATCGGCGAGCGATTGGGCGCCGCCCTCGCCCTGCTGGCCCTGCCCCTGCCCCTCGCCCTGCTGCGCACCGCGGCCCTCGCGGAACTGCCGCTGCAGCTCCTCGAAGCTGTCGTCGGCGAGGCCCTGCTGCTCGCGGAGCGCGTCGCCCAGGTCCTGCATCGACTGCTGGCCCTGACCCTCGCCGCCCTGCCCGCCCTGGGCCATCTGCATCTGCATGTTCTCGAGGAGCTGCTGGAGCATCTCGAGCAGCGCCTCCGCCTCGGCGCGCCGGCCCTGCTCGGAGAGCTCCTGGATGCGGTCCATCAGCTGCTGGATCTGGTCCTGCGTCATCGTCTGGCCCGGGGGCGGGCCCTCGGCCTGCTGGCGCTCGCCGTCGCGCAGCGCCTCCTCGGCGAGCTGCCGCATGTACTCGCGCGTCGCCTGGCGGAGCTCGTCCATCAGCTGGGCGATCTCGTCGTCGGAGGCGTCGTTCCTGAGCGCCTCGCGCAGCCGCTCCTGCGCGCGGGCCAGCCGCTCGGCGGCGTCGCCGAGGCTCCCCTCCTCGAGGAGGAGCGCCACCTTCCACAGCATCTCGGCGACCTCGTCGATCTGCGCGGCGTTGTCGTCCTCGCCGATCGCGGCGTCGAGGCGGCGGATGGCGATGCGGGTGGCGAGGTAGGCCTTCTCGCTCTGGAACAGGCCCTCGGGCCGCCAGGTGACGGCGCGCAGCACCTGCGCGACGCGGCGGGCGTTCTCCGGGGTCCAGAGCAGGTCGCGACGCTGCTCGACCAGCGCGGCGGCGACCGGGTTGTAGAAGCGCCGGCCGGGGAGCACGGCGGCGACGCCGTCGCGCGTGCCCACCTGGCCGATCGCGTCCTCGGCCGTCAGCCGGATCGTCACCGGCAGGCCGGACCACGGGTGCCTGGAGAAGTCCTCGACCAGCGTCTCCGCCACCTCCTGCGCCGAGCCCCTGGACATCGAGAGCGGCAGGTCGACGACCAGCGGCTCGCGCGGGGCGGGCTCGGCGGCGAGGCCGTAGAGGCGGTCGGTCGCGGCGAGGTCGAGGGTGATCTCGGCCCGCGCGGCGACGACGCCGTGGTCGTCGCGGGCCACGTAGGAGAGCTGGGTCTCGCCGGTGGGGGCGCGGCTCACCGGGGCGGCGAGGTCGATCTCCGGCGCGGCGTCGGGCTGCATGACGAAGGACCACGCCCCGAGGGCCCGGCTTCCTTCGGCGAGCGCCACCTCGCCGCTCCGGTCGATGACGAAGCGCGCCATGGCGATCCCCGGCGCGGCCTCGGCGAGCGCCGCGGGGGTGCCGGCGACCGACTGGGTCAGCGCGAAGTCGGCGGCGTCGCCATAGGCGCGGACGGTGACCTCGGTGCCCTGCGGCGCCACCAGCGGCCGGTCGGGCGGGGCCTCGGGCAGGTAGAGCGTCGGGCGCCCGGTATAGGCCGGCGGCTCGGCCCAGGCCTCGAAGCTCGGGCCCGCCGCGGCGTCGCCGCCGGCGCTGGCGATCGCCGCGCCGAGCCCGGCGATCGGATCGGCCCGGGCGAAGAGCAGCGCCGCGCCGAGCGCGACCAGCGCCATCAGCCGCAGGCCCCACCTGTCGAAGCGCGCCAGCCGCAGGTCGGGGCGCACCCACGCGGCGCGCGAGGCGATGCGGCGCATCCGGGCGACATGCGCGGCCCAGACCGCCTGCGCGCCGGCGTCGTCGCGCCCGAGCGCCGGCCGGTCGGCGAGCGCCGCCAGCGGCCGCCCGGGCAGGCCGGCGTCGAGCCGCGCCTCGGCGTCGGCGCGCGTGGGCAGGCGGAAGCGGCGGAGGCCGCGCAGGAGCAGGAACAGCGCCGCGAGCCCGGCCGCGACGGTCGCGACGAGCAGCGGCCCGCGCGGCGCCGCCTCGGCGAGGCCGAAGGCGAGCGCAGCCCAGGCGGCGGCGAGCAGGCTGGCGAGCGGCCAGAAGGCGCGAAGGGCGCGCTCGAGCGCGAGGCCGGCCCGGGTGCGGCGGATTGCGGCGGCGATGCGGGCGGCGGCGGGATCGTGGTTGCTGGCCGTCCTGCGCCCTGCCGCCATGCGTTCCGAGCCTACCTCCTTCGCGCCGGCGGAGACGGGTCCCGGCCGATCCATGCGGGGATGGTATCGCGCGCGAGGATGTCTTCATAGCTCGGACGCGCACGAACCACATCGAAGTGATCGTCATGCACCAGCACCTCGGCGGCGAGCGGCCGGGTGTTGTATTCCGACGCCATCGTCGCGCCGTAGGCCCCCGCCGAGCGGAAGGCGACGAGGTCGCCCGCGGCGAGCGGCGGCAGCATCCGCCCGCGGGCGAAGGTGTCGCCGGTCTCGCAGACCGGCCCCACCACGTCCACCGGCGCGACCGGGGCGTCTGGCTCCGGCGCGCGCACCGGCACGATGTCGTGCCAGGCGTCGTAGAGCGTCGGGCGCACCAGGTCGTTCATCGCGGCGTCGAGGATCAGGAAATCCCGCCCCTCGCCGCGCTTGAGGTAGATCACCCGCGCCAGCAGGATCCCGGCGTTGCCGGCGATCACCCGCCCCGGCTCGATCTGGATCTCGCAGCCGAGGGCGCCGACGGTGCGGCGGATGACGCCGCCGTAGTCGAAGGGGAGCGGCGGCGCGTCGTTGGTGCTGGCGTAGGGGATGCCGAGCCCGCCGCCGAGGTCGAGCCGGGCGATGTCGTGGCCGTCGGCGCGCAGCGCATGGGCGAGCTCGGCGACCTTGGCGAAGGCCGCCTCGAACGGCGCGAGCTCGGTCAGCTGGCTGCCGATATGGACGTCGATGCCGACGACCGCGATCCCGGGCAGCGCCGCCGCCTCGGCGTAGACCTCGCGGGCGCGGGCGATCGGGATGCCGAACTTGTTCTCCGACTTGCCGGTGGCGATCTTGGCGTGGGTGCGCGCGTCGACGTCGGGGTTGACCCGCACCGCCACCGGCGCGGTCCGCCCCATCGCCGCGGCGACCTCGGAGAGCGCGCGCAGCTCCGGCTCGCTCTCGACGTTGAACTGGCGCACGCCCCCCTCGAGCGCCAGCGCCATCTCCTCGCGGGTCTTGCCGACGCCGGAGAACACGATCCGCTCGCCGGGAACCCCCGCCGCGCGCGCGCGCCGCCATTCGCCGCCCGAGACGACGTCCATGCCCGCCCCGAGCGCCGCCATGTGGGCGAGCACGGCGAGGTTGGAGTTCGCCTTGACCGAGTAGCAGACGAGATGCGGCAGCCCGGCCAGCGCCTCGGCGAAGAGCCCGAGATGCCGGGCCAGCGTCGCCGCCGAATAGACATAGGTCGGCGTGCCCGCCGCGGCGGCGATCTCCGGCAGCGGCACGTCCTCGGCGTGGAGCACGCCGTCACGGTAGAGGAAATGGTCCATGTGCGTCCGCGCGCGGGAGTGGCCTGCGGCGCCGCGCCGCGCCGCGCCGCTGGCCCTAGAGGCAGGCCTCCGGCCGGTCAAGCCGGAGAGTGACCGGAGGGCGGCGGGGCCGCCCTCCGTGCTTGCGCTACCGGGCTTGCGCTACTGGGTGAGCTCGACGGCGGAGACGAGCTCCTGCACCGCCGTGGCGCTGTCGTACTCGCCGTTGAATTGCGCGGTCACCACGTCGTAGATCGCGTTCTTCACCGCCGCCGGGTTGGCGTGGCC
>NZ_JAGOMQ010000093.1 GCF_017993425.1 Amaricoccus sp.
GGGGAAGTTCGAGCTGGCGGGGCTGCTGCCGGGTGAGTACCTGATCAGCGTCAGCGTGTGGCAGCCGTCGCGGGCGACCCCGGACAAGCCGCAGCCGGCGACGCTGGTGAAGGGCAAGGACCTCGAGGGGGTGCGCATCGAGCTGCCGGCGACCGGCGAGGTGAAGGGCAGCGTGCGCGACGGCAAGGGCAACCCGATCCAGCGGGCCAACGTGTCGATGGGGAACGGGGTGCACTGGCAGAACACGGCGGCGGACGACCAGGGCAACTTCAAGTTCCCGTTCGTGGCGGCGGGCGAGTACCGGGTCACGGCGAGCAAGGGCTGGGGCGACGAGATGCGGGCGCCGGGGACCAGCGACGACGACGTGCAGGGCGAGAAGGTGACGGTGCGCGCGGGCGGGGTGGAGGACGTGAAGCTGGTGGTGGAGCGCAGCGACGGGCGCATCACCGGGGTGGTGCGCGACGCGGACGGCGGGGCGCTGGCGGACGCGTTCATCGAGGCGACGCGGGAGTCGGACAGCGCGGCGCAGTCGAGCGGGCAGGCGATGCGGATGGGGCGCTGGGGCAGCTTCTGGCAGACGCCGGAGCTGACGGACCCGGACGGGCGGTTTGTGCTGGAGGACCTGCAGGAGGGCAAGCACACGCTGCGGGCGCACCGCAAGGGCGGCGGCGAGGCGATCCTCGAGCACGTCGAGCTCGGCGGGGATGTCGTGCTGACGATCGCGGACGCGGGGCGGATGAGCGGGACGGTGACGCTGACGGGCGGGGGCGCGCCGGAGGAGTTCACGGTGACGCTGCGCGACGACACGACCGGGTTCTCGCGCAACGACCACTTCTTCCGCACCGGCGGGGTGTGGAGCCTGGAGGAGCTGCCGGCCGGGAAGTACAAGGTGCGGGTCGACGCGGGGCCGGGGACGGCGGAGGTCGAGGCGGCGATGACGGCGGGGCAGGACCTCGCCGGGGTGCGGGTCGAGCTGGCGCCGAAGGTGACGGTGCGCGGGAAGGTGGTGAACCTCGAGGGCGAGCCGGTGCCGGGGCTGCGGGTGTCGGTGGCGGCGGAGGGGGGCGGGTGGTCGTTCGGCGGGGCCGAGAGCGAGGAGAAGCTGCACATCACGGACGCGGCGGGCCGCTACGAGGTGGAGCACGCGCCGACGGGCAAGGTGCGGGTGATGGTGATGCCGCGCAACTGGGACGACAACGACTACGGGTGGACCAGCATGGCGAACTTCGTGCCGGCGACCGGCGACGCGGTCGAGCTGCCGGTGATCAAGGTGGCGAAGAAGCGGGTCAAGGAGGGCGAGGCGGCCGGCGACTTCGGCTACAGCTTCAAGATGCCGGAGCCGGGCGCGGACCCGCGGGAGCGGCGGCTGATCGTGGCGGTGGTCCGCCCGGGCAGCGCGGCGGCGACCGGCGGGATGAAGGTGGGCGACGAGATCGTGAGCGTCGACGGGCAGGACGTCGTGGGGGCCAACAGCTACCTGCTGAGCTCGCTGACGCAGGTGCTCGAGGGGACGGTGGTCAACTTCGGGCTCGCGGGCGGGGCGAGCCTGGCGATCCCGGCCGGCAAGCGGCCGTGACGACGCGCGGACATGTCCTTTTGGGCATGTCCGCGGGGCCAGGTCGGAAAGGACAGGCTCAGGCGGCGACGGCGAGCGGCGGGTTGGCGCGGCGCCAGCCGCCGAAGGCCTGCTCGATCGCGTGGGCGACGGCGATGGTGAGGCTGTCGTTGCCGCGGCGGGCGATCACCTGGACGCCGACGGGGAGGCCGCGGTGCCACAGGACGGGGACGGTGGTGGAGGGGAACTCGAGGACGTTGAAGAGGCCGGTGCAGACAAAATCGAAGGGGGTGAGCAGCGGCCAGGTGTGGCGCGGGGCGGGTCGGCTGTAGGGGGGGAAGAGGAGGACGCCGCGGGGGCCGAGGACCTGCTCGAGCTCGGCCTGGAGCAGCTTGCCGACGGCGACGAGCTCCTGTTTTTGCCCGGTGAAGCGGCTGGAGAGGTTCTCGAGGGCGACGACGATGATGGCGGGGAGGGTGTGGCGGGAGCGGCCGAGGAGGAGGCGGGCGAGCTCGCGGACGACGGCGATGGGGCGGTCGCCGCCGAGGATCTCCGAGTAGGGCTGGCTGCCGGAGAGGGACATCATGGCGCTCCAGATCGGGAAGGCCTGGCGCATGCGTCGGCTCTCGAGGTGGCCGATCGTGGCGCCGCGCTCGCGCAGGGCCTCGGCGGCGCGCTCGATGGCGAGGCGCATCGGCGCCCGGACCCACACGCGGCCGTTGCCGGTCATCGGGTACACGGTGACGCCGTGCAGGTCGATGGTGGAAGGATCGGGGAGGTCCCAGGGTTGCACGACGGCGTCGACGCCGTCGGGGCCGGCGAGCACGGAGAGGATCGGGTGCACGTCCTCGACGCGGCGGGTGAGCGGGCCGCAGACGAGGTAAGCGCTGAGCTCTCCGCTGGCGGCGGGCCAAAAGCCGGTGTTGGGGACCATGCGTCCGGTGGGCTTGTGGCCGACGCAGCCGCAGAAGGCGGCGGGGATGCGGATCGATCCGCCGACGTCGGCGCCGAGGCCGAAGGCGACGCCGCCGCTGGCGACGATCGCCCCCTCGCCGCCGCTCGAGCCGCCGGCGGTGCGGGCGAGGTCCCACGGGTTGCGCGTGCGGCCGTAGACGTCGTTGTAGGTCTCCATCCACAGGCCGCCCTCGGGCACGTTGGTGATGCCGACGAGGATCGCCCCGGCGCGGGCGAGGCGGGTGACGGTCTCGGCGTCGGTGTCGGCGCGGACGTGGCGGCGCGACCAGATGCCGGCGCTGAGCGGCATGCCGCGGGCGCTGATGTACTCCTTGGCGGTGTAGGGGAGGCCGAGCAGCGGCGGCAGCGACTCGGGGGGATCTTGCATGACCCGGCGCTCGGCGGCGCGGGCCTCGGCGCGGGCGGCGTCGTGACGCTCGGCGATCACGGCGTTGATGGCCGGGTTCACGTCGGCGATGCGGGCGATGAGCGCGTCGAGCAGCTCGACCGGGGAGAGCTTGCGCTGGCGGATCCAGCGGGCGAGCGTGACGGCGGAGCTGTCGAGGAGTTCGTGCACGCGCGCGAGTGTAGAGGAAACGCGGCGGCGCGCCAGCGCGCTCGC
>NZ_JAGOMQ010000094.1 GCF_017993425.1 Amaricoccus sp.
CCGCCATCGACTCGGCCTCGGCCACATAGACCTCGGCCATGCCGCCCGCGTCGAGCTTGTAGAGTGGACGGTAGCGTTGAGACATCGTTGGAGTGGGCCTGGAAAGCGCGGCGAGAGTGTAACAGGATCGGTGGCCAGCGAGACAGGACCGGCGAAACGTCGTTTAAACGGCTGATTCGCTAGCCCTTCGGGCCTGCCGGACGGCCGGCGGCGAGCTCGTGCGGAGGGTCGTACTGGGTCAGAATCAAGCGCACCACGCCCAGCCACAAGTCGCTCTCGATCATGAGCGGGATCCTCCGCCCCTCGTTGCTGACCCAGAACCGCATTTTGTACGCTTTCTTGCCGGGAATGGCGGCGCCGTGGCGGTCGACGCGGGTGATGGTGCCGTCGTAGGCGACGACCTGGTCCTGCGCGATCCCCAGCGCCGAGGCAAGCGGCGGCATGTCAGTCATGCGGATCGGCCCGCGAGAGATGACGTCGACCCGCAACAAGGTCGTGCCGTCGAGGCCGTAGGCCTTGGCCTTGCCGCCGTTCTCAAGGTCCAGTGAGCGGACCCACGCCATGATCGAGAGGGGATCGAAGGTGTCGATCGGCAAGCGCCGCCGCGTGGTCGAGGTCTTCCCGTCCTTGTCGTCGGCGAGCTCCACGAAGCCGCGCCCGTAGAAGGTGGTCGTGATCTCGCGTCGCTTGTATGTGCTCGACAGGCCCTCGCGGCGGGTGATCGAGCCGGTCTGCAGCGGCGCGCCGGTCACCGCGTCGAGGTAGGCCGCCATGTCGTAGACGATCGTCGTCAGCAGCGCCGCGACGCCGCTGGTGCGCGCCGAACCCTCGAGGCGAACGCGGTCCGGACCGCCGTTCACGCCGGGCTCGCGCAGCACCACCGCCGCCTCGGCGATGCCGGTCGGATTGCCCCCGAAGTACACGTCATACTTGAAGTGCTCGCCCGGCAGCAGCGTCGCCCCGAAGCTCGCCGGTCGCGGCGTCCACGGCAGACGCTGGTGGCGGTCGACGAAGGCCGGCTCGGCCAGCGCACCGCTCCAACCGATCAGCGGCGTCGCGGCCCGTCGCGAGCTCACACGCACCACCCCCGGCGGCTCGGCCCGCGGCAGTCGCGAGCTGTCGTCGCCCCACAGCCCGACATCCACCTCCGGCGCCGCCGGCCGCAGCTCGGGCGGGCCCGGACGGCTCGGCGCCGCCGGCTTGCCCTCGGCCTCCTCCTCCGCGGGCTCGCTGCGCGGCGCCTTCTTCGGGGTGATGACCTTCGCGCTCCCGGCCTCGCCGACGTCGCCAGCGCCCGCGGGTGCGCTCAGAAAGATTGTCGCGACAAGGAGCCAGAGGTGCATGGTTACTCGCGGTCAGGGCCGGCCGAGCATGTTAGAATGCCCGGCCCTTGCCGCCAACTGGCGAGCGTCCAATGTCGTCTGGCCCATCCCTCCCACGGTCCGCCGCGCCGCCCACCGCGCCGTCCGCCGCGCCGCCCACCGCGCGGTCCACCGCACCCCTTGGGGCGCCGTCCTCGGCGTCCGCCGAATCGGTCCGGCTCGTGCTCACGCAGGGGGACCCCGCAGGAGTCGGCCCCGAGCTGCTGTTGCGGCTCGCGGCCGAAGGCCGGCTCCGTTCAGGGGATCTGGTGGTCGCCGACCCCGTGCGCCTGCGAGGACTTGCGAGGGAGCTCGGCGGCTGGGCCGCCCGCGGCCTCGCCGTGATCGAAGCGCTGCTCGATCATGACGCGACGCCATCACCCCACGGACCTCCTGGACGCCACGGACAGGTGTCTGCGTTGGTGCGCGGCGTCGACCTCGTGCTCGAGGACCCGCGCGGGCGGGCGCTGGTGACCGCACCGATCGACAAGGCCGGCTGCCGCGACGAGGGCTTCGCCTTCCCCGGTCACACCGAGTACCTCGCCGCGCGCGCCCACGTCGACGACTTCGCTATGTTGATGGTCGGCCCGACCCTGCGCGTCGTCCTGGCGACGATCCACATCCCCCTGCGCGAGGTCCCCCTGCGCCTCGACATCGCCAGCATCGTCCGCGCCGGCACGCTGCTCGCCCGCGCCCTGCGCACGCACTTCGGCGTCCCGCGCCCCGTCATCGGCGTCCTCGGCCTCAACCCCCACGCCGGTGAGCGCGGCATGCTCGGCGACGAGGAGACCACGACCGTCGCGCCCGCCGTCCTCGCCCTCAACCACTGGGCCGCCGAACACCATGACCCCGCCGTGTTTCGCGGCCCACTCCCCGCCGACACCGCCTTCGCCATCCACGCCGATGGCCAGCTCGACGGCCTCGTCGCCATGTATCACGACCAGGGCCTCGCACCCTTCAAGCTGCTCCACATGCGCGACGGCGTGAACATGACCCTCGGCCTGCCCTTCGTCCGCACCTCACCCGACCACGGCACCGCTCGCGACATCGCTGGTCGCGGCCTCGTCGACCCGTCGAGCATGTTCGCCGCCGTCGCCCTCGCCCGGGGACATGAACGATGAGCAAGGTCGCCAAGACCAGCAAGGCCGGCGCTGCCGCGGCCCCGAAGCCCGCGCGACCGCGCTCCATCTCCGCCGCCGGTGCCGCAGCAGCAGCCGCCCGCGCCGCAGCCGCGCCCGCGCCTGCCCCCGCACCCACGCCTGCGCCTGCACCCGCGCCTGCCCCCGCACCCACGCCTGCGCCTGCACCCGCGCCTGCACCCGCGCCTGCACCCGCGCCTGCGCCCGCGCCTGCGCCCGCGCCTGCACCCGCGCCCACGCCCGCACCCACGCCTGCACCCGCACCAACCCCTCCCCCCGCGCCCCAGCCCGCCCCGCTCCCGGCGGAGACCGAGGTCCAGACGCCGCCGGTGCCGACGCCGGCGTCATGCATCCGCATCCGCGGCGCGCGGACCCACAACCTCCAGAGCGTCGACCTCGACCTGCCGCGCGGCAAGCTGATCGTGATCACCGGCCCGTCTGGTTCGGGCAAGAGCAGCCTCGCCTTCCACACGATCTTCGCGGAGGGCCAGCGGCGCTACGTCGAAAGCATGAGCGCCTCGGCGCGGCAGTTCCTGGCCCAGTTCCCGAAGCCCGACGCCGACCTGATCGAGGGCCTGAGCCCCGCGATCGCCATCGAGCAGAGCCCCGGCGGCCGCAACCCGCGCTCGA
>NZ_JAGOMQ010000005.1 GCF_017993425.1 Amaricoccus sp.
CTCCTCGACCCCGAGATGCCCCGAAACCCGTGCCATGCCTGCCCCCGTTCTTGGTTGCGGATATGATAACTCACGCGATTCCCCGCAGGAATCCCCTCCCGGCGAGTCAATCAGCCGGAGGCCGTATCACCGGCGCCGGGCCGCGGCGGGGGCGGGGGTTGGCGCGGGCGTTCACACGTGGAAATTCATAAATGCATTGATATTGCTTGATATTTTTCATTGCAACTTTCGGGTTTCTTATCCTGCAGGACAGTGGAGAAAAAGCCCGGCCGGAAGCAGATCGCGACGCTGACGCCCGACGGATTTGACCCGCGGCAAATCCGTCCGCGCTCGCCCCGCGGGGGGCGAGCGCGTTGCCGCGCTCGCCGGGGCGCTCACGGACGGATTGCGCGCGACGGGGAAATCTTCACCCCTCACGGCTTCCGCGCGCAACCGCGCTCCAGCCGTCGGCGCGGCGAAAGCCGTGCTTTCGCTTGTCGCGCCGTGGCCTCGCGGGCGAGCCCGCTTCGGTAGGTCATGCGCTCGGCGCCGCATTTCGCGGCGCCGTTCGACTCACCTCGCAGCTCCGCCGTCCCTGACCTTGCCGCTCGGGGGGCGGAGACCGCTCGCCATTTCCCGGCCTCGGCGACGGAACGGGCCGCGGCGGCTGGCGCCGGCGCGGCCCGGGGGGAGGGGGAGCGGGCGTCCCGGACGGGGCGCCGGGGAAGCGTCACCAGGCGATGCGGAAGCCGGCGGTGAAGCTGTTGGCGTAGCTGTCGCCGAAGCTCTCGAGGCTGGTGCTGACGAGGCCCTCGCCGTAGACGCCGTACTTGCCGTCGTCCCAGGTGTAGGTCCCGCCGACGCCGAGCGAGCCCCAGGCGCGGTCGGCCTCGGTCGAGAGGCCCGTGCCGTCGACCACCACCTCGGTGTCGCCGATCAGGTCGTAGTAGACGTTGGCGATCCCGTAGAAGTGGGTCCGCCGCGCGTCGCCCTTCGAGCTGAGCCAGGCCCGCTCCTGATCCGCCGCGAGGCCGAGACGGAGCGGCATGGTCGCGCCGCTGTCGTCGGTCACCCGCACCCCGTAGGGGTCGCGGAAGCTGTCGAACGACACGGACGAGTAGTAGACCTGCGCCTGCGGGGTCAGCGTCCAGTCCGCCTTCACCGGGATGCGCTTGCCGACCTCGACGCCCAGCGCGTAGCCGAAGCCGTCGTTGCCGTCGACGAGCTTGCCGAGGTCGTGCGCGCGCAGGTCGCTGTCGTACCACATCAGCTGGAGCTGGCCGTCGACGTAGAGGTCGTCGTCGCGCAGCCAGGTCAGGCTGCCGCCGACGCCGTAGCCGGTGGTGTCGATGCCGCCGTCGCCGTCGGGCGAGGAGACGTCGGTGTCGACCGAGCCGGCGGTGAACGTGAGCCCGCCGATCAGCACGCCGTTCTCGATCTCGCGCACCTCGCGGTCGATGCCGACCTGGAGCCGCCAGATGTCCATGTCGAAGGTCGGCCGGCGGCCGACCTCGACGTCGGGCTCGAGGTTCGCATGGGTCCCCTCGATCCGCGCCCAGGCGCGGCGCTGCTCGACCACGGCGCCCCCGGCGAGCTGGACGTCGGTCGGCGCGGCCTGCGTGGCGAGGCCCGCGGGCGCGCCGGCGTCCTTCCAGTAGCGGTTGCCGAGGCGCTCCTGCATCGTCGGGAGCCCGTTGAGCGCGAGGAGCGCGTAGGGATAGGCCTCGTAGGTCGGCACCGCCGGGTTCACCGTGGGCGGGCCGGGGTTCGGGCCGACCGGCGCGGAGCGGAGATACCAGTCGCCGTCGGTCGGGGTCGCCACGCCGCCCTGGTAGAGCGAGTAGGCGTAGACGCCGCCGATCACCGCCGGGCGGCCGTTGACGACGAGCTCGCCCGCGAGGGTGAAGTCGGCGTCGGAGGCGCCCGCGACGTCGATCAGCTTGATGCCGTTGACGGTCTGCGCGCCCGTGCCCTTGCCGTTCGCCACCTCGACGGTTCCGGTCCCGGAGGTGTCGCCCTCGACCACCATCACGTCGGTGGCCGAGTCGTCGCCGCCGAGGTCGGTGGTGAAGTGCAGGACGCCGCCGTCGCCCACGTAGTCGCCGGCGACGACGAGGCGGGTGCCGGCGACCTGGCCGAGCGAGACCCGCCCGGCGTTGGAGAGCCGCGCCACCTGCTGGTCGAAATCGGCGAGGTAGAGCGTGCCGGCGGCGCCGACCGCGTGGGCCGAGGCGGCGCTGAAGGCGTTCGCCCTTCCGGCCTGCAGCGTGCCGGCGGTGACGGAGGTCGTCCCCGTGTAGGCGTTGGTCCCGGAGAGCGTGGTCACGCCCGCGCCCTGCTGGCGCACCGCGCCGGCGCCGGAGACGTCGCCGGCGATGGCGAGCGCGTTCGAGCGGTCGAAGACCAGCGTCCCGTCGTTGAGGACGTCGCCGGCGAGCGTGCCGGTCGTGCCGCCGTCGCCGACCTGCAGGACGCCGGCGTCGATGGTGGTGCCGCCCGTGTGGGTCGCGGCGCCGGTCAGCGTCAGCGTGCCGGTCCCGGCCTTGGTCAGCGCGCCGGCGCCGGCGATGTCGCCGGCCTGGGCGAGCGTCACGTCGGCGCCGGTGTCGATCGTGCCGCCCTTCGCGCCGAGGGTGGTGGCGCGGTCGGTGGCGAAGCTCGCGGTCGCCTGCAGCGTGCCGCCGTCGAGGCCGAGACCGCCGGAGGCGGCGCCGAGCGCGGTGTCCGCGGCGACGGAGAGGACGCCGCCCTCGACCGCCGTGCCGCCGGCATAGGTGTTGTCGCCCTCGAGCACGAGCGTGCCGAGGTCGGTCTTGGTGAGCCGGGTATCCCCGGCGAGGACGGCGGAGATCGTCGCGGTCACGTCCGCCCCCGCCGCGGTGCCGTCGCCGACGCGGATGACGCTCTCCGGGTCGCCGACGAGGGTGATGTCGTCGCCGGCGACGACGTAGCCGTCGGTCAGGAACTGCATCCCCGAGGCCTCGACGGCGCCGAGGCTGTCGTCGACGGTCACGTCGCCGCGCGCGCCCATGAAGATGGCGAAGCCGCCGCTCGCCCAGGGGGCGTTGATGCGGCCGGTCTCCTCGGTCCAGTTGTCGTTGCCGGCGCTCGCCTGCCACGAGCCGTCGCCGCCGTTGATGACGCCATTGTCCTTCGGGCCGGCGTCGCCGTCCCAGTAGGTCAGCAGCAGGCCGTCGCGGTTGACGAGGTTGACCTGGTTGGCGACCGAGGTCTGCACATAGAAGTCGGGCGACGGGATCGTGCCGATGGCGAGCCCGTTGTTGGTCAGCGCGCCGCCGTAGCTGATCACCCGGTAGATGCCGGGATCGAACGAGCCGCCGGGCGCGGTGGTCACGTTCAGCGTGCCGTCGAGGGTCAGGTCGCCCGCAACCTCGGTCAGGTCGTTGAGCGGGCCGCCGACCACGTTGGCCTGGCCGAAGCTGTAGTCGAGGATCGAGCCGCCGACGAGGCCGAGGTCGCCGCCGATGGAGAGCGTTCCCGGGGCCGCGCTGGCGTCGCCCGGGGCCAGCGTGGCGCCGGAGGCGATGGCGACGTCGCCGCCGATCGTGCCCGTGCCGCCGAGCCGCGTGCCGGAGGCCGCGGTGGTCGCGCCCGTGGCCGCCGACTGGTCGCCGTTGATGTAGAGCCCGCCGGCGGTCAGCGCCGTCGGGCCGGCATAGGCGTTGGCGCCGGTCAGCGTCAGCGCGGCGGCGCCGGTCTTGGTCAGCCCCCCTGCCCCGGCGATCGTGCCGGAATGGGTGAGCGCGGCGGCGGTGTCGAAGGTCCCGCCGCCGGCGCCGAGCGTGGTGGCGCGCGCCGTGAGCATCGCGCCGGTGTTGCGCAGCGTCGCGCCGTCGATAAGCAGCGTGCCGGTCGCGGCGCCGAGGTTGCCGTCGCCGGCGACCTGGAGCGTGCCGGCGAGAATCTCGGTCCCGCCGGCGTAGCTGTTGGCGCCGGAGAGGGTGGTGGTCCCGGCGCCCTGCTGGCGGACGAGGCCGGTCCCGGAGATCGCCCCGGCCATTGCGAGGTCGTCGGCGCGGTCGAGGGCGAGTACGGCGTCGTCGACGATGTCGCCGGCAAGCGTGCCGTCGGTTCCGCCGTCGCCGACCTGAAGGATGCCGGCGGAGATGGTCGTGCCGCCGGCGTGGGTGGCGTCGCCGGTCAGGGTCAGCGTGCCGGCGCCGGTCTTGGTGAGCGAGCTCGGGCCGTCGATGTCCCCGGAGGCGGCGAGGGTGACGCCGGTCGCGGTCTCGATGGTGCCGCCGTTCGCGCTCAGCTCCATCGGGCGGTCGGTGGCGAAGCTGGCGGTGGCGCGCAGCGTGCCGTTCTCGAGGCGGACGTCCGTGCCGGCGGCGCCGAGCGCGGTGTCGGCCGCGACGGAAAGGACGCCGCCCTCGACCGAGGTGCCGCCGGTGTAGGTGTTGACGCCGGAGAGGACGAGGGTCCCGAGGTCGGTCTTGAGGAGGCGGCTGTCGCCGGTCAGCTCGGCGGCGATGGTCGCCGTGGCGCCGGCGCCGGCCAGCGTGCCGTCGCCGACGCGGATGATGCTGTCGGGGGCGCCGACGAGGGTGATGGCGTCGCCGTCGAGGACATAGCCGTCGGTGATGAACTGCATCCCCGTCGCCGCGACGGCGCCGAGGGAGGTGTCGACGGTGACGTCGCCGCGCGCGCCCATGAAGATGGCGAAGTCGCCGTCGGCCCAGGGGGCGTTGATCGCGCCGTTCTCGTCGGTCCAGTCGTCGTTGCCGGCGCTCGCCTGCCAGGAGCCGTCGCCGCCGTTGATGACGCCGTCGTTCTTCGGGCCGGCGTCGCCGTCCCAGAAGGTGAGCGTGAGGCCGGCGGTGTTGATCAGGTTGACCTGGTTGGCCACCGAGGTCTGCACGTAGAAGTCGGGCGACGGGATCGTGCCGATGGTCAGGCCGTTGTCGGTCATCGCGCCGGCGTAGTTGATGACGCGGTAGATGCCGGGGTCGAAGCTGCCGCCGGTCGTGGTGACGACGTTGAGCGTGCCGTCGAGGGTGAGGTCGCCCGCGACGTTGATCAGGTCGTTGAACGGGCCGCCGACGACATTGGCCTGGCCGAAGCTGTAGTCGAGGATCGAGCCGCCGACGAGGCCGAGGTCGCCGCCGATGGAGAGCGCGCCGGGGGCGTCGCCCTCGGCGCCGGGGGCGAGCGTCGCGCCGGCCGCGATGGCGACGTCGCCGCCGATCGTGCCCGTGCCGCCGAGGCGGGTCCCGGTGGCCGCGGTGGTGGCGCCGGTCGCGGCGGACTGGTCGCCGTTCACGTAGAGCGCGCCCGCGTCGAGGAGGGTCGGGCCGGCGTAGCTGTTGGCGCCCGTCAGGGTCAGCGTCGCGGCGCCGGTCTTGGTAAGGCCGCCGGGGCCGGAGATCGCGCCGGCGTGGCTGAGCGCGGCCGCGGTGTCGAGCGTGCCGCCGCCGGCGGCCAGCGTGGTGGCGCGGGCGGTGGTCATCGCGGCGGTGTTGCGGAGCGCGGCGCCGTCGATGAGGAGCGGCCCGGCGGCGGCGCCGAGGGCGCCGTCGCCGGCGACCTGGAGCGTGCCGCCGAGGATCTCGGTGCCGCCGGCGTAGGTGTTGGCGCCGGAGAGGGTGGTGGTCCCGTCGCCCTGCTGGCGGACGAGACCGGAGCCGGAGATCGCGCCGGCCATCGCGAGGGCGTCGGCGCGGTCGAAGGCGAGGACGCCCGCGTTCGCCACGTCGCCCGCGAGCGTGCCGGTCGCGCCGCCGTCGCCGACCTGGAGCGTGCCGGCGGCGATGGTGGTCCCGCCGGCGTGGGCGGCGTCGCCGGCGAGGGTGAGCGTGCCCGCGCCGGTCTTGGTCAGGGCGCCGTCGCCGGCGATGGCGCCGGATTGCACGACCGTCACCGCGGCGCCGGCGGTCTCGACCGTGCCGCCGCCCGCGCCGAGGGTCGTCGCGCGGTCCATGGCGAAGCCCGCGGTGGCGCGGAGCGTGCCGTCGTCGAGGCCGAGCGGCCCGGAGGCGGCGCCGAGGCCGGCGTCGGCCGCCACCTCGACCACGCCCGCGTCGACCTGCACGCCGCCGGCGAAGCTGTTCGCCGCCCCGAGGACCAGCGTCCCCGCGCCGGTCTTGGTCAGACCGCCGGCGCCGCCGATGGCGCCGGTGAGGTCGAGCGTGCCGGTCGTCGTCTCGATGGTCCCGCCGCCAGCGGCGAGCGTCGTCGTCCGCGGCAGGGTGAAGCTCGCGGTGGTGCGCAGCGTGCCGGCGTCGAAGGCGAGGTCGCCGGTCCCGAGGCTCGCGTTTTCGGCGATCTCCAGCACGCCGCCGTCGATCGAGGTCACGCCGGCGTAGCTGTTCGCCCCCTCGAGCACGAGCGTGCCGAGGTCGGTCTTGGTCAGGCCGGAATCCCCGGTCAGCTCGGCCGAGATCGTCGCCGTCGTGGCGGCGCCCGCCGGCGTGCCGTCGCCGACGCGGATGACGCTCGCCGGCGCGCCGGTCAGCGTGATCGGATCGCCCGCGATCAGGTAGCCGTCGGTGATGAACTGCATCCCCGAGGCGGTCACCGCGCCGAGGCTGTCGTCCACCGTCACGTCGCCCGCCGCGCCCATGAAGATGGCGAAGCCGTCCGCGGTCCAGGGCGCGTTGATCGTGCCGGCGTCGTTCGTCCAGTCGTCGTTGCCGGCCGGGCTCTGCCAGACGCCGTCGCCGCCGTTCACCACGCCGTCGTTCTTCGGGCCGGCGTCGCCGTCCCAGAAGGTCAGCGTCAGGCCTTGCGTGTTGATCAGGTTGACCTGGTTCGCCACCGAGGTCTGCACGTAGAAGTCGGGCGAGGGGATCGTGCCGATGGTCAGGCCGTTGTCCTCGAGATCGCCCGCATAGTTGAAGACGCGGTAGATGCCGGGGTCGAACGATCCGCCGGGCGAGGTCACCACGTTCAGCGTGCCGTCGAGCGTCAGGTCGCCGCCCACCTCGGTCAGGTCGTTGAGCGGGCCGCCGACCACGTTGGCCTGGCCGAAGCTGTAGGAGAGGATCGAGCCGCTGCCGAGCGTCAGGCTGCCGGCGATGCCGAGCGTGCCCGGCGTCGCGCCGACGTCGCCGGGCGCGAGCGTCGCGCCGTCGGCGATGACGACGTCGCCGCCGATCAGCCCCGTGCCGCCGAGCGTCGCGCCGTCCTCGGCCGTGGTCTCGCCGGTCGCCGCGGACTGGTCGCCGATGACGTAGAGGCCGCCGCTCGCGACCGTCGTCACGCCCTCGTAGGCGTTCTCGCCGAGGAGCCGCGTGTCGCCGGTCCCCGCCTGGGTCACCGAGCCCGTGCCGCTGATGATGCCGGGCATATCGAGCGTGTTCGAGCGGTCGAAGACCAGCGCGCCGTTGTTCGCGACGTTGCCGGCGAGCGAGCCCGTCGTCGCGCCCGCCCCGATCCGGAGCGTCCCTTCGGAGATGGCCGTGCCGCCGGTATGCGTCGCGTCGCCGATCAGGACCATGGTCCCGCCCTCGGTCTTGGCGAGGCTGCCGTCGCCGGAGATGTCGCCCCCCTGGGCCAGCGTCGTGCCGTCCGTCGTCTCGAAGACGCCGCCGCCGGCGCCGAGCGTGGTGGCGCGGCTCATCGCCACGTCGGCGGTCGTGCGCAGCGTCGCGCCGTCGATGCCGAGCGCGCCGGCCGCGGCGCCGAGGTTGGCGTTCGTGGCGATCTCGACGACGCCCTCGTCGATCTGCGTGCCGCCGGCGTAGGCGTTGGCGCCCGAGAGCGTCAGCGTGCCGGTCCCGGTCTTGGTGAGCCCGCCGGCGCCGCCGATCACGCCGGTATAGGCGAGCGTGCCGGTCTCGGTCTCGACCGTGCCGCCGCCGGCGTTCAGCGTCGTGGCGCGCGGCAGCTCGAAGCTCGCGGTGGTGCGCAGCGTGCCGTCGTCGAAGGCGAGATCGCCCGTGCCGAGGCTCGCGTCCCCGGCGATCTCGACCACGCCGCCGTTGATCGCGGTGTCGCCGACATAGCTCTTCGCGCCGTCGAGGACGAGCGTGCCGAGGTCGGTCTTGGTGAGGCCGGAGGCCCCGGTCAGGTCGGCGGTGATCGTCGTGGTCATCGCCGCGCCGGCCCCGGTGCCGTCGCCGACCCGGATCACCGAGTCGGGCGCGCCGACGAGGGTGATGTCGTCGCCGATGACGACATAGCCGTCGACGGCGTACTGCATCCCCGAGACGGTGACCGCGCCGAGGCTGTCGTCGACGGTGACCGTGCCCGGCGCGCCGGTGAAGACCGCGAAGGAGCCGTCGGAGAACGGCGCGTTGACGAGGCCGGTCAGGTCCGTCCAGTTGTCGTTGCCGTCCGAGTTCTGCCAGGTCCCGTCGCCGCCGTTGATGACGCCGTTGTCCTTGGGCCCGGCGTCGCCGTCCCAGAAGTTCAGGGTGAGCCCGGTGGTGTTGACGAGGTTGACCTGGTTCGCCACCGAGGTCTGCACGTAGAAGTCGGGCGAGGGGATCGTGCCGATCTCGAGCCCGCGGTCCTCCATCGCGCCGGCGTAGTTGAACACCCGGTAGACGCCCGGGTCGAACGAGCCGCCGGGCGTGGTGACGACGTTGAGCGTGCCGTCGAGCGAGAGCGCGCCGCCGACATTGGTCAGGTCGTTGAGCGCGCCGCCCGGCACGTTGGCCTGGCCGAAGCTGTAGTTGAGGATCGCGTTCGGCCGCAGCGCGAGGCTGCCGGCGATGGTCAGCGTGCCGGGAACGGTTCCGACGTCGCCCGGCGAGAGCGTCGCGCCGTCCTCGATCGTCACCGCCCCGCCGATGGCGCCCGACCCGCCCAGGGTCGCGCCGGCGAGCGCGAAGGTGTCGCCCTGCCCCGTCTGCACGCCGTTGACGTAGAGGCCGCCGCTCTGGACGGTCGTCGTCCCGGCATAGCTGTTGTCGCCGAGGAGGCGGGTGTCGCCGGTCCCGGCCTGGATGACTTGGCCCGAGCCGCTGATAACGCCGGGCACGTCGAGCGTGTCGGAGCGGTTGAAGACCAGCGTGCCGTTGTCGACGATATCGCCGGTCAGCGAGCCGCCGGTTCCGCCGGCGCCGAGCTGCAGGACGCCGGCGGCGATGGTGGTGCCGCCGGTATGGGTGGCGGCCCCGGTCAGGATCATCGTGCCGTCGGCCGTCTTGGTCAGGGCGCCCGCGCCGGTGAAGTTCCCCGAGTTGCCGAGCGTGGTCCCCGCGGCGGTCTCGAACGTGCCGCCGCCGGCGTTGAGCGTGGCGGCGCGCGCCATCGTCACGTTGGAGGTGTTGCGCAGCGTGCCGCCGTCGAAGCTGAGCGGCGCCCCGGCCGCGCCGAGGTTGGCGCTCGTCGAGATCTGCACGACGCCGGCGTTGATGTTGGTGCCGCCGGCGTAGCTGTTGAACTGGTTAAGGACGAGCGTGCCGGCCCCGGTCTTGGTGAGCGCGCCGGCGCCGCCGATGTCGCCGTTGTGGGTGAGCGTGCCGGTCTGCGTCTGGAACGTGCCGCCGCTCGCGCCGAGCGTGGTCTGGCGCGCGGTGGCGAAGGTGGCGGTGCTGCGCAGCGTGCCGCCGTTCATGCCGAGCGGGCCGGTCGCCGCGCCGAGGTTCGCGTCCGACGAGACCTGCACCGCGCCGGCGTCGATCTGGGTTCCGCCGGTCCAGGTGTTGTTTCCGGTCAGCGCGAGCGTGCCCGTCCCGGTCTTGGTCAGGCGGCCGATGCCGGTGACGACGCCGGCCTCGGTCAGCGTCGTGGCGCCCGTCGTCTCGAAGGTGCCGCCGTCGTCCTGGATCTCGGTCGGCCGCGCCATGGTGAAGGTGGCGGTGGTGCGCAGCGTGCCGCCGTCGAAGGTGAGCCCGCCGGCCGCGGCGCCGAGGGCGCTGTTCGCCGAGACGGCGATCGTGCCCTCGCGGATGCGGGTGCCGCCGGCGTAGGTGTTGCCGGCCGGGGTCGAGGGGGCGAGCGTGGTGACGCCCGCGCCGATCTTCTCGACGGCGCCCGAACCGACGATCTGGCCGAGATAGACGCCGTCGTCGGGCTGGGCGAAGCGCAGCATGCCGTTGTTGCGGATGTTGTTGACGTTGTTGACCGGGTTCGTCTGCTCGGGAAGGCTCTGCGCCCGCGCCTCCAGCACCCCGAGCGGATTGATGAGGACGCCGGCGCTGTAGTTGGTGTTGTCGCCGGTCAGGGCCAGCGTGCCGAGGTTCACGGTGGTCGACTGGAAGCCGGTGAGCGGCCCGGTGATCGTCCAGCGCCCGACCCCGTCCTTGGTGAGCGTCTGGAAGTTGGTCAGCGCGCCGGCGAGCGTGTCGCTGGTCCCGGCGGCGCCCTCGAGCGTCAGCGTGTTGGTCCCGCCGCCGCCGTTGATGTTGCCGGTGACGACGGAGTTCGCGAAGAAATAGAGGCTGTCGTTGCCGCTCGAGAAGGCGAGGCTCCCCTGCACCCGGGCGTCCGTGTGGTTGTAGAAGTCGATGCCCGCCCCGCCGCTCGAGCCGATCACCGTGCCGCCGTTGATCTGCTCGATGACGCCGTAGTTGTCGACGACGTTCTTGGGGCCGACGGTGACGAGGTCCTCGAACCACAGGGCCGCGCTCGGCTGGCCGGAGATCGTGCCGTGGTTCTCGATGCGGTTGCCGACGCCGTGGACGTTGATCGCCTCGGCCTGCCCGCTGGTGCCCCGGACGATGACCTGGGCGCCCTCCTCGATCAACAGCGTGCCGTTGCTGTTGAACTCGATCGTCTGCGGCCCGGTGCCGTAGTTGCCCGAGCCGGAGTTCGAGTCGGCGCGGGCGATCGAGCCGGTGCGCAGCGTGATGTTGGCGTTGTCGCCGAGGCTGATCGCGTTGCGGTTGGTGACGCGGATCTGCGAGCCGTTCAGCATCTCCACGGTGCGGTTGTTGTCGGGCCGCCCGGTGCCGACCGTGCTGGTCCAGGGGTTGGGGTTGGCGGAGGTGCAGGTCGTCGTCGCGCCGGAGGTCGTGCAGGCCGCGAGGACGGGCGTCGCCGTCCCGAAGCTCCCGAGCGCCAGAATGAGCGGCAGCGCGCTCGACGACGTGAGCGTCCGAAGGCCCCAGTTCCTCATGCATTCCTCCCGAAGGCAGGTAGCCCGGCATCTTGCGGCCGGCGCCCGGACCGCCACCGTAAGAATCCGCGACACGCGCGCAAGCCGAAATGCACAGATTAGAGGCGCCCGGGGGCTCAGTGCGGCTTCGACCGGGCGTAGAGCCAGTCCATCACCGACAGGAGCACGCCGCCCACCACGAAGGTCAGATGGATGCCGACGAGCCAGGCCACCTGCTTGTTCTGGAATTCGTCGGCGGAATCGGCGTTGCCGATCCACAGGAACCACTTGAGCAGGTGGATGCCGGAGATCGCCACCATCGCGCCGATCAGCTTTATCTTCAGCCCGGCGTAGTCGATGGTGCCCATCCACGCCGGCCGGTCGTCCTCCTCGCCGACCTCGAGCCGCGAGACGAAGCTCTCGTAGCCGGCGAAGAGCACGATCAGCACGAGGTTCGCCGTCAGCGTGATGTCGATCAGCGACAGGATCGCCACCACCGCGTCCTCGTCGTCGAGGGTCAGCGCCTGCCCGGCGAAACGGACGATCTCGCGCAGGAACACCACGACGAGCAGCAGGAGCGACAGCGCCAGCCCCGCATAGAGCGGCGCCATGAGCCAGCGCGAGGCGAAGATGCCGCGCTCGAGGGTGCGTTCGAGGCTCCTGCGGTCCAACTGCGTCTCCTTCGCGGCGTGGCGGCGGCGATCCTAGCAGAAGGCGGAGCCCCGCCGTCATCCGCAATCTTCGCCGGCCGCCGCCGCCATGCCCTTGGCGCCATGGGGGTCGGGCGGTATACGGGCGCTCCGGCACTCGGAGACGGCGCGTGAGCGACACCGATTCCTTCATCAGCGAGGTGACCGAGGAGGTCCGTCGCGACACGCTCTACCGCACCTTCCGGCGCTATCGCTGGGCCCTGCTCGCGCTCGTCCTCGCGATCGTCGGCGCCGCGGCCTGGCACGAGATCAGCGAGCTGCGGCTCCGCGCCGGCTCGCAGGCCCGCGGCGACGCGCTCCGGGCCGCCATCGCCACCCCCGACCCGGCGGCGCGGGCGGCCGCGCTCGACGCGCTCGACGCCGGCCCGGCCACCCCGGTCGGCCGGCTGGCCGCCGCGGGCGCGACGCTCCAGGCCGGCGACGCCGACGGCGCGGCCGCCGCCCTCGCCGCGCTCGCCGCCGACGGCGCCACGCCGCCGCTCTACCGCTCGCTCGCCTCGCTGCAGCGGGTGATGGTCCTCGGGCCCCGCCTCGAGGCCAGCGAGCGCCTCGCCACGCTCGACACCCTCGCCGGCCCGGGCGAGCCCTTCCGCCCCCTCGCGCTGGAGCAGCGCGCGCTCCTGCGCATCGAGCAGGGCGACACCGCGGCGGCGCTCAAGGATCTCCAGTCGATCGCCGACGCGCCGGACAGCCCGCAGGGCCTGCGCGACCGCGCGCGCCAGCTCACCATCGCGCTCGGGGGCAGCCCTGCCGCCGTGGCCGGGGCCCCTGCCCCCGCCGCGTCCGGGGGCTGAGGCCGGGATCGCGGGCGCGATGAAACTCCGGATCGCCGCGCGCCGCGCGCTCGTCCTCCTCGCCGCCGCCGGCGCGCTCGCCGCCTGCCAGGGCCGCGAGACGCCGCTGCCCGGCGAGCGCATCGCCGTGCGCCCCGACACGACGCCCGTCCTCACCGAGGCGGCCCGGCCGCTCCCGCTGCCGCCCCCGGTCGTCAACGCCGACTGGAGCCACCGCAACGGCGCGGCCCGCGGCCGCTTCGTCCACCTCGCCTTCTCCGCCGATCCCCGGCTGATCTGGAGCGCCGACCTCGGCGAGGGCGACGCCCGCCGCCGCCGAATCATCACCGCGCCGATCGTCGCGGGCGGCCTCGTCTTCGCCATGGACGCGGCGGCGCAGCTCTCGGCCTTCAGCACCTCGGGCGAGCTCGTCTGGCGGCGCAGCGTCGCCGCCGAGGGCCAGCGCGCCGATTCCGGGACGGGCGGCGGCATGGCCGTCGACAACGGCGTCCTCTACGTCACCACCGGCTTCGGGCAGGTCCTCGCGCTCGACCCGCGGACCGGCGGCGAGCGCTGGCGGGTCACCCTCGACGCCCCGGTCCGCGCCGCGCCCGCCGTCGAGGACGGCCGGGTCTTCGTCGTCGCCCGCAACGACAGCGCCTATGCGCTCTCCGCCGCCGACGGCTCGATCCTCTGGCGGGTGCAGGGCGCGGGCGGCCCCGGCGTCCTCGGCGGCGCCACCCCGGCGGTCGACGGCCCGCTCGTCGTCATCCCCTTCGCCTCGGGCGAGGTGCTCGGGGTGCTGGCCCGGAGCGGCCTGCAGGTCTGGGGCACCGCCGTCACCGGCGGCCGGCGCGAGCTGGTGCGCAACCGCATCAGCGACATCACCGGCGATCCGGTCATCGACGGCGACACCGTCTTCGCCTCGAACCAGAGCGGCCGGTCGATCTCGCTCGACCGCGTCACCGGCGAGCGCAACTGGACGATCGCCGAGGGCTCCTATGGCCCCGCCTGGCCGGTCGGCGGCTCGGTGTTCCTGCTCTCCGACGAGGGGGCGCTGGTGCGCATCGACGCGGCGACCGGCGCGACGATCTGGACCACGCAGCTGCCGCTCTACTACAACGAGAAGCGCAAGGAGGCGATCGTCCATTACGGGCCGGTCCTCGCCGGCGGGCGGCTCTGGGCCGCGGGCTCCGACGGGCTCCTGCGCGCCTTCTCGCCCAATGACGGGACGCTCCTCGCCACGGTCGAGCTGCCGGGCGGCGCGGCGGCCGGGCCGGCGATCGCGCGCGGGGTGATGTATGTCGTGACCCGCGACGGCCGCCTTCTGGCTTTCCAATAGACCGGCCCTCGGCTAAGGCCGGCCCATGTCCTTCACCCTCGCCATCGTCGGCCGCCCGAACGTCGGCAAGTCGACCCTGTTCAACCGGCTGGTCGGCCGCCGCCTCGCGCTGGTGGACGACCAGCCGGGGGTGACGCGCGACCTGCGCGAGGGCGCCGGCCGGCTCGGGCCGCTGCGCTTCCAGGTGATCGACACCGCCGGGCTCGAGGAGGCGACCGACGAGAGCCTGCCCGGGCGGATGCGGGCGCTGACCGAGCGCGCCGTCGACCGGGCCGACGTCTGCCTCTTCCTCGTCGACGCCCGCGCCGGGATCACCGCCACCGACCGGGTGCTGGCCGAGCTGCTGCGCCGGCGGGCGGCGCGGGTGATCCTCGTCGCCAACAAGGCCGAGGGCAAGGCGGGCGACGCCGGCTACTACGACGCCTTCGGGCTCGGCCTCGGGGAGCCGGTGGCGATCTCGGCCGAGCACGGCCAGGGCATGGACGACCTGATGCGGGCGCTGGAGCCGGTCGCCGAGGCGTTCGAGGACGCCCAAGCCATCGTCGAGGTCGACGTCGACGACGTCGACGACGACGTGGACGAATCCGGCGAAGCGGCGATCCTGCCCCCCGGCCGCCCGATCCAGATCGCCGTGGTCGGCCGGCCGAACGCCGGCAAGTCCACCCTCGTCAACGCCATCCTCGGCGAGGACCGGCTGCTGACCGGGCCGGAGGCGGGCATCACCCGCGATTCCATCGCGGTGGCCACCGACTGGGCCGGCACGCCCTTCCGCATCTTCGACACCGCCGGGATGCGGCGGAAGGCCAAGGTGCAGGAGAAGCTGGAGAAGCTCTCCGTCTCCGACGCGCTCCGCGCCGTGAAGTTCGCCGAGGTCGTCGTCGTGCTCCTCGACGTGCAGGCCCCCTTCGAGAGCCAGGACCTGCGCATCGCCGACCTCGCCGAGCGCGAGGGCCGCGCCGTCGTCCTCGCCGTCAACAAGTGGGACCTCGAGGAGGACCGCCAGGAGAAGCTCGCCGAGCTGAAGGAGGCCTTCGGCCGCCTCCTGCCGCAGCTCCGCGGCGCGCCGCTCGTCACCGTCTCGGCGCTGACGGGGCGCGGCCTCGACCGCCTGCGCGAGGCGATCGTCAAGGCCCATGCGGTGTGGAACACCCGCATCTCCACCGCCCGGCTCAACCGCTGGCTGTCGCTCGTCGTCGCCGACCACCCGCCGCCCGCGCCGTCGGGGCGGCGCATCCGGCTGCGCTACATGACCCAGGTGAAGACGCGGCCGCCGACCTTCGTGCTCTTCGCCTCGGTGCCGGAGGCGCTGCCGGACGACTACCGCCGCTTCCTCGTCAACGGGCTTCGGCGCGACTTCGACATGCCGGGGACGCCGATCCGCCTCCTCGTGCGGGCCGGCGACAACCCCTATGCGGGGCGGCGCAAGCCCAACATCACCAGCCTCGACAAGCACAAGCCCCGGCGGGTGACCGAGTAGGCCGGCGACCGGGCCGGGGCGCGTGGCCCATGAATCGGGGTCCGGCGCCTGAAGCCGGGCTTCGGCGACGCCCGGCTTCCGGGCCGGGCGGGGGATCGGCGACCGTCGGGAGGTCGGAGGGAATCGTGCAAGATCCGGCATATTCGTGCAGGATCGTGCAGTCCTCCACGTAATATCAATGGGTTAGCTCGTGCCCACGCGTGAACACGGGGACTTCTCCTACTCGTTGCGGTCGAAGCGCAGGGTCTGGCCGTCCTCCTGCAGCACGAAGTCGAAGCCGGCGATCCTGCCGTCGCCGCCGACGCGGAACTGGGCGAAGCCGACCGGCGTCGGGCCGAGGTTGGCCGCGATGGCGGCGAAGCGGCCCTCGGGGACCAGGCTGACGGTTAAGGCGTCGCCGCTCCACGGCGCGAGCCTCAGCCGCGCGCCGGTGCCGGCGATCGTCGCCATCAGCCCGTCGCCGTCGACCGCCACCTCCGTCGCGCCGAACGAGACGTTCGTATAGACGCCGGCCAGCCCGTCGAGCGCCGGGGGCGCGGCGGGGTCCGCCGGGCGGGCGAAGACCGCGGCGACGTCGGCCGCGGCGGCCTTCGCCTGCTCGAGCTTGTGGGCGACGTGGTCGACCTCGGGATTGCCGAGCAGCCGGTCGAGCGTCCATTCCCCGATGGCGTCCGGCAGCCCGACGTTCTGCAGGTTGGTCAGCACGACCACGCCCGTGTTGCGGTCCGGCAGCAGCCCGATGAACGCGCCGTAGCCGGTGGTCCCGCCGTTGTGCCAGGTGATGAGCCCGTGCGGCGTGACCTGCTGCACCCAGCCCATGGCGTAGGAGAGCGTCGGGGCCATGCCGATGCGCGGGATCCGCGTCACCGCGAGGTTCTCCGCCGAGACGATGCGGGTCTGGTCGTGCATCCCCCCGGAGAGCTGCAGCCGCACCCAGGGCACGAGGTCGTTCAGGGTCGAGTTGATCGCGCCGGCCCCGGCGAAGTCGTAGGGGAAGATCTGGGTGAACGGCACCTCGACCGAGCCGTCGGGGTCGTAGCGGTGCCCGACGGTCGCGTTCTCCGCCGCCTCGATCGCCGCGGCGGTGAGCGAGGAGCGCGTCATCCCGAGCGGCCGGAGGATCTCCTCGGTGACCACCGCGCCCCAGTCCGGCGCCCCCATCGCCTCCGCCACCACCTCGCCCGCGAGCATGTGGGTGACGTTGGTGTAGGCGAAGGTCGAGCGGAAGCTCGACGCCGGCTCGACGTTGCGCATCGCGTCGATCATCCCCTCGGGCGGCACGCCGAGGAAGCCGAGCGCGTCGTTGGCCGCCGGCGGCAGGCCCGAGCGCTGGGCGAGGAGGTCGAAGACCCGGAACTCCTGGCTGACCCAGGGGTCCTTCATCTGGAAACCCGGATGGCGGTCGACCACGCGGTCGTCCCAGGCGAGGCGGCCCTCGTCGACGGCGATGGCGATCGTGGTGGCGAGGAAGGCCTTGGTGGTCGAGCCGATCTGGAAGATCGTGTCGTCGTCCACCGCCGCCCCGCCCTTGCTGGCGACCCCGAACCCGCTGCTCCACGCCAGCCGGTCGCCGCTGACGATGCCCATCACCACCGCGGGCGCGTCGAAGTCGTGCATCCCCTTCTCGATATAGGTCTCGAGATCCGGCACGAGCGCCTCGATCGCCGCGTCCATCGCCGCGTCGGCGCGGGCCTGCCCGACGGACGCGAGCGCCGCCGCCACGAGCGCCGCCACGGCGGCGCGCCGGCGGCCGGGCCGCCAAGTTCCGATCTCCATCACGCTCTCCCTCGTGGTCAGCGGCCGCGATGTTCCATGGCCGGAGCCCCGCTGGCAACGCCCGCGTGGCCGCGCTTGCCCGGCCGCCCGGTCCGGGCGATGATCGGCGGCTCGCGGCCCTGCGCGGAGGCGTCGCCCATGGATCCCGTCACCCTCGTCTACTACGCGGCCATCTGCGGCCTGCTCGGCGTCGCCGGCCCCTCGCTCGGCGGCGCGCCCGGCCGCTTCGCGGCGGGCGTGGCCGTCGGCCTCGCCGCCGCGGCCGCCCTGCCGCCGCTGCGGGGCGCGCTCGGCCTCTGAGCGGCCGCGGGGCCGCCGGTCCTCAGGGAGGCTATGAGCCCGGACGCCGGGCGCGCGATGTCCGTGGAGACGCACGGCCGCTCCGGGCGCTTTCGCGGCGTTCCGGCGGCAGGATAGTCGGGCGCCTCGCTTGCATCGGAGGGGGATTTGCGACACATAACCGGGCGCGCCGGGCCCGTTCAGGCCCGCGGACGGGAGCGGAACCATGGCGGCGGACGGCGGACTGGACCTGGCGGCGGAGCCGACGCTCGAGCGCGACGTCCGCGAGACCTTCGGCATCGACGTGGACCTCAAGGTCAAGGGCTTCGCCGAGCCCACCGACCGGGTGCCGGACATCGACACGACCTACCGCTTCGACCGCGACACCACGCTCGCCATCCTCGCCGGCTTCGCCCACAACCGCCGGGTGATGATCCAGGGCTACCACGGCACCGGCAAGTCCACCCATATCGAGCAGGTCGCCGCCCGGCTGAACTGGCCCTGCGTGCGGGTGAACCTCGACAGCCACATCAGCCGCATCGACCTGATCGGCAAGGACGCCATCCGCATCAAGGACGGCGTGCAGGTGACCGAGTTCCAGGAGGGCATCCTGCCCTGGGCGCTGCGCAACCCCGTCGCCATCTGCTTCGACGAGTACGACGCCGGCCGGCCGGACGTGATGTTCGTCATCCAGCGGGTGCTCGAGGTCGACGGCAAGCTGACGCTCCTCGACCAGAACAAGGTGATCCGCCCGCACCCCTATTTCCGGCTGTTCTCGACCGCGAACACCGTGGGCCTCGGCGACACGACCGGCCTCTACCACGGCACCCAGCAGATCAACCAGGGCCAGATGGACCGCTGGTCGATGGTGGTGACGCTGAACTACCTCGCCCACGATTCCGAGGCGGAGATCGTGCTGGCGAAGTACCCGTCCTACGACACGCCCGAGGGCCGCAAGACGGTGAGCCGCATGGTCACCGTCGCCGACCTGACGCGGGCGGCGTTCATGAACGGCGACCTCTCGACGGTGATGAGCCCGCGCACCGTGCTCGCCTGGGCGGAGAACGCGCGGATCTTCGGCGACGTGGGCTTCGGCTTCCGGCTGACCTTCCTCAACAAGTGCGACGAGCTGGAGCGGCAGACGGTGGCGGAGTTCTACCAGCGCTGCTTCGACAAGGAGCTGCCGGAGAGCGCGGTGAGCGTCAGCCTCGGCTGACCCGCCGCCCCCGGTTGCCTTGCGATCGCCGCGGCCTAGGTCGCGGCTCGGGGCGCGTCGCCCGTTCGGCTGGAGGGAAAGGCCATGGGACTCTGGGATTTCGTCAAGAGCGCCGGCAAGGCGCTGGGGATCGGCGAGGCCGAGGCCGCGGAGACGCCGCCTTCGCCGGAGGCCCTGAAGAAGGAGGTCGACGACCTCGGGCTGAAGGCCGAGGGGCTCGACGTCACGGTCGAGGGCGACACGGTCACCGTCTCCGGCAAGGCGGCGAGCGCCGAGGAGCGCGAGAAGGTCATCCTCGCCGTGGGCAACGTCGCCGGCGTCGCCAAGGTGCAGGACGCCCTCGAGACGCCGGAGCCGGCGCCGGAGCCGGTGTTCCACACGGTGGCGAAGGGCGACACGCTGTGGAAGATCTCGGAGCGGACGCTCGGGAGCGGGGCGCGCTACAAGGAGATCTTCGAGGCGAACCGGCCGATGCTGTCGGACCCGGACAAGATCTATCCCGGGCAGGTGCTGCGCATTCCGGCGAAGTAGCGGCTCCCGGAGGCGTCGTGGCGGCGGTCCGGCCGGCGGTCGCGGGGGACATGCCGGCGATCCGCGGCCTGATGGCCGGGGAGCGGGTCAATCCGACCGGGATCGACTGGCGGAACTTCCTGATCGCGGAGGCGGCCGACGGCGTCGTCGGGATCGTGCAGCTGCGCCCCGCAGGGCCGGGCGCGGTGGAGATCGGCTCGCTGGTGGTGCGGGCCGGGCTGCGCGGGGGCGGGCTGGGGCGGCGGCTGGTCGACGCGGCGGTGGCGGCGACGGGCGGGCGGCGGGCGTTCGTGGTGACCGCGGCGGCGCGGGCGCCGTTCTTCGCGGCTTGGGGCTTCCGGCCGGTCCCGGCCCGGTCGGCGCCCTGGTCGGTGCGGCGGAACTGGCTGCTCGGTCAGGCCGGCAGCCTCGTCGCGCTGGCGCACGGGACGCGGCCGCGGCGGCTCGCGGTGCTGGAGCGGCCGGGGAAGTAGGCGCCTCGGGGGGGCGTCCCGCCACCGGCCCGGCGCAGCTGGTTGCGGCCTGGCCCGGCGACATCTCGACGGAGCATCGGCGGGATCGCGGCGTGCTCCGGCGTCCGGGCCGGCGACAGAACTGCCCGGGCCGGCGCCGACGCCGCGCCCGCGGCGGCTGCCGATGCCGCCGCCGCGGCCTGAGGCGGGCGGCGGCTTGCGCGGGCGGGCGGGATCGGTCAGATGGCCGGCATGGTCGCGCGGGGGATACGTCGCCTGGTCGGGAGGTTCTGGCGGGCGTTGCGGCTCGCCGCGCTCGTCTTCGTGGCGACGGCGGTGGGGATGACGCTGGTCTATCGCTTCGTGCCGCCCCCGGTGACCTGGCTGATGATCGGGGAATGGCTGCGGCTGGGCGCGATCGAGCGGGACTGGACGCCGCTCTCCGGCATGGCCGACGTCGTGCCGCTGAGCGCCGCGGCGGCGGAGGACGCGAATTTCTGCCGGCACTGGGGCTTCGACATCGACGGCATCCGCGCGGCGATGGCGGACCCCGACCGGCTGCGCGGCGGGTCGTCGATCAGCCAGCAGGTGGCGAAGAACGTGTTCCTGTGGCCGGACCGGACCTGGCTGCGCAAGGGGCTGGAGGCCGGGTTCACCTTGCTGATCGAGGCGCTGTGGCCGAAGCGGCGGATCATGGAGGTCTACCTCAACGTCGCCGAGTTCGGCGAGGGGGTGTTCGGGGTCGAGGCGGCGGCGCGGCATTACTGGGGGATCGGGGCGGCGGAGCTCGGGCCGCAGCGGGCGGCCCGGCTGATGGCGGTGCTGCCCGATCCGAAGCGGCGCTCGCCGGTGTCCGGGACCAGCTTCATCTCGCGCCGCGGCCGCGCCATCCAGGCCGGGGCGGAGACGATCCGCCAGGACGGGCGGGCGGCCTGCTTCCTGTAGCGCGGGCGTCGCCGCTCGCGATCCCGGATCCGGCAGGCGGGCGAGCGTCGTGGCGTGTTCACGCGTGAATATTCGCCAAGTCATTGATTTCCGGGTTAACGAAAGGTTGCCGGAAGGCGCTGACGCAGCGCGACCGTGGAGACGAAGCCGGGCGGGAAGCGAATCGCGACGGCGAAGCGAGGCGGATTCGACCCGTGGCAAATCCGTCCGCGATCGCCCCTGCGGGGCGAGCGCGATTCCGCGCTCGCCCCGCAGGGGCGATCGCGGACGGATGGCGCGCTCCCGCAGAAATCTGCGCCCTGACGGCCTCTGCGCCAACGCGCTCCAGCCGTCGGCGCGGCGAAAGCCGGGCTTTCGCTCGTCGCGCCGTGACCTCGCGGGCAGGGCCCGCTTCGGTCGGTCGGCGGCCCGTGGATCCGGCAGCCGGGCAGGCGTCGTCCCGTGCGGCCAGCCGGCAGGCTGCTCGGCAGCGGAAAGGCGGCGGAGCCTGATCCGCCTCGACGGCGTGTTGACGGCGTTGCGCGCCCGCGGTGGTTGTGGCTATCGTCAAATCGCTTTGGCCAGACCGCATGTGATGAAACTCAAGGAGCTGTCGAGGCTGCTCAACCTGTCCGCGACGACGGTGAGCCGCGCCCTGAACGGCTATCCGGAGGTCAAAGAGGAGACCCGCGCCCGCGTGCTGGCCGCGGCGCGCCGGCACGGCTATGCGCCGAACCAGATGGCGCGGCGGCTCGCCACCGGGCGGGCGATGGCGATCGGCCATGTGGTGCCGCTGGCGCAGCGCCACGTCATCAACCCGATCTTCGCCGAGTTCGTCCACGGGGCGGGCGAGACCTACGCCGCGCGCGGCTACGACATGCTGGTGCCGATCGTCCCCGAGGATCGCGAGGCCGAGGTCTACGAGGCGCTGGCGCGGCACCACAAGGTCGACGGGGTGATCGTCCACGGGCCGCTCCCGCACGAGCCGCGGATCGACCTGTTGCAGCGGCTCGGCCTGCCCTTCCTGCTGCACGGCCGCGACGACCGGCCGGAGGACGCCTATCCTTGGCTCGACATCAACAACCGCCGCGCCTTCCACGCCGCGACGGAGCTGTTGCTCGACCTCGGGCATCGGCGGATCGCGCTGCTGAACGGCCCGGGGACGCAGAACTTCGCGCGGCGCCGGCGGCGCGGCTACGAGGAGGCGCTGGCGTCGCGCGGCGTGACGCCGGACCCGCGGCTGATCCGCGCCAGCGAGATGACGGAGCTCTATGGCCACGCCGCCGCGCGCGAGCTGCTGGGCGGGCCGGAGCCGCCGACCGCCTTCCTCGTCTCGGCGACCGCCATCGCCTTCGGCGTGCTGCGCGCGGCGCGCGAGCTGCGGCTGGAGCCGGGGCGCGACGTCTCGATCGTCACCCATGACGACGAGCTCGCCTATCTCGCCAACAGCGGCGACCCGCCGCTCTTCACCGCCACCACCTCGTCAATCCGCGCCGCCGGGCGCCGCGCCGCGGAGATGCTGCTCGCGCTGATCGACGACCCGGCCGGCGCGCCCCGGCAGGAGCTCTGGGAGGTGGAGCTGACCCTGGGCCAGTCCACCGGCCCCGTGCCGCCGGGGCGCTGACGCGGAGGCGCGGACCGGCGGCGCGCCCGGAATTGCCGGCGGCGTCCGGCGTGCGGGGGACGGGGACGCACGGGGGCGCCGACGCCGTGGCAGGTCGGGGCGTTCCGGCCGCTGCCGGCGCTCGGGCGTCGCCGCGGCCCGGTCCCGGGGATCCATCCCTGCGGCGCCGGCTCGCGTCCCGGCGGCGTCGCCGCCGCCGCGCCGGGATGCAACGCCGCGGAGACGATCTGCGCCGACCTCGGCATCGGCTTTCCCGGGCGGCCGATGCGCGCCGGCCGAGGGCCGCCGACCCTCGGCCGCGCCGGCCTTCGGGTTGATCCCCGGGACCGATGGGGGGATAACGGGGCGTCGAGCAAAAGACGAAAAGGCCGCAAGAATGCGCCGTCTCTACCACCAGACCCTGTCGCCGTTCTGCCGCAAGATCCGCCTCGTCCTCGCCGAGAAGGGGATCGAGGTCGAGCTGCGCGAGGAGAAGCCCTGGGAGCGGCGGATGGACTTCCTGCGGCTGAACCCGGCGGGCCAGGTGCCGGTGCTGCAGATGGACGACCTGACGCTCGCCGATTCGGGGGCGATCTTCGAGTTTCTCGAGGAGACCCAGCCCGACCCGCCGCTGCTGCCGAAGGACCCGGCGGCGCGGGCCGAGGCGCGGCGGCTGGCGGCGTGGTTCGACGACAAGTTCCAGCGCGAGGTGACGGCGAACCTGCTCTACGAGCGGGTGAACAAGAAGCTCGCCAAGTCCGGCTATCCGGAGAGCGAGCGGATCAAGGCGGGGCTGAAGAACATCCGCTACCACCTCGACTACATCGGCTGGCTGATGGACCATCGCCGCTGGCTGGCCGGCAACCAGATGACCATCGCCGACTTCGCCGCGGCGGCGCATCTGTCCTGCCTCGACTATGTCGGCGACGTCGACTGGTCGCGGAACGCCGGCGTGCAGGACTGGTACGCGAAGATCAAGTCGCGGCCCGCGTTCCGGTCGATTCTCGCGGACCTGGTGCCGGGCTTCACCCCGCCGGCGCATTACGCCGACCTCGACTTCTGATCCCCCGCGCCGGGCCCGGTCCTCGGGGGCGCCGAGCCCCCTCGGCCCGACGCGCGGTTCGCGCGTGAAGGGGGCTCGGGTTCACCAGGGAACGAAGCCCCCCGGGCCCGTTCCCCGGAGCCGCCATCGCGCCGACGATGCCTGGGGCGCCCGGGTCCGAGTCGTCAAGGACGCCGGCGGCGCCGGCGCCCGCGCCGGTAAATCCTTGACGACTCGGACCCGGGCGCCCCTTTCAGGCATCTGCGCGACGGTGGCTCCGGGGAACGGGCCCTGCCGGGGGCGCCTGGGGGAGAGGGCGGTGGACGGCGGCGATCTCGCCCGGCGGATCAAGGAGCGGGCGCGGGCGGAGGGGTTCGCGGCGGCGGGGGTCTGCGCGCCGGGGGCGATCCCGGAGGCGGCGGGGCGGCTGACGGCGTTTCTCGAGGCCGGGCTGCACGGGCGCATGGGCTGGCTCGCCGAGCGGGCGGGCTGGCGGGGCGACCCGGCGGCTTTGTGGCCGGCGGCGCGGTCGGTGGTGATGCTGGCGGAGGTCTACACGCCGGCGGAGGACCCGCTGGCGGCGCTGGAGCGGCGGGACCGGGGGGCGATCAGCGTCTATGCCCGCGGCGCCGACTACCACGACGTGGCGAAGCGGCGGCTGAAGCGGCTGGGGCGGTGGCTGGTCGCGGAGACCGGGGCGGAGATCAAGGTCTTCGTCGACACCGCGCCGGTGATGGAGAAGCCGCTGGCGCAGGCGGCGGGGATCGGCTGGCAGGGCAAGCACACCAACCTGCTGTCGCGCGAGCTCGGCAACTGGTTCTTCCTCGGGGCGATCTTCACCACGCTGGCGCTGCCGGCGGATCCGCCGGAGCGGGAGCGGTGCGGGTCGTGCCGGGCCTGTCTCGACGTCTGCCCCACGGGCGCGTTTCCCGCGCCGTTCCGGCTCGATGCGCGGCGCTGCATCTCGTACCTGACGATCGAGCATGACGGGCCGGTGGACGAGGCGCTGCGCGGGAAGCTCGGCAACCGCATCTATGGCTGCGACGATTGTCTCGCGGTCTGTCCGTGGAACAAGTTCGCTCAAGTCGCGTCGGAGATCGGCTACGCGGCGCGGGCGGAGCTGGCCGCGCCGCGGCTCGCCGATCTCGCGGCGCTCGACGACGCGGGGTTCCGGGCGGTGTTCTCCGGGTCGCCGATCAAGCGGATCGGGCGGAACCGCTTCGTGCGGAACGTGCTCTATGCGATCGGCAATTCGGGAGATCCGGAGTTGTTGCCCGCGGCGGAGCGGTTGCGGGGGGACGCGGACCCGGTGGTGCGGGACGCGGCGGAGTGGGCGGCGGCGCGGCTATGCAAGGCGCGTGGTCACACGCGTGATATTCAGAGCAAGCCTCTGTAAAAGAACTAGAATTTTGGAGGCGTCAACCCTTCCTTCATGAAGGTTGACGCCTCTTTCAGCCATCCGCGGCGAGGTTGCGGCGGGCGGCGGTGGCGAGCGGGTGGTCGGGGTGGACCGCGATCAGGCGGAGCCAGAGCGCCTCGGCCGTGTCCGGGTCCCCCGTCGCCGCGGCGGCGGCGGCCGCCTCGAAGAGCGCCTCGGGCAGGTCGGGGGCGAGGGCCAGCGCCGCGTCGGCCTCGGCGCGGGCGGCCGCCGGGTCGCCGCCGAGCCGCAGCGCCGCGGCGCGCAGCGCCTTCGCCCCGGCGTCGCCGGGCTCGGCGGCGGCGAGGGTCGCGGCGGCGGCGGCGTGGTCGCCCTCCGCCGCCTGGGCGCGGGCGCGCAGCACCAGCCGCGACTCGGTGCGCGGCGGCGCGACGCGGTCGAGGTTGTCGAGGATGGCGAGCGCGAGGTCCGGCCGCCCGTCGGCGAGCCAGAGCCGCGCCGCGTGCTCGTAGATCGACACCCGCCGCTCCGGGGCGAGCAGGCGGCGCTTGTTCTCGGCGAGGTTCGTCAGGATCAGCGCCGCCGAGCCGTCGGCGCCCATCGCCTCCAGCGCCGCGGCCTCGCAGAGCTCGGCGTCGGCGCCGCCGCCGAGGCGCTTCCACAGCGAGGCCTGCTCGCGGGCCGCCTCGGGGCTCTCGGCGATCGCGGCCTCGCAGCCGGCGGCGTCGCGGATCTCGGCCGCCGCCGCGGGAGACGCGAGGAGGAGGGCGGCGAGGAAGGCTCTGTGCATCGCGGGCGCGATCCCCTAGACGGCCGGCGGAGGCGGCAGAGGAGACCCCCCGCGTGACCCGACCCGTGCTGCTGACGCTCGGCCATGGCTACTCGGCGGCGGCCTTGGCCGCAAGCCTCGGGCCGGGCTGGCGCCGGATCGGGACCGTGCGCACGGCCGAGCGCGCCGCGGCGCTGCGGGCCGGGGGCGTGGAGCCGGTCGACTGGGCCGACGCGGCGGCGCTGGAGGCGGCGGTCGCCGCGGCGAGCCATGTGCTGGTCTCGACGCCGCCCGGGGACGACGGCGACCCGGCGCTGGCGCGACTCGGACCGGCCCTGCGGACGCGGCGGCCGGAATGGGTGGGGTATCTGTCGACGACCGGGGTCTACGGCGACCGGCAGGGCGGCTGGGTCGACGAGGCGAGCCCGCTCGCGCCGGTCGGGACGCGCGGCCGCCGGCGCGTGGCGGCGGAGCAGGGCTGGGCGGCGACCGGGCTGCCGGTCGAGACCTTCCGGCTCGCCGGCATCTACGGGCCGGGGCGGAGCGCGCTCGACCGGCTGCGGACCGGGCGGGCGCAGCGGGTGGTCAAGCCCGGGCAGGTGTTCAGCCGCATCCATGTCGAGGACGTGGCGCAGGGGCTCAAGGCCTCGATGGCGCGGCCGCGGCCGGGCGCGGCCTGGAACCTCGCCGACGACGAGCCGGCCCCGCCGCAGGACGTCATCGCCTTCGCGGCCGGGCTGCTCGGGATCGAGCCGCCGCCCGAGGTGGCGTTCGAGGACGCCGGGCTCGGGCCGATGGCGCGGAGCTTCTGGGGCGAATCGAAGCGGGTCTGCAACCGCCGGCTGCGCACGGAGCTCGGGGTCGCGCTGCGCCATCCGGACTATCGCGCGGGCCTCCGGGCGATCCTCGCGGCCGGCGGGTGACGGGCGCCGACGCAACAGCCGACGGGAAATCCGCCGTTTCGCCTTTCTGCGCTGGTCATCCCCGGCGCAGGCGCCTAGACATTGGCCAAATCGGAGGAGCCGAAGCGCTCCGGGAACGTAGGCAGGGGCGCATGGCAGGGCCGCGCGGCGGCGCAGGGGTTCCGACGCTGATGCTCGCGGCGGCGATGGCCGTGGCAGGCGCCGCGGGCGGGCAGGAGCGCGGGCCGGTGGTCGACCGGCCGAGCGTCAACCTCTACGGCATGACCGGCCTCATCGACATGCCGAGCGCGCAGGACCAGCCGGACGCGCAGGTCACGCTCAGCTACAGCTATTTCGGCGAGACGCAGCGGCGGAACTTCACCTTCCAGATCCTGCCGCGGATCGCCGGCGCGGTGCGCTATTCGACGATCGACAACTGGGGTCAGACGAACGAGGGGAACGGCGTCTACAACCCCAACTACGACCTCTTCGACCGCAGCTTCGACGTGCAGTTCACGCTGTGGCGCGAGGGCGACTGGCGCTGGTGGACGCCCGACGTCGCGCTCGGCTTCCGCGACTTCCTCGGCACCGGCGTCTATTCGAGCGAGTACCTCGTCGCCTCCAAGACGGTGCCGACGGCGAAGGCGGGCGAGTTCGTGCTGACGCTCGGCCTCGGCTGGGGGCGGCTCAGCCGGGTGAACGGGATCACCAACCCGTTCTGCGAGATGGCCTCGTCGATGTGCGACCGCGACAACGACTTCGGCGAGGGCGGCAAGCTCAGCTGGGACACGTTCTTCGCCGGGCAGAACGTGGCGCTCTTCGGCGGCGCGGAGTGGCGGACGCCGATCGACGGGCTGACCTTCAAGATCGAGTACTCCTCCGACGACTACAAGCGCGAGCAGAAGAGCCCGGCGAACACCTTCCACCCCGAAAACCAGATCAACGTCGGGGCGGAATACACCATCCGCGAGGGCATCACCTTCGGCGCCTACTACATGTATGGCACGACGGTGGGCGTGAACCTGGCGCTGAGCGCCAACCCGAAGCGGCCGCTGGTGCCGCCAGACCTCGGGACCGGGCCGCTCCCCGTCAACCCGACGCCGGCCGACGCGCCGGAGGGCACGGGCTGGGCGCGCAATCCCGCCTCGATCGACAAGCTCGCCACCGCGCTGGCCGAGATCCTGAAGAACGAGGGGATGCAGCTCGAGGGCTTCTACGCCGATCCCGACGGGCGGGCGATCGAGGTCGCCATCGACAACCTGCGCTTCCAGCAGAACCCCAAGGCCGTCGGCCGCACGGCGCGGGTGCTCCAGGCGGGGATGCCCGCCTCGGTGCAGACCTTCCGCATTACGCCGATGGAGAACGGGCTCCGGACCACGACGATCACCATCGACCGGCGCGACTTCGAGCGCCAGGTCGACCGGCCGAACGCCGGCGAGGAGAGCTGGGAGAGCGCCGGGATCGCCGGCGCGACGCCCTCGCTGCCGGCCGGCGCGTGGTATCGCCCGGCCTATCCCGACTTCATCTGGAGCATCGTCCCGGCGCCGTTCCTGACGCTGCTGACGCCGGGCGATCCGATCCGCCTCGGGCTCAACATCGACTTCGAGACGCAGTTCATCCTGCGGCCGGGCCTGTCGATCACCGCGAACATCAGCCAGCCGGCGCTGAACATCCCGGACGACCCCGGCCCGTCCGAGTCGAAGCTGCACCCGGTGCGCAGCGACTCGCCGCGCTACTATTCGGATTACGTGCCGAAGCTGCCGCAGCTGAGCCTCGACTACCTCTTCAAGCTCAACGAGAACACCTATGCCCGCGCCTCGGCAGGCCTGCTCGAGCGCATGTTCGGCGGCGTCGGCGGCGAGATCCTGTGGAAGCCGGTCGACCAGAGCTGGGGCGTCGGCGCCGACATCAACTGGGTGGCGCAGCGCGACTTCGACGATCCGTTCGGCTTCGACTACTATGACTACAACGTGGTGACCGGGCACGCCTCGCTCTACTGGGACACCGGCTATTACGGGCTGGAGGCGCAGGTCGACGCCGGGCGCTACCTCGCGGGCGACTGGGGCGGCACGCTGACCGTGCAGCGGCGCTTCCCGAACGGCTGGGCGGTCGGCGGCTACTTCACGCTGACCGACGTCACCGAGTCGGACTTCGGCGAGGGCAGCTTCGACAAGGGCGTGTTCGTCGAGGTGCCGTTCCGCTGGACGGTGCCGTTCGAGACCCGCTCGAACAACTCGATCTCGCTCACCTCCGTGTCGCGCGACGGCGGCGCGCAGCTGCAGATCTCGAACGCGCTCTACCCGATCGTGCGCGACTTCGACCGCAACCGCCTCGGCCGCGCCTGGGGAGGGTTCTGGCAATGAGGCGGCTGCTCGCCCCGGCTTTGCTGGCGCTGGTCGCCGCCTGCTCGAACGGGCAGTTCAATCCGATCGTCGACGCCGCGGTGGACGAGATCCTGCCCGGCGAGCGCGCGCCGGAGCAGGCGAAGCCGAAGACCCCGGTCACCCGCGCCGCGCTCACCCGCGCCGACGTGGCGGCGATCCGGGTCGGCCTCCTGGACCACCCGAGCCGGACGCTGCTGTTCGCGGCGAGCGAGAACGGCGGCTATGTCACCTATTCCTCGGTGCTGCGGCAGAACTTCACGCTGAACGGCGCCTTCATCACCGGAGTGCGCGGGGTCGGCTGGGACCTGCTCTCGGCGGCGTCGAGCCGGCCCGATCCGCTGGTGAGCCCGATCCCGCCGGGGCGCTGGCCGGCCTCGGTGAAGCGGACCTACATCTTCCCGAACTTCACCCCGCAGGGGCGGGTCGAGGTCTACGACTGCCGCTTCGAGATGGGCGCCGTGCAGGAGATGGTCATCGTCGAGCAGCGCCACCGCGGCGTGCTGGTGACCGAGACCTGCACCGGCGACTACGGCAGCTTCGAGAACCTGCACTTCGCCGACGTGGGCTCCGGCCAGGTCTGGCGCAGCCTGCAATGGGTCGGGCCGCAGCAGGGGATCATCGACCTCGAGATCCTGGTGCCGTTCACCGGCCGCCGGAGCTGACGGCGCCCGGGCCTGCGGGCCGGGAAGCACAAGCCTGACCTGAGGCGTGCCGCGGAATCACCGCCGGATCCCTGCGCCCTTCTCCCGGGAAGCGAATCGCCCGCCCCGCGAATCGCGCGATCCGAGCGGGGTCGGCGGAACGAGAAAAGGCGGCGCCCGGCGCCGCCTTTCAGATCGCACCCTTGGGGCTTGCCGGCGCCCGTCACCGCGCGCCGGCATGGCCCGCCCGGGGGCGGGCCGTCCCGAAATCAGGAGTCGTCGTTCGAGATCGCGTAGGCGACCGCGGCGAGGCCGATCACCGGGATCAGCCAGACAGCGTTGAAGCCGCCGACCGGCTCCGGCTCGGCCACGACGATCTCCTCCTCGGCGGGCGCCTCGAAGACGAGGGCGCCAGCGAACGCCTGGCCGGCCAGCAGGAGAGCCGCCGCAGTGCTGACGATAAGCTTCATTCTTATTCCTCCTAAAGAGTGCGGGTCTGCGAAACTGCTAGCTCACCCGGACCTGCGAGCGGACAAGCTAATGTCCGGAGATTAGCCGTCATCCCACCGCGCGATCAATCTATGAAATCGGGGGGGTGGAGTAAATCCTGAATGTTGTCAAATGAGCAACACCGGCGTCCCCACGTCCACGCGGTCGTACACCTCGAGGATGTGCTCGTTGAAGAGGCCGATGCAGCCGTTCGAGCTCTGCCGCCCGATCTTGCGGATGTCGTTGGTGCCGTGGATGCGGTAGGCCCCCGGGAAGCCGAGGTTGAGCGCCCGCACGCCGAGCGGATTGTCCGGCCCGGGGCCGACGTAGCGCGGCAAATCGGGGTTGCGCGAGATCATCCCCTCGGTCGGCCGCCATTCGGGGTCGTGCCGCTTCAGCACCACCGTGGTGCGGCCGCGGCGGGTCATGTCGCCGGTCATCGGCACCGAGGTCGGGTAGATGCGATAGAAGCCGTCCGGCGCCCACAGATGCAGGACCCGGTCGTTGGTGTCGGCGAGAATCGCGCTGTTGTTGATGGAAGAGAAATAATCCTGCCAGTTGCGGCTGACCGAGCCCGACACGCGGCGCTGCAGCTTGGGCTTGTCGGCGCTGTCCGGCACGTACTGGTGCAGCGGATCGACGACGATCGTGTCGGTGAACACGCCCTCCTGGGCGAGCGCCGGTCCGCCGAAGGCGGCGCCGGCGGCCGCGCCGCCCGCGAGAAGCACGAAGCCGCGACGGTCCATGCTGAAAGGCTTCGACATGCCGCACTCCTCAGAAATGTCCGGATCGGGGGCGAAGACTAGTGAAAGCCGCCCCGCGCCGCAACTCACGCTTCGGTCAGCGAATCGCCGCCGGCTCTCCCCCCGATTGCGTTTGAACGGGCGTCGGAAACCGGCTAGTCCTCGCGCTCGTAACAGGTTTTTTCCCGGATCTCCATGCTCGCACGGATCGCTCTCGTCGCCCTCGCCCTCGCCGCCGCCTGCGCGCCGACTCAGCAGACGGGCGGAGTCCCCAGGCTCACCGCGGCCGACGCGGCCCCGATCCGCATCCGCCAGCTCGACGCCATCAACGCGGCGCGCGCGCAGGAGGGCCTCGCGCCGCTGCAGATCTCGGCCGAGCTCAACGCCGCCGCCGAGACCCATGCCCGCGACATGTCGGTGCAGAAGCGCGCCTGGCATTTCGGCTCGGACCTGACCAGCTGGCGCGAGCGCGGCTTCCGCGCCGGCTACCAGGGCGAGGTGCTCGGCGAGAACCTCTACGAGGGCGCCGACAGCGACCTGACCGTGCTGAAGTACTGGCTGGACGTGCCCGACACCCGGCGGGTGATCATGAACCCGGCGGGACGCGGCTTCGGCCTCGGCTGGCACCAGGACCCGGGCGGCAAGCTCTGGTGGGTGATGCTCGTCGGCTCCTGATACCGGACCCGTTCGCGTCGCCGGCATCGCGGCGCCCCTGCAAATTTCCCCGCGCGATTTGGCGAGTGACAAATCGCGCCGCGCCTGCCCGCCCGGGGCAGGCGCGCCGCGATTGCTGGTTCCGGGGCATCTGGATCCCGCTCGGACTTCGCTTCGGCGAAGTCCGACGGACCGGGCGAACGTCCACTGGACGTTCGCCCGGTCCGGGGACATAGACCCGGCGCACGCGGGGCGTGCGCGGGAAATCGGCCGAAGCGACGTCACGGGCGGGCCGAAGGCAAGGCGCGCCGCAACGCCGGCCGGCCAGGCTTCAGGCGAGGATGGTGATCGGCGTCCCGAGCGGCGTCATCGCCCAGATCTCCTCGATCTCCTCGTTGGCGACGGCGATGCAGCCGGCGGTCCAGTCCTTCTTGCCCTTGGCGGCGCGAATCTCGCGCGGGCGCATCGGCTGGCCGTGGATGAAGATGTCGCCGCCGGGGCTGCGCCCGAGCGCCCGGGCGCGGGCGACGTCATCGGCGTTCGGATAGCTGATGCCGATGCTGAGGAAATACTCGCTGCGCGGGTTGCGCCGGTCGATCCAGTAGAGGCCCTCGGGGGTGCGGCCGTCGCCGGAGGCGGTCTTCTTGCCCTCGGGCGTGAAGCCGAGCGCAATGCGGAACCGCTTCACCACCTCGCCCTTCTCGCGCAGCTCCAGCACCCGCAGCGACTTCGAGACCACGATGTGGTCGGTGCGCGGCGCGACCGGCAGCGCGAAGGCCCGCGCGATCGCCGGCGTCGCGAGGCCCATGGCCCCGACTGCCATGCCCAGCGCCATGCGGCGACTCAGTCGGGCCTTCGTCCCTGTTCCAAGCTCGTTCATCTGCCTGCCCACGTCTTCTGCCGGGTCCCTGCGGACCTCATCGTTAAAGCCTGATATCTTTACGGATAGTTCAGACGCAAGCGCTTGCGGCAAGCGGAATCTCGCCGCCCCCCACGCTCAGGCGGCGGATCCCGCCCCGGCTGTGGCGCGACGGACGCGCTCCGAGGCGCTCTTGAGCTGGCCGCAGGCGGCCATGATGTCCTCGCCGCGGGGGGTGCGCACCGGCGAGGCGTAGCCGGCGCGGTTGACGATTCGGCCGAAAGCCTCGATGCGGTCGGGGTCCGACCGCTCGTAGGGCGCGCCCGGCCAGGGGTTGAACGGGATCAGGTTGATCTTCGCCGGGATGCCGGCGATCAGCTTCACCAGCCGCCGCGCGTCGGCGTCCGAATCGTTGACGCCCTTCAGCATGACGTACTCGAAGGTGATCCGCTCGGCGTTCGACAGCCGCGGATAGGCGCGGCAGGCGTCGAGCAGCGCGGCGATGTTCCACTTCCTGTTGATCGGCACCAGCGTGTCGCGCACCGCGTCGGTGGTGGCGTGGAACGAGATGGCCAGCAGGCAGCCGATCTCCTCGCCGACGCGGGCGATCTCCGGCACGACGCCCGAGGTGGAGAGCGTGATGCGCCGGCGCGACAGCGCCAGCCCGGCGCCGTCCATGGCGATCCGCATCGCGTCGCGCACCGAATCGAAGTTGTAGAGCGGCTCGCCCATGCCCATCAGCACGACGTTGGAGACGAGGCGCTTCTCGACCGGCGTGCGGCCCCAGTCGCCGAGATCGTCGCGGGCGACGAGGATCTGCGCGACGATCTCCTCGGCGGTCAGGTTGCGCACCAGCCGCTGGGTGCCGGTATGGCAGAAGGTGCAGGTCAGCGTGCAGCCGATCTGGCTCGACACGCAGAGCGTGCCGCGATCGGTCTCGGGGATGTAGACGGTCTCGATCTCGCCGCCGCCGGCGACGCGGATGAGGTACTTGCGGGTGCCGTCCGCCGAGACCTGCCGGGCGACGACCTCCGGGCGGGCGAGGGTGAACCGCTCGGCGAGGCGGGCGCGCAGGTCGCGGCCGAGGTTCGACATCGCCTCGAAGTCGCGGACGCCGCGCTGGTAGATCCAGGCCCAGACCTGCCCGGCGCGCATCGCCGCCTGCTCCGGGGCGACGCCCGCCTCGACGAGCGCCGCGGCCAGCGCCGGGCGGGCGAGACCGATCAGCGACCGCGGACCCTCGACCGCCGGCGCGCGGCGCGGCAAGGCGAGGGCTTCGGGGACGATCGGGGCGGCCTGCATGCGTGCGAATCCGGGCGGCTGCGCCGGTCGCGGCGCGCCTTCCACATAATCCCGCAAGGCCCGCGGCGCCAGTCCGCGCGCGCCGGGCTCAGCAGCCGTGGCCTACTTGCAGCGGCCGTCCGCCTCGTTGATCGCGGCGGTGAAGCCCGCGAGCGAGAACGTGTCGACCGTCGTCGTGCCGCGCGAGGAGACCCCGGTGACCACCGCCGTCGAGCCGCGGCGCATCGCGCCGACGAGGCCGCTGTCGTCCTCGGCCGAGGGCCAGGCCCAGCCGCTGGCGTCGCCCGGGCCCGGGGTCAGGTTGAAGGTCTCGGAGCCGATCTTCACCTGCACCGGCGTGCCGGCGCGGAAGGGATAGCCGCCGGTGAAGCTCACCTCGTTCTTCACGCCCTCGCCGGGGTTGAAGCGCACGAAGAGGCGGATGTCGCCGCGGTTCACCTCGACGTTCTGCCCGTCGCGCTTGGCGGAGCTGCCGGTCGGCTGGGAGACGATGTAGCATTCCTTCGGCGCGCCCGTCTGGAACACCGTCCAGTCGTTATGGGCGGCGACGCGTTCGGCGGCCGCCTGCGCGAGCGCCGGGGAAGCGATGAGCGCGGCGAAAGTGAAGGCGAAGGCTTTCCACGTCACGGGGGGCATGGGTCTGAACTCCTGCTCGTTCACTACCAGACTCGCCCGCTGGCGACAGGGCATTGCCGACCCCGCCAGGCCTCGGGCTTGTTGTTGTCTTGAGGCCGACCACAATCTAGCGCGTCCCGGCCTCCGGTTTCCAGTCCCGAATGCAGGGAAGCGCGCAGGTATTTGACATGAACCCCGAGGAGCGGCGAAGTTGCGGGCGCGGCCCGCGCGGCGGAGGAGGCGAGGCTCATGGCGGATGCGGCTCCCCTCTTCGAGCTCTGGCGCGGCGACCTGCCGGAATCGCGCCACCGCGGCCACGCGGTCGTCGCCACCGCAAGCGGCGAGATCGTCGCCGCCTGGGGCGATCCCGGCGCGATCGTCTACCCCCGCTCGTCCTGCAAGATGCTCCAGGCCCTGCCCCTCCTCGAGAGCGGCGCCGGGGCGGGCCTCTCCACCGAGCGACTGGCGCTCGCCTGCGCCTCGCACGAGGGCGCGGCGATCCACGTCACCCGCGTCGCCGCCTGGCTCGGCGAGATGGGCCTCACTGAGGCCGACCTGCGCTGCGGCCCGCAGGTCCCGAGCGACGCGGACGAGCGCCGGCGGCTGCGCGAGGCGGGCCTCGCGACCGACCAGCTCCACAACAACTGCTCCGGCAAGCACGCGGGCTTCCTGACGCTGGGCCGCCGCCTCGGCGGGGGCGCGGAATACGTCGAGCTCGACCACCCGGTGCAGCGCGCCGTCCGCGACGCCTTCGAGGCGATGACCGGCGCGCCCAGCCCCGGCTGGGGGATCGACGGCTGCTCCGCCCCGAACTTCGCCTGCGCCATCGCCGGGCTCGCCGTCGCGATGGCGCGGATGGGCGACCCCGCCGGCCTCGGCGCGACCCGGGCCGGCGCGGCGCGGGCGCTCGTCGACGCGATGCGCGCCCATCCCGACCTCGTCGCCGGCGAGGGCCGCGCCTGCACCGAGCTGATGCGCGCCACCGGCGGCCGGGTCGCGGTCAAGACCGGGGCCGAGGGCGTCTTCACCGCGATCCTGCCCGAGCGCGGCCTCGGCGTGGCGCTCAAGGTCGAGGACGGCGCAACCCGCGCCTCGGAATCCGCCATCGCCGCCATTCTCGTCCGCCTCGGCGCGCTCGACCCCGCCGACCCCGCCGCGCGGCGCCGCCTCTCCCCGCCAGTCGAGAGCCGCCGCGGCCGCGTCGCCGGCCATGCCCGACCCGCCCCGGCGCTCTGGGAGGACGGCCGCCCGATCTGACGGCTGTCCCACCGGAATCCCGCCGTCCCGGCTGCTTGCCGCAGCCCCGATTCGGGCGTATCTAGCCCGCCATGATCCCCGTCTTCGACATGGACGACCACGCCCGCCTGCCCTGGCGGTTCTTCGGCCGGGCGGCGGGGCTATGCGCGCTCGGCTGACCGTCCCGCCGCGCCGCCCTTCGCTCCAGTCGCCGCCATCCCCCGGGAGAGCTCCATGTCCGCCCCCCACGCCCCCAAGACCCTCTACGACAAGATCTGGGACGCCCATCTCGTCAACGAGGCGCCCGACGGCACCTGCCTGCTCTACATCGACCGCCACCTCGTCCACGAGGTGACCAGCCCCCAGGCCTTCGAGGGCCTGCGCATGGCCGGCCGCAAGCCCCGCGCGCCGGAGAAGACCGTGGCCGTCCCCGACCACAACGTCCCCACCTCGCTCGACCGCGCCCGCGGCATCGACGACGAGGAGAGCCGCGTCCAGGTCGAGACCCTGAAGAAGAACGCGACCGACTTCGGCATCGAGTATTACGGCGTCGAGGATGTCCGCCAGGGCATCGTCCACATCATCGGCCCGGAGCAGGGCTGGACCCAGCCCGGCATGACCATCGTCTGCGGCGACAGCCACACCGCGACCCACGGCGCCTTCGGCGCGCTCGCCCACGGCATCGGCACCTCGGAGGTCGAGCACGTGCTCGCCACCCAGACGCTGATCCAGCGGAAAGCGCGGAACATGAAGGTCGAGGTCCGGGGCGCCCTCGGCCCCGGCGTGACCGCCAAGGACGTCACCCTCTCGATCATCGGCGAGACCGGCACGGCGGGCGGCACCGGCCATGTCATCGAGTACATGGGCGAGGCGATCCGGGGGCTCTCGATGGAGGGCCGCATGACCGTCTGCAACATGGCGATCGAGGGCGGCGCCCGCGCCGGGCTGATCGCCCCGGACGAGACGACCTTCGCCTACGTCAAGGGCCGGCCCAAGGCGCCGAAGGGCGGAGCCTGGGAGATGGCCGAGGCCTCGTGGCGGCGGCTCTTCAGCGACGAGGGGGCGCACTACGACAAGGTGGTGATCCTCGACGCCGCCGCGATCGCGCCGGTCGTCACCTGGGGCACCTCGCCCGAGGACGTGCTGCCGATCACCGGCGTGGTGCCGGCGCCGGAGGACTTCGAGGGCGGCAAGATCGACGCCGCCCGCCGCTCGCTCGAGTACATGGGCCTCACCCCGGGCACCCGGCTCCAGGACATCGCCATCGACACCGTCTTCATCGGCTCCTGCACCAATGGCCGGATCGAGGACCTGCGCGAGGTGGCGAAGGTGATGGAGGGCCGCCGCGTCAAGGACGGCATCCGGGCGATGATCGTCCCGGGCTCCGGCCTCGTGCGCGCCCAGGCCGAGGAGGAGGGCATCGCGCAGAAGCTGATCGAGGCCGGCTTCGACTGGCGCATGGCCGGCTGCTCGATGTGCCTCGGCATGAACCCCGACCAGCTCGCCCCGGGCGAGCGCTGCGCCTCGACCTCGAACCGCAACTTCGAGGGGCGGCAGGGGCGCGGCGGCCGCACGCACCTGCTCTCCCCCGCCATGGCCGCGGCGGCGGCGATCACCGGCCGGCTGACGGACGTGCGCGAGCTGATGTGAGGCCGGGGCCAGCGGCAAGGCCGGTTCCGCGACGACGCTCGCCGGGAGACATGCGCAGGTCTCCCGGCTCGACGCGGAGCGGCCGGGGCGGGGACGGCGGAACCTCGAAGTGAGTCGAACGGCGCCGCGAAATTCTGGCGGATGGCCGTGGCGTCCCTGCCCCCGTCCTTCGTCTCCGCCGCCCGGGAGCCGTCCATGGCGATCCTCCGTCCCCTCGCCCGTCAAGGGCGAAGGCGGGGATTCGTTCCGCCCGGGACGGGCAGGCGCAGAGGCTCAGGCGCGGCGGCGGGCGGTGACGAGGCGGTAGGGGACGAGCGTCACCGAGGCCATGGCGAGCTTCACGCCGAAATCCGCGGCGGCGAGGCTGATCCAGAGCGGCAGGACCGGACCCCGCCCGAGGAGGGCGATCGGCTCGTTCGCCCAGCCGACGTCGACGCCGGGGGCGAGCACGACGAGCGCGCCGGAGAAGGCGATGGTGAAGAAGAGCGCGGTGTCGAGCAGGCTGCCGAGCAGGCTCGCCACGAAGGGCGCCCGCCACCAGTTGCCGCGGCGCAGCCGGTTGAACACCGTCACGTCGAAGAGCTGCGCGGCGAGGAAGGCGGTCGCCGAGGCGACGGCGACGCGGATCGTCACCAGCGGGCCGAACGGCCCGTCGATCTGCGTGCCTATGAAGCTGCAAGCGAGGCCGACGACGAAGCCCGCATAGACGACGCGCCGCGCCGCCGCCGGCCCGTGCAGCCGGTTGGTCACGTCGGTGACGAGGAAGGCGAGCGGATAGGTGAAGGCCCCCCAGGTCAGCCACTGGCCGAACAGGAACTGCACGAGGATGTTCGAGGCGACGACGATCGCCGCCATGGCGAGGATCGGGGGCAGGAGGGCGGCATGCTTCATCGGACGCTCGCGACGCTGGCGGGACGCGGCCTGATAGGGCGCAGGCCCCGCGCGATCAAGTCGCAACCCGCCAGGGCTCAGGCCACCGGGCGCGTCGCCAGCATCGACGGCCGCGCGAGGAAGCGCGCGGCCCAGGCGTCGAGCGCCGGCCGGCCGCGCCGCCAGGCCCGGTCGTCGAGCCGCAGGTCGAGATAGCCGAGCGCGCAGCCGACGGCGATCTGGCCGAGGTCGAGCGGCCCGGCGAGATGCGACATCCAGCGCGCCTCGATGGCGTCGAGCGCCCGGGCGATCTTCGACCACTGGCCCTCGACCCAGAGGTCGCTGCGCGCCTCCTGCGGCCGGACCCGGCCCTCGTAGACCATGGCGAGCGCCGCCTCGGCGACGCCGTGGCCGGTCGCCTCCAGCGTCAGCGTCTCCCAGAGCCGCGGCGGCGGCGGGTAGAGCCGCCCACCGGCGAGGTCGTCGAGATAGCGGCAAATCACCCGGCTGTCGTAGAGCGCCGGGCCGTCGGGGCGCTCCAGCGTCGGGATCTTGCCGAGCGGGTTCTGCGCCACCGGGATCGTGCCCGGATCGAGCGGCGTGCCCTGCGCCGTCACGATCTCGGCCCGGTCGAGAAGCCCGGTCTCGTGCAGCGTCACCATCACCATGCGGGCGAAGGGCGAGGTCGGGCCCTGATGCAGCCGCAGCGCCATCACTCCACCCGCCGCATGCGGAAGCGGCCCAAAGCCGCCGCGTCGACCTCGACGCCCGGGCCCCCCGGCCGCAGCCGGAAGGTGCGGCGGAAGCGGCCGGCCCCGTGGACCGCCCGCTCCGCCTCGGCGCGGTGCGGCTCGGCGATCAGCCCCTCGGGCAGCTCGTCGAGCACCGCCTCGCGATGGGCGTGCTTCGGCTGCGACTTGCCCCGGGCCGTGTAGAACGCCACCGCGGCGACGGCCCCGATCCGGATCGCCGTCCAGGCGAGCGGAGCGAGGGGGATCGGTGCAGGCATCGGCGGAGCCTCCGTGAGCGCGCCGGCCCTTGAACCGACGCTCGATGATGGCAAGATAGGAAGGGAACACGCCCGGAGCAAATGCGATGACCGCCGAAGCCGTGCTCCTCGTTCTCGTCCTCGCCGCGACGGCGATCTCCGCCGGCATCGGGGCGCTGATCCTCGCCGCCTTCGGAACCGGGGGCTGGCTCCTGATCCTCGCCCTCGCGCTGGCCGCCGCCCTCGCCTTCCGCCTCGCCGCCCGCCGCCTCGCCGCCCACGCCGCCTGGTCCCGCGACGACCTCCTCGACGACTGGCGCGCCGGCTGAGCCGGCGAAGCCGCGGCGCCTCGCCTCTCCCCGAAGGTCCGTCCCGCCCCCGCCTGCGGGGAGCCTCGGCGCGCCCGCCGTCACGGCGAAGGCGCGGCGGGCAGGGCGTGCTGGCGCGCCCGCGGCAACAGGTGCGCCCGCGCGCCCCGAGCGACCGGCTGTCCCGCCATAGACCGAACGATATGACGCCGATAGCCGGCCGACCGAAGCGGGCCTGCCCGCGAGGCCCGGCGCGACAAGCGAAAGCATGGCTTTCGCCGCGCCGACGGCTGGAGCGCGGTTGCGCGCGGAAGCCGTGAGGGGTGAAGATTTCCCCGTCGCGCGCAATCCGGCCGTGAGCGCCCCGGCGAGCGCGGAATCGCGCTCGCCCCCCGAGGGGCGATCGCGGACGGATTTGCCACGGGTCAAATCCGTCTGGCGTCACCGTCGCGACCCATTCCTCCCGGTCCGTGGCTTCACCCGGGATGTGGAAATGCCGCAGGTCCCCCCCGGGCGGGCGCCGCACCCGGACGGCGCCCGCCCGGGCCGCGCCTCAGCGCCGGATCGGGATGACCAGCGCCTCCTTCGGGCGGCCGAACTGGGCGATCCGGACCACCGCCGTCTCGCGCAGCTTCAGGCTGAGCGGCGAGACCTCCACGTCGATCCGGTAGGTCCCCGGGTCGCGCGCGTCCGCGATGCCGATCAGCCGCGCCCCGCCGCTCGTGGTGATCAGGAACCGGTCCGCCAGCCCCGGCCCGACCGGCCCGCCGTTCGCGTCGCGCGGCGTGAAGTAGACCTCCGCCCGCGTCCGGCTCGGCCGCTCCACCGTCACGTCGCTGCCGCGCGGGTCGGCCTTCACGTCGACCGGCGCCTTGTGCCGCGCCTCGCGCGTCACGCAGACCCCGCCGCGGCACAGCTCGAAGATCGCGTGGAACTCGTACTCCCCGTCGACCTTCGCCACGTCCGCCGGCAGCGCCGCCTCCCAGTAATGGTCGCCCGCCACCCCGTCGCCATGCGTGCCGTCGTCGAAGAGCTCGAACTCCAGCGTCTCCGCCCCGATCACCTCGCCCGTCTGCTTCGGATCGACCGCCAGCAGCGCCGCCTCCCGCGGCCCCACCACGTCGCCCTCGATCACCTTGCGCTCCGCCTGCCCGGCCCCCTTCACCGCCAAGGCGCCGAGCCCGTTCAGCGGCCGGGTCACCAGCACCTTCGCCTTGATCGAATCGAACCCCTGCGGCGGCCACGATGTCTCCGGGATCTGGAACGTCGGATGCAGCTCCTCGCCGGTGTAGTAGGTGCTCCGCCACGGATGCGGCAGCACCCGCGCCGGCGCCTCGGTCAGGATGTTGATGAAGAGCTCCTGCCGCGGCGGCGTCGCCGTCGCCGCCTGCACGATCGCCGACGACCCGGCCGAGTTCTTCGCCGCCTCGCTCGCCCGCGGCTCCGCCGGCGCCAGCCCGAAGCTGAAATGCCCGTGCTTCATGTAGGGCGCGAGCTTCTGGTCCTGCTCCAGCAGAACCCCGTCGGCGGCGATCAGGTCCCAGTCGTACTCCCCCGTCGGCTTCGCGCCGACGCAGCCCCAGATCTTCGCCGCCGTCTCGGTGGCGCGGCTGTCGCTGACGATCGCCGGCGGCCCGGCGGGGTCGCACAGGATCCGCGCCAGCGGCTCGTCATAGGGCTGGACCTCCTGCGCCACCTTAGAGGCGTAGACGATCAGGTCGAACCCGCCCCGCTTCAGGAGCGCCGTGAACTCGTGCGCGTCGCGGATGCGGCTCACGTTGGTCACCGTCCCGACCGGCACCTCGTAGAACAGCGCCTGCGCATAGATCGAGTTGTGGTCCTGGAAGCTCATCGCCGTCGTCATCGGCATCTCGTCCTCGTAGTAGAGGACGTTGGCGCAGCCGGCCGGGCAGAGCGTGCGGATCTGCCGGCGGATCAGCTCGATCCCGGCGTCCTCGTCGACGAAGCTGTCGCCGGTGAAGCCGTTGGCGAAGGAGCGCGGCCCCCGCACCGCCTGCGCCTTCCACACCCCGTCGCCCTCGCCCGCGAGCGGCAGCGGGAAGCGCACCACGTGCCAGAGCGGGTTCATCGCGCTCTCGACCGTCGGGTCGCTCAGATCCACCACCTTGCCCGAGGGCGCGGTGACCTGAAGCCGCAGCTCCCCCGGCGGGACCGCCTGGCTCCACGAGCCGACGAAGACCAGCTCGCGGTCGCCGAGCACGGACTGGCTGACCGGGGCCGAGGCCGCGTCGGCCGGCTCCATCGCCACGATCGGATCCATGCCGACGAACGTGTCGAAGATGTCGGCGAAGCAGTCGACGAAGAACTTGCGCAGCTCCAGGTCGCCCGGGCCGCTGACATAGATGCCGCCCTGCAGCTCGGCGAGGTCGCGGAGCTTCGGCCCGTCGAGGCTGCCGGCCGTGCCGAGGCCGACCGCGCAGACATGGGCGTCGTCGAGCGAGCCCTGCACGGCGGCGATGGTCGGCGCGGTGTTCTCGATCCCGTCGGTGAGCAGCAGGATCGCCGGCCGCGCGCTGGCGGCGAGCGTGGTCATCGCCGCCTGCAGGCCGGCCCCGATGCTGGTCGTGCCGGAGGCGACGATCGGCGTCAGCGCCGCCGCCATCGCCGCCGGCGCCGCGCCCGGCCCCGTCAGCCCGAGCTCGACCGGGCTCGCCGCCGCCGAGGAGAACGACACCAGCCCGACCCGGCTGCCGCCGCCGTTCTCGAGCAGGTCGGCGAACAGGTTCGCCGCGTTCTTGGCCGCGACGAGCCGCGTGCCGCCGCCGGCCGTCGGCAGGGTCATGCTGCCGGAGCGGTCGAAGACGATCATCACGTCCGCCGGCTGCAACCGCCGCCAGTTGTCCTGCACGTCGTTGTAGAGGTTGTGATAGCGGTAGAAGATCGGATCGCGCGGCGCGAAGGCGTTGCAGCGGATGTCCGGCAGGCCGGTCGTGCCGTCGCCCGACACGCACTCGCCGAAGCCCCCCGCCGCGGTGCTGGCGTAGCCGATCCGGGTGTGCTGGTTGTTGTGATAGCCCACCACCGCGTCGCCGATCGCCGCCTCCGAGGCGAAGGTGTCGAGCGTGCCGCCGGCCGCCGGCTCGCGGAAGGCGTTCGGCAGCGTCTGGCAGTTCGCCGTGCCGCCCCCCGGGTTCACCCCGTTGCAGGGCGTGTTGGCCGGCCGGCCGTTATGCGTCGGCCCGATGATCGCCCCCGGGCCGGGATTGAAGGTCTGGATGTTCGGATAGCCCATGGCGGCCGAGAACCGCTCGTAGCCGCGCAGGAACTGGCGATGGAAGCCGAGGAAGCGCGCGCCCCAGTTCGGCCCGGTGTTGTCGGGGTTGGTGCAATGCCAGTTCAGGTGGAAATGCAGCACGTTCTGCGGCACGGGCGCCACGCCCGTGCAGGCCCAGGGCGTCGGGAAGAACCCGTCGATACTGGCGATCGGCTGGTTCATCCAGCTGATGTCGGGCTCGTTCTCCGGGTCGAACTGCGCCGAGGCCGGCGTGGCGGAGAGGAGCGCCGCGAGCGCCGCGGCGGCTACCCCGAGCCGCGCGAGGACGTGGCGGTTCCGTGGCGGCATGGTCCGTTGCGGCATGGCGACCCCCTCTTGCGATTTGCGCTTGCGGCCGGACCCCCCGCGGAAAATGCCGCGCATCCGGCCGTCGGCGGCAAGGTTACCACGGAAACGTGTGCCGCTCAATTATGGCGTGTTTCCGCCATCTTGGGCGGCGCTTGGCGGCTGCCCGCCGGATATGCTAGGTTTCGCCCCTGAGAAGCCGGCGCCGAGACCGGCTCACGCCGGCGGATCGTCCGCGCCGGCCGAGGCGGCGAGCAGAGAAGGAGTCCGTCCATGCCCTCCCTGACCCGACGCGGCGTGCTGTCCGCCGCCGCGGCCGGCGGCCTCGCCGCCTGCACGACGCGCCCCGCGAGCCTCCAGGGCAGCGCCGGGGCGCGCATCGACGCGGCGGTCGACGCCGCCACCGCGGAGCTCTTCTCCACGGTCGCGGGCTCGGAGCAGCTCGCCGCCCGGGCGCAGGGGCTGCTCGTCATCCCGAACATCACCGAGCTCGGCTTCTTCGCCGGCGGCGCCTATGGCGAGGGCGCGCTGCGGATCAACGGCGTGACGGTCGACTACTACTCGCTCAGCGCCGTCTCTGTCGGCTTCACCCTCGGGGCGCAGACCTACAACCAGGCCCTCTACTTCCTGACGCCGGAGGCGTTGCAGGAGTTCCGCCTCGCCGACGGCTGGACCCTCGGCGTCGACGCCGCGGTGGTGGTCAACACCGACGGCGCCGCCGGCAGCCTCAACACCGCGAGCTTCAACCGCCCGATCGTCGAGGTCGTCTACGCCCAGCGCGGCCTCCTCGCCGACGCCAGCCTCGCCGGCGCGAAGTACAGCCGCATCTATCGCTGATCCGGTCCACCCGCCAACGGCGCACGACGCCCCCTGGCCCGACCCGGGCGCCCCTCGAGCGAGCGGGCCCTGCCCGCGCGCCCGCGGCGCGACAAGCGGCAGCACCGCTTTCGCCGCGCCGACGGCCGGAGCGCGGCGGCGCGCAGGCCGTCAGGGGTGAAGATTTCTCCGGGAGCGCGCCATCCGTGAGCGCCCCGGCGAGCGCGGCGACGCGCCCGCCCCCGCAGGGCTAGCGAATTCACACTTCTCCTCCAGCCGCCATGGACCGAACGATATGAAGCCGATAGCCGGCCGACCGAAGCGGGCTCCGCCCGCGAGGCCACGGCGCGACAAGCGAAAGCATGGCTTTCGCCGCGCCGACGGCTGGAGCGCGTTGGCGCGGAGGCCGTGAGGGGTGAAGATTTCCCCGTCGCGCGCAATCCGTCCGTGAGCGCCCCGGCGAGCGCGGAATCGCGCTCGCCCCCCGAGGGGCGATCGCGGACGGATTTGCCACGGGTCAAATCCGTCTGGCGTCACCGTCGCGGCCCATTCCTCCCGATCCGTGGCTTCAGCCGGGATGTGTGAATGCCGTAGCCCGCAGGGGCGATCATGGGCGGATTTGCCGCGGGTCAAATCCGTCCGATATCGTTAGGCTCACATTAACCCTCACGCGAAATCAATGGCTTAGCTAATTTTCACGCGTGAACACCCCCGGCTCACGCCGGCCGCAGCGCCGCGATGTTGGCGGCATAGGCCGCCGGCCCCCCGGCGAAGACCGCCGACCCGGCGACCAGCACGTCCGCCCCCGCCGCGACGCAGACCGGCGCGGTCGCCGGCGCGACGCCCCCGTCCACCTGCAGCCGGATCGGCCGGTCCCCGATCCAGCCCCGCAGCTTCCGCAGCTTCGGCAGCTGCGAGCGCAGGAACGACTGCCCCCCGAACCCGGGATTGACCGTCATCACCAGCACCAGATCCACCCGGTCGAGCACGTACTCCACCGCCTCCGGCGGCGTCGACGGCGTGATCGACACGCCCGCCAGGCAGCCGAGGTCGCGGATCGCCGCCAGCGAGCGGTCGAGATGCGGCGAGGCCTCGGCATGGACGGTGATCAGGTCCGCCCCCGCCTCGGCGAAGGCCGCGAGATAGGGATCCGCCGGCGCGATCATCAGATGCACGTCCATCAGCGTCCGGACGAACGGCCGGATCGCCTTCACCACCAGCGGCCCGATGGTCAGGTTCGGCACGAAATGCCCGTCCATCACGTCGACATGCACCCAGTCGGCCCCGGCGTCCTCCACCGCCCGCACCTCCTCGCCGAGCCGGGCGAAGTCGGCCGACAGGATCGAAGGGGCGATCTTCACCCCCGCCGCCAGCGCCTCCGGCCCGATCGCGGCACGCGCCTCCGGCCCGGTCGCAGCACGCGCCTCCGGCGCGCTCATGCCAGCCGCCGGATCAGGCTCGACGTGTCCCACCGGCCGCCGCCGAGGCCCTGCACGTCCTTGTAGAACTGGTCGATCAGCGCCGTCGCCGGCAGGCTCGCCCCGTTGGCGTCCGCCTCGGCGAGGCAGATCCCGAGGTCCTTGCGCATCCAGTCGACCGCGAAGCCGAAGTCGAACTTGCCCGCCAGCATGGTCCTGCCGCGGTTCTCCATCTGCCACGACCCCGCCGCGCCCTTCGAGATCACGTCGAGCACCGCCTCGCCGTCGAGCCCCGCCTTCCGCGCGAAGGCGAGCCCCTCGCTCAGGCCCTGCACCAGCCCGGCGATGCAGATCTGGTTGACCATCTTGGTGAGCTGCCCCGCGCCGACGCCGCCCATCAGCCGGCAGGCCCGCGCATAGGCCATGATCGCCGGCTCCGCGCGGCCATAGGCCTCCGCCGCGCCGCCGCACATCACCGTCAGCGCGCCGTTCTCCGCCCCGGCCTGCCCGCCCGACACCGGCGCGTCGACGAACGAGGCCCCCGCAGCCTCCGCCGCGACGGCGAGCTCCCGCGCCACCTGCGCCGAGGCCGTGGTGTGGTCGATGAACACCGCCCCCTTCTCCAGCCCCGCGAACGCCCCGTCGTCCCCCACCGTGACGCTCCGCAGGTCGTCGTCGTTGCCGACGCAGCAGAACACCAGCTCCGCCCCCTCGGCCGCCTCCGCCGGCGTCGGCGCCGAGCGGCCGCCGTGCTGCTCCACCCAGGCGGCGGCCCGCGCCGGCGAGCGGTTGAAGACCGTCACCTCGTGCCCCTTGGCCGCCAGATGGCCCGCCATGGGAAAGCCCATGACCCCGAGCCCGATGAATGCGACGCGCGCCATGCGACCCTCCGTGCGTGCCTTCCTGCGTTGTCAGCCCCCTGATGGCCTGCTATCCGGAACCGGTCAAGCGGACGGACGGCCGGGAGGCGGCGCGCGCGAATGGCGTTTCTGTTCCGGTGGCTGATGCGCGCCGTCGTCGCGATGGCCGTGCTCGCAGGCCTCGCGCTCGGCCTCGGCTACTACCTCGCGAGCCGCTCGCTGCCGGACTACGACCGGACGCTGACCCTCGCCGGACTGCGCCAGAAGACCGAGATCGTGCGCGACCGCAACGCCGTCCCGCACATCCTCGCGACCGACGACCACGACGCCTTCTTCGCCCTCGGCCTCGTCCACGCCCAGGACCGGCTCTGGCAGATGACGCTGATGCGCCGCACCGCGCAGGGCCGGCTCTCCGAGCTCTTCGGGGTCGAGACGCTGGAGATCGACCGCCTGATGCGGGCGCTCGACCTCTACCCGCTCGCGCAAGCCGCCGTCGCCGTGCAGGATCCGCAGGCCAGGGCCGCCCTCGAGGCCTATGCCGAGGGCGTCAACGCCTGGCTCGGCGTGGTGCAGTCCGAGGCGCTCGGGCGCGGCGCGCCGGAGTTCTTCCTCTTCGACGCCCAGATCGCCCCGTGGACGCCGGCCGACAGCCTCGCGATCCTGAAGCTGATGGCCTTGCAGCTGACCGACAAGGCGGCGCGCGAGACGCTGCGGGCGCAGCTTCTCGTCACCGTGCCGCCGGAGCGGGTGCGCGACGTGATGCCCGACAGCCCGAACGCGCCGCTCCTCGGCCTGCCCGACTTCGGCGCCGCGCTCGCCCCCGGCGCGCCCGTGCGCCACGCCGCCCTGCGCCACTCCCTCGACCCGACCACGCCCGCCGGCACGGCAGGGTCCGGCGCAACGCCCGCCCCCGGCGCGCCCGTGCGCCGCGCCGCCCTGCGCCATCCGCTCGACCCGACCGCGCCCGTCGGCGCGGCGGGGGCCTCGAACGCCTTCGCCGCGGCGCCCCGGCGCACGGCGGGGGGCGCGCCGCTTCTCGCCACCGACCCGCATCTGGCGCTGACCGCGCCGTCGATCTGGATGCTGGCGCGGATCGACCTCGCCTCCGGGCCGGTGATCGGCGGCACCATCCCGGGGATGCCGCTGGTGCTGATCGGCCGCAACCCCGACCTCGGCTGGGGCCTGACCTCGAGCTACCTCGACGACCAGGACGTGTTCATCGAGCGCATCGACCCCGACGACCCCGCCCGCTACCTGACCCCGGAGGGCTGGGCCCCCTTCGTCGAGCGGCAGGTGCAGATCGGGGTCAAGGACGCAGGCCCGGTCGCCGAGACGCTGCGCTGGACCCGGCACGGGCCGGTGCTGCCGCCCGACGCCTTCGGGGTCGCCGCGGTGACGCCGCCGGGACACGTCGCGAGCCTCGGCTGGACCGCGCTGACGGAGGACGACCGCTCGATGAGCGCGGGCCTCGCGCTGATGCGGGCCACCTCGGTGCGCGCCGCCCGAGCCGCGGTGCGCGACTTCGTCGCCCCCTCGCTGATGCTGACGCTGGCCGACCGCAGCGAGATCGCGTTGCAGATGGGCGGCCGCGCCCCGGCGCGCGACCCGGCGAGCGCCAGCCAGGGGGCGATCCCCGCCGCGGGCTGGCTCGCCGCCAACGACTGGAAGGGATTCCGCCCCTACGAGAGCAACCCCTGGGTGCTCGACCCGCCGGGCGGCGTCGTCGTCAACACCAACAACCGGCTGACCGACGCGGCCTTCCCCGACAACCTGAGCTTCGACTGGGGCGACAGCCACCGCATCATCCGGGCCGAGCGGCTGCTGAACGCGCGGGCCTATCACACGCTCGACAGCTTCATCGAGATCCAGACCGACACCGTCTCCGAGGCCGCCCGCACGCTGCTGCCGCTGATCGCCCGCGACCTCTGGTACAGCGGCGAGCCGGCGGCGGCCGGGACGGTCGAGCGGCGGCGGCAGGCGGCGCTGGAGCGGCTGGCGAACTGGACGGGCGAGATGTCCGAGCACACGCCCGAGCCGCTGATCTACGCCGCCTGGATCCGGGCCTTGCAGCGGCGGCTGATCGTCGACGAGCTCGGGCCGCTCGCCGAGAGCCTGCCGGCGCCCGACCCGGTGTTCCTCGAGCGGGTGTTCCGCAACGTCGAGGGGGCCTCGGTCTGGTGCGACGTGGTGCAGACCACCGCGGTGGAGACCTGCGTCGACACGGCGCGGATGGCGCTCGACGAGGCGCTGATCGAGATCGAGGCGCGGTTCGGGACGCGGATGGAGAGCTGGCGCTGGGGCGACGCCCATCAGGCGGTCCACCGGCACCAGACCCTCGGCGGGCTGCCGGTGCTGCGCTACCTCGTCAACATCCGCCAGTCGACGCCGGGGGGCGACCACACGCTGCTGCGCGGCCTCGCGCCCGGCTTCGGGCCGGAGCCCTACCTGAACCTGCACGCCGCCGGGCTGCGCGCCGTCTACGATTTCTCCGACCCCGACGCGAGCGTCTTCGTCATCGCCACGGGCGAGAGCGGGCACCTGCTGTCGCGGCACTACGACGACCTCGCGGCGCTGTGGCGGCGGAGCGAGTACGTCCCGATGTCGCTCGACCCCGCCCTCGCCCGCGCCGGCGCCGTGGGGGTGACCACCCTCCTCCCCGCCGGCGGATGAGCCGCGCGGACGAGGGGTGTTCACGCGTGAATATTCGCTAAACCATTGATTTCACGTGATCGGGTAGTGTGAGCTGAGGATGCTCCACGCTACGGGACTCTTGCCGCTCCCACACGAGACGACCCAGGCCCGTGCGCCTCATGGCGGTTCCAACCGCTGTTCCACGGCGCCGACGGGTCAAAGGGCCGCGAGAAAATCAGCAGGGTTCAAGACAGGAATGTCCTGAAAGGGTGACATCACGCGCAGGTCCCGATCGCCGGTGACGAGGCAATTCGCCTCGCCCATCATCGCAGTTTCCAGAAGCTTATCGTCATCGGGATCTCGGCATCCCATCCTGGCGCCGGTGATCGCGATCCATTCGGACACTGCGTCGAGCTGCACCAGGAAAAGCGCCCTGCCCTCCCGGCTGACATACTTGTCGAACTTCGGGCGCTCGAGGCGCGTGCGCAGCTCGTCGAAGGTCGGTTCCGAGAATAGAAGAACCCCGCCAGCGGCACGAACGGCGTCCACCGCCGCGCGCGGCGGTCCCTTCGGTTGCAGGAGGGCGCTGATCAGGACGTTGGTGTCGAGAACGACGCGATCAGCCCTCATCGGCCAAGAGCGCGTCCAGCTCCGCGTCCGTCAGGCCATTGTCGGTCGCCTGTGCCCCCATGGCGTCCATGGTCGCGCTCAGGCGCTCCCATGCAGCGCCCCGCAGGCGCTCGTATTGCTGCATCGACATCATCACGCCGACCGGCCTGCCCTTCTTTGTCACGCGCACCGGCGCGCTCTGCGCCGAGTCGAGCAGCTGGCCGAAGCGGTTCTTCGCGTCTTTGGCGGCAATCTCTCTCATGTAGCTATTATGGCTATGATGGCCGGATCGTCAACCTGTCGGCTCGGCCCCTCACCCGGCCAGCGTCACCGGCCGTCCCTCCCGCCCCGTCGCGATCAGGGCGTCGATAAGGCGGTGGACGCGCAGGGCCTCCTCGCCCGTCACCTTCGGGTCGCGGCCCTCGCGGAGCGCGGCGACGAAGTCCGCCATGACCGCCCGGTGGTAGTCGTGGGGAAACGCCATCGGATCGGCGCCCGTGCCGCCGGCGCTGCCGTCCGGCTCGATCGCCTCGCGGCGGCCGTCGCTGAACTGCACCGAGAGCTCCGCCCCGCGCAAGAGCGCCGTGCCCCGCTCGCAGGCGAGCGCGATCTCCTCGGCGAAGCCGGGATAGGCCGCCGTCGTCGCCTCGATCGTGCCGATCGCCCCGCTCGCGAACCGCGCCGCGGCGGCGACCATGTCCTCCGCCTCCATCCGGTGCAGCGGCGTCGTCGCGACGAAGCCGGTCACCGCCTCGATCGGCCCGGCGAGGCTCAGCATCAGGTCGAGCGTGTGGATGCCCTGCGTCATCAGCACCCCGCCGCCGTCCCGCGCCAGCGTGCCCCGGCCGGGCTCGTCGTAGTAGGACTGCGGCCGCCACAGCCGGATCGTCGTCGAGCAGCCGACCACCCGCCCGAGCGCCCCGGAGGCGAGCAGCTCGGCGAGCCGCATCCCCGCCGGCCGGAACCGGTGCTGGAGCACCACCCCGAGCCGCACCCCCGCCTCGCGGCAGGAGCGCACCAGCGCCTCGGCCCGCGCCGTGCTGACCTCGAGCGGCTTCTCCATCAGCACGTGCTTGCCGGCCGCCGCGCAGGCGAGGCCAATCTCGGCATGGGTGTTCGGCGGGGTGAACACCGCCACCGCCTCGATGCCCGGGTCGCCGAGGATCGCGTCGAGGCTGTCGCAGGTCGGGAACGGAAACCGCGCGGCGAACGCCTCCCGCCGCGCCGCGCTCGGGCTGAAGGCCGCCGCCACCTCGACCTCGCCGGCAAGGTCCAGGAGCCCCTTCGCGTGGGGCGTCACCGCCATGCCCAGCCCGACGATGGCGATGCGGGTCCGCGCCACGCTCACGCCTCCAGCCGGCTGATCATCACCGTGCAGAACGGCTTCTTGCCGATCGTGTCGTTGCAGATCCGCGCCACGGTCCGGGTGGCGAGCTGCTCCACCGCGTCGTCGTCGCCGAGGTCGCGCGGCTTCATCCGGGCGAGGTTGCGGTCGATGTCGGCCTCGATCGTGCCGGCGAGGCCGTCGCGCAGGCGGGGCGCCTCGGGCAGGCCCACGGTCTCGACCCAGGTCCCGCCGAGCGGCTTGCCCGCCTCGTCGATCAGGATCGACACGGTGACATGCCCGCGGATCGCCATGCGCAGCCGGTCGCGGATGATGCCGTCCATCGCGCCGATCAGCTGCGTGCCGTCGAGATAGACCCGGCCGGTCTCGATCCGCTCGACGATCCGCGGCGCGCCGGGGGCGAGCTCGACCATCGCCCCGTTCGGCGCGACGATCGCAGGCCGGCCGAGCTCGCGGGCAAGCTCCGCGTGGGTGGAGAGGTGCCGGTGCTCGCCGTGCATCGGGACGACCACGCCGGGCCGGACGAGGTCGTGCATCAGCGTCAGGTCGGGGCGGTTGGGGTGGCCGGAGACGTGGTAGCGGCCGTCGTCCTCGATCGCCCGCACCCCGCGCTCGGAGAGCGCGTTGAGGATGCGCGCGACGCCCACCTCGTTGCCGGGGATGGTCTTGGACGAGAACAGGTACGTGTCGCCCGGCCGCAGCTCCAGCCCCATGAAGCGCCCCTGGGCGAGCTGCGCCGTGGCGGCGCGGCGCTCGCCCTGGCTGCCGGTGGCGAGGACGAGCAGCTTGTCGCGGGGGACGGTGTCGGCGTCGAGGGGGTCGATGGTCTCGGGGAAGCTGTCGAGCACCTCCGAGGTGCGGGCGGTCTTGAGCATCGTGTTCATGGCGCGGCCGAGCACGATGATCTTGCGGCCGGCGTCGCGGCCGGCCTCGGCCAGCGTCTTGAGGCGGGCGACGTTGGAGGCGAAGGTGGTGGCGACCACCATCCCCTCCGCCTCGGCCATCAGCGCCCGGATCGGCTCGGCCAGCGTCGCCTCGGACCGGCCGGGATTGGGCTGGAACACGTTGGTGGAATCGCAGGTCATCGCCAGCACGCCCGCGTCGCCGATGGCGCGGAAGGCGTCGTCGGCGAAGGGCTCGCCGACCACCGGGGTGCGGTCGACCTTGAAGTCCGCCGTGTGCAGGATGCGGCCGAGCGGCGTCTCGATCAGCAGCGACGAGCATTCCGGGATGGAATGCGCGATCGGCACGAAGCCGACCTGGAACGGGCCGGCATGGACCATGTGCGGCCAGGCTTGCGTCTGGTGGACCATGGCGGTGTCCTGGCCGGCGCGCTCCATCTTGTTCTGGGCGATCGCCGCGGTGAAGCGGCGGGCGTAGACGGGCACGCGCAGGCGGTGGAACAGGATGCCGAGGGCGCCGATATGGTCCTCGTGGGCATGGGTGATGAAGATCGCCTCGAGCCGGTCGGCGCGCGCCTGCACCCAGGCGGGGTCGGCCATGATCAGCTCGACGCCGGGGGCGTTCTCCATGGTCGGGAATGTCACGCCGACGTCGACGAGGATCAGCCGCTCGGCCCCCTCGGGGCCGTAGCCGTAGACGTACATGTTCATGCCGATCTCGCCCGCCCCGCCGAGGGGCAGGTAGATCAGCCGGTCGGGTTTCGCCATGGCGGCTCCCCTACTCCTTGTTGAGGGCGTCGATCAGCACGAGGCCGTGGATGGTGAGGTCGGGGTCGATGATCTGCAGGACGTCGGTCGCCTGGGCGAAGAGGGTGGAGAGGCCGCCGGTGCCTATCACCTTCATCGGCACGCCGCGCTCCTCGCGGATGCGGGCGCAGAGGCCCTCGATCAGGCCGATATAGCCCCAGAACACCCCGGACTGCATGCAGGCGACGGTGTTGGTGCCGACGACCTTGTCCGGCTTGGTGACGTCGATGAAGGGGAGCGCCGCGGCCGCGTCGTGGAGCGCCTTGAGCGAGAGGTTGACGCCGGGGGCGATCACCCCGCCGACATAGGCGCCGTCGTGGTCGACGACGTCGAGGGTGGTGGCGGTGCCGAAGTCGACGACGATCAGGTCGCCGCCGTAGCGGTCGAAGGCGCCGACGGTGTTGACGAGGCGGTCGGCGCCGACATGGGCGGTCGGGTCGACGCGGACGGGGACGCCGAGCTTCACCTCCGGCTTGCCGACGACCTTGGGCCGCGTGTGGAAGTAGCGGTCGGAGAGGATGCGGAGGTTGAGCACCACCTGCGGCACCACGGAGGAGATGACGACGGAGCTGACCTCGAGCTTGTGGCCGGCGTTCTCCATCAGCTGCGAGAGCCAGACGAAATACTCGTCCGCCGTGCGCTGGCGCTCGGTGCGGCAGCGCCACTCGGCGACGGTCGAGCGCCCGTCGTGGAGGGCGAACACCGTGTTGGTGTTGCCGACGTCAATCGCGAGCAGCATGGGCGGGCTCTCCGGGGAAATGCACCTCGGCCGCGGGCAGGACCTCCTGCCCCGTGGCGGTCGCGAGGACGAGGGCGCCGCTCAGGTCCACGGTCTCGAACCGGCCCGCGACGCTGCGGGTGGGCAGGCGGGCGACGATCGGCTCGCCGAGCCGGGCGGCGCGGGCGAGCCAGGCGGCGCGCACCGGCGCGAAGCCCTCGGCGCGGAAGCGGGCCTCCCAGCGGGCGAAGGCCGCGGCGAGGAGGTCGAGGAAGGCCTCCGGGTCGGGCGGAGCGCCGAGCTCGGCGAGCGCGGCGGGCGGCACGGCGCCGGGCTCCAGCGTGGTCGCCTCCGGCATGGCGGCGAGGTTGACGCCGAAGCCGATGACGAGGGCGAGCGGACCTTCGGGGCGGCCGCCGGTCTCGAGCAGGATGCCGGCGAGCTTGCGGCCGTCGAGCAGCACGTCGTTCGGCCATTTCAGCGTGAAGCGGGCCGGACGGCCGGTGGCGGCGGCGCAGGCGTCGTGGAGCGCCAGCGCGGCGACGAAGGAGCGCAGCGCCGCCTCGGCGGGCCCGGCGCCGGGGGTGGTCAGCAGGCTCGCGGCGAGGTTCCCCTCCGGCATCGACCAGGCGCGGCCGCGGCGGCCGCGGGCCGCGCTCTGGGCGCGGGCGAGGATCCAGGTCGGGCCGCGCTCGCCGGCGGCGGCGAGGCGCAGGGCCTCGGCGTTGGTGCTGTCGAGCCGGTCGTGGACCGCCCGTCCATACCCGTCGGGCCAGGCCACGCTACTGGAAGAGCGTCGCGGCGGCGGCGCCGGCGATGGTCTCGACCCCGAAGAGATTGACGATGCCGAGCAGCATGGCGAGCGCCGAGGCGCCGAGGAAGGCCCAGTGCAGCCCCGGCATCCGCCCGTCGAGCCCGTCGACCGCCTCGCCGAAATACATCAGGAAGACGATGCGGAGATAGTAGTAGGCGGCGATCACGCTCGCCACCACGCCGGCGACGGCGAGCCAGACGAGGCCGGCGTCGACCGCGGCGGCGAGCACGTAGAACTTCCCGAAGAACCCGACCAGCGGCGGCACGCCGGCCATCGAGAACATCAGCACCGCGAAAGCCGCCGCCCGCGCCGGGGCGACGCGGGAGTAGAGCCCGAGCGAGGCGAGGTCGGTGACCGGCTTGCCGTCCTTCTCCATGTTGAGGATGAAGGCGAACGCGCCCACGTTCATCGTCACGTAGATCGCGAGGTAGATCAGCAGCGCCTGCGCACCCTGCTCGGTGCCCGCGGCCATCCCCATCAGCACGAAGCCCATGTGGTTGATCGAGGAATAGGCCATCAGCCGCTTGATGTTGCGCTGCCCGATCGCGGCGACGGCGCCGAGGAACATCGAGGCGATGGAGAGGAAGACGAGGATCTGCTGCCAGTCGGTGGTCGCGCCGCCGAAGGCGTCGTAGAGCACCCGGGCGAACATCACCGCCGCCGCCACCTTGGGCGCGGTGGCGAAGAACAGCGTCACCGGGGTGGGCGAGCCCTCGTAGACGTCGGGCGTCCACATGTGGAACGGCGCGGCGGAGACCTTGAAGGCCATGCCGGCCGACAGGAACACCAGCCCGAACAGCAGCCCGAGCGGCACGTGCCCGTCCTGGAGCGAGGCCCCGATCCCGGCGAAGGCGGTCGTGCCGGAATAGCCGTAGGTGAGCGAGGCGCCGTAGAGCAGGAGGCCCGAGGAGAGGGCGCCGAGGACGAAGTACTTCAGCCCCGCCTCGGTCGAGCGCAAGCTGTCGCGCCGGAAGGCCGCGACGACGTAGAGCGCCAGCGATTGCAGCTCCAGCCCGAGATAGAGCACGATCAGGTCGCGCGCCGAGACCATGGTCATCATGCCGATGGTCGCGAGGATGCCGAGGACCGGATACTCGTATTTCAGCAGGTCGTTGCGCTTCAGGTAGTCGTGGCTCAGCGCCAGCGTCGCGCTCGCGCCGAACAGGATCAGCACCTTGGCGAAGCGGGCGAACCCGTCCGAGACGAAGGAGCCGCCGAAGGCCTCGCGGGCGCCCTCCGGCTGGAAGCCGATCCAGAGCCCGACCAGCGCGAGGACGATGGCGGTCGCCCAGAGGATCGGCCCGTCCATCGCCCGGGAGCTGAACGAGCCGAGCATGAGGAAGGCCATCGCGAGAACCGCGAGCAGGAGCTCCGGCGCGACGACGGCGAGGTTCTGGGAGAGCATCGCGTCTCTTTCCTCAGTTGGCGGCGAGCTGCACGGCCGCGTCGGCGGCCGCGGCGGCGGCGGTCTCCTGCGCGTGGATCAGCGCCGAGACGGAGGGGCCGATGACGTCGAGCACCGCCGCCGGATAGACGCCGAGGAAGATCGTGCCGGCGACCAGCGGCGCGAACAGCAGCTTCTCGCGGCGGCTCATGTCCTGGATGGTCTTGAGGCTGCCCTTGATCAGGTCGCCGAACACCACGCGCCGGTAAAGATAGAGCGCATAGGCCGCCGACAGGATCACCCCCGTGGCGGCGAAGAACGCCACCCAGGTCGAGACCTGGTAGACCCCGGCGAGCGTCAGGAACTCGCCGACGAAGCCCGAGGTGCCGGGCAGGCCGACATTGCCCATGGTGAACAGCATGAAGATCAGCGCATAGGCCGGCATCCGCACCACGAGCCCGCCATAGGCGGAGATCTCGCGGGTGTGCATCCGGTCGTAGATCACGCCGACGATGAGGAAGAGCGCGCCGGAGATGAAGCCGTGGGAGATCATCTGGAAGAGCGCGCCGTCGATCCCCTGCTGGTTGAAGGCGAAGATGCCCATCGTCACGAAGCCCATGTGGGCGACGGAGGAATAGGCGATCAGCTTCTTCATGTCCTCCTGCACCAGCGCGACGAGGCTCGTGTAGATGATCGCCGTCGCGGAGAGGAAGAACACGAAGCCCTGCATCACCTCCGACCCGACCGGGAACATCGGCAGGCTGAAGCGCAGGAAGCCGTAGCCGCCCATCTTCAGGAGGATCGCCGCCAGCACCACCGAGCCCGCCGTCGGCGCCTGCACGTGGGCGTCCGGCAGCCAGGTATGCACCGGCCACATCGGCATCTTCACCGCGAAGGAGGCGAAGAAGGCGAGGAAGAGCAGCGTCTGCACCCCGCCGACCACGGTGATCCCGAGGACGGAGATCGGGTCCGAGCTGAACTGGTGGGTCATCAGCGTCGGGATGTCGGTGGTGCCCGCCTGCATCCACATCGCGATCATCGCGACGAGCATCAGCACCGAGCCGAGGAAGGTGTAGAGGAAGAACTTGAAGCTCGCGTAGATGCGGTCCTTGCCGCCCCAGATGCCGATGATCAGGAACATCGGGATCAGGCCGGCCTCGAAGAAGATGTAGAAGAGCACGAGATCGAGCGCGACGAAGACCCCGATCATGAAGGTCTCGAGCACCAGGAAGGCGACCATGTATTCCTTGACCCGCGTCTCGACGTGCCAGGAGGCGCCGATGACGATGGGCATCAGGAAGGTCGTCAGCATCACGAAGAGCACCGACAGCCCGTCGACGCCGAGCTTGTAGGTGAGCCCGCCGAGCCAGGGGCTCTCCTCGACGAACTGGAAGCCGGTGTTCGCGGGGTCGAACCCGGTCATGATGAAGAGCGACAGCACGAAGGTCGCCGTCGTGGTGAAGAGCGCCAGCATCTTGGCGTTCTTCTGCGCCTGCTCGTCCTCGCCGCGCAGGAACACGAGCAGGACGACGGCGCCGATCAGCGGCAGGAAGGTGACGAGCGAGAGCAGGTTGTCCATGTCAGTGCGCTCCCCGCACCATCATCCAGAGCGTGATCGCGACGAGCCCCAGCACCATGGCGAAGGCGTAGTGGAAGACGTAGCCCGACTGCGCCCGCCCCGCGAGCCGCGTGACCCAGGGCACGAAGCCCATGGCGACGCCGTTGATCAGGCCGTCGATCGTGCCCCCGTCGCCCCTCCTCCACAGGAAGCGGCCGAGCCAGAACGTCGGCCGGACGAGCAGGAAGTCGTAGATCTCGTCGAAGTACCACTTGTTGTAGAGGAAGTTGTAGAGCGCCCATTGCTGCTTCGCGAGCCGCCCCGGCAGGGACGGGTTGCGGATGTAGAACTGGTACGCGAGCCCCAGCCCGAGCAGCATGGCGATGAACGGCGAGGCCTTGACCCAGGCCGGCGAGTGGTGCGCGTCGTCCATGACGTGGTTGTCGGCCGCCGCGAAGAGCGCGCCCTGCTCCCAGCCATGCGCGAGCTCGCCCGCATGCTCCTCCGCCGCCGCGCCCTGCGCCTCGGCGGTCTCGGCCGCGACCACGTGGCCCTCGGCCGGGGCGGCTTCGGCGGCGTGGCCCTCGGCGGCCGCGTGGTCCTCGGCCGGCGCGGTCGAGGCGGCCGTGCCCTCGGCCGGCGCCTCGCCGTGGCCGGCGCCCGGCTCGCCCTCGGCGGCCTCGACGTGGTGCGCCGGCATCCCGAAGAAGCTCAGGAAGCTGTCGTGGTTTCCGAAGAACGGCTTGTACCAGATCATGCCGGCCAGCACCGCGCCGACCGCGAGCACGCCGAGCGGGATCAGCATCACCCGCGGGCTCTCGTGCGCGTGGTCGTGCGCGTGGTGGTCGCCCCGCGGCGTCCCGTAGAAGGTCAGGAAGATCAGCCGCCACGAATAGAACGAGGTCATCGCGGCGGAGAGGAGCAGCAGCACGAAGGCGTAGCCCGCCGGGCCGGTGCCGCCGGCCCAGGCGCTCTCGACGATCGCGTCCTTGGAGAGGAAGCCCGCGAAGCCGATCGAGGTCAGCGGGATGCCGACGCCGGTGATGGCGAGCGTGCCGATCATCATCATCCAGAAGGTGACGGGGATCTTGTCCTTGAGCCCGCCGTAGTTCCGCATGTCCTGCTCGTGGTGCATCGCGTGGATGACCGAGCCGGCGCAGAGGAAGAGGAGGGCCTTGAAGAAGGCGTGGGTGAAGAGGTGGAACATCGCCGCCGAGTAGACGCCGACGCCGGCCGCGACGAACATGTAGCCGAGCTGCGAGCAGGTCGAGTAGGCGATCACCCGCTTGATGTCGTTCTGCACGAGGCCGACGGTCGCGGCGAAGAACGCCGTCGTGGCGCCGATGATGACGATGAAGTCCTTGGCGTAGGGCGCGAACTCGATCACCGGCGACATGCGGCAGACGAGGAACACGCCCGCGGTGACCATGGTCGCGGCGTGGATGAGGGCGGAGACCGGGGTCGGGCCCTCCATGGCGTCCGGCAACCAGGTGTGCAGGAAGAGCTGCGCCGACTTGCCCATGGCGCCGACGAAGAGCAGCACCGAGATCACCTCGGCGGCGTTCCAGTCGCGCCAGAGGAAGTGGAACTGCGAGGCCGCGAGCGTCGGGCCGGCGGCGAAGACGTCGTCGAACCAGATCGAGTCGACCATCACGTAGACGCCGAGGATGCCGAGCACGAAGCCGAAGTCGCCGACGCGGTTGACGACGAAGGCCTTGATGGCGGCGGCGTTGGCGGACGACTTGCGGTAGTAGAAGCCGATCAGCAGGTAAGAGGCGACGCCGACGCCCTCCCAGCCGAAGAACATCTGGAGGAGGTTGTCGGCGGTCACCAGCGCCAGCATGGCGAAGGTGAAGAACGACAGATAGGCGAAGAACCGCGGCTTGTAGCTCTCGCCGTGCTTCCAGTTGTCGTCATGGGCCATGTAGCCCAGCGAGTACATGTGGACGAGCGCCGATACCGTGGTGACGACGATCAGCATGATCGCGGTCAGCCGGTCGAGCCGGACGCCCCAGTCGACGGCCAGCGTGCCGGACTGGATCCACGGGAAGAGCTGCACGTGCCGCGCCACGCCGTCGAAGCCGAGGAACACGATCCACGACAGCAGGCAGCACAGGAACAGCACGCCGGTGGCGAGATACGTCGCCGCCTGCTCGCCCATGAACTTCCAGCCGAAGCCGCAGAGGAGGGCGGCGAACAGCGGCGCGAGGAGGATGATGGTGACCATCGCGGCTCAGCCCTTCATCACGTTGATGTCCTCGACGGCGATCGTTCCGGTGTTGCGGAAGAAGCAGACGAGGATGGCCAGCCCGATCGCCGCCTCGGCGGCGGCCACGGTCAGCACGAACAGGGTGAAGATCTGGCCGACGAGGTCGCCGAGATGCGCCGAGAAGGCCACGAGGTTGATGTTGACCGCGAGCAGCATCAGCTCGATCGACATCAGGATGATGATGACGTTCTTGCGGTTGATGAAGATGCCGAAGATGCCGGTGACGAACAGGATCGCCGCGACGGTGAGATAGTGCCCGAGCCCGATCATCCCCTGCTCCCTCCGTTCGCCGGCGGCGCCCCGACGCGGCTCATATCCCCTGCCCCGGCTTGATGTCCTTCAGGTCCACCGCCTTGGCGGGGTCGCGGTACATCTGCGTCAGCACGTCCTGCCGCTTCACGCCGACGCGCTTGCGATGGGTCAGCACGATCGCCCCGATCATCGCGACGAGCAGCACCAGCCCGGCCGCCTGGAACAGGAAGATGTACTTGGTGTAGATCAGCGCCCCGAGCGCGGCGGTGTTCTCCATCTCCGCCGGCGGCGGCGTCACCGCGGCGCGCTGCGCCAGCGCGATGTCCGTCGTCTCCCAGGCCCCGAAGACGAAGCCGAGCTGCACCAGCAGGATCACCCCGATCAAGAGCCCGACCGGCAGATAGGCCGCCATCCCCTCGCGGAGCGCCGCGAAGTCGACGTCGAGCATCATCACCACGAAGAGGAACAGCACCGCGACGGCGCCGACATAGACGATCAGCATCAGCATCGCCACGAACTCAGCCCCGAGGAGCACGAAGAGCCCCGCGGCGGAGAAGAAGGCGAGGATCAGCCAGAGCACCGAATGCACCGGGCTCCGCGCGAACACCACGAGGAAGCCGGAGAGCACGGCCACGAGGGAGAACAGGTAGAAGGAGAAGGTGGCCATGGGCTGCCTCTCAGCGATAGGGCGCGTCGAGCTCGAGGTTCCGGGAGATCTCCGCCTCCCAGCGATCCCCGTTCGCGAGCAGCTTTTCCTTGGTGTAGAAGAGCTCCTCGCGCGTCTCGGTCGAGAACTCGAAGTTCGGCCCCTCGACGATGGCGTCGACCGGGCAGGCCTCCTGACAGAAGCCGCAATAGATGCACTTCGTCATGTCGATGTCGTAGCGCGTCGTCCGCCGCGACCCGTCGTCGCGGGGCTCGGCGTCGATGGTGATCGCCTGCGCCGGACAGATCGCCTCGCAGAGCTTGCAGGCGATGCAGCGCTCCTCGCCGTTCGCATACCGCCGGAGCGCATGCTCGCCACGGAACCGGGGCGACAGCGGGCCCTTCTCGTGGGGATAGTTGATCGTCGCCTTCGGCTTGAAGAAGTACTTCATCCCCAGCCGAAACCCGCCGATGAAGTCGGCGAGCAGGAAGTAGCGGGCGGCCTTGTCGAACGGGATCCCCATCATCAGCCTCCAACAGCCACGAACGTGGGGTGTTCGTCGATCTCGATAGGGATGATCTCCGTCATCTTCCATCCGACCAGATCACGCGGAAACTCATACTCCCGCGTCCGGATAAGATAGGGACGCTTACCGTCTATGATGGTCGCTATGTGGCCACGACGGAAATCATCCGCCGCGCTCTCGGCATTCGGATAGAAGCCTCTGAGCTGCTCGTTGATACTCACAACGTAGCCGCCAACGGAGATCGGCAAAATGGCAAAGCGGTGACCGCCTGCAAGCCAAGAGTACTTCTTGCTCGTGGCAATCATCATCAGCCTCCGATAGCCCAGCGCTGATAGGCGCCCCAGAACCAGCCGTACTGCGCGAAGAGCCCCACCAGGGCGACCCAGCCCAGCGACAAGGGCAGGAACACCTTCCAGCCGATCCGCATGAGCTGGTCATAGCGGTAGCGGGGGACGATCGCCTTCACCATCGCGAAGATGAAGAAGAAGAACACCATCTTGGCGAACATCCAGAACGCCCCGTCGGGGAGCCCCGGGATCGGCGACAGCCAGCCGCCGAAGAACAGCACCGAGATCAGCGCGCACATGAAGAACACGCTGGTCAGCTCGCCGATCATGAAGAGCAGGAACGGCGTCGAGGAATACTCGACCTGATACCCCGCCACCAGCTCCGACTCCGCCTCCGGCAGGTCGAAGGGCGGCCGGTTGGTCTCGGCGAGGCACGAGACGAAGAACAGCACCACCATCGGGAGCTGCGGCAGCCAGAACCAGTGGAAGAGCCCCCAGCTCCCGGCCTGCGCCTCGACGATGCGGCTGAGGTTCAGCGTCCCGGCCGAGATCAGCACCCCGACGATGATCAGGCCCATCGAGACCTCGTAGGAGATCATCTGCGCCGCCGAGCGCAGCGCGCCCATGAACGGATATTTCGAGTTCGAGGCCCAGCCGCCGATGATGATCGCATAGACGTGCAGCGACGAGATCGCGAAGATGAACAGGATCCCGACGTTCATGTCGGAGATCACCCAGCCGGGCGCCCAGGGGATCACCGCCCAGACGATCACCGGCAGCACGAAGGAGATCATCGGCGCCAGCAGGAACAGGGGCTTGTTGGCCCCGGCCGGGATGACGATCTCCTTGACGATGTATTTCAGGAAGTCCGCGAAGGACTGCATCAGCCCCCACGGCCCGACGACGTTCGGACCCCGGCGCAGCTGCACCGCCGCCCAGATCTTGCGGTCGGCGTACATCAGGAAGGCGAGGCAGACGAGGACGAAGACCGTCACCACCAGGCACTGGAGGAGGACGATCAGGAAGATCCCGAAGCCGGTGTCGAGGAACCCGTCCATCGCCTACTCCGCCGCCATTGCGTGATGCCGCCCGGCGGCGAGCCGCGACAGCTCGGCCATGACCGTGCTGGCCCGCAGGATCGGGTTGCCAAGATAATGATCCTGCACGGGTCCCCCGAAATCCTGCCCGGTCATATCGCCGCGGGGCAGGGGCGTCCACGGATTTTCCGGGACCTCCTCGATATGCCCCAGATGCGGGAATGCCGCGAAGAGCTGCCGACGCAGCTCGCCCAACGCGTTGAACGGCAGGGTCGCGCCCAGCTCCGCCGACAGCGCCCGCAGCACCGCCCAGTTCTCCCGCGCCTGCCCCGGCGGGAAGCCGGCGCGCAGCGCCATCTGCGGCCGCCCCTCGGTGTTGACGAAGACGCCCGCCTCCTCGGTCCAGGCCGCCGCCGGCAGGATCACGTCCGCCCGATGCGCGCCGCGGTCGCCGTGCGAGCCCTGGTAGACCACGAACGGCCCGGCCGGGATGTCGATCTCGTCGACGCCGAGCGCATAGACCGCGCCCGCGCCGTCCAGCGCCGCGGCGAGCCCGCCCTCGGTGGTGAACCCGAGGTCCATGGCGCCCACCCGGCTCGCCGCCGTGTGCAGGATCAGGAGCTTCGAGCCGGTCAGGTCGCACAGCGCCATCACCTCGCCGAGCACCGCCGCGCCGTCGCCGGCGGTCAGCGCGTCGGCGCCGAGCACGATCACGCTCGGGGTCGCCTTCTCCTCGTCGGTCAGCGTCTCGCGGTTCAGGGCCGCCAGCGCCTGCCGCCCCGCGCCAATATGCTCGACCGGATAGGTCAGGTCCGCGGGCGCGCCCACCGAGGCGATCCGCGCGCCGTTCAACCAGGCCTTGCGCAGCCGGGCGTTCAGCACCGGCGCGTCGTGCCGCGGGTTCACGCCCACGAGCAGGATGCGCTTCGCCGCGTCGATGTCCCCGATCCGCGCCGAGCCGGCATAGCCCGAGCGGTTCCCCGCCGGCAGCGCCGCCCCGTCGAGCCGGCACTCGGTCACGCCGCCGAGCCTCTCCGACAAGAGCTTCAGCGCGAAGATCGCCTCGACCGAGGCGAGATCGCCCGCCAGCGCGGCGACCTTCTTGCCCTTGAGCCCCGCCTTCACCGCGGCGAAGGCCTCGGCCCAGGTCGCCGGCCGGAGCTTGCCGCCCTCGCGGATATAGGGCCTGTCCAGCCGCTGCCGCCGGAGGCCGTCCCAGACGAAGCGCGAGCGGTCGGCCAGCCATTCCTCGTTCACGCCGTCGTTGTTGCGCGGCAGGATGCGCATCACCTCGCGCCCCTTGGCGTCGACGCGGATCGCCGAGCCGAGCGCGTCCATGACGTCGATCGATTCCGTCTTGGAGAGCTCCCAGGGCCGCGCCGTGAACGCATAGGGCTTGGAGGTCAGCGCCCCGACCGGGCACAGGTCGATGACGTTGCCCTGCATCTCGGAGGTCAGCATCCGCCCGAGATAGGAGGTGATCTCGCTGTCCTCGCCGCGCCCGGTCTGGCCCATCTCCGGCACGCCCGCGACCTCGGTGATGAAGCGCACGCAGCGGGTGCAGGAGATGCAGCGGGTCATCTCGGTCTTGACGAGCGGCCCGAGGTCCATGTCGATCGCCGCCCGCTTCGGCTCGCGGTAGCGGCTGAAGTCGACGCCGTAGGCCATGGCCTGGTCCTGCAGGTCGCACTCGCCGCCCTGGTCGCAGATCGGGCAGTCGAGGGGGTGGTTGATGAGCAGGAACTCCATCACCCCTTCGCGGGCCTTCTTGACCATCGGGCTCTTGGTCTTGACCTGCGGCGGCTGCCCCTCGGGCCCGGGGCGCAGGTCCTTGACCTGCATCGCGCAGGACGCGGCCGGCTTCGGCGGGCCGCCGACCACCTCGACGAGGCACATCCGGCAGTTGCCGGCGATGCTGAGCCGCTCATGGTAGCAGAAGCGCGGGATCTCCACGCCCGCGACCTCGCAGGCCTGCAGGAGCGTCATCTGCGGCGGAACCGCCACCTCGACGCCATCGACGATCAGCTTGCGCAGGTCGCTCATTTCTTCCCCTCACGGGCCTTCCCGGCGTCCTCCGGCCGCTTCGGAGCGGCGGGGGGAACGCGCGTCATGTCCACGGTCGCGGCCTCGCCGCGGCGGTCGAAGATGGCTTCGGCGAGGTCCGACAAGGCCCGCCCGAGATCGTCCGGCGCGAAGGTCATCGCCGCCCCCCGTCGCGCAGCGCCGGCCAGTCCTTGAACGCCAGCACCCAGAGCGAGATCAGGTTCGCCACCGGGATGATCATCAGGAGCGACCACGCCCCCGAATGCCCGGTGCGCCGCCAGATCTTCCAGTAGGGGATCACCGCCAGGGCGAGGATGACCAGCACCGGCACGAGGCCGATCGCGCCGTAGTCCGTCGTGACCGTCGTGGTCGCTTCCATCGCCCTACTCCGCCGCCACCGCGCAGGCGCGCGTCCGCCACAGCCGCGCCTCGCGCGCGAATTCCCAGCCGAAGGCATGGTCGCTGTCGCCGTGCGCCCGCAGATGCGCCAGCCGCTCCAGCCCCTCGTCGAGGGTCGGCCGATGGCCCGCCGGCACGCGCCACATCACGAAATGCCGCTCCGGCATCAGCTCGAACCACTCGGCCCGGCGGGCGTAGAACTGCCGGTGCGCCGTGTTCCACACGAACGCCTCCAGGGCCTCGACGCTCTCCCACACCGTCAGGTTGGCGACGTAACGCGGATCGCCGTCGAGCTTCGTCTCGGTGTTGCCCTTCCCCGGCTCGCCCGAGCCCTCCATCATCCAGACGAAGCCCGGCATCCGCTTGCCGAGCCCGTTCACCCGGTCGAGCGCCGCCATGAACTCCGCCACGCGCGGATCGTGCGTCTCCGCGACGAGCCGGCCGACGTTGAGCTGGGCGAGATGATCCCCGGGCACGAGCCTCACTCCGCCGCGACGGCGCTGACCCGCCCCGTCCGCTTCGCCTTGATGCGGTCCTCGATCTCGCCCCGGCAGTGCCGGATCAGGCCCTGGATCGGCCAGGCCGCGGCGTCGCCGAGCGCGCAGATCGTGTGGCCCTCGACCTGCTTGGTCACGTCGAGCAGCATGTCGATCTCGGCCGGATCGGCCTCGCCGGTGACCAGCCGCTCCATGACCCGCATCATCCAGCCGGTGCCCTCGCGGCAGGGGGTGCACTGGCCGCAGCTCTCGTGCTTGTAGAACTTCGACAGCCGCCAGATCGCCTTGATGATGTCGGTGGACTGGTCCATCACGATGACCGCCGCCGTCCCGAGGCCCGACCGCTGCTCGCGCAGCCAGTCGAAGTCCATGATCGCCTCGCCGCACACCGCCGCCGGCAGGAGCGGCACCGACGAGCCCCCGGGGATCACCGCCTTGAGGTTCTGCCAGCCGCCGCGGACCCCGCCGCAGTGCTTCTCCAGCAGCTCGCGCAGCGGGATCGACATCGCCTCCTCGACCACGCAGGGCCGGTTCACGTGCCCCGAGATGGCGAAGACCTTGGTGCCGACGTTGTTCGGCCGGCCCATCGAGGAGAACCACGCCGCGCCGCGGCGCAGGATCGTCGGCGCCACGGCGATCGACTCGACGTTGTTCACCGTGGTCGGCGCGCCGTAGAGCCCGGTATTGGCCGGGAACGGCGGCTTCAGCCGCGGCATCCCCTTCCGGCCCTCGAGGCTCTCGATGAGGGCCGTCTCCTCGCCGCAGATATAGGCGCCGGCGCCGTGGTGCAGGTAGAGGTCGAAGTCCCAGCCCGATCCCGCGGCGTTCCGGCCGAGGAGGCCCGCGTCATAGGCCTCGTCCACCGCGATCTGCAGCGCCTCGCGCTCGCGGATATACTCGCCCCGGAGGTAGATATAGGCCGCGTTCGCCCCCATCGCGAACGAGGCGATCAGGCAGCCCTCGATCAGCGTGTGGGGATCATGGCGCATGATCTCCCGGTCCTTGCAGGTGCCGGGCTCGGATTCGTCGGCGTTGACGACGAGGTAATGCGGCCGGCCGTCGCTCTGCTTCGGCATGAACGACCACTTGAGCCCGGTCGGGAAGCCCGCGCCGCCACGGCCGCGCAGGCCGGAGGCCTTCATCTCCTCGATGATCTTGTCGCGGCCGCGGCCGATGATCCCGGCCGTGCCGTCCCAGCAGCCGCGCGAGCGCGCCCCCGCCAAGCTGCGGTCGAACATGCCGTAGAGGTTGGTGAAGATCCGGTCCTTGTCCGCCAGCATCGGTCTCGTTCCCTCTCGTCCGGCCCGCAGCCCGGACCTCCGTCACGCCTTTCCCGCGGCCCGCGCCCGGGCCGCCTGCCTCTCGCGCCTCAGGTGCTCTCGCCCCGGTCGACGCGCCGCGAATGCTCCGTCTCGCCCCCCGCGGCGAGGATCCGCGCCTGCCCGATCCAGTCGTCGCGGCTCGCCCGGCCGTGGAACCCTTCGAGGTTCTCGTCGATCCAGCCGAGCTCCGCCGGCCCCCAGGCCGCGATCTGGTCGAAATGGAAGATGCCGAGCGAATGCAGCAGCGCCTCGAGCTTCGGCCCGACGCCCTTGATCCGCTTGAGGTCGTCCGCGCCGCCGTCCCGCGCCGCCGTCAGCGCCGCGGGCCGCGTCCGCTCCCCGGCCGGCGCGACGGGAGCCGGAGCGGCCACCGGCCCGGCCTCCGCCGCGGGCGCCGGGCTCCGCCGGACCGGCTCGCCGGTGATGCGCGCGACCGTGTCGCCGAGTGCGAGCGCCAGCGCCACCGAGCCGTTGGCCGCCTCGGTCCGCTCGCCCGCCGGCAGGATCGTTCCCCCGAGCGGCTCCGACGCGAAGCGCCCGTTCTGCGGCCCCGGCCGCGGCACCTCGCCACGCGCGAGCGCGTCGAGGATCTCGCCGAAGCTCTCGGCGGTCAGATCCTCGTAATAATCCTTGCCGATCTGCGCCATCGGCGCATTGGCGCAGGCCCCAAGGCACTCGACCTCCTCCCAGCTCAGCTTGCCGTCGGCCGAGAGCTGGTGCGCGTGGGGCGCGATCTTCTTCTTGCAGACCGCGATCAGGTCCTCCGCCCCGCAGATCATGCAGGAGGTGGTGCCGCAGACCTGCACATGCGCCACGCTGCCGACGGGCTGGAGCTGGAACATGAAGTAGAAGGTCGCGACCTCGAGCACGCGGATATAGGCCATGCCGAGCATCCGCGCGATCTCCTCGATCGCCGGCCGCGTGACCCAGCCCTCCTGCTCCTGCGCCCGCCACAGGAGCGGGATCACGGCCGAGGCCTGCCGCCCCTCCGGATACTTCGCGATGATCGTCTGCGCCCATGCCAGGTTCCCCGGCGTGAAGGCGAAGCTCTCGGGCTGCTCGTGATAAAGGCGGCGGAGCATCAGCGGTCGACCTCTCCGAACACGATGTCGAGGGAGCCGAGCGCCGCGGAGACGTCCGCCAGCATGTGGCCCCGGCAGATGTAGTCCATGGCCGCGAGATGCGCGAAGCCGGGGGCGCGGAGCTTGACCTTCCACGGCTTGTTGGTGCCGTCGGCGACCAGATAGACCCCGAACTCGCCCTTCGGCGCCTCCACCGCGGCGTAGACCTCGCCCGCCGGCACGTGGAAGCCCTCGGTGTAGAGCTTGAAGTGGTGGATGAGCGCCTCCATCGAGGTCTTCATCTCCGCCCGCTTCGGCGGCGACAGCTTGCCGCGCGCCAGCACCTCCTGCCCCTTGCAGGCGTTGAGCTTGTCGATCGCCTGAAGGATGATCCGCGTGCTCTCGCGCATCTCCCACATGCGGATCAGATACCGGTCGTAGCAGTCGCCGTTCACCCCTACCGGGATCTTGAAGTCGAACTCGTCGTAGCACTCGTAGGGCTGCGAGCGCCGCAGGTCCCAGGCGAGGCCGGAGCCGCGCACCATCACGCCCGAGAAGCCCAGCGCCTGACACTCCTCGGCGCTGACGATGGCGATGTCGACGTTGCGCTGCTTGAAGATGCGGTTCTCGGTCAGCAGCCCCTCGATGTCGTCGAGCACCGCCGGGAACTCGTGCGCCCATTTGGCGATGTCGTCGATCAGATCCTGCGGCAGGTCCTGATGCACGCCGCCGGGGCGGAAATAGGCGGCGTGGAGCCGCGCCCCGCAGGCGCGCTCGTAGAAGATCATCAGCTTCTCGCGCTCCTCGAATCCCCAGAGCGGGGGCGTGAGCGCGCCGACGTCCATCGCCTGCGTGGTGACGTTGAGCAGGTGGTTCAGGATCCGGCCGATCTCGGAATAGAGCACCCGGATCAGCGAGCCCCGCCGCGGGATCTCGACGCCGGTCATCTTCTCGATGGCGAGGCACCAGGCATGCTCCTGGTTCATCGGCGCCACGTAGTCGAGCCGGTCGAGATAGGGCAGGTTCTGCAGGTAGGTGCGGCTCTCCATCAGCTTCTCGGTGCCGCGGTGCAGGAGCCCGATATGCGGGTCGCAGCGCTCGACCAGCTCGCCGTCGAGCTCGAGCACCAGCCGCAGCACCCCGTGCGCCGCCGGATGCTGCGGGCCGAAGTTGATGTTGAAGTTGCGGATCCGCTGCTCGTCCTTCAGCAGGCCCTGGGTCGCCTCGTCCATCGTCCCGCCCCCGTCTCAGACCGCCGCCGCCCGCCGGGCCGCCGGCCTCCGCCACGACGGCGGCACCGCGTCGCCGAATCGGGCGCGCACGAACTCATAGGTCGGCCGCAGCGTCTCGACCGCCTGCGCGATCTCCCGCTCGCTCGCCTTCTCGCCGCCCCTGCGCGCGGCGTTCACCTTCTCGCCGAGGCCCGCCGGCCGCCGCGCCACCCCGAGGAAGTCGGTCAGCCGGTCGATCTCCTCCTGGCGGAACAGCGTCTCGAAGAACAGGTAGCAGATCCGCTCCCGCGGCGCCGCCCGCTCCAGCCGCTCGATCGTCAGGTCGTAGCGCGAGCGCAGCACGCTCGAGTCCTCCGGGTCGGCCAGCGCCGCCGCCAGCCGGGTCGAGAAGTCGCCGCGCCCCCTCGGCTGGTCCTTGCGCACGTTCATGTTCACCCCCGACACCAGCCGCGACACCGGGTCGCGCAGGACGAAGAGGAAGCGCACGTCGGGGTTCAGCGCGGCCATCTCGGCGTAGCTCTCCGTGTCGAGCAGCGCATAGGCCGGGGTGATCTCGCCGACGACCGGCTCGCCCGCCCAGGCCTGGAGCAGCACGTCGGCATAGGCCGCATGGTCGCCCCGCCGGTCGGCGAGCATCTGCTCGCTCAGCCGCCAGGCCGTTTCGACGCTGCGATCCCGCCGCGAGCGCGTGGTCCGCTTCCAGAGCGACCGCGCCTCGATCCGGGCGATCTTGCGCCGCGCCCGGGCGAGGCGGTCGCGCCCGGGCGCCCCGGCGAGCGTCGACCAGTAATGCTGCTCCTTGCGCACCGGCATGCAGATCTCGGGATGCGCGCGCAGATAGGCGTCGAGCCACGAGGTGGCCGCCTTCTGCGCGCCTACCCCGAAGAAGAGGGTCCGAGGCCTGGCGAAGCGTGGGTCCGGAGCGATGGCCAATTGGAGTTCCTCAGGCTGGCCCGATCGGCTCGCGACATGCGGGAAGGCGGAGGCGGAGGCGGGGGCGCGGCATCAGCGCGCGTCCTTCTTCTCGTCGCCCGGCAGGATGTAGTCGGCGCCTTCCCACGGGCTCATGAAGTCGAACATCCGGTATTCCTGGACGAGCTTCACCGGCTCGTAGACCACCCGCTTCTGCTCCTCGTCGTAGCGCACCTCGACGTAGCCGGTGGTCGGGAAGTCCTTGCGCAGCGGATGGCCGCGGAAGCCGTAGTCGGTCAGCAGCCGCCGCAGGTCGGGATGGCCCGAGAACAGGATCCCGTACATGTCGAAGACCTCCCGCTCGTACCAGTTGGCCGAGGGGTAGACGCCGATGATCGACGGCACGATCTCGCCGTCCGCGACCGCCGCCTTCACCCGCACGCGGGCGTTCAGCGACATGGAGAGCAGGTGGTAGACCACCTCGAAGCGCTTCTCGCGGTCCGGCCAGTCCACCGCCGTCACGTCGATCAGCGTGGTGAAGCGGCAGGACGGATCGCTGCGCAGGAACTCGAGGAACTCCGGGATGGCGCCCGGGCCGACATGCAGCGTCAGCTCGCCGAAGCGGATCTCCGCCTCGCGCACCGCGTCCGCGCGGCGCAGCAGGATGCTCTCCTGCAGCTCCTCGAGCGCGGCCTCGGCGGCCGCCAGGCGGGCGGGCGCGCTCATCGCACGATCGTCCCGGTGCGCCGCATCTTCCGCTGCAGCTGGAGGATGCCGTAGAGCAGCGCCTCGGCCGTCGGGGGACAGCCGGGCACGTAGACGTCGATCGGCACCACCCGGTCGCAGCCCCGCACCACCGAGTAGCTGTAGTGGTAGTAGCCGCCGCCGTTGGCGCAGGATCCCATCGAGATCACGTAGCGCGGCTCCGGCATCTGGTCGTAGACCTTGCGCAGCGCCGGGGCCATCTTGTTGGTCAGCGTGCCGGCGACGATCATCAGGTCGGACTGCCGGGGCGAGGCGCGCGGCGCCGTGCCGAAGCGCTCGAGGTCGTAGCGCGGCATCGAGGTGTGCATCATCTCGACGGCGCAGCAGGCGAGGCCGAAGGTCATCCAGTGCAGCGAGCCGGTGCGCGCCCAGTTGATGACGTCGGCCGTCGAGGTGACGAGGAAGCCCTTGTCGGCCAGCTCGTCGGAGATCGCCCGCGCCGCGACCTCCCTGTCCGGTCCGGCGGCGGTGGCCAGGGCCGGGGACGGCTCCATCACTCCCATTCCAGGGCTCCTTTGCGCCACTCGTAGGCGAAGCCGATCGTCAGCACCGCGAGGAAGACCATCATCGACCAGAAGCCGACCTCGCCCTGCAGCGGGAAGCTCACCGCCCAGGGGAACAGGAAGGCCACCTCGAGGTCGAAGATGATGAAGAGGATCGACACCAGGTAGAAGCGCACGTCGAACTTCATGCGCGCGTCGTCGAAGGCGTTGAACCCGCACTCGTAGGCCGAGATCTTCTCGGGATCGGGGTTCGACACCGCCACCACCGCCGCCGCGAGGAGCAGGACGAGGCCGAGCGCGATCGCGAGCCCGAGGAAGATCAGGATGGGGAGATACTCGCGCAGAATGTCGTCCAAAACGCGCCCTCCGCAAGCACATCCCGCGACGGGCGGCAGGCCGCCCGGTCCCCTCACGTCCTACCCATCGACTCGCATGGCGTCAACCAAGCCCGAAGCGCCCTTGCCGAGCCGGCGCTCCGAACCCGCGGGGCCGCCCTCCGCCCGGCTGCGCCGGCCGGACCCAGGCGCCGCGTCGACGTCGCGCCGGCTCGACCGTCCCGCCCGCGGCGCGCTGCGCCGTGGCGCGGACGTCGCCGTCTCCCCGCCCCGGCGTTGCTACCGCCGCGAGCGGCGAGATCGCGGGACGCCGCCGGGAGATCGGACGGAGCGCCTTTGCGTTCCGGGGAGCCGGTCTCCCCGCCCGCGCAAGCGCGGGTGGGGCCCCTGCGCGCCGTTGCGCGCGTTCCCCCGCCCCCCTTCCCCCCGCCCCCAAAGGGGAACCTGCACGACAGGTCAGGGAAAAGAGAAGAAAGGGAGGTCGGGGCGGCGGGAGCCGACGGGGCCTTCGGGCGGTCGTCGCGGGCGCGGCCGACGGCCGGCTTGCCCCTGTCCGCCGTCCTGATTATATTTGCGCCCGAGAGGTTGGCGCGGGCAGGCGCCTCGCCAACCCGGTCAGGTCCGGAAGGAAGCAGCCGTAACGGGTCCCGCTTGGGTCGTTGTCAGCCTCTCGCCGTTCGTGTCCGCCAGCAAGGGAGGGTGTCCGCTCATGACTGTCGCCGTCGCCCGCCGGGCGGACCCGGAGTCGCGCGCCCTCTAGCGCTCCCTCGTCCGCCTGCCGCCGCCGCGCGCCCCACCCGGGAGCGCGCTCTTGCGTCATGGCTTCGGACGGACCCCGATGGACTCCACCCCCTCGCTTCGCGACCTCGGCTGGTCGCCCTTCCTGCAATCCGACCTCGACCCCGGCGCGCTCGCCGCCGGGGAGCCGATGCGCGTCGCCGCCGTGCATCGCACCGGGGTCGACGCCCTCGACGCCGCCGGGCCGCGCCGCCTCGCGCCCGGACCGCTCGCCGTGGGCGAGATCGCGGTCGGCGACTGGCTCCTCGCCGACCGCGCCGCGCCGCGGGCGCTCGCGCTCCTGCCGCGCAAGTCGCTGCTCGCGCGGCGCGCCGCCGGCACGGGCGCCGAGCTCCAGCTCGTCGCCGCCAATGTCGACACGCTCCTCGTCGTCACCTCCTGCAACGCCGACTTCAACGTCGCCCGCCTCGAGCGCTACCTCGCGCTGGCGCGGCAGTCCGGCGTGACGCCGGTGGTCGTGCTGACCCGCGCCGACGCCTGCGCCGACCCGGACCTCTACGTCGACCGGGTGCGCGAGCTCTCCCGCGCGCTCCCCGTCGAGGCGGTGAACGCCCTCGACCCGGGCGCCGTCGCCCGGCTCGAGCCCTGGTGCGGCCCCGGCGAGACGGTGGCGCTCGTCGGCTCCTCCGGCGTCGGCAAGTCGACGCTCGCCGGCGCGCTTACCGGGTCGACGCTCGCCACCGCGGCGATTCGCGAGGACGACGCCCGCGGCCGCCACACCACCACCGCGCGCAGCCTGCGCCGCACCCGCGCCGGCGGCTGGCTGATCGACACGCCGGGGATGCGGGCCCTCCGCCTCGCCGACGCCGCCGAGGGCGTCGCCGCGGTCTTCGGGGATCTCGGCGCGCTCGCCCGCGGGTGCCGATTCGCCGACTGCGCCCATGACGGCGAGCCGGGCTGCGCGGTGCGCGCGGCGATCGACGCCGGCCGCCTCGACCCGGCCCGCCTCGCGCGCTGGCGGAAGCTAGAGCGCGAGGAGGCGCGCAACAGCGCCACCCTCGCCGAGTCCCGCCGCGCCGAGCGCGGCTTCAGCCGGATGGCGCGGCGGGCGATGGCCGACAAGGCGCGTCGCCGCGGCGACTGACGCGGAGCCCCGGCAGGCCCTCGCCTGCCGGGGCTCCCTCAGCGCCCCAGCGCGTAGAACTCCGGGTTCGGCCGGACGTCGAAGGCGTTGGCGAGCCGGTTCGACATCGCGAAGAACGCCGCGATCGCCGCGATGTCCCACATGTCCTCGACCGAGAAGCCGTGGCCCTCCAGCCCCGCGTAGTCCGCCGCGCCGACCTCGTGCGCCCGAGCCGCCACCTTGCTCGCGAAGGCGAGCATCGCCTTCTGCCGCGGGCTGATCGCCGCCTTGCGCCAGTTCACGGCGACCTGGTCCGCCACCTGCGCGTCCTTCGCCCGGATGCGCAGGATCGCGCCGTGCGCCACCACGCAGTAGAGGCAGCGGTTCTCGCCCGAGGTGGCGACGACGATCATCTCGCGCTCGGCCTTGCTGAGCCCGCCCGGCCGCTCCATCAGCGCGTCGTGATAGGCGAAGAAGGCGCGGAACTCCTCCGGCCGCCGCGCCAGCGCCATGAACACGTTGGGCACGAAGCCCGATTTCTCCTGCACCGCGAGGATGCGCTCCCGCACGTCGTCGGGCAGGCCCCCCAGCTCGGGAAACGGAAACCGCGTCTCGTCCGTCATCGCCTCACCCCGCCAGCAGCTCGGCGACCTGCCGGCCATAGGTCTCGATCGCGTCCCGCGCCTCGCCCTCGTAGGGCTCGACCCGCACGAGGCAGGTATGCGCCGCGCAGCCCTGGCCGAACTGCGACGAGCCGATGTCGAGCGTCAGCACGTTGGGGTTGCCGGCGATGTCGAGCCCGCTGTTGCCGACCGGCGTCAGCCAGGCCCCCGTCGGCAGCGCCACCACCCCCGCCGCCACGCCCGCGTCGACCCGCGCCGTGGCGAGGCAGGCCCCGCGCGCGTTCCAGAGCCGCACCGTGGCCCCGTCGGCGATGCCGCGCGCCGCCGCCTCGGCCGGGGCCATCCGCGCCTGCTCGCGCCCGCCGCGCTTGTCCGCCCGGCTCGCCGGCCCGGTCTCGAGCTGGCTGTGCAGCCGCCCGGCGGGCTGGTGCGAGACGAGGTGCAGCTCGTCCCCCGCCGCGCCGCCCAGCCACTCCGCCGGCGGGATCCACGCCGGATGCGCCGGGCAGTCGGCATAGCCGAGCGCCGCCAGAAGCCGGCTCCCCAGCACGATCCGCCCGCTCTCCGTGGCGAGCGGGGCCGCCTCCGGATCGGCGCGGAACCCGTCGAGATAGGTGTGGTCCCCCTGCACCGGGCAGCGCGCGTGGCCCTGCGCCCAGAACGTCTCGAAGTCCGGCATCGCGAAGCCGCGCCGCCGCGCCGCATCCGCCCGGCTTCCCTCGTAGAGCCGCCGGATCCAGCCCATCTCGTCCAGCCCCTCGTCGAAGGCCGCGCCCACCCCGAGCCGCGCCGCCACGCCGCGCAGGATCTCGAAGTCCGACCGCGCCTCGCCCAGGGGCTCCACCGCCTTCGCCATGGCGAGGATGAAGTCCGAGCGCTTGTTGCCGGCGAGGTCGTTGCGCTCCACCGAGGTCGAGGCCGGCAGCAGGATGTCCGCCCGCCGCGCCGTCGCGGTCAGCATCGGGTCCTGCACGATCACCGTCTCGGGCCGCGTCCAGGCCTCGGCGAGCCGGTTGAGGTCCTGGTGGTGGTGGAACGGGTTGCCGCCCGCCCACCACAGCAGGCGGATGTCGGGATAGGTCCTCGCCTCGCCCTCGTAGCTGTAGCCCCCGCCCGGGCTCAGCAGCATGTCGGCGATCCGCGCCACCGGGATGAAGCTGTCGATGGCCTGCCGCCCCTGCGACATCCCCGGCGAGGCCGAGGTGACGAAGGGCGCGCCCATGCCCCCGAGCGAGCCGTAGCCGTAGCCCACCCCGCCGCCGGGCAGCCCGATCTGCCCCGCCACCGCGGCGAGGCCCAGCGCCGCCCAGAACGGCTGCTCGCCGTGATGGGCGCGCTGCAGCGACCAGCTCACCGTGAGCATGGACCGCGTCTCTACCAGCCGCCGCGCCAGCCCGGCGATCGCCTCCGCCGGGATCCCGGTGATCGCCGCCGCCCAGCCGGCGGTCCTGGGCGTCCCGTCCGTCTCCCCCCGCAGATAGGCGAGGAACGCCTCCGACCCGCTGGTGCAGCGCGCGAGGAAATCCTCGTCGTGCCGCCCGGCCGCGACGATCTCGCCGGCGAGCCCGAGCATCAGCGCCGCATCCGTGTTCGGCCGGACCGGCCACCACTCCGCCCCCACCCATTCCGGCAGGTCGTCGGCGAGCGGCGAGACCAGCACCACCTTCACCCCGCGCGCCACGATTCCCCGCAGGTCCTCCTCCAGCCGGTGCGCGCCGATGCCGCCCGACTCGGTCTGCGCGGTGCGCGGGGTCATCGCGCCGAACACCACCAGCGTCTCGCCGTGCGCGGCGATGGTGTCGAGCGTGCTCGCCTGCCCCCAGCACGCCCGCTCGTCGCCGAGCACGTGGCGCAGGATCACCGGCCCCGCAGCGATGGAATAGGTGTCGACATGGCCGGTATAGCCGCCGACGAGGTTCAGCATCCGCTTGAGCAGCGTCGCCGGGTGGTGCAGCCGCCCGCAGCTCGCCCAGCCGTAGCTCCCCGCGAAGATCGACGCGGGCCCGTGCGTCTCCGTCACCCGCCGCACCTCGCCGGCCACCAGCTCCGTCGCCTCGTCCCAGCTCACCGGCACGAGGCGCTCGCCGCCGCGCCCCCGCCGGTCGCCGGCCCCGCGTGCGGCCAGCCAGCCCTCGCGCACCATCGGCCGCAGCACCCGCCGCTCGGGCCGCGTCCACTCCTCGACGGAGCGGATGATCGGCGACGGCGCCGGATCGAGCGCGAAGGGCTCCACCCCGACGATCCGCCCGCCCTCGACGAGGAGCGTGTAGGCCCCCCAGTGGCTGCAATGCGGAACCCTGACGACGGCTTCGGCCATGCTCTGCTCCTCCGGCCCCGCAACTTCACCCCATACGCCGCCGGCATCAAGCCTCGGGCCCGCCGCGGGAAACGAATCACCCCGCCCCCGCCCCGCGGTGCTAGATTGTCCGCGCCATCCGCTGCATCCCAAGGAGAACCTCATGCGTTCGCGCGGCATCGGCCTGCTCCTCCTGTCGGTCGCGTTCGCAACGGCGCCGCCCGCCTTCGGGCAAGGCGCCGAGGCCAGGCGGCCGAACATCGTCATGCTCATGACGGACGACACCGGCTGGGCCGACTTCGGCGCCTATACCGGCGGCGGCGCGGCGCTCGGCCACCCGACGCCGCACGTCGACCAGATCGCGCAGGAGGGGGCGCTCTTCACCTCCTGGTACGGGCAGGCGAGTTGCACCGCCGGGCGCGCCTCGTTCATCACCGGCCGCGTCCCGATCCGCTCCGCGCTCTCGATCGTGGTCGCGCCGGGCGACGAGAACAGCCTCCGGACGAGCACGCCGACGATCGCCGAGTTCTTCCGCGACAACGGCTACACCACCTACTTCTCCGGCAAGTGGCACCTCGGCGACAAGCCGGAGGCCTACCCGATAGAGCACGGCTTCGACGAGATGAAGCACTTCGGCGCCTACTATCCGGGCGTCTACACCTACAGCGACACCTCGCCGTGGTTCCACCCGTGGTTCCCGTCCTACAACCCGGAGATCGCCAAGGCCTATTTCGACGTCGTCAACATGTACGAGTGGCAGGGCGTCGCCGGAAAGCCCGCCGAGAAGGTCGGCGAGTTCTCCTGGGACTATCTCTCGACCTTCGACGTGCGGCAGGCCGACAGCGCCGTCCAGTACATCAAGGACCACGCCAGGTCCGACAAGCCGTTCTTCATGGACGTCAACTTCATGAAGATGCACAACCCCAACAACCCGGCCCCCGAGTTCGCCGGCAAGACCCACCTCGGCCGCTACTCCGACTCGATGCTCGAGCTCGATTCGAACATCGGCCGGATCATGGACGCGATCCGCGCCGAGGCTCCGAACACCATCGTCATCGTCACCGCCGACAACGGCGCCTGGCAGGACGCCTACCCGGACGCCGGCACGCACCCGTTCCGCGGCGAGAAGGGCAGCTCCTTCGAGGCCGGCTGGCGGGTTCCGGGCCTGATGTGGTGGCCGGACCACATCCCGGCCGGCGAGGTCCGCGGCGAGATGATGAGCCACATCGACCTCTGGTCGACGCTCGCCGCCCTGTCCGGGCTGACCCCGCCGCCGCACGGCGCCTGGCAGGACGACGACGGCAAGCCGATCTACTTCGACAGCATCGACAACAGCGCCTACGTCCTCGGCAAGGCCGACCATTCGGCGCGGCGGTCGTGGATGTACATCGACGGCGAGACCTTCCAGGCGGTCCGGGTGGACGTCGCCGGGGATCCCAGGGAGCCCTGGGTCAACATCGCCTGGAAGTATACGTGGAACGCCAAGGACACCTGGCTCGGCCCGACGCAGGACCTCGGCTCGATCGGCTCGCTCTACAACCTGACGATGGACCCGTACGAGAAGTACGACATGGTGTTCAACGGCGCGATGTCGTCGCGGCTGCCCAAGAGCTCGCCCGGCCAGTACGCGGGCGAGGACAACGGCTGGGTGCTCGCGCTCGTCTATCCGCCGCTCATCGAGTTCGACAAGTCGCTGATCCAGTTCCCGAGCATCAAGCGGTTCCCCGGCGGCGCCTCGAACGACCTCAAGCCGAACCTGCAGGATCCGGAGAACCCGGTGCCGGCGCTCGACCCGGATAACCCGCCGCGCGTGCAGGCCGGCGGCGGCTGACCCCGGAACGGCGGTCGCGGGCGCGCGCCTTGCGCCCGCGCCATCCGCAGGGCGGACCAGGTCCCGCCCCGCATCTCCCGACGCGGCGCCTTTCGCACGCCCCGGAAAAACCCTAGACCGGCGCAATGATCGCAGCGCCTCCCGCCGGGACGTCCACGCTCGCCCTGACGGGCGAGGGGCTGGTCGCGTGTCCCTACTGCGACGCGCTCAACCGCGAGGTCGAGCCGCCGCTCGGCGGGCGGGTGCGCTGCGGCCGCTGCGGCGAGGTGGTGATGACCAACCGCCCGCACGCCCTCGACCGCACCCTCGCCGCCTCCGTCGCCGTCGTCGTGCTGATGATCGGCGCGGTGATGTTCCCCTTCCTCGAGCTCCACACCTTCGGCCTCACCCGCAAGGCCTCGGTGCTCGACGCCGCCCTCGCCTTCTCCTCCGGGCTGACCGCGCCCCTCGCCCTCGCGGTCGGGATGCTCATCGTCGTCATCCCGGTGATGCGCGCCTTCGCGCTCGCCTACGTCATCCTGCCGATCCGCCTCGGCCGCCCGCCCGCGCCCGGAGCCCACGAGGCCTTCCGCCTCGCCGGGCTGCTGCGCCCCTGGTCGATGGCCGAGGTCTTCATCATCGGCGTCGTCGTGGCGCTGGTGAAGGTCGCCGGCATGGCCTCCGTCTCGCTCGGCCCCGCCTTCTGGGCGATGGTCTGCATGGTCCTCCTCGTGGTCCTCGAGGCCACCTCCCTCGACGACTGGTCGCTATGGCGCATCCTGGACCGCACGGCCCCGCGCTGACCGCCCGCGCCGCGGGCCTCGTCGGCTGCCGCGCCTGCGGCAAGGTGTCGCCCGCGGGGACGCCGCACTGCCCGCGCTGCCACGCGGCGCTGCACAGCCGCGCCCCCGCCTCGCTCCAGCGTGTCTGGGCCTGGCTCCTCGTCGGCCTGATCGCCTACATCCCCGCGAACCTCCTGCCGATGATGATCACCACCATCACCGGCCGGAAGCTCTCCTCCACCATCCTCGGCGGGGTGGTCGACCTCGCCCATCACGGCGCCTGGCTTATCGCCGGCGTGGTCTTCCTCGCCAGCGTCGTCATCCCGGTCTCCAAGATCCTCACCATCGCCGTCCTCGCCCTCTCCATCCAGCGCCGCCTGCCGATCTCGGTCCACGCTCGCATGAAGCTATACGAGGCCGTCGAGTTCATCGGCCGCTGGTCCATGGTCGACGTCTTCGTCGTCGCCATCCTCACCGCGTTGATCCAGATGGGCTTCTTCGCCTCGATCCGCCCCGGCCCGGCGGCGGCCTTCTTCGCCCTCTCCGTCGCCTTTACCATGCTCTCGGCGCAGGCTATGGACCCGAGGCTGATCTGGGACAGCGTCGACAGACGCGCGGGTGACGATGACTGACGCACACGAGCCGATGATCGAGGAGCCGAAGGCCGAGCCGCGCTCGCGCCGCATCTCGGCGGTATGGCTCGTTCCCCTCGTCGCGCTGGCCATCTCGCTCTTCGTCGCCTGGCAGAGCTACTCCGAGCGCGGCCCGGCGATCGACATCGTCCTCGACAGCGCGGCCGGCATCGAGGCCGGCAAGACCACGATCCGCTTCCGCGACGTCAACATCGGCATCGTCGAGAGCGTCGCCTTCAGCGACGACCTCAAGAACGTCGTCGCCACCGCCCGCATCGAGAAGTCGATGGCGCGCTTCCTCGACTCCAACGCCGAGTTCTGGGTGGTCCGCCCGCAGGTCTCCACCCAGGGCGTCACCGGCATCGAGACCGTCCTCTCCGGCGTCTACATCGAGGCCTTCTGGAGCGGCGAGCCGGGAACCCCGGCCCAGCGCTTCACCGCCCTGCCGCAGCCGCCGCTGACCCGCGCCGACCAGCCGGGCCTGCGCATCCGCCTGCGCGCCCCCGACGGCGGCTCCCTCTCCGCCGGCGCGCCGGTGCTCTACAAGCGCATCCCGGTCGGCCGCGTCGAGAAGGTCGAGCTCACCACCGACGGCGACGTCTTCGTCGACCTCTTCGTCAACGCCCCCTACGACGCCTTCCTCACCGAGGGCGCCCGCTTCTGGAACGCCTCGGGCTTCTCGCTCAACCTCGGCGCCGGCGGCGCGACGATCAGCGTCGAGAGCCTCGCCGCGCTCGTCCGCGGCGGCGTCGGCTTCGCCCAGATCGGCGCGCAGGCCCAGCAGGTCGAGGCAGGGCACGTCTTCGAGCTCTACGCCTCCGAATCGGCCGCCCGCCAGAACGCCATCGAGGACCTGCCCGGCGAGCGCGTCAGCCTCAACGCCTTCTTCGATTCGAGCGTCAGCGGCCTCGAGCCCGGCGCCAAGGTCGAGTTCCGCGGCGTCACCGTCGGCGAGGTCACCGCCTTCCAGCCGGTGGTGCTGCGCGAGGGCGACGCCACCCGGCTCCGGATGCGCGTCACGCTCGCCATCGTCCCCCAGCGCATGGGCATCGTCGCCGAGGCAGGCGCGATCCCCGAGGCCGGCCTCGACCTCCTCGCCGACCTCGTCGGCCAGGGCCTGCGCGCCCAGCTCGCCAGCGCCGGCCTCCTCGGCCAGTCGCTCTTCGTCAACCTCGCCGAGCTGCCCGACGCGCCCGCCGCCGCGCTCGAGCGCGACGCGCTGCCGCTCCCCGTCATCCCCTCCGCCGCCACCGAGGCCTCCGGCCTCGCCGCCTCGGCCGAGGGCGTGATGAAGCGCCTCGCCGCGCTGCCGCTCGAGGACCTGATCCGCACCTTCACGACGCTGCTCGCCAACGTGAACGCCGTGGTCGCCGACCCGAACGTCCGCACCGTCCCGGCCAACATCGGCGCGCTGATCGCCGACATCCGCGAGACGGTGGACACCAGCGGCATCAAGGACACCCCGGCGCAGATCGCCCAGACCCTCGCCACGATCCGCGAGGTCGTCTCCCAGGTCGAGACCCAGGAGCTGGTCACCGCGCTCACCGAGACGATCCAGACCACCCGCACGACCATCGAGAAGTTCGGCGTCGTCGCCGACGGCGTGCCCGCGCTGATGACCAGCGTCGGCGGCGTCGCCGACGAGGCCCGCGCGCTCCCGCTCGACGACTTCGTCGCCTCGGCGACCCGCACCGTCGACGGCATCGACGCGCTGGTCCGCTCCGAGAAGGTCGGCGCCATCCCCGGCTCCGTCGACGCGGCGCTCGCCGAGATCCGCGGGCTGATCGCCGACCTGCGCGCCGGCGGCACGGTCGAGAACGTCAACGCCACCGTGGCCTCGCTGCGCCGGCTGACCGACGAGCTCAACGCCGCCAACCTCGGGGCCGAGATCTCGAAGGCGGTCGCCTCCGCCGAGCGCGCCGCGGCCAACGTCGACACCGCCACCGCGCAGCTGCCGGAGGTGATCGACAACCTCCGCGCCCTCTCGGCCCGCGTCGAGCAACTGCCGCTCGACCAGCTCGTCGCCCAGGCGACCCGCACCCTCGACGCCACCGAGACGCTCCTCGCCTCCGACGGCATGAAGCAGGTCCCGGCCGAGCTGTCGCAGTCGCTCGCCCAGGTCCGCGCCCTCGTCGCCGAGCTGCGCGAGGGCGGCGCGGTCCAGAACGTCAACAGCGCGCTCGCCTCCGCCGACGAGGCGGCCGCGGCGATCACCTCCGCCGCCGCCCTGCTCCCGGCGCTGATCGAGCGCATCGACCGGCTCACCGCCACCGCCGACACCACGATCGCCGGCTTCGCGCCCGGCTCCGAGCTGACCCGCGAGACCCAGGCGATGCTGCGCGACCTGCGCAACGCCGCCCAGTCGGTCAACGCGCTGGTCATCGCGCTGGAGCGCAAGCCGAACTCGGTCCTCTTCGGGAGATGACGATGCGCCGCAGCCTCCTCCTGCTCCTCGCGGCGCTCGGCCTCGCCGCCTGCGCCGGCAAACCCGACTACTACCTGGTGCCCCCGGTCGGCGGGGCGAGCCGGCAGGGCTCGGCCGGCAGCGTCGCCGTCGCCGACATGAGCCTGCCCGCCTACGCCGAGACGGTCGAGATCGCGGTGATGAACGACACTGGCGCGGTCACGCTCTCCAAGGGCGCGCTCTGGGCCGACACCCCGCGCCGGGCGCTCACCCGGCACCTCGTCGCCGCGCTGCAATCCCGCCTCGCCGCGCAGGTGGCGACCGAGCCCTGGCCGGCCTTCGACCAGCCCGACCTCCGCGTCGAGGTCTTCGTCGATCGCATGATCGGCGCGCCCGACGGCCCCTTCCAGTTCTCCGGGCAGTACGTGATCGTCTCGAACCTCTCCGGCCGGGTGATCTCCTCCGACCGCTTCGCCATCACCCTGCCGCCGCAGGGCGCCGGCTACCAGGGCCTGATCGACGCCCACGCCCGCGCCGTCGAGGCCCTCGCCGACCAGATCGCCGCCCGCCTGTCACGCGGCGGCTATTCCTGACGCGAACCGGACGGCCGTCGGCGGCGCGCCGCCATCGCGAGGAACGCGAGCCCCGTGACCATGACGCCCGACGCCGCGGGAAGCGGAACCGGCGCGACGTTCACGAGGAGCCCGGTGGGATTCGCGCAATCGCAGGCCAAGTTCACCACCTCGACCTCGAGGAGGTTGTCCGCGTCCAGCAGCCCGGCCAAGCCGACGGTCAACCGGCGCGGATTTAGGAATCCCCAGTCGTCGGCGCTGTCCAGCACGCGGCCGTTGAGCCGGAGCACGGCGGCATTGTCCGATGCCCATGCGATGGTCATCGCACCCGCGGGGCGATCGAACGTCCTGCTATAGGTGTAGACGACGTCCCGATCGCCGAGCGGCGCCGCCGCAGCCTCCCCGTCGGGGAACACGAACGGCGAGATCCAATTCGCCCGGAGGCCCGATTCGCCCGGCTCGAGCCAGGCAGGATGTCGCGAGATCATCAGGTCGAGCGGGCCCCCACGCGAGACCACGGTTCAGCCCGGTTCGGCCTCGCCAACCGATCCGATGCCGGTGTTGAGCGACGCCGCCCCGGCCGGACCAGCGACCGAAATCACCGCCAGGCACACAAGGAAAAGGTCGCGCATCGAACGCCTCCTGCTTTTCGCCGATCTCCTGAGAAAGCCGAGCGGACCGGCTGTGGATAATCCTGTTGATAACTTGATTATCTATAGAATTCAGTGGCTTGAATAGCGTCTCACTGTGGGACGTCTCACTGTGGGACATTGCCGGCCCCGCCCCTCACATCGCCCGGCGCGCCGCCAGCGCGGCGCCGATGGTGCCGTCGTCGAGGTAGTCGAGCTCGCCCCCGATCGGCACGCCCTTGGCGAGCGAGGTCACCCGGACCCCCGCCGGCTCCAGCGTCTCGGCGATGTAATGCGCCGTCGTCAGACCGTCGACGGTGGCGTTGAGCGCGAGGATCACCTCGCCCACCCCCTCCTCCGCGATCCGCGCCGACAGCCCGGGGATGCGCAGCGCCTCCGGCCCCACCCCGTCGATCGCCGACAGCACGCCCCCCAGCACATGATAGCGCCCCCGGTATGCCCCCGACCGCTCCATGGCCCAGAGGTCGGCCACCGTCTCCACCACGCAGAGCTCCCCCGTCGCCCGCGCCGGGTCGGCGCAGACCGGGCACAGCGCCCCGGTGGCGATGTTGCCGCAGCGGTCGCATTCCCGCGCCGTCGCGGCGACCTCCGCCATCGCCGCGGTCAGCGGCTCCAGCAGCGTCGTGCGCTTCCTCAGCATGGCGAGCGTCGCCCGCCGCGCCGAGCGCGGCCCCAGCCCGGGCAGCCGCGCGAGGAGCGCGATCAGCCGCTCGACCGCCTCGGCCCCCCGGTCCGCCATGGGCTCAGAACGGCAGCTTCATGCCCGGCGGCAGGCCCATGCCCTCGGTCACCCGCCCGAGCTCCTCGGCCGCCGCCGCCTGCGCGCGCGCCTGCGCGTCCTGCACCGCCGCGACGATCAGGTCCTCGACCACCTCGCGGTCCTCGGGCCGGAACAGCGACGGGTCGATCGACAGCCCCTTGAGCTGCCCCTTGGCCGTCGCGGTCGCCCTGACCATCCCGGCCCCGGCCTCGCCGGTCACCTCCATCCCGTCGAGCCGCGCCTGGACCTCGGCCATCCTGGCCTGCATCTCCTGCGCCTGCTTCATGATCTTGGCCATGTCGCCGATCTGGCCCAGCCCCTTCAGCATCGTGCCTCACTCCTCGTCGAAGGGATCGAGCGGATCCCATGCATCGTCATCCTCGGGCGCCGGCGCCGGAGCGCCCGCCTCTCCACCCGCCTCCCCCGCGGCCTCGCCCGGCCCCGCGACCGCCCGCACGTCGCGGATCGTCGCGCCCGGGAACGCCGCCATCACCGCCTGCACCAGCGGGTGCGCCTCCGCCTTGCGCATCAGGTCGCCCCGCCGCTCGGCCGCGACCTCGGCGATCGTCGCCCCGCCGCCGGACCCGACGACGCTCACCCCCCAGCGTGCCCCGGTCCAGGCCAGCAGCCGCTGCGCCAGCCGCGGCGCCAGATCCGGCGCGGCGCTGGCCGAAGGCTCGAACTCGATCCGCCCCGGGGCATAGCGCACCAGCCTGAGCCCGTGCTCGATCTCGAGGAGCAGGCTCACGTCCCGCCGCGCCCGCACAAGCGCCACCAGGTCCTCGAAGGTCGCATAGCGCGCCAGCGCCTCCGCATCCGACGCCCGCGTCGCCTCCGGCGCGGGGGCCGCCACGGCGGACGCCACCGGCGCCGCCTCCGCCCGCGCCACCGGCGCCGCCACGGCCCGCGCCGCCGGCCCCCCGCCGTCGCCCCGCGGAACCCCGCCGCCGCCCTTGCCGCCGCCCGCGCCGGCCGGGGCGGCGGGTCGCCCGCCGGAGAGCTTGCGCACCAGATCCTCCGGCGGCGGCAGGTCGGCGACATGGGTCAGCCGGATCACCGCCATCTCCGCCGCCATCATCGGGTTCGGCGCCGTCGCCGCCTCCTCCAGCGCCTTCAGGAGCATCTGCCACGCCCGCGACAGCGTCCGCATCGAGAGCCGCCCCGCGAGGTGCAGCCCCCGCGCCCGCTCGTCCGGCCCCACGGTCGGGTCGTCGGCGGCGGCCGGCGTGATCCGCAGGATCGACACCCAGTGCGTCACCTCGGCGAGGTCGCGCAGCACCGCCAGCGGATCCGCCCCGTCGGCATACTGCCCGCCGAGCTCCGCCAGCGCCCCCGCCGCGTCGCCCCGCATCACCGCCTCGAAGAGGTCGAGCACCCGCCCCCGGTCGGCGAGCCCGAGCATCGCCCGAACCTCCGCCGCGGCCCCCGACCCCTGCGCGATCGCCTGCTCCAGCAGGCTCAGCGCGTCGCGCGCCGAGCCCTCGGCGGCGCGCACGATCAGCCCGAGCGCGTCGGGGGCCATCTCCATCCCCTCCGCCGCCGCGATCCGCCGCAGGTGCCCGAGCATCGTCTCCGGCTCGATCCGCCGCAGGTCGAACCTCTGGCACCGCGACAGCACCGTCACCGGCACCTTGCGGATCTCCGTGGTGGCGAAGATGAACTTCACATGCGGCGGCGGCTCCTCCAGCGTCTTGAGGAGGGCGTTGAACGCCGAGGCGCTCAGCATGTGCACCTCGTCGATGATGTAGACCTTGTAGCGCGCGCTCGCCGCCCGGTAGGCCACCCCGTCGATGATCTCGCGGATGTCGTTCACGCCTGTGCGCGACGCCGCGTCCATCTCCAGCACGTCGACGTGGCGGCCCTCGGCGATGGCGCGGCAGGGCTCGCAGACGCCGCAGGGCTCGATGGTCGGGCCGCCGGTCCCGTCGGGGCCGACGCAGTTGAGGCCCTTGGCGACGATCCGCGCCGTCGTGGTCTTGCCGACGCCGCGGACCCCGGTCAGCACGAAGGCATGGGCGATCCGCCCGGCCGCGAAGGCGTTGCGCAGGGTGCGGACCATCGCCTCCTGCCCGATCAGGTCGGCGAAGGTCGCAGGCCGATACTTGCGCGCGAGCACGCGATAGGCGCTGTCTGCGGCGTCGGACAAGGTCTACCCGTCTGGCTGGTCGGCCCTCAACCTAGAGAGCCGGCCCGGCAGGGGCAAGCGGAAGCGCCCCGTCGCGACCTCCCGCGCGGCTCAGCGCAGGACGTGGACCGGGATCTTGCTGTGGGTCAGCACCTTCAGCGTCTCGCTGCCGACGAGCAGCGCCGAGACGCCCTTGCGGCCATGCGAGGCCATGACGATCAGGTCGGCGCCCTGTTCCTCGGCCGTCTTCAGGATGGCCTCCCAGGGGCGGCTCCCGACCACCTGCACGGTCTTCGCCGCCACCCCGGCCTCGCCGGCCCGCGCCGCCGCCGCCCCGAGGACCTCGGCGGCATGCGCGGACGCGCCCCGCTCGTAGCGCGCCATGATCTCGTCGAGCCGGACATGGTCGTCGGTGGTGAAGTGCTCCATCACGTCGAAGGGCTCGACGACGGTCATCACCGTCACCCGCGAGCCCAGCGCCTTGGCGAGCGCGACGCCCGTCTCGACGGCCTGCCCGGCGAGCGGCGAGCCGTCGGTCGGTATCAGAATATTCGCATACATCGTCGGTCCCCTGCTGGCGCGGCTTGCCCGCATCCCGGATGCGAAGGTGACCCCCGCGGCGCGTCCGGGTCAACAGCGAAGCGGCCGCGGCCCGCTCAGGCCGGCGTCACCCCCCGCAACCGCTCCGACCGCCGCCGCAGCAGCTCCAGCACCGTCAGGAGCGCGACGGAGATGATCACGAGGATCGTCGCCACGGCGAGGATCGCCGGCGAGATCTGCTCGCGGATGCCGTTCCACATCTGCCGCGGGATCGTCTGCTGGTCATGCCCGGCGACGAAGAGCACCACCACCACCTCGTCGAACGAGGTCACGAAGGCGAAGAGCGCCCCGGAGATCACCCCGGGCATGATCAACGGCATCGTCACCTTGAAGAACGTCCGCGTCGGCGAGGCCCCGAGCGACAGCGCCGCCCGGTTCAGCGACTGGTCGAACCCGACCAGCGTCGCCGTCACCGTGATGATGACGAACGGGATCCCCAGCGTCGCATGGGCGAGGATGATTCCCACGTACGAGTTCGCCAGCCCCACCGCCGAGTAGAAGAAGAAGAGCCCCGTCGCGACGATGATGATCGGCACGATCATCGGCGAGATCAGCATCGCCATGATCGCCCGCCGGTAGGGCATCTCCGGCCGCGACAGGCCGAGCGCCGCCACCGTCCCCAGCACGGTGGCGAGGATGGTCGAGAAGAAGCCGATGATCACCGAGTTCTTCGCCGCGTTGATCCAGGCGGCGTTGCGCCAGGCGTCGGCCCACCAGGCGGCGTTGCGCGGCGCGTCGGGATTGGCCATCCCGAAGGTGAGCAGGCGGTCGTACCAGCGCAGCGAGTAGCCCTCGGGGTCGAGCCGCAGCATCTTCTCGGTGAAGGTGAAATAGGCCTCGGCGTTGAACGACAGCGGGATGATGATGATGATCGGCGCGATCAGGAACAGGAACACCAGCGCGCAGATCGCGAGATAGGCGTAGCGCCAGGCGCGCTCCAGCGGGCTTGCGTAGATCGGCAGGGCCATGGCCGTCACCCGAGCTTCATGTTGTCGATCCCGACCAGCCGGTCGTAGAGCCAGTAGAGCAGCAGCACGGCCGCGAGCAGCAGCGCCGCCAGCGCCGCCGCGAGCGACCAGTTGAGCGAGCTCTGCATGTGGAAGGCGATCAGGTTGGAGATGAGCTGGCCCGAGGCGCCGCCGACCAGCGCCGGCGTGATGTAGTAGCCGACCGCGAGGATGAAGACGAGGAGCGAGCCCGCGCCGATCCCGGGCAGCGTCTGCGGCAGGTAGACCCGGCGGAAGGCCGTCCACGACGTCGCCCCGAGCGAGCGCGCCGCGCGCACGTAGGAGGGGTTGATGTTGCGCATCACCGAGTAGAGCGGCAGCACCATGAACGGCAGCAGGATATGCGTCATGGCGATGACGGTGCCCGCCTGGTTGTACATGAGCTGGACGCGGCCGCCCTCGTCGATGAGGCCGAGGCCGATGAGCGCGTTGTTGAGCACGCCCTGGCTCTGGAGGATCGCCATCCAGGCGGTGGTGCGCACGAGGAGCGAGGTCCAGAACGGCAGCAGGACCAGGATCATCAGCAGGTTCGAGTAGCGCAGCGGCAGCGTCGCCAGCAGGTGCGCGATCGGGAAGCCGAGCGCGAGGCAGAGGCCGGTGATCAGCGCCGAGAGCAGGAAGGTGCGCTGGAACAGCATCAGGTAGACCTGACGGTCCGGCGGCACGGGCCTGATCGCGCCGTCGATGTCGCGAAACCGGTCGAGCGCGGCGAGGTAGAAGTTCGCCGTGTAGGCCGAGGACACGTTGCGCATCGTGTTCCACAGCTCGGGGTCGCCCCATTTCGCGTCGAGGCCGAGCATCCCCTCGCGGAAGGGCGGCTCCAGGCCGCCCGCCCGGCGCCCCGCCGCGGTGAAGAGCGAGCGCGTGCCCTGCATCTCGTAGTTCACCCGGGTGCCCACCGCGCCGATGGTGCGGGCGGCGGCGGCGGCGGCGAGGTCGGAGGCGAGCGCGGCGAAGGCCGCCTCGTCGGGCTCGGCCCCGACCGGATGGGCGCGGAGCCACACGGTCGTCGCCGGCATGTTGTCGGCGAAGACCGGGTTATGCACCGAGCGGTGCAGCATCTGCCCGATCGGGATGACGAAGCTGACGAGCACGAAGGCGAGGAGCGGCAGCACGAGGAGGAAGGCCCGTCGCCGGGCGCGCGCCTGGGCGCGGGCGAGCGCCAGCTTCAGCGGCCGCCCGTCCGCCGCGGTCATCACCGTAGCGCCGACCGACCGGCCCTCGGCCATGCGCGCCTCCTCGATCTGCCGGGACGGCGGAGGCGATGCCCCGCCGCCCCGGTCGGCGTCAGTTGGCGGCGAGCCAGGCGTTGAAGCGCTCGCTCAGCTCGATGTCATGGTCGGCCCAGAACTCGATGTTGGTCGTGAGCGCGTCGGCCATGTGCTCGGGATTGGTCGGCATGTGCGGACCCATCTCGGTCTTGCCGTCCTTGAAGAGCCCGACCAGCGGGGCCGAGGACTTGCGCGCCGGGCCGTAGCTGATGAAGCTCGCCTGGTCGGCGAGGCGCTGCGTGTCGGTCGCCCACTTGATGAAGTCCCAGGCCGCCTCCTTGTTCGGCGCGCCCTTGGGGATCACGAACAGGTTGAAGTCGAGGATCTGGTTCGGCCAGAACAGCTCGAAGGGCTGGCCCTCCGCGATCATCGCGTTGAAGATGCGGCCGTTGTAGGCGGTGGTCATCACCACCTCGCCGTCGGCGAGGAGCTGCGGCGGCTGCGCGCCGGCCTCCCACCAGATCACCTGGTCCTTGATCGTGTCGAGCTTGGCGAAGGCGCGGTCGACGCCCTCGGGCGTGGCGAGCGTGTCGTAGACCTCGGCGGGCGGCACGCCGTCGGCCATCAGCGCCAGCTCCAGCGCGTATTTCGCGCCCTTGCGCAGGCCGCGCTTGCCCGGGATCTTCTCCAGGTCGAAGAAGTCCGCGGTCGTCTCCGGAGCCGGCCCGTCGCCGCGATAGGCGATCAGCGTCGAGTAGACGATCGTGCCCACGCCGCAATCGTAGAGCCCGCCCTCGATGAAGTCCTCGGCCGCCGGCGTGCCGTCGGCGCCGGGGGGCAGCTCGTCGATCGCCAGCACCTCCAGCGCGCCCTCGTCGCAGAGCCGCACCAGGTCCGAGGGCTCGACGTCGGCCACGTCGATGGTGACGTTGCCGGCCTCGACCTGGGCCTTGATCGGGGTCGCCGGGTTGTCGGCGTCGACCGAGTTTATCTTGACCCCGGTGAGCGCCATGTAGGGCTTGTGGTAGGCCTCGACCTGGCTGGCGCCGTAGGCGCCGCCCCAGGAGACGATGGTGATCTCCTGCGCGGCTGCCGCGAGGCCGAAGGAGGCTAGCGCGCTGGTGAGGAACAGGACTTTCTTCATGTGGCGTACTCCCAAGTGTTATAGGTCGTCGTCGTCCGTCATGCCGTCCGCGGCCCCGGGACGACGCATCTCATGGCGGATCGAGCGCGCGGGCGTCCTGCGGCGCCCATCCGATGGGGATCCGCTCGCCCGGCTCGAGCTTGCGCTGGCCGATGCCGTTGCGGCACTTCATCACGAAATCGTCCTGGCCGGCCACCCGCATCCGCGTGCGGAACACGTCGCCCATGTAGACGAACTCGAGCACCTCGGCCTCGACCGTGCGCACGCCGGGCGGGATGTTCTCGGGCTTGAACTCCACCCGCTCGGGGCGGATCGAGACCGTGGTGCGCTCGCCGGGCCGCGAGACGTTGACGGGGATCGCGTCGAGCAGCTCGCCCGTCGGCAGCCGCACCGTACAGGCGTCGCCCGAGATCGTCTCGACCGTGCCCTGCAACGCGTTGTTCTCGCCGATGAAGCTCGCGACGAAGCGGTTTCCGGGGCGCTCGTAGAGATCCTCCGGCGGCGCGAGCTGCTGGATGCGCCCGTCGTTGAAGACGGCGATGCGGTCCGACATCGTCAGCGCCTCGCCCTGGTCGTGGGTGACGTAGACGACGGTCACCCCGAGCCGCTCGTGCAGGTGCTTGATCTCGAACTGCATGTGCTCGCGGAGCTGCTTGTCGAGCGCGCCGAGCGGCTCGTCCATCAGCACCAGCTCCGGCTCGAAGACCAGCGCGCGGGCCAGCGCGATGCGCTGCTGCTGCCCGCCCGAGAGCTGCGCAGGCCGCCGCGCGGCGAAGGCGCCCATCTGCACCATGTCGAGCGCGCGCCGCACCTTCGCCTCGATCTCGGCCTTGCCCATCTTCCGCACCTCGAGCGGGAAGGCGAGGTTCTCGCCGACCGTCATGTGCGGAAAGAGCGCGTAGTTCTGGAACACCATGCCGATGCCGCGCTTCTCCGGCGGCACCGAGTTGATCGGCCGCCCGGCCAGCCGGATCTCGCCATGGGTGGCGGTCTCGAAGCCCGCAAGCATCATCAGGCAGGTGGTCTTGCCCGAGCCGGAAGGCCCGAGCATCGTCAGGAATTCGCCCCGGCCGATGTCGAGGTTGAGGTCCTTCACGACCAGCGACTGGCCGTCATAGCTCTTCTGCACATGCTCGAAGGCCACGAAGGCCCCGTCGCCGCGTCCGGCGTTCATGCGACATCCCTGCTGCTTGTTATCGTGTCCGGGCACGATTTGACCGCGGAATAAACCACGTCGCCTGCCGGGACGCAAACCCCCATGTGCCGGCGTCGTTGGCGCCGCCGGCGCGGTCGCCTAGACTGGCGCTCCGGCGAACGGCCGCCCGCCCCGCCGCGAGGACCGCCGAGGGATGCCCAGGCTCGCCATCGCCGCTCCCGGCTTCTCCCAGCCCTCCGAGACGTTCGTCCACCACCACGTGCGCACGCTCGCGCCCGGCCGGACCGTCCTCGTCTGCTACGACGGCGCCGGGGCCGGGCGCTTCGGCTGCCCCGTCCTCTCCGGCCTCCGCCCCACCGACGCGGCGCCCGGGCCGCTGGGGCGGCTGCGCGCCCGGCTGGTCCCGGCGCTGCGGCGCGCCCGCGGCTTCGGGAGCATCCTAGACGCCGGCGACCGCCGCCGCCTCGCCGGATTCCTCCGCGGCCAGGACGTGGCGCTCGTCCTCGCCGAGTTCGGCGGCATGGGCGCCGCGGTCATGGACGTCTGCCGCGACCTCGACCTGCCGCTCTACGTCTACTTCCGCGGCCCCGACGCCACCGAGGCCAGCCGCTTCCCGACGATGCGCCGCTTCTACCGCCGGCTGTTCCGCCAGGCGGCCGGCGTCCTCGCCGTCTCGCGCTTCATCGCCGACCGGGTGGTCGCGCTCGGCTGCCCGGAGGCGAAGCTCCACGTCAGCCCCAGCGGGGCCGATTCCGGCCAGTTCCTGCCCAGCGCGCGCGAGCCCGGCCGCATCCTCGGCGTCGGCCGCCTCGTGCCGACCAAGGCCCCGCTCGTCACCCTCGCCGCCTTCGCCCGCATCGCCCCGCGCTTCCCCGAGGCCCGCCTCGACCTCGTCGGCGACGGGCCGCTCCGCGCCGAGGTCGAGGCCGCCGCCCGCGCGACCGGCCTCGCCGGCCGCATCCGCCTCCACGGCGCCCTCCCCCACGACGCCTGCGCCGCCCTGATGGCCCGCGCGGCGGTCTTCGCCCTCCCCTCCGCCACCGGCCCGCGCGGCGCCACCGAAGGCTTCCCCACCGCCATCGCCGAGGCGATGACCGCCGGCGTCCCCGTGGTGGCCACCCGCCACGCCGGCATCCCCGAGCACGTCGTCGACGGCGTCACCGGCCGCCTCGTCGCCGAGGGCGACGTCGCCGCCATGGCCGACGCCCTCGCCGCGCTCCTCGCCGACCCCGCCGCCGCGGCCGCCCTCGGCGACGCCGCCGCCCGCCACGCGGCGGACCATCTCACCCGCGCTCGCTCCGACCGGCTCCTCCGCGCCCTCCTCGACCTCGACGCCCGCCTCGGCCCCGCCGCACCGGCGCCGTGAGGCCCCCCCCCGACGACCGCCGCCTCGCCCCGCTCCGCGTCGACCCCGCGACCCTCGGCGGCCTCCGCCCGCCACGCGGCCGACAACCTCACCCGCGCCCGCTCGACCGGCTCCTCCCCGCGCTCCTCGACCTCGACGCCCGCCTCGGCCCCGCCGCACCGGGCCGTGAGGCCCCCGTATACCCGACGACCGCCGCCCTGGCCCCGCGCCTCGCCGACCCCACCACCCTCGGCGACGCCTCCGCCCGCCACGCGGCCGACAACCTCACCCGCGCCGAACGGCTCCTCCGCGCGGCTCTCGACCTTGGCGCCCTCCTCAGCCCCCGCGGCGCCGCCCCCGGGCCGCCGCTTCCGCGACCTCGGGCTGCAAGTCTGCGCGAATCCCGGGCCGATGCGCGTGCAGGCGCCCATCAAACGGGCGCCGGCGCGCGCGGGCGACTCCGGAACGCGACCAACCCGCTTGCGTTTTCCCGGGCCGTGGCCTCTATGCTGGCCCCGGACCAACGGGGGAGGCCGTCATCTCTTTCTTCAACGAGATGTATGACGGAGAGGTCCTGCGGGAGGCCTACGGACCCGTCGACGCCTGGGTCCAGCGCACGCCCCCCGAGGTCATCGCCCAGAAGAAGCAGGAGGCCGAGGCCCTCTTCCGCCGCATCGGCATCACCTTCGCGGTCTACGGCGAGGGCGGCGACGTCGAGCGGCTGATCCCCTTCGACATGATGCCCCGCGTCTTCACCGAGCGCGAGTGGCGCAAGCTCGAGCGCGGCGTGAAGCAGCGCGCCCGCGCGCTCAACGCCTTCCTCTACGACGTCTACCACCGCGCCGAGATCATCCGCGCCGGGGTGATCCCGGCCGACCTCGTCTACCGCAACGAGGCCTACGAGCCCGCAGTCGTCGGCATCGACCCGCCGGCCAACGTCTATTCCCACATCGTCGGGATCGACATCGTGCGCACCGGCGCCGAGGAGTTCTTCGTCCTCGAGGACAATTGCCGAACCCCCTCCGGCGTCTCCTACATGCTGGAGAACCGCGAGATCATGATGCGGATGTTTCCCGAGCTCTTCCGCTCGATCCGCATCGAGCCGGTCGACGGCTACCCCGAGCGCCTGCGCCGCACGCTGGCCTCGGTCGCGCCCCCGAAATGCGACGCCGAGCCGACCACCGTCGTGCTCTCCCCCGGCTCCTTCAACTCGGCCTACTACGAGCACAGCTTCCTCGCCGACCAGATGGGCGTCGAGCTCGTCGAGGGGCAGGACCTGTTCGTCCAGGGCGAGTTCGTCTGGATGCGCACCACCGAGGGCCCCAAGCGCGTCGACGTGATCTATCGCCGCATCGACGACAGCTTCCTCGACCCGCTCTGCTTCCGCCCCGATTCCATGCTCGGCGTTCCCGGCCTGATGAACGTCTTCCGCTCCGGCGGCGTCTCGATCTGCTCGGCCCCGGGCTCGGGCGTCGCCGACGACAAGGCGGTCTACACCTACGTCCCCGAGATGATCCGCTTCTATCTCGGCGAGCAGCCCATCCTGAAGAACGTCCAGACCTGGAAATGCGCCGACCCGACCGACCGCAAGCACGTGCTCGCCAACCTCAAGGATCTCGTCGTCAAGGAGGTCCACGGCTCCGGCGGCTACGGGATGCTGGTCGGCCCCGCCTCCACCAAGGAGCAGATCGCGGCCTATGCCGAGCGCATCAAGGCGGCGCCCGACGACTTCATCGCCCAGCCGACGCTCTCGCTCTCGACGGTGCCCACCTTCGTCGAGAAGGGCCTCGCGCCGCGCCACGTCGACCTGCGCCCCTACTGCCTCGTCGGGCGGGAGGTGCATCTCGTGCCGGGCGGCCTCACCCGCGTCGCCATGCGCGAGGGCTCGCTCGTCGTGAACTCGTCCCAGGGCGGCGGGGTCAAGGACACCTGGGTGCTGGCCGACTGACATGCTGAGCCGCACCGCCGAGAACCTCTACTGGCTGGCCCGCTACATGGAGCGGGCCGAGACCATGGCCCGCCTCCTCGAGGTCGGCTACCGCATGGCGATGATGCCCTCGGCCGCCGAGGGCTACCGCAACGAATGGGCCTCGCTCGTCGCCGCCGCCGGCTCGTCGCCCGGCTTCGAGGCGAAGTTCGGCGAGGCCTACCGCCAGCGCGACGTCGAGTCCTGGCTCTTCTACGACCGCGAGAACCCCTCCTCCGTCATCGCCTGCATCGAGACCGCCCGCCAGAACGGCCGCGCGGTGCGCACCGCGCTCACCACCGAGATGTGGGAATCGCTGAACGGCGCCTATCTCGAGATCGCCGGCATCGAGCGCGAGCCCCGCACCGAGGCGCTGCTGCCGAAGCTCTGCGAGTGGACCAAGAGGCAGGGCGCGCTCCTCCGCGGCGCCACCGAGACCTCGCACCTCCAGAACGACGGCTACGACTTCCTCAACCTCGGCTACTACCTCGAGCGCGGCGACAACACGGCGCGCCTCCTCGACGTGAAGTACTACGTCCTGCTGCCGACCACCGACATGGTCGGCGGCACCATCGACACCTACCAGTGGACGACGCTCCTGCGCTCGCTCTCCGCCTTCCGCGCCTTCCACTGGGCCTATGGCGGCGAGTACACGCCCCGCAAGATCGCCGACTTCCTCATCCTCAACCGCGCCTGCCCGCGGTCGCTGCTGCACTGCTCCGGCAAGGCCGACTTCCACCTCGAGCGGCTGGCCCAGGCCTACGGCCGCACCACCTTCGCCCATGACCGCATCCACGAGATCGTCGTCGACCTCTCCGAGGCGCGCATCGAGGACGTCATCGGCGAAGGCCTGCACGAGTTCCTGACGCGCTTCATCGACCGCAACGCCGCCCTCGGACAGGACGTCGCCGACGCCTACCTGTTCGGCCCCCAGTAGCAGGTCAGCCGCGATGCGCCTCTCCGTCCGCCACCGCACCGTCTACGCCTTCGACGCGCCGATGCGCTGGATCGTGCAGAGCCACCGCCTGACCCCGTCGGCCTGCGCCTCGCAGCGTACCCTCGCCTGGACCGTCGCCGCCGACGGCGGCGAGATCGGCGCGGCCTTCGTCGACGGCGCCGGCGACGCGGTCAGCACGCTCACCATCGTCGGGCCGGTCGAGCGCGTCGAGGTCCTCGTCGAGGGCGAGGTCGAGACGGCCGACACCTCCGGCATCCTGCGCGACCACCGCGAGATCATCTCGCCCCGCGCCTACCTCGTCGCCACCGCGGCGACGCACCCGAACCGGGCGCTGGCCGAGCTCGCCGACGCCGCCGTCAAGGGCGCCTCCGACGCCGACGAGCTCGCCCGCGCCCACCGCCTCGCCGCCGCCGTCGCCGACGCCATCGCCTACGCCCCGGGCGCCACCGACGCCCACACCACCGCCGCCGAGGCGCTCGAGCAGGGCAAGGGCGTCTGCCAGGACCACGCCCACGCGCTGATCGCGCTCGCGCATCGCTGCGGCCTGCCCGCCCGCTACGTCTCCGGCTACCTCTACGCCGGCGAGGAGGACGCCGCCGCCGAGGCGAGCCACGCCTGGGCCGAGATCTTCGTCTCCCGCCTCGGCTGGATCGGCTTCGACGCCGCCAACCGCTGCTGCCCGGACGAGCGCTACATCCGCCTCGGCTCGGGCCGCGACGCCCGCGAGGCGGCGCCGATCCGCGGCGTCTCCCGCGGCGGCGGAACCGAGGTTCTGGACGTCGACGTGTCGGTCGCCCAAGCTCCCGCCCGGTCGCAGTCCCAGACCCAGCAATAGACGGCCCGCCATGACCTACTGCGTCGGCCTCCTGCTCGACGCCGGCATCGTCCTTCTCGCCGACACGCGGACGAACGCCGGCATCGACGACATCTCGATCTTCCGGAAGCTGTTCTTCTTCGAGGAGCCGGGCGAGCGCGTCATCGCCATGATGACCTCCGGCAACCTCTCGGTCACCCAGACCGTCATCGCCAAGCTCGCCCACGAGGCCGCAAGCCCCGACGCCACGCCCGAGACCTCGATCCTGAAGGCGCCGACCATGCTCGGCGTCGCCGAGATCGTCGGCCGCACCCTCTTCGAGGTCTCCGTCGCGGTGCGCAGCCGCATGAAGCAGATGGACCAGGCCGCCTCGGCCTCCGCCTCGATGCTGCTCGCCGGCCAGCGCAAGGGCGGGCGGATGCGGCTCTTCCACATCTACCGCGAGGGCAACTTCATCGCGGCGACCGACGACACCCCCTACCTGCAGATCGGCGAGTTCAAGTACGGCAAGCCGATCCTCGACCGGGTGGTGCGCCCCTCCACCTCGCTCGCCGAGGGCCGCAAGGTGGCGCTGCTCTCGATGGATTCGACGATGCGCTCCAACCTCTCCGTGGGGATGCCCCTCGACCTCGCGGTGATCCGCCGCGACGAATGCCGGGTCGGCGTCCGTGAGCGCTTCGAGCCCGGCGACACCCGCTTCGCCGCCATGTCCGACGCCTGGAGCCGCGCCCTCCGCCAAGCCTTCGTCGACATGCCCGACTGACGCCGCCCGCCTCCCCGCCGGGCCTTCCGCGTCAATCCTTCGTAAAAAAGTGGCAAGCCGGATTCCAGCCGGATTCCGGCCGGATTCCAGTCTCGATTTTCCCTGCCTTTCCAGCAGAATCCCCCGACCGCCGCCGCCGCGGCGCGCAAACGCGCCGCCCGACGCCCGGCGCGCCGCGGCGCGGGATGCTTGACAAAAACACTTTGTTATTGGCATCCGCAAACCAGCAGCCAGGCGCCGGGGAGCGCCGAGCCATCCACGAGCGGACGGGGGTGGCGCATGGTCGCGAATCTGCGGAAAGACGGCTTCCATCCCGGCGCCGGCGCGCGCATCGCTGCGGCCATCGCCGGGCTGATGCTGCCCGGCGCGGCGGTCGCGCAGGACGCCGCCGCCGCCGAGGACGAGCAGGTCCTGCTCGACACCATCACCGTCGAGGGCCAGTCCGGCCGCGGCCTCGCCGCCGGCCGCACCGAGGGCACCGGGACCTTCACGCCCCCCGCGACCAACACCGCGACCAAGTTCGTGCTCACCCCGCGCGAGACGCCGCAGACCGTGGCCGTGGTCACCAACCAGGTGATCGAGGATTTCAACCTGACGAACGTGCGGCAGGTGCTGGAGACCGCGCCCTTCATCAACGTCTATACCGAGCGGAGCCCGGGAGTGTTCGTCGTCAACACCCGCGGCACCGAGGAGATGGACATCCAGTTCGACGGCATCCCGGGACCCGCCTCCGTCGGCAGCCGCGGCGCCTTGCCGTTCGACACCGCCTTCATCGACCGCACCGAGATCGTCTACGGCGCGCAGGGCCTGCTCGGCGGCCTCGGCGGGGCCGGCGGCGTCATCAACATCGTCCGCAAGATGCCGACGCCGACCTTCCAGGCGACGCTGGAGACCGGCGTCGACAGCGAGGGCAGCGGCCGGCTGGTCGGCGACATCTCCGGCCCGCTCAACCAGTCCGGCGCGCTGCGGGGCCGGGTGATCGGCGTCCTCTACGACCAGGATTCCTTCGTCGAGGACGCCTGGGTCGACACGAAATCGGTCTACGGCGTGCTGGAGGCGGACGTGCGCGAGGGGACGACGCTCGCGCTCGGCGGCATGTATGTCGACTACGAGGCCGCGACCGCGGCCGGCTACGGGCTGCCGACCATGGTCGACGGCAGCTTCGTCGACCTGCCGCGCGACGTGAACCTCGGCGCCGACTGGGGCCGCGACAAGCGGGAGGGCGAGTACGTCTTCCTGAAGTTCGACCAGGACCTCCCCGCCGACTGGGAGCTGCGCGGCGCGCTCAACTACACGCATTCGCAGTCCCGCCTGCGCGAGGCGATCCCGCAGGGGCCGTTCTTCCCGGGCGAGGACTACCTCTACGTCGTGCAGGCGCAGAAGGAGGGCTGGGAGAACACCACCTGGAGCCTCGACAGCTACGCCGCGGGCACGGTCAACCTCTTCGGGCGCACCCACGAGCTGATGCTCGGCGTCAACTGGCTGAAGAACCAGGAGCACACGATCGGCGGCTACTGGGTGGACGGCATCGCCAACCCGCGCGACGAATGGAGCGTGCTGCAGGTCAGCTACGCCTTCCGCCACCGGCCGGGGTCGGTGCCGCGGCCGCGGGGCTCGGACTGGTGGCAGGCCTGGGGGCCGTGGGATTCCGAGACCCGGCAGCTCGGCGCCTACGCCGGGGGCCGCTTCTCGGTGGCGGAGGGGACGCACCTCATCCTCGGCGGCCGCGGCACGTGGTGGGAATACGAGGACGGCGGGCTCGACACCATCGACGAGACCGCGTTCACCCCCTATGCCGCCATCACCTGGGACTTCAACGAGTGGGGCACGGCCTATGCCTCCTATTCGCGCATCTACGAGCCGAGCACCCTCTTCGACGCCTCGGGCGGCGTGCTGCCGCCGGTGGAGGGCCACAACTACGAGGCCGGCGTGAAGGGCAGCTTCTTCGGCGGCCGCCTCGACGCGAGCCTCGCGGTCTATCGCCTGGTGCAGGAGAACCTCCCCGAGGACGACTATGCGAGCGGCATGGTCTGCAACGGCTGGTACTGCGCCATGCCCGCCGGCGAGGTGGTGACCAAGGGCGTCGACATCGGCCTGTCGGGCGCGATCACGCCGGACTGGAACGTGCTGGCCGGATATTCCTACGTCTCCTCCGACCACAACGACACCGGCGAGCCGTTCTCGACCTACTACCCGGAGAACACCTTCAAGCTCTCCACGACCTACGACCTGATGGGCGACCGGCTGACCGTCGGCGGCCAGATCCGCTGGCAGAGCAAGGTCTACGACGAGGGCGTCTACGGCTGGTCCGAGGGCGGCGTGGACTACGAGGAGGACTACCGGGTTGAGCAAAAGCCCTACACCGTGGTCGACCTGATGGCGCGCTACCGCCTGACCGAGCAGGCCTCGATCCTGCTCAACGTCGACAACATCTTCGACGAGGAATACTACGAGGGCATCAGCTGGCCGCGCCACGGCAACAACTACGGCGCGCCCCGCACCGCGACGGTGACGCTGACCACGACGTTCTGATCATTCGCCCGCCCTCCGGCACGCAACGTGCGAGGACCTGAACGCCCGGGAAAGAGCCTCCCGGGTGGCGCTGCGGGCGCGTGCGATAAAGCTGCGCCTTCTTGTTCTGGTTTACCTCCAATAACTTGAGCCATGCCGCACTGTGCGCGATTTTTCCGGAGGCTTCCCGGCACGGTCTCCGGCGCTTGCAAGGAGCCCGCCGCCTGCCTATGGCAGGCCCCATCCCGTCGGAGGACGCCATGCCCGATCCCCGCCTCATCGTGGGCCTCGACCTGCCCGACACGCCGGCCGCCCGCGCCATGGCCGCCCGGCTCGCCGGGGTGGTGTCGGCCTGGAAGATCGGCCTAGGCCTCCTCCACGACGGCGGCCTCGGCCTCGCGACCGAGCTGAAGGCGGAGGGGGCCGACGTCTTCCTCGACATGAAGCTCTTCGACATCCCCGCGACCGTCGAGCGCGCCGCCCGCGGCCTCGCCGCGACCATCGCCCCCGACCTCCTGACCGTCCACGGCGACCCCTACGTGGTCCGCGCCGCGGTGGAGGGCCGGGGGGCGGCGCCGACGCGGATCCTCGCGATCACCATCCTGACCGCCCTGGACCGCGCCGACCTCGACGCCGCCCTGATCGCCCCGGGCGAGATGTCCGACCTCGTCGCCGAGCGGGCGTCCCGCGCCTTCGCGGCCGGCGCCGACGGGGTGATCGCCTCGCCGCAGGAGGCCGCCCGCATCCGCGCCTTGCCGGAGGCCGCGGGCAAGCTGATCGTCACCCCCGGCGTCCGCCCCGCCGGCGCCGCGGCCCACGACCAGAAGCGCGTCGCCACCCCCGCCGCCGCCCTCGCCGCCGGCGCCGACCGCATCGTCGTCGCCCGCCCCGTCATCGCCGCCCCGGACCCGACGGCCGCCGCCCGGGCGATCCTCGCCGAGATCGCCTGATACACGATCCGCCGGCCCAGCTCCGACCCTGCGCCCGGCCTCTCCGTTCCTCCCGAGACGCGGCGCGGCGTGGGCAGGGACGAGGGAGCCCCGAAGCGCCTCGACCGGCGCCGCGAAATGCGGGGGCGACGCCGCGCGGCTCCCGCTCCGACGCGGCGCGAGCGGACGGCGTCCTCAACAGCCCCCGCGGAACGGGGCGGCATTCCGGGGGCCCGACGCTCAGCCGCGGGCGATGGCGCGCAGCTCCCGCTCCAGCGCGTCGAGGAAGCGCGAGCGGTCGGCCTTCGCGAACGGTCGTCCGCCGCCCTGCCGGAACGGGTCGGCGGCGCGGAGGTCGGCCATCAGGTCGCGGGTGGCCAGCGCCGCGCCGACATTGGCCCGGGACAGCGCCTCGCCGTTCGGCTTCAGCACCCGCGCCCCCGCCTCGACGCAGCGGGCGGCGAGCGGGATGTCGGCGGTGACGCAGAGGTCCCCCGGCCCGATCCTGTCGGCGATCCAGCGATCGGCCGCGTCGGGCCCCTCCGGCACGACCTCGACGCGGGCGAGCGGATGGGTCGCCGGGCGGATGCCGCCGTTCGCCACGTAGACGACCGGGGTCGCGTGCCGCTCGGCCACCCGCAGGACCTCGTCCTTGACCGGACAGGCGTCGGCGTCGACGTAGATCATGATCCCCCTCCCCCGAGGTTGCGCGGCGCGGCGCTATCGCGCAGGTTGTCGCCATAACGGAGGACGCGCGCCATGACCAACGGCAGGAGCCCCCGCCTCGCGGTGCTGATCGACGCGGACAACACCTCGGCCCGCGTCGTGGAGGGCCTGTTCCTCGAGATCGCCAAGCTCGGCGAGGCCAGCGTGCGGCGGATCTACGGCGACTTCGCCGACGCCCGGATGCGCGGCTGGGCCGAGGCGCTGCCGCGGCACGCCATCGTGCCGCAGCAGAACTTCGCCTACACGACGGGCAAGAACTCCGCCGACATCGCGCTGGTCATCGACGCGATGGACCTGCTGCATTCGGGCCGCTTCGACGGGTTCTGCCTCGTCTCCTCGGACAGCGACTTCACCCGGCTGGCCGCCCGGGTGCGCGAGCAGGGGCTCGACGCCTACGGGTTCGGGCAGAAGAAGACGCCGGAGGCGTTCCGGCAGGCCTGCAAGCGGTTCTTCTTCACCGAGAACCTGATGCCCGCCCCGCCCGAGGGCGACCCGGCGGCGGCGCGCAAGGAGAGCCCGGCCGCCGCGGTGGCGCTGCTGACCACGGCGGTGGAGGAGCTCGAGGAGGACGACGGCTGGGTGGCGCTCGGCGCGCTGGGGACGCAGCTCCAGAAGATCGCCCCCGACTTCGACACCCGCACCTACGGCTCGTCCAAGCTCTCGGCGCTCATCGAGAAGACCGGCCGCTTCGAGCTCGACCGCAGCTCGCAACCGATCCGGCTGCGCCTGCGGGAGTGACGCGAGAAGTGTCCCACAGTGATACATTGGCCAATGATCTGATTTAAGTAAGAAATATCCGTGAAGTAATTTTATTGCGTGATGGTCCCCGCGGCCGGACTTGAACCGGCACTCCTTTCGGACAGGGTGTTTAAGACCCATGCGTCTACCGTTCCGCCACGCGGGGGCGCCGGGGCCGCGATCCTACCCGCCCGCGCCGCGGGCGCAAGCTGCGCGCGGGGCGTGTAGTCGCACGGGCGGAAATGGGGTAGGCTCGGAGGGATTTTCGACGGACGACCCATTCTTTCTCGGCGTGACCACGCAAATTCGGGGGCAGACCATGACCAAGGCGACTCGCGAGGTGCGCTTCGCGGTGGTGCTCTATGGCGGGACGTCGCTCGCCATCTACATGAACGGCATCTCGCAGGAGCTGCTGCGGATGGTGCGGGGCGGCAGCGAGGCGGAGGAGGCGGAGCTCGACGAGGTCGAGCGCATCTACCGCGAGATCGCCGAGAGGCTCCACGCGATCACCGGGAAGCTCGGAGAGGACGCCGGGCCGCCCCGGCCGCCGATCCGGACGCGGTTCGTGATCGACATCATCTCGGGCACCTCCGCGGGCGGCATCAACGGCGTGGCGCTCGCCAAGGCGCTGGTGCTCGGGAGCCGCAACCTCGACGTCCTGCGCAAGGCGTGGACGGACGAGGCCACCATCGACAAGCTGCTCAACGACCGGCGGACGTGGCGGCCGGGCCGGACCGAGGCGGTGCTCGACGGCGGCCACATGTTCGACCTGCTCCACGACACGCTCGCCGGCATGGGCGACGCGGCCAGGGGCAGGCCGCTCGTCGACATGGTCGATCTCTTCGTCACCGCGACGGACCTCCTCGGCCAGCGGGCCCCGGTGCAGCTGACCGGCACGAGCATCGACGAGCGCGTCCACAAGAAGGTGTTCCGCTTCTCCTACGAGGCGGACCCGGAGGACGCCTCGCCGGGAAACGCGCGGGTCAACGACTTCACGAACGACGTCATGCTCGCCTTCGCGGCGCGCTGCACGTCGTCGTTCCCGGTGGCCTTCCCGCCGATGCGCCTCGGCGACACGCCGGAGCGGCTGCGCCGGGGCGGGGATTTCGCGCGGCATTTTCCGGGCGACGACGACTACGAGGCTCGGGTCTACGCCGACGGCGGCTATCTCGACACCAAGCCGTTCAGCTACGCGATCGACCTGATCCCGTTCCGCCCCGCCCGCCTGCCGGGCGAGCGCAAGCTCCTGTTCGTCGATCCGTTCCCGGAGGGACGGGGAGCGAAGGACGCCGCGGGCGAGGTGGATTTCGTCACCAACGCGAAGCTCGCCGCGACGACGCTGCCGCGGCGCGAGGTGATCCGCGAGGACATCCGCCAGATCAACGCCATCAACCGGCGGCTGGAGCGGCTCGGCGCCCTGCAGAAGCGCTGGGACATGGAGCGGAGGCGGCACGGGGAGGGGGACGAGCCCGGGAAGCCGCAGGAGATCGAGGCGCTCTACCTCGACGATCTGGTGAAGCGGGAGGGCTACGGCAAGCACTACGCGCTCTATCATCACCTGCGGGTCTACGGGGCGACGGATACGCTCTCGGGCCTCGTCGGCGGGCTGGGCGGCATTCCGGCCGAGTCCTCGACGGCGGCCTATCTGCGGCAGCTGGTCCGGGCCTGGCGCGACCGGTCGTTCGAGGCCTACCGGGACAAGGGGCTGCCGTCGGAGACGGTGTTCCTCGGCCGCTTCGACCTGGAGTTCCGACGCCGGCGGCTGACGCATTTGCGGGCCTGCGTCGACGAGCGGCTGGCGGGCGACGGCGAGGACGCGGCCGCATGGGGGCTGTGGCGCGCGATCGAGGCGGAGCTGTCGCGGCTGCGGCGGCTGGCCGGCCCGACGCCGTCCGACCGCGCGGTGATGCTGGGCGGGATCGACGTCGCCGCGGTGGAGAGGGCGCTGGAGGCGGGCTATCCGGCCTTCGCGGCGGCGACCGACCTCGACGGCAAGTATCGGGCGGCGTGCGACCTCTACGACGGGACGCTCGCGGGCGTGGCCTTCGCGGATCTCGGCGGCACGGAGGCTCCGGGGAAGCTGGTGAACGCCGCGATGACGAAGCTCGGCGAGGTGCTGCGCCGGAGCTTCGACGAGGCGACGGTCCGGATCGGCGCGGCGCTGGAGGATCCGGCGCTGAAGGGCCTCAAGGACGAGTACGACCGCTTCCACTGGCACGACATGGTGACCTTCCCGTTCCTGGAGGGCACCACGGCCGAGGAGCATGGCGAGGTGCAGGTGTTCCGGGTGAGCCCCGCGGACAACCCGATGGACCGGCGGGCCGACAAGCTGGCGGGGATCAGCTTCGGGGCCTTCGGCGGGTTCCTCAGCCGCGACTGGCGCGAGCACGACATCCTGTGGGGGCGGCTCGACGGGGCGGAGCGCATCGTGACGGCGCTGATGCCCGACCCGGGCGCGGCGGCGGAGCGGGCCGGGTATGTCGGGCGGCTGCAGGACGCCATCCTCCGGCAGGAGTTCGGCGCGGGATCCGAGCGGCGGCGGCAGGCGATGCTGCGCCGGCTCGTCGGCGCGGACCGCAGCGACGCGATCGCGCCGCTCTTCGAGAAGGCGCCGCCGATCACCGACCGCGACGGCTTTCGCGCGCTCTACGACAAGCCGCTCGATCCGGAGACGCGCGAGCTCGCCGGGTGGGCGAGCCGGGCCGGGCGCATCCTCGCGCGGATGCTCGACGACCTGCCGGATTCCGGCGCGCTGGCGGCGCTCGGCAGGCTGGGGCGGCCGGTGCGGGGCGGCAGCGTGCTCGCGGCGCGCCTGACGCTCTTCGCCACGCCCGGGGGCTATCCAGCGATGATCGCGGAGCGGGCGCTGCTGCTGACGCTGTTCGCGGGCGTGCTGATGGTGGCGATCTCAGTGCTGGTCGCCGGCAGCGTGTCGATCTGGCTGGGGCTTGGCTTCATCCTCGGGGCGGCGGCGCTCTGGGCGCTGCTCCACGTGGTCGGGCGGGCGCTGCGCGATCGCCGCGGGATACCCGCGGCGGCGGCTTTGGTCGCGGGCGCGCTGGTCCTCGCCCTCGCCGGCGTCGGCGCCTGGAGCCTCTGGGGGCCGCTGGCGGCTCTGCTCGGCGAGCACGCGTCGCGGCTGGCGGTGTTCTCCGTGCGGTAGCCCCCGTCGTCGCCGTCAGTGCCCGCCGGAAAGGACGAGGGTGCGGACCGGGAGGATCAGGGCCTGGAGGCGGAGGATGGCGGCGTGGACGAGGCCGGTGGCGTCGATCGCGTGCAGGACGAAGGCGTGGAAGCCGCCGATCTCCGGGTCCTGGAGCGCGTCGTGGTTCGAGGTGTAGGCGTTGGCGATGCAGGAGGAGCCCTGCGGCAGGCGGTCGAGGCCGCCCTCGAAGAGCGGCTCCATGATCGCGGTGATCGTGCCCGGGCGGGCGAAGGCGGCGATGTCCTGGAGCTGGTCGGTCGGGCGGATCTGGCCGGAGGCGATCACGTCCTGCACGTCGGTGACGACGACCGGGATCACCCGGAACGGGATCGCCGCGCAGGTGATCTCGCCGACCATGCCGACCTTCACCACCTGCGCCTCGATCTGGCCGAAGCCGGCGGCGAGGCCGGTGACGCGGCGGTCGGGAACGAGGATGCCCGCCGGGCGCAGCATCGGGTTGACGACGTCGCCGGGGCGGAGCGCGAACTGCTGGACGATCCCGTCGGTGCCGGCGACCACCAGCGCCTTGTCGCGGGCGACCTCGGCCTCGCGGAGCTCGGCCTCGGCGGAGGCCTTCTGCGCCGGCAGGGCGAAGTCGATCTGGGACTGCACCGCGGCCTTGCCCGCGACCGCGGCGTCGACCGCGCCCTGCGCGGTCTCGACGGCGACCTGCGCCCGGTCGACCTCGCGCTGCGAGATGGCGCTGGCGTTGCGGCGCATCAGCTCGGCGCGGGTCTCATACTCGTCCTGCGCCTGGCGGAGCGCGCCGCGGGCCTGGGCGACGCGGCCCTCGGCCTCGGCGAGCTGCGCCTCGGCCACCTCGGCGTTGGCCTCGATCTCGGCGATGCGGCGCTGGGCGGTGACGATTTCCGCCTCCTCCTCGGTGGTGTCGAGGCGAAAGAGCGGCTGGCCCTCGACGACGTGCTGGTTGATGTCGATGAAGGTCTCCTCCACCCGGCCGTTGCGCTCCGGCAGGATGGTCACGGTGCGGAACACCGAGACGGCGCTCGAGGTCGAGGGGTGGAAGTAGAAGATCGTGGTGATGAGCGCGAGCGTCAGGATCACGCAGAGGGTGATGCCCCAGCGCAGCTCGTACCAGACGGAGAACAGCGTGATCTCGCGACCCAGCCGCTTGCCCTGGCCGTAGCGGCGGTAGAGGAAGTCCGGCAGGACGGTGACGGCGGAGCAGAGCAGCAGCTCGAGCATCTCAGGCCTCCGGGCCCTTCGGGTCGGCGGGGGGCGGCGCGGCCGGCAGGTCGGAGAGGTCGTCGGAGAGCAGGTCGTTCCAGCGCGACGCCGGCCCGGGCGCGCGGTCGCGCCCCGACATGCGCTCGAGGGAGAGCGCGACGGAGTTCAGCGGCGTCGAGAAGTCGGGCAGGTCGACCATGGCGAGCAGCAGGCCGGCGATCCAGAACACGTGGTTGTGGGTGACGAGCGCGAGCAGCGCGAGCACGGCGACGAACTGGAGCTGCACCTTGTTGGTGCGGTGCGCCATGTGCTCGGGCAGCGCGTGGAGCTTGAGGTAGACGAGGCCGACGGAGATCACCGCGACGAGCAGGAAGACCAGCATCACCGTCATCAGCCAGTCGGACTGGCCGGGGCCGGCGACGAAGCCGGGCAGGTGATGCGGGGCCGCGGGGTTCATCGCCGGGTGCTCCATCAGGCGCCTCCGCGCGCAGCGTCGATGTCGGGCAAGCTCAAGCTCCAGCGCAGCGCGGGGCGCCGGCGGCTCCCGTCGCGGGAGCGATAGGCCGATCCCCGCGATCTGTCCAGCACACGACCTCGGGAGCTGCGCCGGACGAGGGCCGACCGTCGGGGCAAGGCGTTCGCCTCAGGAGCGCCGTGCGCGGAAGGCAAGGGCGGGGTCTCCCTCCCGCGCCGTCGCGCCCCTCCGGCCGGCGTGCCGCTGCGATCCTTCGGGGGAACGTCCTGCGCCGCCAGCCCGAAACGGATCACCCGCGCTCGCGCATCAGGCGGGCCTTCTGGCGTTGCCAGTCGCGCTTGGCCTCGGTGGCGCGCTTGTCGGGGGCCTTCTTGCCCTTGGCGACGCCCAGCTTCAGCTTCGCCCGGCCCTTCTCGTTGAAGTAGAGGCTGAGGGGCACCAGCGTCATCCCCTCGCGCGCCGTCCCCTGCCACAGCTTCGCCAGCTCGCGCCTCGACACCAGCAGCTTGCGGCGGCGGCGCTCGTCATGGCCGAAGGCCTTGGCCTGGGAATAGGCGGGGATGTAGCCGTTGATCAGCCACAGCTCGCCCCCCTCGACGCTCGCATAGCTCTCGGCGATGTTCGCCTTGCCGGTGCGCAGCGACTTCACCTCCGAGCCCTCCAGCACGATCCCCGCCTCGAGGTCGTCCTCGATGAAGTAGTCGTGGCGCGCCCGCCGGTTCTCGGCGACGAGCTTGACGGGGCGGGGTTGCTTTTCGGCCATGGCGGTCCGCATGTAGGACCGGCGGCGGCGCCTGTCCAGCCGGCGTCCGCCGCGGGGAGAGGACGCCATGCTGAGGATCTCCGACGACCCCGCCCGCCACGCGCTCGTCGTCGAGCCGTCGGGCGGGCTCACCCGCGAGGATTTCGCCGAGCTCGGCCGCCGCTTCGAGGCCCGCGCCGCCGCCGACGGCGGCCGGATCAACCTCGTCATCCACGCGCCCGCCTTCCCGGGCTGGGCGGATTTCGCGGGCTTCCTCGCGCATCTCGACTTCGTGCGCACCCACGCGGCCCGGGTGGAGAAGATCGCCCTGGTCTCCGATTCGCGCCTGCTCGACTTCGGCCCGAAGGTGGCCGGGCTCTTCGTCTCGGCGGAGATCCGGCACTTCCCGGCCTCCGGGCTCGACGACGCGCTCGCCTGGATCGCCGCGCCGGGCGGGCTCAGGGTGATGGAGGGCCTGCCCGACGACGTGCTCGGCATCGCCGCCGCCGGCGAGATCACCGCGCGCGACTACGCCGAGACGCTGCGCCCGCTGATCGAGGCGCGCCTCAGGCTCCGGCCGAAGCTGAAGCTCCTCTACCTCGTCGGGCCGGACTTCGGCTACAGCGCCGGCGCCGTCCTCGCCGACGCCCGGCTCGGGCTGACGCACTGGAGCGACTTCGAGCGGGTGGCGATCGTCACCGACATCGACTGGATCGCCCGTTCCGTCCGGGTCTTCGCGCCGCTGATCCCCGGCGAGGTGCGGGTCTTCCCGACCGACGCCCTCGCCGCCGCCCGCGACTGGATCTCGGCGCCGGAGGCCGCCTGATGGCCCCCTCCCCTCGGCCAGCCGCGGCCTCCGGCGCGTGCGCCCGCCCGCCGGCGAAGGCCGGACCGCGCCCGCGCCGACATGGGCGGCGCCTCGGCGCCGCTCCGCGTCGAGGAGAGCGTGGGGAACATGCGCCGGCTCCTCGCGGGGCTCGACCTGTCGCGGACCGGCAGCTTCCCCAACCACGACGGCCGGACCTATCCGTGGTGAGCGGCGCTTAACCGGGTAACGCCTGCGCCCTCACGCTCCGCCGCGCGCCCGCGCTACCCTGCCGCCGGGGAAAAGGGTGAGGGGGCGCGATGCGCGGGGGCTCGTTTTCGGCGGCGGCGTTCGCCTTTCTGGTGGCGGGGGCGGTCTGGGCGATCGCCTCGCCATGGTGGACCTTGCGCGAGATGCGCGCGGCGGCCGCGGCGCGCGACCCGGCGGCGCTGGCCGCGCATGTCGACTTTCCGGCGCTGCGCGAGAGCCTGAAGTCGGAGCTCGCCGCCGCGATGCTGGCCGAGGCCGCCGCCCAACCGGACGGCGCGGCCGCCCTCGGCGCGGCGCTCGGCGTCGCGATGATCGACCCGCTCGTCGACGGGCTGGTCTCGCCTGCCGGCCTGCGGATGATGTTCGCGGCCGAGCCCGCCCGGGGCGGCGCCGCGCCCCTCGGCGGCTTCGGCGCCGAGGGCGAGCTCGCGATCGACCGCGACGGCTTCTCGACCTTCCGCGTCGCCCGCCGCGACGCTCCGGCCGAGGCGGCGCTCGTCTTCCGCCGCGACGGCTACGCCTGGAAGCTCGCCGGCGTCGAGCTGCCCGAGGCCGGGCTGGAGCTGGCCGCACGCTGACGCGGAGCTGGCCGGAGGAGCCGCCCGGCGTGAGCGGCCTCACCATCCGCGCGCGCTGAAACATGTTGCGGCAATTCAGTCCCGACCTGCTCCCGGCGTCTCCGCCGCTCCCGAGCGGCGAGGTCCCTCCCGCGACGGCGCCTGCCGGGTGACATGCGCATGTCACCCGGCTCGACGCGGGGCGGCTGGCGCCGGGACGGCGGAACTGCAAAGTGAGTCAAGCGGCGCCGCGAAATGCGGCGCTGATAACGATGCAATGATTTTCACCGTTCATATTCAAAATATTTCGAAATACATTTGCGCGCAAAGCAAGTGGATTTCCAGACCGCCCTCGATCGCTTGCCCACCTACCACTTCGACAGTACCGGGCCTGTCAATCCGGAACAGATGAACCCGTTCCGGTTTGAGACGTCGGCCTTTCCGTCGCGGCCTTGCCCCGGAGGCCGAACGCTTCGCCCTCTCGCCCGGCCCATGCCGTCGCAGCTATTCGTTCACCGCCTCACGCAGCACCGACGCGCGCGAGCGGCCAAGCCGCTTCGCGAGCTGGTCGAGGGCCGCGACCCGTGCGTCTTCGAGATCGACCCAGGCGCGCACGGCTGCTCCGCTGTCAGCGTCCGATGGAACTCCGCGACCAAAGGTCGCCCGACGGCCGACAGTGAACGCGGAGACCTCGTTAGCGGAACCCGGGCGCGTCCTCCCGCCCGGGCCGGCCGTCAGGCGGCGACCTCGCTCACCAGCCCCGCATGGCGCAGCGCGGCGCGGACCTTCTCCCGGGTCGGCTCCTCGACCGTCACCATCGGCGAGCGCACTTCCTCCTCGCAGACGCCGAGGACCGACAGCGCGTACTTGGTCGGGCAGGGGTTGGGCTCGGCGAAGGCCGCGCGGTGGAGCGGCATCAGCCGGTCCTGATAGGCGAGCGCGCGGCGGTAGTCGCCGGCGCGCATCGCGTCCTGGAACTCGGCGCAGAGCCGCGGCGCGATGTTGGCCACCACCGAGATGCAGCCCGCCCCGCCATGGGCGTTGAAGCCGAGCGCGATGTCGTCGTTGCCGCAGAGCTGGATGAAGTCCGGCCCGCAGGCGATCCGCGTGTCGGAGACCCGCCCGATGTCGCCGGTCGCGTCCTTCACGCCGACGATCCGCGGCAGCCGCGCCAGCTCGCCCATCGTCGCCGGGGCCATGTCGATCACCGACCGGCCGGGGATGTTGTAGATGAAGATCGGCAGCTCCACCGCGTCGTGCAGCGCCTTGTAGTGCCGCAACAGCCCGCGCTGGCTCGGCTTGTTGTAGTAGGGCGTCACCACCAGCGCCGCGTCGGCCCCGACCTTGCGGGCGAAGCGCATAAGCCGGATCGCCTCCTCGGTGTTGTTGGAGCCGGCGCCGGCGATCACCGGAACCCGGCCGCGGGCGGTCCGCACCACCACCTCGATGACGTGCTCGTGCTCCTCGTGGGTCAGCGTCGGGCTCTCGCCGGTGGTCCCGACCGGCACCAGCCCGTGGCTGCCCTCGGCGATCTGCCACTCGACGAGCTTCACCAGCGCGGCCTCGTCGACCTTGCCGCCGGCGAAGGGGGTGATGAGCGCGGGGATGGAGCCTCGGAACATGGGGGGCCTCGGGATCAGGGAGCGCCCGCGACCCTAGTCGCAACCCCGCCCGCCCGCAAGCCGGAGGGGCGCGCGCAGGGGGCCGCGCGCTTGCAATCCGGCGGCCGTATGGTAGGGCTCCCGCCCGACCGGAGGGAGCCCATGGACGACGTCGCCGAGCTGCGCGCGAAACACCTCGCGGCCATCGCCGCCGCGGCGGACGAGGCCGCGCTCGAGGAGGTCCGCCTCGCCGCCATCGGCAAGAAGGGCGAGGTGGCGCTCGCGCTCCGCGGCCTCGGGGCGATGAGCCCGGAGGAGCGCCAGGTCGCCGGCCCGGCGCTGAACGCGCTCCGCGACGAGATCGCCTCGGCGCTCGCCGCCGCCAAGGCCGCGCTCTCCGACGCCGCGCTCTCCGCCCGCCTCGCCGCGGAATGGCTCGACGTCAGCCTGCCGCCGCGCCCGGCGGCGCAGGGCACGATCCACCCGATCAGCCAGGTGATGGACGAGATGGCGGCGATCTTCGCCGACCTCGGCTTCGCCGTCGCCGAGGGCCCGCAGGTCGAGGACGACTGGCACAACTTCGACGCGCTCAACATCGTGCCCGAGCACCCGGCGCGGCAGGAGCACGACACCTTCTACATGGCCCGCGCCGACGGCGACAACCGCCCGCCCCACGTGCTGCGCACCCACACCTCGCCGGTGCAGATCCGCGCGCTGCAAGGCCAGGGCGTGCCGATCCGCGTCATCGCCCCGGGCCGCGTCTACCGCGCCGACTACGACCAGACCCACACGCCGATGTTCCACCAGCTCGAGGGCCTCGCCATCGACCGGGACGTCACCATGGCGAACCTCAAGTGGACGCTCGAGGAGTTCTGCCGGGCGATGTTCGAGGTCGACGGCGTCGAGCTCAAGTTCCGCGCCTCGCACTTCCCCTTCACCGAGCCCTCGGCCGAGGTCGACATCCGCTGCTCGTGGAAGGACGGCCAGCTCAAGATCGGCGAGGGCGACGACTGGCTGGAGATCCTCGGCTCCGGCATGGTCCACCCCAAGGTCCTCGCCGCTGCCGGCGTCGACCCCGGCCAGTGGCAGGGCTTCGCCTTCGGCCTCGGCGTCGACCGCATCGCCATGCTGAAATACGGCATCCCCGACCTGCGCGCCTTCTTCGACAGCGACCTGCGCTGGCTCCGCCACTACGGCTTCGCCGCCCTCGACGTGCCGACGTTGCAGGGCGGCATCAGTCGTTGAGGCGAGATCTTGATGTTATCCGAGACCTGCTTTTGAGGGCGGAGGCATCGGAGCATCCGTGGTACCCAATCGGTCACTACGAGCGCGTGAGCCATTATGAAGAGGACGGTTTTTCCCTCGATACCAAGCTATCTCCTCTAGAGTTGTATCAGATAGATAAACTTAAGGACGCTGGATTTATATTAAGGAAATCTGATGATCATGACTTTGTATATTTTGAGATTACGTGGGTAGGCCACGACTATCTCGATGCAATTCGCGACAGTGGCGTCTGGGAAGAGACAAAAAGCAAAGTTGAAGAGGCTGGTGGAAGTTTTACATTGGAGCTTGTGAAGAGAATTGCCTTTGCTATCGCAAAGAAAAAGCTAGAGCAGCACACGGGCTTAGAAATATAACGGGGTTTGGCTCGCCATGCGGACGCTGGAGGGCTGGTCGGGCACAGCTAACCGTCCTGCTCGGCGCGTGGTTGATCGCGCGGCCCGCCCGCGCTAGAGGACGCGGCGTGCCATGAGTGAGCGGTGCCCGTCGTGACCAGCATCCCGAGTGCGCGCGCCAGCGCAGCGCCAGCAGCGTGTCCGGAGGCGGGCGCATGACCCTCGCCCTCGTCGCCACCAGCTTCGACGCCGTCTCCGAGACCTTCATCGCCGACCACGTGCGCACCCTCGCGCCCGGCGACACCGTCCTCGTCTGCCGCGAGAGCCGCGGCGCGGAGCAGTACGGCCTGCCGGTCCTCAGCCACATGGCGCCCGAGCCCGTGGCCTTCGGCCGGCTCGACGCCCGGCTGAAGCACGTCGTGCAGCGCCTGCGCCGCAAGTACGGCCCCTCGCTCGGCTACGACGACCGGATGCGGCTGACCGCCTTCTTCCGCGAGCACAAGGTCGACCGGGTGCTCGGCGAGTTCGGCTATTCCGCGGTGATGGTCGCCGACGTCTGCCGCACCCTCGGCATCCCGCTCTACGTCTATTTCCGCGGCATGGACGCCTCCGTGACCGCCACCCGCGGCCACATGCAGCGCCGCTACCGCAAGCTCTTCGCCCAGGTGAAGGGGGTGTTCTGCGTCTCCCAGGCCATCGCCGACCGGGTCGTGGCGATGGGCTGCCCGCCGGGGCTGATCCGGGTGAACGCGAGCGGCGTCCTCGTCGACCGCTTCCAGCCCGGCGAGCCCGACCCGAACCGCCTCCTCGCCGTCGGCCGTCTCGTCGACAAGAAGGCCCCGCACCTGACGATCGAGGCCTTCGCCCGCATCGCCGGCCGCTTCCCCGAGGCGCGGCTCGACATCGTCGGCGACGGCCCGCTGGCCGAAAGCTGCCGCGAGGCCATCGCCGCGCACAAGCTCGACGGGCGGGTGACCCTGCACGGCTCGCTGCCGCACGACGCGGTGGCGGAGCTGATGCGCCGCGCCTCCATCTTCGCGCAGCATTCGATGACGGCGCCGAACGGCGACATCGAGGGCTTCCCGACCGCGATCGCCGAGGCGATGTCCTCGGCGCTCGCCACCGTGTCGACGCGGCACAGCGGCATCCCCGAGCACGTGATCGACGGCCGGACCGGCCTCCTCGTCGAGGAGGGCGACGTCGCCGGCATGGGCGAGGCGATGGCGCGCCTCCTCGCCGACCCGCCCCTCGCCCGCCGGCTGGGCTCCGCCGCCCGCGAGCACGCCCGCGCCCATCTCGACCGCGAGCGCTCCCGCCAGCTCGTCCGCGACACGATGGGCCTGCCGAACCCGCCGGCGTAGGGACCTGCCGGACCCGCCGGCGAAGGGGGCGAAGGGGCCTGCCGGCCCCGAGGGCGGCAGGCCGGCTCAGCCGACCTTGTAACCCCAGAAGCTCGTGTGGTTCGCCGCGAAATAGCCGTCCGCGCCGCGGTAGAAGCCCTGTAGCTCCACCGTGTCGTCCTTGGCGAGCGGGGCCACCGTCTGGATCCACAAGGCCGTGGCGAGGGTGACGTGGGCGCCGGAGATCTCGCCCATCGAGCCCGGGATCTCCGTCGTGCCGTTCTTCACCAGCCGCCCGCGCATCTTGGCGTTGGTGCTGGAGTTGATCCGGTGCAGGAGCGTCGCGCCGAGAGCGTAGAACCCGGCGACCGGCGCGCGGAAGCGGTTGGTCGCCGGGTCGAACGCCGCCTGGTCGTTCGACTCCGCGGTGTTGACGGCGATCTTCGTCCAGGTGTCCAAGGCCACGTAGTTGTCGAAGTTCGTCGAGGCCTTGAACCGCGGCAGCCGCGGCTGGTCGACGATCGCGGTCGCGTCGTCGACCGAGAGCGCATCCCGGAACGTGGCCCCGTCCGCCGAGACCGAGACCCGGAACCGGCTCGACCCGAAGAGGCCCGCCACCGCCCGCGTCACGAAGTTGGTCTGCAACGCGAAGCCCGCATCCTTGTCCGCCGCCTGCCGGTTCAGCGACAGCCGCAGGCTGCCGGTGCCGCCCTCGGTGGTGGCCCGCGCGTTCCAGAGCGCGTCGTTGAGCTTCGCCACGAACGGCGTCGCCGCGTCCGCCGCCGCGCCGATCCCGAGCCGCGTCACGTTCTGGAGCTCGGTCGGCGCGCCGCCGACGGCGATCCACGCCCCGGCGGCGTTGCGCACCAGCAGCCGGTCGGTGGCGACGTCGTAAACCCGCCACCCCGCCTTCGGCACGCTGTAGGCCCAGCCGCCGTTCCGCCACGAGGCGATGCTTCCCGCCCGGCCGCTCCACGCGCCGGTCGGGCTCGCCCCGACATGATAGCGCTGGCCGTCCACCGCCCCGGCCGGCGGGGTCGCCACGTTCATGGCGAGGACCGAGCACTGCACGAGCGAATCGAGCTCGAAGAACGTCTCGTTGACCGTCACGTGCTTCTGCGCCTGGGCGGGCGCCAGGAAGGACAGGCTGAGGTTCGGGGATGTGTCCACGGGTCGACGCGCCTCCTGCGATGCTGGGGCCCGTCCCTATCACGCGCCCGACCCGGGTTGCCCGGATCGCCCGACCAGCGCACGCCGCATCTTCCGCGCGAGCCGTCCGGAGGAAGCCGGCCGCATCGCCCGCGCGAGCCGCCCGGCGGACGCGGGCCTCAGCGCCCGCGCGAGCCGTCCGGCGGAAGCCGGCCGCATCGCCCGCGCGAGCCGTCCGGCGGAGGCCGGCCTCAGCGCCCGCGCGAGCCGCCCGGCGGACGCGGGCCCCAGCGCCCGCGCGAGCCGATCGGCGGAAGCCCGCCGCAGCGACCGGCGCATGGCCCGGCGGCCAGCGCCGCCCGGCCGCGGCGGCGCACCCCCGCCCCCGCCCCTACGGCAGCGGTATGTACTCCTCGTCGTCCCCCGGCGGCAGGCGGAAGCGGCCGTGGGTGAAGTCGCCCGAGCGCCACGACGCCTTCGCCGCCTCGATCCGCTCCATCGACGAGGCGACGAAGTTCCACCAGATGTAGCGCGGCCCCCCCAGCGTCGCGCCGCCGAGCAGCATCAGCCGCGCCCCCTGCGGCCCCGCCGCGATCGCCAGCCGGTCGCCGGGGCGGAACACCATCATTCGCCCCGCCTCGAACTCCTGCCCGCTGATCGCCACGCTGCCGCTGACGATGTAGACGCCGCGGTCCTCGTGGTCGTCCGGCAGCGGCACGCGGGCGTGCGGCGCCAGCGTCACGTCGGCGTAGAACATCTCGCTCGACACCGCGACCGGCGAGCGCCGCCCCCAGGCCGTACCGAGGATCAGCCGCGCCGTCGCCCCCTCGGCCTCGATCTCCGGCAGCACGTCCTTGCCCTGATGCTCGAAGCTCGCCGGCGCGTCCTCCGCCGCCTCCGGCAACGCCACCCAGGTCTGGATGCCGAAGAGCGAATGCGGCCGCTTGCGGGTCTCCTCGCTGGTCCGCTCCGAATGCGTCACGCCCTCGCCGGCGGTCATCCAGTTCACCGCCCCGGGCAGGATCACCTGGTCCGAGCCGATGCTGTCGCGGTGGTGGAACTCGCCCCGGAACAGATACGTCACGGTCGCGAGCCCGATATGCGGATGCGGCCGCACGTCGACGCCCTGGCCCGTGACGAACTCCGCCGGCCCGGCCTGGTCGAAGAAGATGAAGGGCCCCACCATCTGCCGCTTCGGGGCGGGCAGCGCCCGGCGCACCTCGAAATCGCCGAGGTCGCGGGCGCGCGGCACGATCAGCGTCTCGATGCTGTCCATTTCGGCGACGCTCGGGCAGACGGGATCTGCGGTCGGGTTCCAGCTCATCGGCCTCTCCTCAGGATCGGCCCCAGACTGCGCCCCCGTCGCGGCGAGGTAAACCCCGGCCCGCCTCGCCGCCGCGCCCCGCGAGGCTGCCGGACGCCCTCCCCGCCCCGGCCGCTCCGCGTCGAGCGGGTTGACCTGCGCATGTCAACCGGCGGACGCCGCCGTGAGGCGATGCGTCGCCGCGGGTCGATCCTTGCCCGTGAGCGGGCGCGGCCAGCGTTCAGCTCACATTAGCCACTCAAGTGAAATCAATAGCTTAGGAAATTTTCACGCGTGAACACGCCCGCGCTAGTCCGCCATCGCCGCCTCGCTCGCCGCCAGCGCCGGCGCCGCGCCCCGCCGCCGCTCCCGGCGCAGCGTGAAGATGCCCGCCCCGACGACGATGGCGCTCCCCGCCAGCATCCACGCGTCGGGCCACTCGCCGAACAGCACGATGCCGAACAGGATCGCCCACAGGATCAGCGTGTAGCGGAACGGCTGGGTGAAGCCGATCTCGCCGGTCCGCATGCTGTTCACCCCGAACACGTAGCCGACCAGCAGCGCTCCGGCCGCCGCCGCCAGCACCGCGAGATGCGCGAGCGCCACGGGACGCCACTCGGTGGCGAGCGCCGCCACGCCGAAGGCGGCGGTCATCGCCAGCGAGGTCACGAAGACCACGTAGGCCGCCGGCGCGTCCGGCGACAGCGCCCGCGTCGACAGGTCGCGCAGCACGACCAGGAACACCGTCGCCACCACCAGCAGCGCATAGGCGGTGAACCCGTCCGACCCCGGCCGCACGATGACCAGCACCCCCAGAAACCCCACCGCGATCGCCGCATAGCGCCGCCAGCCGACGCTCTCCCCGAGGAACGCCGCCGCCCCCAGCGTCACCGCGAGCGGCACCGACTGCAGGATCGCCGTGGCGTTGGCGATCGGCATGTTGAAGAGCGCGGTCAGGAAGCAGGCCGTGCCGAGGATCTCCGCAAAGCTCCGCTGCGCGATCAGCCGCCGGTCGCGCGCCCCGGGCCGGAAGCGCAGCGCCCCCTGCCCCCAGGCGAGGCTGCCGACGAAGAGCGAGGCGAAGATCCCGCGCAGGAACACCGCCTGGAAGAGCGGCAGGTCGTCCGCCAGCGTCTTGATCAGCGCGTCGTTGAGCGAGAACCCGACCATCGAGGCGCCCATGAACGCGGCGCCGCGCAGGTTCTCGGCCCGGCTGGCGGGCGGCCTCATCGCGGGACGCCCTGCGCCGCCCGCAGCCGGGCGACCCGCATCACCCAGAGCGTCGTCGCGACGCTCGCCACCGAGCAGGCGAACATCAGCCACAGGAGCGGCCAGGCGCCGGTCGCCGGCGACAGCATCGCCCCCGCCAGCACCGACAGCGCCGCGCCGCCGCCGATCATCAGCGCGCCGCCGAGCCCCGAGGCCGAGCCCGCCAGATGCGGCCGCACCGAGACGATCCCGGCGTTGGCGCTCGGCAGCAGCAGGCCGTTGCCGACGCCGACGAGCGCGATCGTGCCGAAGAACGTGCTCGCCGTCTGCACCCCCAGCCCGAAGAGCCCGAGCGCCAGCGCCATGCCGGCGCTCGCCACCACGCCGCCGCAGAGCATCATCCGGTTGAGCCCGACCTGCGCGGCGAACCGGCCCGACAGGAAGTTGCCGACCAGATAGCCGATGGCGATCACCCCGAAATGCGCCCCGACCTCGGCCGGGCCCATGTGCAGGAACTCGCTCGCCACCAGCGGCCCGCCGCCGAGGAAGGCGAAGAACGCCCCCGAGGCGAAGGTCGCCGTCGCGGTGTAGCCCCAGAACCGCGACGAGCGGAACAGCTCGGGATAGGCGCGGAACTGCGCCGTCAGGCTCTCGGACGGCGTGTCGTTGGTCTCGCCCTGGTCGGCCCAGATCAGCGCGGTGACCGCGACGCCGATCACGAAGGTCAGCCCGAACACCGCCCGCCAGCCGAAGGCCTGGTCGACGAAGCCGCCGATCACCGGCGCGACCATCGGCGACAGCGACATGCCCATGGTGATGTAGCCGATCAGGCTCGCCGCCTCCTCCGTGCCGACCATGTCGCGCACGATGGCCCGCGACAGCGCGAAGGCCGAGGCGACCGTCGCCTGCGCCATGCGGAAGCCGAGGAAGATCTCGATCGTCGGCGCGAAGGCGCAGCCGAGCGTGGCGACGAGGAACACCGCGAAGCAACCGAGCATCACCGGCCGCCGTCCGTAGCGGTCCGAGAGCGGCCCGATCGCCAGCTGCAACACCGCCGTCAGCCCCAGATAGGCCGAGACCGTCAGCGACACGACGCCGTACTCCGCGCCGTAGGCCTTCGCGAGGCTCGGCAGCGACGGCAGCACCATGTTCATGTTGAGCGCCGACAGCCCGGTCATCAGCACGAGCGTGGCGACGTGCGGCGGCGTCCGCCGGTCCAGCCAGACCGCGGCCCTGCGCGCGGTTCCCGAGCCGGTCTGCGTCGCCATGGCGTTTCAGCTTCCCTTTTGGCGGATCATGCGCCCGCCCTCATCGAGCGGCGCCGGGTCCCGCGCCCCGGACGTCGCTCCGAAAAAAAACCCGGCCGCGCCGGGCCGGGCTTCGCGACCGCGGGTCCGGCGCTGGCGCGCCGGAGCGCGCTCAGCGGATGAGGGCCAGGCGACCCGCCGACGTGCGGCCGTCGCGCCCCGATTCGAGCTCGTAGCTCACCTTGGTACCGTCGGGCAGCTCACGCAGCCCGGCACGTTCCACGGCCGAGATGTGCACGAACACGTCCTTGCCGCCAGCGTCGGGCTGAATGAACCCGAAGCCCTTGGTGGCGTTGAACCATTTCACCGTTCCGGTCGCCATTCAGTCGTCTCTCCGATCGTCCCGCCCGCAACATGCGGCGGCTCGGGCAGTCCGACCAGTTTCGAGACATCTGACCGGCCGGAAGACGAGCAGAGAGTTCACGTGGGGCGGCGCTACCGGCGACGCCGATACTTGAACCTGACCCGAAAGGCAACCCGGACGGCGATCACCGGGGCCGCCGGCGGCGCATTCGGGCGATTTCCGCCGCCCCGCCGCCGACAGGGGCGCCATACCTCCGGGCGGCAGTCGTCATCGCCCCCACTCGAGGAGCGCCGCGCCGCGCAATAAAATCACCAACTTTTTATTCATCAATTAATCCAAAGGCTTGTTCCACGTCACACGGTGGGACATTTTCCGGGACGCCTCCCGGAGCGGCGCCCCGGCCCGCAAACGGCCCCCCGGGCGCCCCCTACCGCTCCGGCGCCTCCGCGCCCGGCTCGCGCAGCCCCAGCACGTCGATCATGTCGTAGAGCCCCGGCTCCTTGTCCTGCCCCCACAGGGCGGCCCGCACCGCGCCGCGGGCGAAGATCGCCCGGTCGGTCGCGACGTGCCGCAGCACGACCCGCTCGCCCGCGCTGGCGAAGATCGCATCGTGCTCGCCCACCACGTCGCCGCCGCGCAGCGTGGCGAAGCCGATCGCCCCCTCCGGCCGCGGCCCGGTCTGCCCGTCGCGCGAGCGCACCGCGAGGTCGGCGAGGTTCGCCCGCCGCCCCGCCGCCGCCGCCTCCCCGAACATCAGCGCCGTGCCGGAGGGCGCGTCCACCTTGTGGCGGTGGTGCATCTCGAGGATCTCGACGTCCCAGTCGGCCCCCAGCGCCTGCGCCACCTTGCGGATCAGCACCGTCAGCAGGTTCACCCCGAGGCTCATGTTGCCGGCCCGCATGATCACCGCATGCCGGGCCGCCGCGGCCAGCTTCTCCAGGTCCTCCCGCTCGAGCCCGGTCGTGCCCACCACATGCACCAGCCGCGCCTGCGCGGCGAGCTCGGCATGGGCGACCGTCGCCGCCGGCGCGGTGAAGTCGAGCGCCGCCTGCGACACCGCGAAGGCCTCGATCGCCTCGTCCGTCACCACCACGCCCAGCGGCGCCCCGCCCATCGCCTCCCCGAGGTCGCGCCCGATCCACGGGTGCCCCGGCCGCTCCGTCGCGCCCGAGATCCGCGCCCCCGGCGTCGCCAGCACCGTCTCCGTCAGCATCCGCCCCATGCGCCCAGAGGCCCCGAGCACCGCGATCCCGACCGTCTCCGTCATCCCTGCCTCCCCGTTCCGGGCCGACCTTGACTTCGAGGGAGCGGGGGTGGATGTCAATCCGATGTCCAGGAACCGCAATCCGGGCGCGCCCGCCGGCGGCGGCGCGCCGTCGCAGCGCCAGCTTCGCGTCGGCGAGGTCATCCGGCGCGCGCTCTCCGAGATCCTCGCCCGCGGCGACGTCCACGACCCCGACCTCGGCCGCGCCTCGATCACCGTCTCCGAGGTCCGCGCCTCGCCCGACCTGCGCCAGGCCACCGCCTACGTGCTGCCCCTCGGCGGCGTCGACACCGAGAGCGTGGTCGCCGCGCTGAACCGCAACCGCGCCGAGCTGCGCCGCCTCGTCACCGGCCGCATCGACCTGCGCTTCTCGCCCGAGCTGAGCTTCCGCGCCGACGAGAGCTTCGACCGCATGGACCGCACCCGCGCCCTCCTGCGCTCGCCCGCCGTCAGCCGCGACCTCGCCGAGGACTGAGCCCCGTGCGGAACCTCTCGTCAACCTTCGTGACCAAAGGCTTGATGACACCAGAATATCCGAGCGATTATAGTAGGTTGATCCGGCTAACACGCGTGTTAGCGCGGGCAGGCGAACACTTCGGCATGACGCGGCGCCGCGTCCCGGCGATCTCCCGGCCCTAGGCGGAGACATTTCCCATGGCGCGCCGCCAGTCCGGCCGGCCGGTCCACGGCTGGCTCGTCCTCGACAAGCCCGCCGGCCCCTCCTCCGCGGCCATGGTCGCCAAGGCCCGCTGGGCGCTCGCCGCCCGCAAGGCCGGCCACGCCGGCACGCTCGACCCCGCCGCCACCGGCGTCCTCGCCATCGCGCTCGGCGAGGCGACCAAGACCGCCGCCTGGGCGACCGGCCGCGACAAGACCTACCGCTTCGCCGTGCGCTGGGGCGCCGCCACCGCCACCGACGACGCCGAAGGCGCCGTCGTCGCGACGAGCCCCCTCCGCCCCGAGCCGGACGCGATCCGCGCCGCGCTCCCCGCCTTCACCGGCGACATCCTCCAGATCCCGCCCGCCGTCTCCGCCGTCCACGTCGACGGCCGCCGCGCCTACGAGCTCGCCCGCGCCGGCGAGGCCCCCGAGCTCGCGCCCCGTCCGCTCCACGTCGCCCGCCTCGACCTCGTCGAGATCCCCGACACCGACACCGCCGTCCTGGAGATGACCTGCGGCAAGGGCGGCTACGTCCGCGCCGTCGCCCGCGACCTCGGGGCGGCGCTCGGCTGCCTCGGCCACGTCGCCTGGCTGCGCCGCCTGCGCGCCGGCCCCTTCGACCTCGCCGCCGCCCTCGACCTCGCCACGCTCGAGCGCCTCGCCCGCAGCCCCGACCTCGACGCCCGCCTCCTGCCCGTCGCCGCCGGCCTCGCCGGCCTGCCGGAGATCCCCGTCGACGCCCCCGCCGCGGCGGCCCTTTCCCGCGGCATGGCGGTCCCGGTCGACGCGCCCGACGCGCCGGAAGCCTGGACCAGCGCCGCTTCCCGCCCCGTCGCCCTCGGCCGCGTCGCCGCCGGCGCCTTCCACCCCGCCCGCGTCTTCGTCTTCGACTGAGCCCGCCGAAACCGCGGTTGCGCCGCCCCCGCAACCGCGTTATGGAGCGCCCGGTTCGGAGTGTAGCGCAGCCTGGTAGCGCACCTGCTTCGGGAGCAGGGGGTCGGAGGTTCGAATCCTCTCACTCCGACCAGATCCCCCGCATATCCCTCGAGCGCGCCTCCCCGTCACCGCCGCCGGGCCGTCCGGGCTTCCCGGCCGAGGGTGTAGAGCCCCGCCGCGAGGATCAGGCCGGCCCCGGCCATCGTCCAGGGGTCGAGACGCTCGCCGAAGAGCGTCACCGCGATCACCGCGACGAAGACCAGCTGGAAATAGGCGAAGGGCTGCACCACCCCGGCCTCCGCCACCTCGTAGGCCTTGATCAGCAGGAAATGCCCCGCCGTCGCGCCCACGCAGAGCAGCGCCATCCAGCCCATGTCCGCCGCGCCGCGGATCGGCGTCCACCAGAACGGCGCGACGCAGGTGATCGCCGCCGCCCCGACGACGCCCGTCCAGAAGAAGCTGGTCTCGGCGCTGTCCTGCCGCGCCGCCAGCCGGGTCAGGAGCCCGTAGAGCGCGAACATCAGCGCCGCGACGAACGGGATCAGCGCCTCGACGCTGAACACCCGCACCCCCGGCCGCAGGATCACCAGCACGCCGGCGAGCCCCACCGCGATCGCCGTCGCCCGCCGCCAGCCGACGTACTCGCCGAGCACCGGCCCGGCCAGCGCCGCGACCAGCAGCGGATAGATCGCGAAGATCGCGTGCGTCTCGATCAGCCCGAGCACGACGAAGGAGAGCACGGTCACGCAGATCTCGAAGACGAGGAGCACCCCCCGGAACGCCTGGAGCCACGGCTGGCGCGTCCGCGCCACCCGCATCACCCCGCCGCCCCGCGCCGCCGCCACGACGACGACGAAGCCCGCGAGGAACCAGAAGCGCAGCATGACCACGGTCATCACGCTGTAATGCGCGGCGAGGTGGCGCGACACGCCGTCCTGCGCCGCGAAGATCGCCGAGGTGACGATCATCAGCGCGATACCCAGCCGGGGATTGTCCCCCGCCAGCGCGCCCCGCGGCGGCTCGCCCGCGATTTGCCCCGGCGGGCGGTCCATGCTCTATCCTCTCCGATGAGGCGCGGAGCATAGGGACGGCACGCGGAATGCGAAAGGCCCCGGCATCCCCCGACGTGCTCGTCGCCGGCGCCGGAGCCTGGGGCCTCGCCGCCGGACTCCTCTGCGCCCGCGCCGGGCTCTCCGTCCTGGTCGTCGACGCTGCGGCGCCCGGGGCCGGGGCGAGCGGCGGCCTCGTCGGCGCGCTCGCGCCCCACGCCCCGCATCCCTGGTCGGCCCGCAAGGCCGCGCAGGCCGTCGCCCTCGCCGCCGCCCCCGCGTTCTGGGCCGCCGTCGCCGCGGAGGGCGGCCTCGATCCCGGCTACGCCGCAACCGGCCGCGCCCTGCCCCTCCGCGACCCCGCCGCCCGCGCCCGCGCCGAAGCCGCCGGCGCCGCCGCCGCCCGCCACTGGCCAGCCCGGGAGCGCCCGTCCCCCGCCGACGGCGCTCGCGCCCCGGAGGCGCCCACCTGGCCCGGAACGCGAGGCGACCCCGCCGCGCCCGCGACGCCACCCGACCTCGCCGCACCGGCGGCGGCCTCCTCACACGCCGCACCGGCGTCGGCATCCGCACACGCCGCACGGGAGGCGCCACGCGGCGGCGCCGCGCCCCTCGACCTCGCCCGGCCCGACACGCTCCGCGACCCCGCCGCGGCTTCCGGCCTCGGCGCCGCCCGGCTTCTGCCGTCGTCCGACCCCACGCTCGGGCAGGGCGGGCCCGGGGATCCCCGCCCGACCTGGGAGGTCGTCGCCGCCGACGCCCTCCCCGGCTGGCTCGATCCCGCCGCCGCGCCCGCCGGCCTCGTCCGCGAGACCCTGTCCGCCCGCCTCGTCCCCCGCGCCGCCGTCGCCGCCCTCGCCGCCGCGCTCCGCGCCCGCGGCGGGGTCATCCGCCGCGGCTGGCCCGTCACCGCGGTCGAGGACGGCGCGCTCCGCTCCGGCGCCGAGCGCATCGCCGCCGGCCTCGTCGTGCTCGCCGCCGGCGCCGGCACGGCCCGCCTCGCCCCCGGGCTCCCCCTCGCCGCCGTCAAGGGCCAGGCCGCGCTCCTCGCCGCCGCCGCCCCGCCCGGCGCGCCGATCCTCCACGCCGACGACCTCTGGATCGTCCCCCGCCCCGACGGCGTCGCCGTCGGCGCCACCGCCGAGCCCGCCTGGGAGGCACCCCACACCACCGACGCCCGCCTCGACGCCCTCCTCGCCCGAGCCCGCGCGCTCTGCCCCGCCCTTGCCGCCGCCCCGGTCGCCGAGCGCTGGGCCGGCCTCCGCCCCCGCGGCGCCCGGCCCGACCCGCTCCTCAACCGCCTGCCCGGCTGCGAGCGAACCCTCGTCGCCACCGGCGGCTTCCGCACCGGCCTCGCCACCGCCCCGCAGGCCGCCGCCCTCGTCGCCGCCTTCGCCGCCGGCGAGACCCCGACCCTCCCCCCGGGATGGTCCCTCGCAGATCACCGGGCAACCGCCACAAGGGCTCGCTGATCACGGGGCTCGACCTGCGACGCGACCAGATCCAGGAACTCCGCGGCAGTTGTCGGCCGCAGAGCGCCACGTCGCGTTCCTGGAGCGCAGGCGCCCCGCAGGAAAGGCAAGCGATCGCCGCTGGCCCTGCCCGGCCACCTTGCTGCCCGGTGTCAGGTCACCGGGCGAGGAGCCGCGCGGTGGCCGCCGCCTCGCGCCCGCGGCTCGACAACCCGCGGCGCCGCCGTCATCCTCGCCCCCGAAGCCCGGGCGCAGATCTGCGGGGAGGAGGCCAATGCGCGTCACCGAGTTGCGGCGACCCTTCGGGGCGGCCTGGCGCGATCTCGCCGGCGTCCGCGGCGGCGTGACGGCGCCCCCTGCGCGCCAAATCGCCCGCGCCCGCCTCCACGCGGCGCTCGACGCGCGCCGGCACCCCTGAGGGCCCGACCCATGGACTTCGCCCTCTCCCCCGAGATCGACGCGACCCGCCTCAAGGTCCGCGCCTTCGTCCGCGAGCATATCCTGCCGGTCGAGACCGACCCCGCCGCCCGCGACGACCACGAGAACATCTCCGAGGCCGTACTCCGCGCGCTCCGCGACAAGGTCCGCGCCGCCGGCCTCTGGGCGCCGCAGATGCCGCGCGCCCGCGGCGGCCTCGGCCTGCCGGTCGTGGGCATGGCCGCGCTCTACGAGGAGATGAACTACTCGATCTTCGGCCCTGCCTGCTTCAACGCCTGCGCGCCGGACGACGGCAACATGATGGTGCTGGAGAAGGTCGCGACCGAGGCCCAGAAGGCGCGCTGGCTGCAACCCATCGTCGACGGAAAGGTCCGCTCCGCCTTCGCGATGACCGAGCCCGCCCCCGGCTCCGGGTCCGACCCCTCGATGATGCGGACCCGGGCCGAGCGCCGCGGCGACGCCTGGCGCGTCCATGGTCGGAAATGGTTCATCACCGGCGCCGAGGGCGCGGCGCATTTCATCCTAATCGCCCGCACCTCCGACGACGCGCGCCGCGGCCTCTCGGCCTTCCTCTTCCACAAGGACCAGCCCGGATGGGAGATCCTGCGGCGCATCCCGATCATGGGCCCGGAGGAGCACGGCGGCCATTGCGAGATCGTCTTCGACGGCCTCGAGATCCCGGACGAGAACCGGCTGATGGAGGTCGGCGACGGCCTGCGCCTCACCCAGATCCGCCTCGGGACCGCGCGGCTCACCCATTGCATGCGCTGGCTCGGCCTCGCCAAGCGCGCGCTCGCCATCGCCCGCGACTACGTGGAGCGGCGCGACTCCGGCGGCATCCGCCTGATCGACCGCGAGACGGTGCAGACGAAGCTCGGCGAGGCGGCGATGCAGATCGAGATGGGCCGGCTGCTGACCATGCGCGCCGCCTGGGCGCTCGACCAGGGCAGCTTCGCGCGCAAGGAGGTGTCGATGGCCAAGGTCGTCGTCTCCGAGACGCTGCATGCGGCCGTCGACCTCGCGATCCAGCTGAACGGCGCGCGCGGCTACTCCAGGGACACCCCGCTCGAATGGATCTACCGCTACGCCCGGCAGGCCCGCCTCGTCGACGGCGCCTCGGAGGTCCACAAGATGGTGCTCTCGCGCTTCCTGATGAAGGAAGGCGACGATTTCTGGCGCTGGTCATGACCGGGACGCTCACCCCGCCCCGCGCCGACCTCGACCCTGCGCCCCTCGCCGCGCTCCTGCGCGACCGCGGCATGATCGGGGCCGAGCCGCTCGCGGTCACGCGCCTGACCGGCGGCCAGTCGAACCCGACCTACCGCCTCGACGCCGGGCCGCGCCGCTTCGTCCTGCGCAAGAGGCCGCCGGGCGAGCTCCTGAAGTCGGCCCACGCCATCGACCGCGAGTACCGGGTGATCGTCGCCCTGCGCGACACCGACGTCCCGGTCCCCGTCGCCCATTTCTACGAGGAGGACGCCGGCATCGTCGGCACGCCGTTCTACGTCATGGACTTCCTCGACGGCCGCGTGTTCCTGGACCAGTCGCTGCCCGGCGTCCCGCGCGCGGATCGCGCGCCCGTCTACCGCGAGATGAACCGGGTGATCGCCGCCCTGCATGCGGTGGATCCCGAGGCCGTGGGCCTCGGCGACTACGGCCGCCCCGGCAACTACTTCGCCCGCCAGATCGACCGCTGGGGCCGGCAGATCCGCGACCATCGCCCGGGGGAGGCGCGCATCGCCGCGCTCGACGCCCTCGCCGACTGGCTGCCGGAGCACGTCCCGCCCGGCGACGCGACCGCGCTCGTCCACGGCGACTACCGCCTCGACAACCTCGTCTTCCACCCGACCGAGCCGCGGGCGATCGGCCTTCTCGACTGGGAGCTCTCGACGCTGGGCCACCCGCTCGCCGACCTCTCCTACAACTGCCTCTCCTGGCACATCCCGGCGGGCGTCTGGCGCGGCATCGGCGGCCTCGACCTCGCCGCCCTCGGCATCCCCGACGAGGCGACCTACGTCGGCTGGTACGCCGGCGCGACAGGAGCGGGGCGGATCGAGCACTGGGACTTCTACCTCGCCTACAACCTCTACCGGCTCGCGGCGATCCTGCAGGGCATCGCGCGGCGCGCCCGCGAGGGCAACGCCGCCGCCCCCGACGCCGTGGAGACCGGAGAGAAGGCCACGCCGCTGGCGGAGCTCGGCTGGCAGTTCGCCCTGCGCCATCAGGCGTCGGCGGGGGGCTGACGGAGCCATCCTGGCGGGGCCGCCTTTGGCAAGGCGGCCCCGCCAGGAAGATGTCGCACAGTGCGACAGGATCAAGCCATTGAATCAAATCCGGAATAAAGGTTGGCGCAGGGCCGAGCCGCGACGCCGGCGGCCGACCGCCCGAGCTATGCGAGTCATCGGGCTCGGGCCGGGCGGCTTCAGTGATGCAGGGCCACCCGCCGGCCGGCGACCTCGGCCACCTCGATGTCCGCGCCGAAGGCGGCGCGGAGGGGGCCCGGGGCGATCATCTCGTCGGGCGGGCCGATGCCGACCACCCGGCCCTCGCGCAGCGCGACGATGCGGTCGGCCCAGGCGGCGGCGTAGTTGATCTCGTGGACCACCACCACGATCGTCCGGCCGTGGTCGTCGGCGAGGTCGCGCAGCCGGCGCATCAGGCTGCGGGCGAAGACCATGTCGAGATTGTTCAAGGGCTCGTCGAGCAGGATGTAGTCGGTCTCCTGCGCGAAGGTCATGGCGACCAGCGCCCGCTGCCGCTGGCCGCCCGAGAGCTCGTCGAGGAAGCGGCCGGCGAGGCTGTCGAGCTCGAACCGCGCCAGCGCCTCGGCCACCGCGGCCGCGTCCGCCGGGCCGGGTCGGCCGCGGCTGCGGGGATAGCGGCCGAAGCCCACGAGGTCGCGCACCGTCAGCCGCGTGGCGATGCTGGTGTCCTGGCGCAGGGCCGCGAGCTTCAGCGCCAGATCGCGCGAGGGCGTGCGCGTCACGTCGAGGCCGTCGACGGTGATGCGCCCCGTCCGCAGGGGGATCAGCCGCGCGATCAGCGACAGGAGCGTCGACTTGCCGGCGCCGTTCGGCCCGATCAGCGCCGTCACCCCGCCGCGCGGGATGGCGAGCGTCACGTCCCGCAGGATGGGCCGGCGGCCGATGGCATGGCTGACGCCCTCGATCTCGATCATGCGGCGCGCTTTCGCAGCAGGAGGAACAGGAAGAGCAGCCCGCCCGCGAACTCCACGACGACGCTCAGCGTCCCGGCGAGGCCGAGCAGCCGCTCGAACACGGTCTGGCCGGCGACCAGCGTCAGCGCGCCGATCAGCGCCGCCGCCGGCAGGATCAGCGCATGGCGCGGCGCCCCGATCACCAGGTAGGCGAGGCTCGCGATCAGGAGGCCGAGGAAGGCGACCGGCCCGACCAGCGCGGTGGAGGCCGAGACCAGCAGCGCGACGAGGAGCAGCGTGCGGCGGATCAGCCGCTCGTGCTCGACCCCGAGCGTGACGGCCGCCTCGCGCCCCAGCGCCGCCACGTCGAGCTCGCGCCGCCAGACCCAGGCCAGCGCGAAGGCGATGGCCGAGAGCGCGACGCTCGCCGCGAGCAGCTCGCCGTCCACGGCGTTGAACCGGGCGAAGGAGGCGCCCTGGAGCACGGCGAACTCGTTCGGGTCGATCAGGCGCTGGACGAGGTTCGACAGGCTGCGGAACAGCACCCCGAAGATCACGCCGACGAGCAGCATCCGGTGCAGGTCGCTGCGGCCGCGCCCGAGCAGCCCGGCGAAGAGGAGCCCGGCGGCCGCCATCATCCCCGCCGTCTCGGCGAGGAACTTCAGCCGCGGATCGAGCGCGGCGTAGCCGATCCCGCCGAGGGCGAAGACCAGCGCCGACTGGATCAGCAGGTAGAGGGCGTCGAGGCCCATGATCGAGGGCGTGAGGATGCGGTTGCCGCTCGCGGTCTGGAAGAGCACGGTCGCCACCCCGACGGCCGCGCCGACGAGCGCCAGCGCCGCGAGGCGGGCGCCGCGCAGGGGCAGCAGGAACGACCAGCTGCCCTTCGCGCCGAGGGTCATGAAGGCGACGCCGGCGACGACGAGGAGCGCGCCGAGGAGGAGGAGCCGGCGCTCAGGCACGCCGCTCCCTCCCGAGCAGCAGCCACAGGAACAGCGCCGCGCCGACGACGCCGAGGACCGTGCCGACGGGGATCTCGTAGGGATAGCGGACGATCCGCCCGATCAGGTCGCAGGCGAGCGTCAGCCCGGCGCCGACCGCCGCCACGTAAGGCAGGCTGAGGCGCAGGTTGTCGCCCATGACCCGGCTGACGAGGTTGGGCACCACCAGCCCGAGGAAGGGCACCATGCCCACCGTCGCCACCACCGCCGCGGTCGTCATGGCGACCACGCCGAGGCCCAGCGCCTCCATGGCGCGATAGTTGAGGCCGAGCCCGAGGCTCGCCTCGCGGCCGAGGCTGGCGATGGTCAGGCGATCGGCGAAGGCGTAGGCGAGCGCGGCCAGCGCGCCGCCGAGCCAGAGCAGCTCGTAGCGGCCGCGCAGCACGCCGGAGAACTCGCCGTTGACCCAGACGGCGATGTACTGGAGCAGGTCGGTCTCGTAGCCGATGAAGGTCACGACCGCGCCGATGATCCCGCCATAGACGAGCCCGACCAGCGGCACGAGCAGCGGCTGGGCGGGCGGCAGGCGGCGCGCGACGGCGAGGAAGAGCGCGGTCCCGGCCAGCGCCATGCCGGTCGCCACCGCCATGCGGGCGGGGAGCGACGCCGCGGGCAGGAACAGCGTGGCGAGGAGCAGGCCCAGCGCCGCGCTCTCGCCGGCGCCCGCGGTGGTGGGCTCGACGAAGCGGTTGCGGGCGATCACCTGCATGACGAGCCCGGCCACCGCCATCGAGGCGCCGGTCAGCATCACCGCGATGGTGCGCGGCGCCCGGCTCGCGAAGAACAGGAGGTCGCTCCGCGGATCCTGGCCGAGGGCGCCGAGGCGCATGTCCCCGACCCCGACGGCGAGGCTCGCGAGGCAGAGCAGGCCGAGCGCGGCGATGGTGAGCCGCCCCCGGCCGGCGTTGGTCATCGCGCGAAGGCGGCCGAGAGATCCGCCAGCGTCCCGGCGATCGAGCGGACGCCGCCGCCGGCGACGTAGATCGGCGCGGCGTCGAGATAGACGACCTGGCCCTGCTTCCACGCCGTGGTGTCGGCGATCAGCGGGTTGTCGAGCGTGGCGCGAGCCGCGTCGGCGGACTCGCCGATCGCGGCGGAGCGGTCGATGACCAGCAGCCAGTCGGGATCGGCCTGCTGGACGAACTCGAAGGACACCGCCTCGCCATGGGTCGCGGCGGTCATGTCCGGCACGGCGGCGGGGAGGTCGAGCGCGGCGTGGACCCAGCCGAACCGCGAGCCGGGGCCGTAGACCGAGATCTTCGGCCCGTTGGTCATCAGGACCAGCGCGTCGCCGTGGCCCGCGACCGCTTCGCGGGCGGCGGCGATCTCCGCGTCGAGCGAGGCGGCCAGCTCGGCCGCCTGCGCCTCGCGGCCGAAGAGCGCGCCATAGGCCTCGATGCGGGCGCGGGCGTCGGCGAGCAGCGTGTCGTCGCCGACGCTCATGTCGATGACCGGCGCGATCTGCGCCAGCGCGTCGTATTGCGCGGCGGAGCGGGCGCCGACCACGATCAGGTCGGGGTCGAGCGCGGCGACCGCCTCGAGGTCCGGCTCGAAGAGGGTTCCGACCGGCGCCGCGCGCACATGGTCGAGATAGGAGACGTAGAGCTTTTCCGGCGCGCCGACGGGCGCGACCCCGAGCGCGTCCAGCGTGTCGAGCGCCGCCATGTCGAAGACCACCACCCGCTCCGGGGCGCGCTCGAGCTCGGCCGGGCCGCGGGCGGTGGCGATGGCGACGGTATCGGCGAAGGCCGGCGAGAAGGCGGTGAGCGCGAGCGCAAGCGCGAAGCGGAACGTCATCGTGGCGTCTCCTGGTTGGCGTCGGGGGCAAGCGAGACCCCGACGCTGCGGCTGATCAGGGCGGGGAGCACGGTGATGTGCTCCTCGCCGGCGAAGACCTGGGTGGAGAGGGCGAGGCCCGCGGCCTCGAGCGGCGCGAGGGCAGCGGCCATCTGGCCCGCCTCGGCGACCATGTGGTCGAGCTCGTCCCCGCCCACGCCGATGAAGAGCCGCCGTCCCGAGAGGTCGGGGGGATCGGCGGCGAAGGAAGCGGCGCGGCCGAGGATCTCGCCGTCGTTCCACCAGATCGACGGGCTGCCGGCGACGTAGGTCGCGAAGAGGTCCGGACGGGTCAGGAAGGCGTGCAGCGTGAGGAGCCCGCCCAGCGAATGGCCGGTCAGGGTGCGTCGCCCGGGATCGACCGGGACGCGCCGGGCGATCTCTGGAAAAAGCTCGTCCTCCAGGAAGGCGAGGAAGACGTCGGCGCCGCCGACCTCGGGGTAGGGCTCGCCGTTGCCGCGGGGCCTGAGCGTCGCGGGATCGGCGGGGGTGGTGTAGTCGAAATAGCGCAGCGTGGTCTCGAAGGGCTGGTCGGTCGCGTAGCCGACGCCGACCGTCGCCGCCGGGCCGAAGCCCTTGGGCGGGCGGGTCTGGAGCCGCACCGCCTCGGCGGCGGTCAGGAAGGTGGCGTTGCCGTCGAGGTAGTAGAGCGCCGGGTAGCCGCCCGGAGGGGGCGGCAGGCTCGGCAGGGAGAGGAAGATGCGGTAGCGCCGGCCGGAGGCGACGGAGGTCATGTCGAAGACCTCCGCGCCCGGCACGGTCACCGCGGCGGCCGCGCCGACCGGCTCGGGCTCGGCGGCCCGCGCCGCGACGGGCGCGGCGAGGGGCAGGGCTGTGAGCAGCAGCGCGGCGAGCTTCGGCGCCAGGGACCTCCCGGTGAGCCGGGCGGCCCGTCTAACACGTGTGTTAGATGGGGTCAGCAAATTGAAATTATTGTATTTTTTCACCGCTGTTCACCGGACGGCAAGAGAGGTTAACGCGCGGCGCGGGCCGCGCGCGTGGTCGTGTCGCCGAGCCTCAGAACCGCCCGGTGAGCGAGGCGTAGTAGCGCCGGCCCTCGACGTTGAAGTCGTCCGAGACCTCGCGGGTGATCTCCTCGTTGGCGAGGTTCAGCACGCCGAGCCGGGCGCTGAAGTTGTCGTTGATCTGGTAGCTCGCGAGGATGTCGGCGGTGGTGTAGGCCTTGACCTTGTGGGCGAATTCCATGTCGCCGTTGGTGGGCACGTAGGTGTATTGCGAGCCGCTGTAGGAGACCGTGAGGTTGAGGTTCAGCTTCTCGGTCGCCCGCCAGTCGATCGCCAGGTTGGCGCTGTGCTCCGGCTGGTAGGCGAGCGGCGCGTCCAGCCCGTCGGTGGTGTTCTTGGCGTCGAGGTAGGTGTAGTTCGCCCCCACGGTCCAGTCGTCGTTGATCTCGTACGAGGCGGCGATCTCCACGCCCTGGGTGCGGGCGCTCTCGATGTTCTGGTAGGCGAACATCGGCAGGCCGTCCGCGTTGAAGCCGACGAAGTTGTCGTAGGTCGGCGCCAGCGCGATGTCGTTGGTGCGCGCCGGCGGGAACTGGATCATGTCGTCGATGTCGTTGCGGAAGGCGGTGATGTTGCCGCTGAGCGGCCCCTGCTCGTAGCGCAGGCCGACCTCGAAGCTGTCGCTGTCCTCGGGGTCCAGATCCTCGTTGCCGACCAGGTAGCAGCCGCCGCCGCAGGAGATCTGCATCCAGGCGGGCGTCATCTCGAGGAGCGTCGGCGACTTGAAGCCGGTGGACCAGCCGCCCTTCAGCGTCAGCGCCTCGGTCATACCGAATCCGCATGATTGATTCCGCGGGAGGGGATTCCTCTCGGGAATCGAAGCGTTTAGTCTGCCATGCACAAGAGCGGAGGCTGGGCATGGCGGGCGGGACTGAGCACGCGGGGGTGGAGGAG
>NZ_JAGOMQ010000095.1 GCF_017993425.1 Amaricoccus sp.
CGCCATGCCTGCTCCCGCCATGTCCCCCGTCGTGAAGAAGCGCCGCCCCTCGCCCGTGTCCGCCGCCCTGTTCGGCCTGCTGGTGCCCGTGTCGGCCACCGCGTTGCTGCTGTGGGCGTGCGACGGCGGGCCGGAGCCGGCCGCGGACGGACCGGAGCGCGCCCCGGAGGTGACGGCGGATGAGAAAGCGCCGGTGGCGACGTCGGTGAGCCCGGTCAGCCCGGGCGAGGCCGGCGCGGCCAAGGCCGCCGAGGTCAGCCTCGAGGCGGCGGCGGTGGAGGTCGCGGCGGCGGTCGAGCCCGCGCCGGTGCCGAGCGGCGTGCGGGTGTCGCCGCGGACCACGATCGTGTACTCGGCGCCGCGCTACGGCAGCGACATGCGCGGGCGCATCGACGCCGACACGCCCTTCGCGATCTACGGGATGGCCGAAGGGACAGGTTGCTCGGGCGAGGGGTGGGCGCGGGCCGGCGGGCGCGAGGGCGACGGCTACATCTGTCTCAAGGCGGCGACGGTCAGCGAGGCGGCGCCGCAGGTGCTGCCGGTGGTGCCGGAGGGGCTGGTGGTGCCGTACATCTACGCCAAGCCGCGGGCCGACCGGAAGGGCAAGCTGCTGGCCGAGGTGCCGCGCTATCGGACCCGCTACGCGCTGATGAACGGGCGCGAGCCGAGCGACTACCTCGAGCCGAACCGGCAGTACGCGTTCGTCGACCTGCGGCCGCTGGGCGGCTTCGGCAAGGTCTACGAGGACGCGGACGAGCAGGTCGTGCCGGCGAAGGACATGAAGCCGGAGAAGCCGAGCGAGTTCGCCGGGCGGATGCTGGCGGAGTCGCCGGTGGCGGAGGGGCGGCGCGCCGGGTGGATCGTCTCGCACGAGGCGCTGCTGCGGGCGGAGCCGAAGCTGAAGGCGCCGACGGTGAAGCAGCTCGAGTTCCACGCGACCGTCGAGGTGCTGCCGGAGCTGCGCAGCGGCGGCGGCTCGCGCTGGATCACGATCCCCGACGCGCTCGGGGCCGGGACGCCGGGCTACATCGAGGCCAGCAAGGTGCGGTGGTTCGAGGCCGGGCCGGAGCTCAGCGACGTGGCGGCGGGCGAGACGTGGATCGACGTCGACCTGCAGCAGCAGATGCTGGCGGTGATGGTCGGGCAGGCGCCGATCTTCGTGACGCTGATCTCGAGCGGGACGGGGGCCAAGCCGAACACCTCGACGCCGAAGGGGGTGTACCGGATCCGCAACAAGCTGGCGCTGGGGGCGATGCGCAACCGGCCGGAGGACGCCGACGAGTCGCCGTACCACGTGGAGGCGGTGCCGTGGGTGCAGTACTTCTACCGCCGCTTCGCGCTGCACGGGGCGTACTGGCACGATGGCTTCGGCCACCGCAAGAGCCACGGCTGCGTGAACCTGGCCCCGAAGGACGCGCGCTACGTGTACAGCGTGACGACGCCGGCGGTGCCGCCGGGGTGGGTGTCGAGCTACGAGCACGCGGGCGAGCCGGGCAGCGTGGTGCGCGTGCGCAAGGGCCAGGAGCTCGGCGAGGACCGGCGGACGATCAATGACGTCGAGAGCGAGGCGCCGCAGGCCGAGGCGGTGCTGGCCGATCGCCGGCCCTGAGACCGGGCTGGCCTTGAGGACAGGGCTCTGAGGACAGGGCCCCGGGGACAGGGCCCCGGGGACAGGCCCCGGGGACAGGTCAATAAGCGGGCCTCAGCCGGTGAGGCCGACGGTCTGGAGCTCGGCGACGTACCAGTCGCCCCACTCGAGGCGCAGCTGGAGGATGAGGGTCTGGGCGGCGGGCCGGGGGGCGGCGACGGTCGGCTTGTGGGCGACGCGCAGGCGGACCACGGCCTGCGGGGCGTAGGCGCCGGGGAGCACGTCGATGTTCTCGATCTGGATGTCGTCGCCGGTGGTGAGGCGCTCGGCGATGTCGGCGAAGGCGAAGGTGCGCGAGGCGTCGACGGTCTGCAGGCGGGACAGGGCGAGGTCCATCGCCGCGTCGGCGGACATGTCGGCGTAGAAGCGGGCGCTGACGTAGGCCTGGGAGAACTCGAAGAAGAAGCTGATGACCTGCTCCCGGGAGAGCAGGCCGTCGACGCCGAGGGCCTGCATGAAGCCGGGGCTGCCGGTGCGGATGACGACCTCCTGGACGGCGGAGAAGGGCAGGTTGTCGGCGCCGGCGGGCTGCGACTCGACGAGGTCCTCGAGGGCGGCGACGAACTGCTGGACCGGGAGGCGGCCCTCGCCGGGCAGCTGCTCGGCGATGGTGCGCATGGTGTAGGAGCGGACCTTGCGGGCGTGGGTGGGGGAGAGCATGCGCCGGGCGGCCTCGAGCTGGCCGGTGTGGACGGCGGCGACGAAGCCGCGGGCGCGGCTCTCGGCGCGGTGGGCCTGCTGGGCGGCGGTGGTCATGGCGGGGCGGTCGGCGAGCATCTGGGCGGCCTCGGCGATGGGGATCGCGTAGCCGCCGACGCGGTGCTTCCAGGTCCACGAGACCACGCCGACGGCGCGGCCGAAGCGGTCGAGCACCGGGCCGCCGCTCATGCCGCGCTTGACCTCCTGCGAGAGGCCGAAGAAGGCGCCGGGGCCGACGGCCTTGTTGTAGACGGCGAGCTCCTGGACCTTGCCGCTGCGGGCGATGAAGCCGGGCTTGGTGGCGTCTTGCTTGCCGCCGCTGCCGTCCTCGGCGACGCGGGCGAGCAGGAGCACGGGGTCCTGAAAGTGGAGGTAGTCGGCGATCGGTGTCGGGTGGTCGGTGGCGAGGGAGAGGTAGGGGAGGGGCTCGTCGCTGTCGACCTTGAGGAGGGCGAGGTCGCGGAGCGGGTCGATGTAGACGATGCGCACGGCGGCGAAGCTGCGGGCCGGCTGGAGCGCGGGGAAGGTGAGGCTCTCGATGTAGTCGGCGTCCTCGACGACGTGGCGGTTGGTGATGAGGTAGCCGCCGGGGTCGATGACGAAGGCGAGGCCGCGGCCGACGTCGGTGGTGACGACGGCGACGGCGGCGGCGCCCTTCTGGGCGATGGCGAGGGTCTTGAGCTCGTGCGAGGCGG
>NZ_JAGOMQ010000006.1 GCF_017993425.1 Amaricoccus sp.
GTCCAGCCTTCACCAAACTCGTCCCGATCCACGGCGGTTACGTTGGGGGCGACCATTACTTTGGTGAGCACACCGAGGACGAGCCGGAGTACTACCTTTGGCATCCGGTCGCAGACAACGAACTGCTGGCTCTGCGGAAAGAGGATCGACGTCGGGTCAGGAAGGATCAGATCCTAACGCATGCCAACATTGCAGGCATTCGCCACGCCCTAATCACCTTCGTAACTGCGACAGCGATCCGACGACACCAACAGAAAGTTGCCGGGAAACGTCCGGATCGCTATGCGATGATCGTTCATGTCGAAACATCGCGAACCTCTCATGCCTGGCAGCATACCGTCGTCGGTGAGCTGATCGAGGCTCTTCAAGAGGCCATCGACAAGGCGCTGCCGGTTTTCGCGGATTTAGTGAACAAAGCCATAGACGACCTGGCGCGCTCGGTCGAGGCTGGCGGCCTGACGATGCCCGATCGCAAGACGATTCTGAGCGAAGTTCAGAATTTTTTCAAGAAGGGAGCTGTGGCGACCGAAAAGGTAAACTCGGACAATGATGTCCAGAAGCTTCTGGACGATAACGCCGAGCTTAAACTCCGCACACCGTGCAACGTGTTCATCGGCGGTCAGATTCTGGATCGCGGCATCACAGTTCCTCACCTGATCGGCTTCTACTATGGCCGATCGCCGAAACGGATGCAGCAGGACACTGTCTTGCAGCATGCCCGCATGTACGGCGCCCGTCCCCGTGAAGACCTCGCCGTGACCCGCTTCTACACCACGGGCCACAACTTCCAGGCCCTGCGCTCGATTCACCAGTTCGATTCTGCCCTTCGCCACGCCTTTGAGACGGGGGCGCATGATCGGGGCGTAGCTTTCGTGGTAAAGGATCAGGCCAACCGGGTAATTCCCTGCGCCCCGAACAAGATTCTGGTGTCGGATATAGTCGCCCTCCGGCCGGGCGGTGCCCACTTGCCGGTTGGCTTTCAGACTAAGGCCAGGTCCACCTTGGCACCGATCATGCATAAGCTTGAAAAGATCATTCCGCATCAGAAGTTGGATGCGGGTGAGATCGTCACAATCAAAACCGAAACTGCGATTGATATTATCACGCTGATACAGGGCTGCTTCAATTTCGAGCCAGGGTATAATTTTGATTGGGAGGCATGTCGTGCCGCGATCCAGTACTTTTCGACCATCGCGCCACCGCCTGCCGAGAAGGGTGAATGTCTAATACTAGGTGGCACTGGGCGACGGTTGAGTAGGCAGAGAGCCGGAGGCCGTTTCTCGGACGCCCCGCACACGATGCAAGATCGCGCCGCTGTTCGAGGGATTGTCGGCCACCAACCCATTCTCGTGCTTTCGCAGCAGGATGGGCGGGAGGAAGACGGATGGCGCGGGACGCCTTTCTGGTGGCCGGTCCTGTTCGCCCCAGCTAGTGCGGCGCCAAGTGTATTCGCGTCGACTGTCCGGGACGACGGTGCCGAGCACGACGACGACATAGAGGAGTAGTTGCGGGATAGGTCAATTGCTGTCGCAGCCGCCGAGAGCACATACCGATACCTAGAGCGCACAGGGAGGCCCGTTGACAATCGGTTCGACGTCGGTGGCGAACGAGGCGAATGGGCCTGAGATCGGATGGGTGAACGGCAGGGAGAAAAATTGCATAAATTACAATATCTTACAGGCTCCACACCAAATCCGCGCAGTCATCAGGTCCGGAGAATATCGGCCCTGAGAGACCGCTTCCGGACCTCCCGGCGCGGGGGCCGGTGCTCAGCCCCACCCGTATAACCCCCGAAAATAACGGAAAAATCCGGCCGCAGCCGGATTGGGAGAACGCTTTCGCTAGGTTAAGTGGCGGAGAGACAGGGATTCGAACCCTGGGTGGGGTCACCCCCACAACGGTTTTCGAGACCGCCCCGATCGACCACTCCGGCATCTCTCCGCTGCCCCCCTTTAGGCAACCTCGGCGGCGGCTGCAACTCCCGTCGTGAATTCTGCCGAGAGGCCAACGGAGCGGCGTCCGGCATCATATCAGTTGGCACCGACGCTGCCGACCCTGAGGCACGAAACCTGTGGCATGATGGCGTCGCCGTCGGCGGAGAGGTCGGGCCTGTCCTTGGTGTGATCGAGCCCGCATGTCAGTTGGACCCGGGCTCCCCGAAACACCCTCGCTTGCGTCACGGCCGGCAGCCCGCCGGCCCGGAACGCGCCATTCAGACTTTACCTTCTCGGGAGCCTGCGCCGACGGCGCGACCTCGGAGGAGACCGATATGGAGGTTCTGCATCCCCGCTGCGCCGGCCTGGACGTGCACAAGGACACCGTCGTCGCGGCGGTGCGGCTGGTCGAGGGCGACGGGTCGGTCCGGCGCGAGGTCGAGACCTTCGCGACCACGACGCCGGGGCTCCTCGCGCTCTCGGACTGGCTGGAGCGTCACGACTGCCCGGCCATCGCCATGGAGGCGACCGGCATCTACTGGCGACCCGTCTGGCAGGTGCTCGTCGAGGAAGGCCGCACCCTGGTCCTTGCCAACGCGGCGCACGTGAAGAACGTGCCCGGGCGCAAGACCGACGTCGCCGACGCGGTCTGGCTCTCCGACCTGCTCGCCCACGGCCTGATCCGCCCGAGCTTCGTGCCCGACGAGGGCACCCGCGCGATGCGCGACCTCCTGCGCACCCAGCTCAGCAACTCGTCCGCGAGCAGGCCTCCCACGTCCAGCGCATCCAGAAGACCCTCGCGGACGCCAACCTCAAGCTCGCCTCGGTCGTCACCGACATCATGGGCCAGTCGGGGCGCACCGTCCTCGACGCGCTCGCCGCCGGCGAGACCGATCCGGACCGGCTGCGCGCGCTCGTCGGGCCGCGGGTGAAGGCGAGCCCGGAATCGATCCGCGCCGCCCTGACTGGCAGGCCCGGCCCGCACCACCGCTTCCTCCTCGGCCTGCACCTCGGCCAGACCGACGCGCTCGCCGCCGCCGTCGCCGCCATCGACGCGGAGGTGGACCGTGACCTCGGCCCTTTCCGCGAGGCGGTCGCGCTCCTCGTCACCATCCCCGGCGTCGCTGAGCTCACAGCGGAGGTCGTCCTCTCCGAAATAGGCCTCGACATGAGCCGCTTCCCCACCGCCGGCCACCTGATCTCCTGGGCCGGCCTCTGCCCGCGCAACGACGAGAGCGCCGGAAAGCGCCGCTCCACCCGACTGAAGAAAGGCGCCCCCTGGCTGAAGACCGCGCTCGTTCAGGCTGCTTGGGCGGCGGCGCGCAAGAAGCAGGGCGACTTCAATGCCCAGTTCCAGCGGCTTCGCGGACGTCGCGGTGCGCGCAAGGCAATCTGCGCCGTCGCCGCGTCGATCCTGACCACGATCTATCACATGCTGAACGACGGCGCCGCCTATGCAAACCTCGGACCGGACCACTTCCACAACGACAAGCCCATGATCCGGGCCAAGGCGCTCGCTCGACAGATCGAACGCCTCGGCTTCGTCTGCTCCCTCTCAACAGCTCCAGTTTCTATTTAGGCCTCCGCGAGGCGGGCGGGGATGAGGCCGCGGAGCGCGTTGCCGACGAGGAGGCGGCCGTGGGCGAGGTCCGGCGGGCGCAGGGTCGCCTCGCGCGCCGTGCCGGCGGCGAGGAGCTCGGCGCGCAGGACGCCGGGCAGGCAGCCGCAGGCGAGCGGAGGGGTCAGGAGGCCGGCGCCGCGGTCGAGGAAGACCGTGGTGATCGTGCCGTCGCAGACCTCGCCGCGCTCGTTGAGGAGGATCGCCTCGTCGGCGCCCCCGGCGAGGGCCGCGCGGGCCGCGTCGTGGGCGGGGCGGCGGGTGGTCTTGATCGCGAGCCAGGGATCGTCGGAGCGGAGCCGCTCCGCGGCGAGGATGACGCGCCACGGCGCGGCCGGGGGCGGCGCGGGGGCGGTCTCGACCGTCGCGGCGCCGGACAGGTCGACGAGGAGCCGCACGCGCAGCTCCCTCCCCTCCCCCGCGCCGACCTCGGCGAGGGCCGCGTCGATCGCGCCGGGGCGGAGCGCCACGCCGAGGGCGGCGGCGCCGCGGGCGAGGCGGGCGAGATGGGCGTCGAGGCGGGAGAAGCCGGCGCCGGGGGTCCAGCGCAAGGTCTCGACCAGCCTCACGCCGGGGTGGTGGAGCACAGCCGCCAACGGTTCCTCCGATCCTCCAATCCTGTCGCCATGCCATCGACCGCCGCGAAGGAGCAAGCGCGAGGGCCCGGCGGGGCGACGCCCCGGCCGACCCGGCCACGCGCCGGCATCCGGGCGCGCGGTCGGGCGCGCGGTTCGGCCGGGATGGAGCAACCGCGAGGGCCCGGCGGGGCGACGCCCGATCCGGCCCGGCGGCGCGCCGGGGTCCGCAGCGGCGGCGCGCCGGGGCTCATGCCGGGGCGGCGAAGCGGGCTTTCCACAGGGCCTCCCGATACTCCGACCTCGCCGTCGAGTCCGCCACCACGCCGCCGCCTACCCCGAGCGTCGCCTCGCCGTCGGGGTGCAGGGTCAGGGTCCGGATCGCTACGGAAAAGTCGGCGCGGCCGTCGGGCGCGGCCCAGCCGATCGCGCCGCAATAGGCGCCGCGGGGCGCGGGCTCCAGCGCGCGGATGATCTCCATCGCCCGGATCTTCGGCGCGCCGGTGATCGAGCCGCAGGGGAAGAGCGCACGCAGCACCCCTGCGGGACCCACCCCGGGCAGGAGGCGGCCGCGCACCTCCGACACCATCTGGTGGACCGTGGCGTAGCTCTCGACCGTGAAGAGCCGCACGGCCTCGACCGATCCCGCGACGGCGACGCGGGCGACGTCGTTGCGCATCAGGTCGACGATCATCAGGTTCTCGGCGCGGTTCTTCGGGTCGGCGGCGAGGCCGTCGCGCAGGCGGGCGTCGCGCGCCGGGTCGGGGTCGCGCGGCGCGGTGCCCTTCATCGGGCGGTTCAGCACGCCGCCGCGGCCGTCGAGGGCGAAGAAGAGCTCCGGCGAGCGGCAGACCAGCGTGGCGCCGGGCAGCGACACCAGCCCGCCATGGCCCACCGGCTGGCGGGCGGCGAGCGCCGCGGCGATCGCCTCGGGCGCGCCGGACCAGCGGCCGCGGAGCTGCATGGTCAGGTTGACCTGATAGACGTCGCCCGCCTCGATCCAGGCCTTCGCCCGGTCGAAGGCGGCGCGGTAGGCGGCGAAGTCCCAGTCGGGCGCCAGCAGGCCGAGCCGCCCGCCGGGCGCCGCCGGGCGCGCCGGGACCGGCGGGCCGTCGAACACCCCGAGCTCGAGGAGCGGCGTGCGCCGGCGCGGCGGCAGCAGCGGCAGGAGATGCGGCTCGAGCACGTAGCCGAGCTCGTAGGACGCGTAGCCCGCCACCCAGCGCCCCGCCGCGAGCGCCGCCTCGAGCGCGGCGAGGACGTCGGCCGCCTCGTCCGGCGCGTCGGCGCGCAGCACGGCCGACGGGGCCTCGAAGCGTGCCGGCGCGCCGTCGGGGCCGTGGTCGAGCTCGACGAAGCTCATCCGCCCACCGCGCCGTGATAGAAGAACCGCCCGAGCCCGCTGGTGAACACCACGCCCCCGCAGACGGCGTGGAGGGCGACGGCGGTCGGGAAGCCGTGGCGGAGGTAGCCGAGCGCGAAGATCAAGCCGCCGACGGCCGAGAGGCCCACCGCCAGCCAGTTCCAGAACATCAGGTGGGCGAAGCCGAAGGCGAGCGCGTTCGCGGCCACGGCCGCCGCGGTCGAGGGGAAGAGCGCGCCGTAGCGGCGGAAGAACAGCGGCCGGAACAGGAGCTCCTGCGGCAGCGCCGACAGGAGGGGATAGAGGACGAGGATGGCGAGCCACAGCACGGGGGCGCGCCGGGGCAGCGCCAGCGCCTCGGCGGGGACGAGCGCCCAGACCAGCGCCCCGCAGGCGATGGCGGCGGCGAGGCCGACGAGCGCCGCACTTCCCCAGGGGACGGGCCCGCGCACGAGGCTCCGCCACGCGAAGCCCGGGGTCCGCGCCAGCAGGATCGCGCCCACCGCGGTCATGGCGAAGAGCGCGGGGAAGAGCGCCGCCGGCGGCAGGGCGAAGGCCATGGCGAGCGGGGCCGCGACGAAGACCGCGAGACCCTCCGCCGCGCGCCCGATCCCTGCCCGCGGCATGGCTTGCGTCCTGGCTTCGGTCATCGCTCGGCCCCGGTGGTCCCTGCCCGGCCAAGTCGCCCCGGAACGCGGCGAGGTCAAGGCCCGCACGGAGGCGCGCCGCCGGGCGGGAGAGCCGCAGCGAGGTGGGGCGGGCCCGCGTGACGGGGCGGGAGGGCCGGCGTCGCCCGCGGTGTTCACGCGTGAAAATTCGGCAAGTAGTTGTTTTTGCTATATATGTTATATTGTATCATTCGTCCTTCGCAGCTCGGCGACTCCCGGCGTTATGCGAGCCTTCTCCACGGGTGGATGGCGGCTCCGGGATAGGCCCTGTGCCGAGCAGGTCATACGACACCAAGGCCGTGTACCCTCATGGCCAATCGCCCGCGATGCTGTCGGACGGCCCCGGGCAGATGCAGACGGGCGGCATCCCGACCATGCTTGTTTGCGCGCAAATATAATTCGAATATATTTGCAAATATTTTGAATATAAACGGTGAAAATCATTGCACAATCATCAGCGCCGCATTTCGCGGCGCCGTTCGACTCACTTGAAGCTTGCGCCCTCCCTGCCCCGGCCGCTCCGCGGCGAGCAGGTTGACATGCACATGTCAACCTGCGGGAGCCGTCGCGCGGCGAGACGCCGCCGCCTCGTCCTTGGCGCGACCGGAGGCCCGCCTGTCCGGGGCCTGTCGTCGCATGGGAGGGCGCAGGCGTCGTGTCGCGCCGGCGTCCCCGGTCCCTAGACCGCGGCGCGGCGGTCGTGCCGCGCGAGGCGGCGGAGGAGATAGTCCACCTCCTGACGGCCGGTCCCGGTCAGCGCCGGTCCGGGCTTGCGCTGCACGTCGGAGGCGATGATCCCGCGGCGCATCAGGACATACTTGCGCACGGAAAGGCCGACGGCGGGCTGCTGCTCGTAGCGGATGAGCGGCAGGTGGGCGTCGAAGAGGTCGTGGGCGGCGTCGCGCTGGCCGCGTGCGTGCAGGTCGATCAGCTCGACCAGCATGTCGGGGAAGGCGTAGCCGGTCATCGCGCCGTCCGAGCCGCGCTCGGGCTCGAAGTCGAGGAAGAGGCCGCCGTTGGCCGTCAGGATCGAGAACGGGCGCAGCTCGCCCGCGGCCTGCCGCCTGCGCAGCGCGCTCAGCTTCTCGAGCCCGGGCCAGTCCTCGGCCTTCAGCATCACGCAGGACGGGTGCTCGGTCATGATCCGGGCGATCAGCGGCACGGAGAGGATGACGGTCAGCGTCAGCGGATAGTCCTGCAACGCCCAGGGGACGTCGGGGCCGACGGCCTCGACGGCCTGGGCGAACCAGGCCGCGATCTGCTCGTCGCTGCGCAGGTGCGGCGCGGGGGCGATCATCACTCCGGCGGCGCCGGCGTCCATCGCGTCGCGGGCGAGGCTGCGCATCGCCGCGAAGCCGGGCGCGGAGACGCCGACGACGACCGGCACGCGCGAGCGCGCCGCCACCCGCCGGGCGATGGCGCGGGCCTCCTCCGGCTCCAGCTTCTGCGCCTCGCCCATGATGCCGAGGATGGTCATCCCCGTCGCGCCCGCCTCCTGGTAGAAGTCGGTGAGCCGGTCGACGCCGTCGAGATCGAGACGCCCGTCCGGGTGGAAGGGCGTCGCCGCGATCGGATAGACGCCCTTCGTGTCGACGCCGAAGCTCATTGCCCGGCCCTCCAGGCGGCGTAGCGGGCCTTCGTCGCGTCGTTCATCGGGTAGAGGCCCGGCAGCGGCGCGCCGCGCTCGACCTCGGTCATGATCCACGCCTCCATCGCCTCCTGCTCCGGGGCCTCGGCGAGCACGGCGTCGAGCAGGGCGGCGGGGATCAGCACCGCGCCGTCGTCGTCGGCGACGACCACGTCGTCGGGGAAGACCGCGACGCCGCCGCAGCCGACGGGCTCCTGCCAGCCGACGAAGGTGAGCCCGGCGACCGAGGGGGGCGCGGCGACGCCGTCGCACCAGACCGGCAGCCCGGTCCCGAGCACGCCGGCCGCGTCGCGCATCGCCCCGTCGGTGACGAGCGCGGCGACGTTGCGCCGGACCATGCGGGCGCAGAGGATGTCGCCGAAGATGCCGGCGTCGGTCACGCCCATGGCGTCGGCGACGACGATCACGCCCTCGGGCATCGCCTCGATGGCGGCGCGGGTGGAGATCGGCGAGGCCCAGCTCGCCGGCGTGGCGAGGTCCTCGCGGGCGGGAACGAAGCGCAGGGTGAAGGCCGCGCCGACCAGCCGCTCCTGGCCGGGCCGGAGCGGCCTCGGCCCGCGCATCCAGACGTTGCGCAGGCCCTTCTTGAGCAGGACGGTGGTCAGGGTCGCGGTCGAGACGCCCCGGAGGGTTTCGGCGGTCTTGGGATCGAGCGGCATGGTGTCTCTCGGGTGTGGGCGACCGGCCCGCCGTCGAGGCGGAGGACCGATCCGGTGACGCAGGATGCGCGCGTTCCGGCGGGAAACGCCACAGTCGGCTTGCTCCGCCGATCGGCTCCCGGGAGCGCGGGGCGCCCCTGTCGCGCCGATGCGCCAGCATCCGCAGCCCTGCCAACCCGTCATACGCTATCCTGATGGCCACAGGACGGGCGTATCAGGCCCCCCTATTCCCCGCCGATGCACAATCGGCGGCGCCGGCCTGCCCGTCACGCCGGCGCGTGCCTCCGGCACGACGGCAGGCGCGCCGATGCTCCCTTGAGACGCAGGTGGGCCAAGCCGCAACCCGCCGACGCGGAAGGACGGGCGGGGCGACCGTCCGAGGCGATCGCCCGGCGACTGTATCACATCGGGAGGGTCTTCAGCAGGGGGGCGCGTGTCCTCGGCACGACGTGGTCGGCGGGTCCGGGTGCAACCGCCAAGCAGGGCGAGGGACGAGGCGGTCCATCGGAGCCGGCGACGCCCAGCCGCCTCGGGGATGGCCCGGGCCTGGCGACGGTCAAGCCATCCCCGACGCCGGCCGGCCGCGGCCCTACAGCAGGCCGAGGCTGCGGAAGGAGGCGTCGGTCTCCCTGCCGATCACCACGTGGTCGTGGATCGTCACGCCGATGGCGGCGCAGGCGGCCTCGACGGCCTCGGTCATGTCGATGTCGGCCTGGCTCGGGGTCGGATCGCCGGAGGGGTGGTTGTGGACGAGGATGATCGCGCTGGCGTTGAGCTCCAGCGCGCGCTTGGCCACCTCGCGCGGATAGACCGGCACGTGGTCGACCGTGCCCTTGGCCTGCTCCTCGTCGGCGACCAGCACGTTCTTGCGGTCGAGGAACAGGATGCGGAAGGACTCGGTGTCGCGGTAGGCCATCACCGTCTTGCAGTAGCGCAGGAGCGCGTCCCAGGACGAGATCACCTCGCGCTGCATCACCTTCGCCCGCGCCATGCGGTGGGCGATCGCCTCGACGACGCGGAGCTGGACGTGGACCTGCGGCGTCACCCCGGGCACCGCCATCAGCCGTGGCTCGGGCGCGGCGATCACCCCGTTGAGGTCGCCGAAGGCGGCGAGCAGCGCCTTGGCGAGCGGCTTCACGTCGATGCGCGGGATGGCGTTGAAGAGCACGAGCTCAAGGAGCTCGTATTCCGGCATCGCGGCGTGGCCGCCGGTGAGGAAGCGCTGGCGCAGGCGCTCGCGGTGGCCCCAGTAGTGCGGCCGCCGGTCGGGCTCGGGCCGGCCGTCGGGGCGCGGCTCCGGCGTGGTCGCGGCGGGAAGGAAGCGCGCGAGCGGCGGCGGCAGGCGGCGCTCCAGCTCGTCGAGGCCGCGGAGCGCCTCCTCCGAGAACCCTTGCGCGAAACCGTGCCCCTTCGGCCCGTCGCCCATGCCCGCCTCCTGCGAACGCCAGCGCAGAGGCTTCGCCGAAGCCGGTTAAGCGGAGGTTACCGGCGAGACCCGGGGCGCGCTCGCGCCGGATGCGAGGGTCGCGGGGCAAGCGATTGAGGTCGCTGGTGCGGGCGGTCGGACTCGAACCGACACTCCTTGCGGAAAGGGTGTTTGAGACCCTCGTGTCTACCATTCCACCACGCCCGCGCGCGGCGGCGCCGAATCCCCGGCGCCGGGATGCATCAATACGGGCGGCGCGCCGGGTTTTCCAGATGCGCGCGGCGGAAAGGAAGAAGGCCGCCCTTGCGGGGCGGCCCTCGGGTCGTGCGCGGCGGTCGCCGGGATCAGCGCCCGAAGGGCGCGGTCTCCTCGGAGGCGGCGCCGCCGATGTCGTCGAAGAGCTCCTGGATGTCGAACTCGGCCGCGGCGTCGGCCTCGGCCTGGAGCTCCTGGATGGTCTTGCCGGAGGCCTGCATCTCGGCCTCCTCCTGGCTGCGGGCGACGTTGATGGTGATCGTCGCCGTGACCTCCGGGTGGAGCGTGACGGTGAGGTCGTGGAGCCCGAGCTCCTTGATCGGCGCGTTGAGCTCGACCTGCCGGCGGTCGAGGCTGAAGCCGCCCGCGGTGGCGGCGTCGGCCGCGTCGCGGGTGGTCACCGAGCCGTAGAGCGCGCCGCCGTCGGAGGCGGAGCGGATCACCACGAAGGTCTGGCCGTCGAGCTTAGCGGCGACCTTCTCGGCCTCCGCCTTGAGCTCGAGGTTGCGCGCCTCGAGCTGGGCGCGGTCGGCCTCGAACCGCTTGAGGTTCGCCGGCGTGGCGCGCAGCGCCTTGCCCTGCGGCAGCAGGTAGTTGCGGGCGTAGCCCTGCTTCACCTTCACCACCTCGCCCATCTGGCCGAGCTTGGCGACGCGCTCGAGAAGAACGACTTCCATCGTCAGATCCTCACTTCACGGCGTAGGGGAGCAGCGCGACGAAGCGGGCGCGCTTGATCGCCCGGGCGAGCTCGCGCTGCTTCTTCGACGACACGGCGGTGATGCGGGAGGGGACGATCTTGCCGCGCTCGGAGATGTAGCGCTGCAGCAGCTTCACGTCCTTGTAGTCGATCTTCGGCGCGTTGTCGCCCGAGAACGGGCAGGACTTGCGGCGGCGGAAGAAGGGGCGGTTGGCCATTTTCGCTCTCCCTTACGCGTCGTCACGGCGCGGGCGGCGGGGGCCGCGGTCACGGTCGCCGCGCTCGTCGCGCTGGTTCTTGGACTGGATGACCGCCGAGGGGCCCTCCTCGTGCTTGTCGACCTTCACGGTCAGGACCCGCATCACGTCCTCGTGGAGCCGCATCAGCCGCTCCATCTCGGCCACCGCCGGCGAGGGCGCGTCGGAGCGCAGGTAGGCGTAGTGCCCCTTGCGGTTCTTGTTGATCTTGTAGGCCATGGTCTTCAGGCCCCAGTACTCGGAGCCGACCACCTTGCCGCCGTTGTCGGCGAGGACCTGGCCGAAGTGCTCGATCAGCCCTTCCGCCTGCGCGTTGGAGAGGTCCTGACGCGCGATGAAGACATGCTCGTAGAGAGCCATGCGTATCGTCCGTTTCAATCGGCGCGCTTCATGACGGGACCTGTTCCCTCCGGTCCCGGTACGAGAGGCGACGCGTGAGTGTCCGTGGAGGGATGGGCGCTTATACGGGCCCGGGCGCGGAAGGCAAGGGCGAAACCGCGCCCGCGGGCGCCGTCCACGCGGGGACGGATGTTAAAAGTCATTTGTTTGGATGAATTTCCCCGCCACGCAGGCCCTCAGCACTCCGCGAGGAGGGCCGCGTGGCGGGCGAGGAAGTCGGCCTTGACCGCCATCGGCGGCCGGAGAGGGAGGGCGACGGCGGCGAGCTCGGCGGGCTTCGGGGCGCCGAAGAGGCGGTCGGCCTCGGGACGGGCGAAGCCGGCGAGGCTCGTGGCCTCGAGCCAGGCCGAGATGCGGTCGGCGCGCTTGATCAGCGCCTTGACCGGGGCCGGCAGGGTGGCGGGCAGGCCGAAGCGGACGTGGACGGCGGCGGCGAGCCGGGCGTCCATCGCGGCGTAGTCGGGGCCGACCGCGCCCTTCACCGGCGAGATCATGTCGCCGATGACGTATTCCGGCGCGTCGTGGAGCAGCGCCGCCAGCCGCCAGCGCGGCTCGGAGCGCGGGGCGAGGGCGGCGAAGAGGCGCTCGACGACGAGGGAATGCTCGGCGACCGAGAACGGGTGGTCGCCCGCGGTCTGGCCGTTCCAGCGCGCCACGAAGGCGAGGCCGTGGGCGATGTCCTCGATCTCGATGTCGAGCGGCGAGGGGTCGAGCAGGTCGAGCCGCCGGCCCGAGAGCATCCGCTGCCAGGCCCGCGCCGCCTTCGCCATGCCGCTCCTCCCGCCTCGCGCGCCCTGTCTTGTCCCGCGGCCGCGCGGTTGTCGAGGGGGCCCCGCGGTGCTAAGCCCCGCCCCCACCGCCATTCGGGGAACGAGCATGATGACCAGGGCCGGGACCATCGACCGCGACTATGTGGTGAGGGACATCGCGCTGGCCGATTTCGGCCGCCGCGAGATCGAGATCGCCGAGACGGAGATGCCGGGCCTGATGGCGCTGCGCGCCGAGTTCGGCGCGACGAAGCCCCTCAAGGGCGCGCGGATCGCCGGGTCGCTGCACATGACGATCCAGACCGCGGTGCTGATCGAGACGCTGGTCGCGCTCGGGGCCGAGGTGCGCTGGGCCTCGTGCAACATCTTCTCCACCCAGGACCACGCCGCGGCCGCGATCGCGGCGGCCGGCGTGCCGGTCTTCGCGGTGAAGGGCGAGACGCTGGAGGAGTACTGGACCTACACCGACCGGATCTTCGGGTTCGGCGGCGAAGGTGCGGGCGGGGCCAACATGATCCTCGACGACGGCGGCGACGCCACGATGTACATCCTGACCGGCGCGCGGGTCGAGGAAGGCGAGACCGGGCTGATCGAGAACCCCGACAGCGAGGAGGCGGAATACTTCTTCGCCCAGATCCGCAAGCGGCTGAAGGAGAGCCCGGGCTGGTTCGTGCGGCAGCGCCACGCCATCCGGGGCGTCTCGGAGGAGACCACGACCGGCGTCCACCGGCTCTACCAGCTGATGGAGAAGGGCCGCCTGCCCTTCCCGGCGATCAACGTCAACGACAGCGTCACCAAGTCGAAGTTCGACAACAAGTACGGCTGCAAGGAGTCGCTCGTCGACGGCATCCGCCGCGGCACCGACACGATGATGGCGGGCAAGGTCGCGGTGGTGCTCGGCTACGGCGACGTCGGCAAGGGCTCGGCGGCGTCGCTCCGGGGCGCCGGGGCGCGGGTCTGCGTGACCGAGGTCGACCCGATCTGCGCCTTGCAGGCGGCGATGGACGGCTACGAGGTGGTGACGCTCGCCGACGTGGCGCCGCGGGCGGACATCTTCATCACCGCGACCGGCAACCGGGACGTCATCACCCTCGACGACATGCGGGCGATGAAGGACATGGCGATCGTCGGCAACATCGGCCACTTCGACAACGAGATCCAGGTGGCGGCGCTGCGCAACCTGAAATGGACGAACGTCAAGGACCAGGTGGACATGGTCCATTTCCCGGACGGGAAGCGGATCATCCTGCTCTCGCAGGGGCGGCTCCTCAACCTCGGCAACGCCACGGGGCATCCGTCCTTCGTGATGTCGGCGTCGTTCACCAACCAGACGCTGGCGCAGATCGAGCTGTGGACCCGGGGGGAGCAGTACGCGAACCAGGTCTACACGCTGCCGAAGCACCTCGACGAGAAGGTGGCGCGGCTGCATCTCGAGCGGATCGGGGTGCGGCTGACGGAGCTCCGGCCGGAGCAGGCCGAGTATATCGGCGTGTCGCAGCAGGGGCCGTTCAAGCCGGACCACTACCGGTACTGAGGCGGGCCTCGCGCCCGGCCTCGCGGGCCGGGCGCGGTGTTCACGCGTGAAAATTGGCTAAGCCATTGATTTCACGTAATCGTAAACGGAACCTTGCGGGTCGCGGCACACTGCACGACACCTGTCTGCCCTGCTGGATCCACGGGGCGCGCGCGAGCGCCGAGCGACCGAAGCGGGCTTGCCCGCGAGGCCCGGCGCGACAGGCGAAAGCCCGGCTTTCGCCGCGCCGACGGCTGGAGCGCGTTAGCGCGGAAGCCGTGAGGGGTGAAGATTTCTCCGTCGCGCGCCATCCGTCCGTGATCGCCCCGGCGAGCGCGGCAACGCGCTCGCCCCCCGCAGGGGCGATCGCGGACGGATTTGCCGCGGGTCAAATCCGTCTGGCTTCACCGTCGCGACCTACCTTCGGACGGGTTTGCTCTCCACTGTCGTGCAGTGTGGGGTCGCAGGGCCGCGCACCCTCATGGCCAGTCGTCGGCGATGCTGTCGGGCGAGCCTGGGTAGATGCGCACGGGCGAATTCTCGGTAATGTTTGTTCGTTCGCAAATATAATTCGAAATATATTTACAAATATTTTGAATATATCGGTAAAAATTTTTACAAAATCATCAGCGCCGCATTTCGCGGCGCCGGTCGACTTACTTGAAGCTTGCGCCCTCCCTGCCCGGCGTGGGGTCGCTCAAGCAACCCACGGGGCGCTTCTCCGCCTGGTCGTCCCGTTCCCCGACCGGGCGCCCGCCCGGCGCCGGAGGCCGCGCAGCGGCCATTTGCGTAAGTGATTTGTTTACCTAGACTTCTCGGCGTTCTTGGTTTGACCCGGGGCCCCGGTTGTGGCAGTGTCTCTCCATCGGCGGACGTGGCCAGAAGCGCCCGACATCCCCGCCGGGTTCCTCGCATCAGCGCAGATTTCGGACTTCGGGCATGTGGACCCGAGGGGACGTGCGGCAGGCGAGGCTTTCAGGGCGCGACGTCGGACGGGGCCCCCCAGCGTGGGGTCGGGGCGGCTCTCGGCGCAGCATCCTGGGGTCTCACGGGGACTTGCTCCAGCCGCCGCACGCGGTGGGTCGGGAGAGCCCTCTGAGGGGAGGGCTCTCCCGCATTCTCTTGTGGGCGCACGCCGGCCCTTTCGGCGTGGGCGCGCCGTCGCGGTGTTGTCGCCAACGCGGCCCATGCGGGTCTGGCCGCGGCCATCCAGCATTTTGCATGGACGGGTGCGCGCAGAGATGGGCGCGGATCTGGCCAAGCAGAGTCGGTTGAGATCGCGGCCGCTCGCAGGCTTCCGGCGCAAAAGGATGGCGTGGTGGGTAAAAAATTGCGCCTTCACTGTCGCTTGAAGTAATATTTCACAAATATTTATGATTAAAATGGTGAAAATAAGATGCAACTGTGCGGCGCGAGATTTCGTCCCCCTCAACCAAAGCGTTGAAAGGTGCAGCTTCCTTTAGTCGCTGCGGGCGTACCGAGGGGTGGCAAGGGGCGCCGGATTTCGACCAGTAAAAGGCTCGATGTCGCTCAAGACAATGGTCATGGCGTCGCGATGATCGATCTCAACAAGGTCGGCTCACTTCAAACCGAAGTTTGGCAGACAGCCCCACGGTTGAGCGGTGTAGCCGGTCTGCCCTATCATCGGTCGAACTGGGGGCAGGAGGCCACGATTTATAGGGCAATCCCTCGTAAGGAGCTTATATGGCGGAAATGACCGAGATTATGCCAATTTTTGAGCGCTACCAGGAAGAGCTAGGCCGCTTTCTCTTGCAGATACAAACTGTCCGCGTGCTGGATCACAGCGCGTCCGAAAGGCTTGAATTTGACAGTCACGAGCTGGCCCGGCTGCTCAAAAATCAACCATCGGTTCCCAAATCGGTGCTGCGCGAGATGCGGACGGCGATGAAAATCCTTCGAGCCGAAGCTCCGTATCTGCCGAACGAGGAGGACGCGATGCACGATATGGCTGATAGGTTAGAGATGACCTTCGACCTCATTCTGCTGGGTGAAGATCATGGAGATCGAACCCCCGGCGTCCCTCGAATCCTTTGAGCTCACCGCAATTGAACAGATACCCTCCATGAATATCCCTCTGACGGTAAAAGCCATAGGGCTTCTCCATGGCCGACGATGCCGTGCATATGATCGCGATGCTCGGGCGTGGTAGCGACTTCCGCCAGTTCGTGACGAACGACGTGGAAGGCGAGCTATATGCTCAACCTCCGGAGGCCTAGGTCCATTACCTGCAAGGAAGCACCGAGACTGGAAACGTCTGCGGTGCAAAATGGCCGCAGCAATAGCGTCGTGGTGACGGGAGCGAGCGCTACCTTCGCGCTCGCTTTGCGTATCAAAATGGCCGGCAGCGCCGGCGTCCCCTCGCCTCAGGGCAGGACCTCCGAGACGCTGACCGCCCTGCCCTCGCGCAGCGAGAGGTTGGCGGCGTCGGCGAGCGCGAGGGCCATCAGGCCGTCCTGGCCGGTGGTGGGCGGCGGCGTGCCGTCCCTGAGCGCCGTGATGAAGGCGGCGATCTCGGCGGCGTAGGCCTCGGTGTAGCGGTCCATGAAGAAGTTGAGGAGCGGCGGGCGGAGGTAGCCGTCGGCGCGGGCGAGCTCGATGTTGGCCTCGCGGCGGTTCTCGGCGGCGACGGCGCCCTCGGAGCCGTGCGCCTCGATGCGCTGGTCGTAGCCGTAGGTGGCGCGGCGCGAGTTCGAGATGGCGCAGTGCCGGCCGCCCGGGGTGGTCAGGATGACGCTGGCGCTGTCGACGTCGCCGGCGGCGCCGATCGCCGGGTCGACGAGGACCGAGCCGGCGGCGAGCACCCGGTCGGGCTCCTCGCCGAGGAGCCAGCGGGCGAGGTCGAAGTCGTGGATCATCATGTCGCGGAAGAGGCCGCCCGAGCGCTCGATGTAGGAGACGGGCGGCGGGCCGGGGTCGCGGGAGGTGATCGAGACCATCTCGACGCGGCCGATGCGGCCGGCGTCGATCGCCGCCTTGACCGCGCGGAAGTCCGGGTCGAAGCGGCGGTTGAAGCCGACCATCAGCGTGGCCCCGGTCGCCGCGACGACCTCGAGGCAGGCCTGCACGCGGGCGACGGAGAGGTCGACCGGCTTCTCGCAGAACACGCCCTTGCCGGCGCGGGCGAAACGCTCGATCAGGTCGGCATGGGTGTCGGTCGGCGTGCAGATCACCACGGCGTCGATGTCGGCGGCCGCCTCGATCGCGTCGATGGAGCGGACCTCGGCGCCGTGGGCGGCGGCGATCGCCTCGGCGGCGGCGGGAACGGCGTCGGCGACGGCGACGAGGCGCGCGTCGGGGTTCGCCGAGACGGCGCGGCCGTGGACCTTGCCGATGCGGCCCGCGCCGAGCAGGCCAAACCTCACTGTCATCCTGTCCCCCTCCCCCGGGTTCGTCCTCTCGTCCGGCCGCACCATGCCGCCGGACGCGGCGGCGCGCCAGCCCCCTCGCGGCGCGGTCCACGGGCTGAAACGCCGGCGCGTTTCAGGGGCGACGTGCGGCCGGCCCCGGGCTGGCCGCCTCCCGCGGCTCCGCCGGGAACCGGGCGGACGGGGCGGGGAGACGGGCCGGCGCCGGCGATACGGGCTGGCATGTTCCGGCGGGCGCTGAAAAGGTCGCCGACATGATTCCGGCCAACGCCCTCATCGTGCTCCTCGTCCTGCCGTTCTTCGGCAGCGTGGCGGCTGCGCTGATTCCGGCCGGGCGCAATCCCGAGGCCTGGCTCTCCGGAGCGGTGGCGGTGGCGGGGATGCTGCTGACGATCTCGCTCTATCCGGCGGTGGTCGACGGCGGCGTCGCCACCCATGCGGTCGCCTGGCTGCCGACCTTCGGGATCAACCTGCGCATCCGGGTCGACGGGCTCGCGTGGCTGTTCCTCGCGCTCATCTACGCGATCGGGCTGCTCGTGGTGATCTATGCCCGTTACTACCTGTCGCCGAAGGATCCGGCGACGCGGTTCTTCGCCTGCCTCCTCGCCTTCATGGGGGCGATGGCGGGGGTGGTGCTCTCGGGCAACCTCGTCATGCTGGTGGTGTTCTGGGAGCTGACCAGCCTTTTCTCGTTCCTGCTCATCGGGTTCTGGACCGGCTCTCCGGCGGCGCGCGACGGGGCGCGCATGGCGCTGATCGTCACCGCCTTCGGGGGGCTGTGCCTGCTCGCCGGCGTGCTGGTGATCGGGCGGATCGTCGGGTCCTACGACCTCGACCGGGTGCTCGCCGCGGGCGCCGTGATCCGGGCGCATCCGCTCTACCTGCCGGCGCTGATCCTGGTGCTGCTCGGGGCCTTCACCAAGTCGGCGCAGGTGCCGTTCCACTTCTGGCTGCCGAACGCGATGGCGGCGCCGACGCCGGTCTCGGCCTACCTGCATTCGGCGACGATGGTGAAGGCGGGGGTCTTCCTGCTGATCCGGCTGTCGCCGGCGCTGTCGGGGACGGAGGCGTGGTTCTACATCGTCTCCTCGGCGGGGCTGGCGACGCTGGTCTTCGGGGCGTTCCTCGCGCTCTTCCAGCACGACCTGAAGGGCCTGCTCGCGTATTCGACGATCAGCCATCTCGGGCTCGCGACGGCGCTCTGCGGGATGGACACGCCGCTCGCCTTCGTGGCGGCGATCTTCCACGTGGTGAACCATGCCGTCTTCAAGGCGTCGCTGTTCATGGCCGCGGGGATCGTCGACCACGAGACCGGGACGCGGGACATGCGCAAGCTCGGGGGCTTGCGCCACGTCATGCCGATCACCGCGACGCTCGCCATCGTCGCCTCGGCGGCGATGGCGGGGGTGCCGCTGCTGAACGGGTTCCTGTCGAAGGAGATGTTCTTCGCCGAGGCGGCGGAGTACCACGACGGCTCGCTCCTCGACCGGTCGATGCCGTGGATCGCGCTCGTCGCCTCGATCTTCTCGGTCGCCTACTCGCTGCGGTTCATCCATCAGGTGTTCTTCGGGCCGCTGGCGACCGACCTGCCGAAGGAGCCGCACGAGCCGCCGTTCCTGATGCGGCTGCCGGTCGAGGCGCTGGTGGTGGTCTGCCTCGCGATCGGGGTGGCGCCGGCGGTGACGATCGGGCCGTTCCTGCGGAACGCCGCGGTCGCGGTGCTGGGGGACCGGACGCCGTCCTACAGCCTCGCGATCTGGCACGGGATCAACATGCCCCTGGTGATGAGCCTCGCGGCGCTGGCGGGGGGCGTGCTGCTCTATGCGCTGGCGTCGCGGCGGATCGGGGCGGGGCCGGAGGGGCCGCCGGTCCTGCGGGCGCTGAAGGGCCAGCGCATCTTCGAGCGGGTGCTGGTCAACGTCTCGTGGATCTGGGCGCGGCGGGCGTTCCGGCTGCTGGGCACGGAGCGGCTCCAGCCGCAGCTCGGCATCCTGGTGATCGCGGCGCTCGGCGCGGCGGCGTGGATGCTGCGCGGGGCGGACCGGCTGGAGCCGCAGACGCCGCCGAGCTACGACCCGCTGTTCTCGATCCTGTGGGCGGTGGGGGCGGCCTGCGCCGTCGCGGCGGCGTGGCAGGCGAAGTACCATCGCTTCGCGGCGCTGCTGCTGCTGGGCGGCGCGGGGGTGGTGACCTGCGCGAGCTTCGTGTGGCTGTCGGCGCCGGACCTGGCGCTGACGCAGCTGGTCGTCGAGGTGGCGACCACGGTGCTGTTGCTGCTCGGCTTGCGCTGGCTGCCGAAGCGGTTGCAGGAGATCCCGCGCGACACCGCCCCGCTGGCGCGGCTGCGGCGGGGGCGGGATCTGGTGATCGCGCTGGCCTGCGGGGTGGGGGTCGCGGGGGTCGCCTATGCGGTGATGAGCTCGCCGCTCGACCGGCGGGCGGCGGACTGGTTCCTGACGCATGCCTATGTGGAGGGGGGCGGGACCAACGTCGTCAACGTGATCCTCGTCGACTTCCGCGCCTTCGACACCTTCGGCGAGATCACCGTGCTCGGGATCGTGGCGCTGACCATCTTCGCGCTGTTGCGGCGGTTCCGGCCGGCGCAGGAGAGCGAGGATCTGCCGGAGCAGCAGCGGATCCAGGACGCGCGGGACGACGAGCGCGAGGGGCGGAGCCGCGGCGACACGCTGCGCGACTACCTCGCGGTGCCGTCGGTGATCATGCGGTGGATGTTCCCGCCGATCATCATGCTCTCGGCCTATCTGTTCCTGCGCGGGCACGACCTGCCGGGCGGCGGGTTCGCGGCGGGGGTGACGCTCGCGGTCGCCTTCCTGCTGCAATACCTCGGGATGAAGACGCGCGAGGTGGAGGACCGGCTGCGCATCCTGCCGATGCGCTGGATGGGGGTGGGGCTCCTGATCGCCGCGGGGACGGGCGTGGGGGCCTGGCTCTTCGACCTGCCGTTCCTGACGACGCATTCGCAGTATGTCGAGCTGCCGCTGATCGGCCGCGTCCCGGTGGCGAGCGCGCTCCTCTTCGACCTCGGGGTCTATCTGCTGGTCGTCGGCGCGACGGTGCTGATCCTGGTGGCGATCGCCCACCAGTCGCTGCGCGCGCGCCGCCCGGCCGAGGGGGAGGGCGAGGGCTGATGGAGGCGGTGCTCGCCCTTGCGATCGGCGTGCTCGTCGCCTCCGGGGTGTGGCTGCTGCTGCGGCCGCGCACCTTCCAGGTGATCGTCGGGCTGGCGCTGCTGTCCTACGGGGTCAACCTCTTCATCTTCTCCATGGGCCGGCCGCGGGTCGGCGCGGCGCCGCTGCTCGAGAAGGGCGGCGTGGTCGATCCCGCCGCCTACGCCGACCCGGTGCCGCAGGCGCTGGTGCTGACCGCGATCGTCATCAGCTTCGCGACGACGGCGCTCTTCCTCGTGGTGATGATGGTCTCGCGCGGGCTGACCGGCACCGACCACGTCGACGGGGTCGAGCGCGAGGTCGAGGAGGGCGACGAGCCGTGATCCTCGATCCCGACCACCTGCTGATCGCGCCGATCCTGATCCCGCTGGTCGCCGGCGCGCTGATGCTGTTCTACGACGAGCGGCAGCGCCGGCTGATCGCCATCCTCGCCACCGCGGCGCTCTTCTACGTGGCGACCCGGCTCCTCGGGCAGGCGGCGGCGGCGAGCCCGGCGCAGGTCGGGGTCTACCTCCTCGGCAACTGGCCGCCGCCCTTCGCCATCGTGCTGGTGCTCGACCGGCTGTCGGCGCTGATGGTGCTGCTCACCGCGCTGCTGGCGCTGCCGACGGTCGTCTTCGCCACGGCGCGCTGGGACCGGCGGGGGCCGCATTTCCACACGCTGTTCCAGTTCCTGCTGATGGGGCTGAACGGCGCGTTCCTGACCGGAGATCTCTTCAACCTCTTCGTGTTCTTCGAGGTTCTGCTCGCGGCCTCCTACGGGTTGGTGCTGCACGGCGGAGGCGTGATGCGGGTGCGGGCGGGGCTGCACTACATCGCGATCAACCTTGCCGCCTCGCTCCTGTTCCTGATCGGGGTCGCGCTGATCTACGGGGTGACCGGCACGCTCAACATGGCCGATCTCGCCGCGCGGGTGCCGCTGGTCTCCGGCGCGGACCGGCCGCTGCTCGCCGCCGGCGCGGCGGTGCTCGGGGTGGCGTTCCTCGTCAAGGCGGCGATGTGGCCGCTCTGCTTCTGGCTGCCGCCGACCTACATGGCGGCGGCGCCGCCCTCGGCGGCGATGTTCGCGATCCTGTCGAAGGTCGGGGTCTACGTGGTGCTGCGGGTCTCGTCGCTCGCCTTCGGCGCGGGGGCGACGCATCTCGCCGGGCTCGGGGCGGAGGTGATCCTCGCCGGCGGGTTCGCGACGATCGTCTACGGCACGATCGGCGTGCTCGCGAGCCAGGGGCTCGGGCGGCTCGCCGGCTGCTCGGTGCTGGTCTCGTCGGGGACGCTGCTCGCCGTCGTCGGCATGACCGCGCTCGGCGGCGGCGGGGCGATCCTCGCGGCCGGGCTCTATTATCTCGTCGCCTCGACGGTGGCGATCGCGGCGCTGTTCCTGATGGTCGAGCTGATCGAGCGCGAGCAGGGCGCGCTGGCCGGCATCCTGACGGTGACCGCCGAGGCCTACGGCTTCGGCGAGGACGAGCTCGGCGAGGAGGAGACCCGCGAGGACACCGGGCCGGGCCTGACGGCCGCGACGACGACGCTCGGCCTCTGCTTCATGGCCTGTGCGCTGGTGCTGTCGGGGATGCCGCCGCTCGCCGGCTTTCTCGGGAAGTTCGCCATGCTGTCGGCGGCGCTGGGCTCGGGGAGCCTCGCCTCGGGCGAGATCTCGGGGATCGCGCTGGCGTTCACCGGGCTGGTCATCGTCTCGGGGCTCGCGGCGCTGGTGGCGCTGGTGCGCGAGGGCATCCGCACCTTCTGGGCCTCGGACCGCGAGGAGCTGCCCGGGGTGCCGATGATCGAGCTCGCGCCGGTGGTGCTGCTGATCGCGCTGACCGCGGCGATGACGGTCAAGGCCGCGCCGGTGATGCGCTACATGGAGGCGACGGCGAGCGCGCTCGGCCATCCCCACGTCTATGTGCGGGGGGTGCTCTATCCGGGAGCGCCGCCGGAGGGAGCGCCGGCCTCGCCGGCGCAGCCCGGAGCCGCGGCGGCGGCGCCGGGCGCGCCCGGGCAGCCGGCGGCCGCGGCGGAGGGGGCAGCTTCAGAGACCGATGCGCCGGCGGTCGCGGCGGAGGGGGCGGCGGTCGAGCAGCCGGATTCCCCGGCGCAGGCGCCGGAGGTTCCGGCCGCGGACCAGCCGGCGGCGACGGAGGCCGCGGAGTGATGGCGCGCATCGTGCCGCATCCGCTGCTGTCGCTCGGCCTCCTGGTGATGTGGCTGCTGCTCAACAGCTTCTCGATCGGGCATCTGCTGCTCGGGACGGCGGTGGCTCTGGTCGCCGGGCGGGCGATGGCGGCGCTCGACCCGACCCGCCCGCGCATCCGGCGCTGGGACCTGGCGGCGCTGCTGTTCCTGCGGGTGATGGCCGACATCCTGCGCTCGAACCTCATGGTGGCGCGGATCTGCCTCTTCGGCAGCGGCGGGCGGCGGCGCTCGGGCTTCGTGGAGATCGACCTGCCGCTGCGCGATCCGACGGCGCTCGCGACGCTCGCCGTCATCGTCACATCGACGCCGGGCACTGCGTGGATGGACTACGACGCGGCGCGCGGCCGGCTGCTGCTGCACGTCCTCGACCTCGCGGACCCGGACGAGTGGCGGCACATCGTCATCGACCGTTATGCGAGCCTGCTCAAGGAGATATTCGAATGAGCGCGACCATCCTCTCGCACGCGACCACGGTGGCGCTGGCGGCGCTGGCCCTCGCCATGGTCTGCGCGGCCTACCGGATCATCCGCGGGCCGCGGGCGCAGGACCGGGTGCTGGGGCTCGACGCGCTCTACATCGACACGATGCTGCTGTTCCTGACGCTGGGGATCCGCACGGGGACGGTGTTCTTCTTCGAGTCGGCGCTGGTGATCGCCATGCTGGGCTTCGTGGCCACGGTGGCGCTGGGCAAGTTCCTGATGCGGGGGGAGGTGATCGAATGAGCCATCTCGACGCCCTGCCGCTCTGGGCGGCGATCCCGGCGGCGGTCTTCCTGCTGATCGGCGCCGGGCTGACGCTGATCGGCTCGATCGGGCTGGCGCGGCTGCCGACGTTCTACGAGCGCATCCACGCGCCGACGCTCGGGACGAGCTGGGGGACGGCCGGGATCGTGATCGCCTCGATGATCGTCTTCTCGGTGACGCAGGGGCGGCCGGTGCTGCACGAGGCGCTGATCGGGTTCTTCGTCTCGGTGACGACGCCGGTGACGCTGATGCTGCTGGCGCGGGCGGCGATCTATCGCGACGAGTGACGCTTTGAGCGCAAGCGGCGGGGCGCGGGGGGCAGGCCCCCTGCCCTAGTCTCGGGGTCGAGGTTCCGCCATACTTGCGCCCCGGAGGCCGCCATGCTCGATGTTCCCGCCCCTGCCCTTTCGGATGACGAGGCCCGCTGGGCCGCCGTGCTGGCGCGCGATCCCGCGGCGGACGGCGCCTTCGTGCTCGGGGTGCGCACGACCGGGATTTACTGCCGTCCTACGTGCCCGGCGCGGCGGCCGAAGCGGGAGAACGTCGCGTTCTATCCCGACCCGGCCGCCGCCCGGGCCGCGGGGCTGCGGGCGTGCCTGCGCTGCGAGCCGGACGCCGAGCCCGAGCGGCGCGTCGCCTCGCAGGCGGTGGCCGCGGCGGCCGCGATGATCGAGGCCGCGGTCGCCGACGAGGCGGCGGTTCCGGGGCTGGATGCGATCGCCGCGCGGGCGGGCTATGCGCCGCACCATTTCCACCGGCTGTTCCGCCGGCAGACCGGGCTGACGCCCGCGGCCTATGCGCGGGCGCTGCGGGCGCGGCGGGCGGAGGCGGGGCTGGCGGCGGGCGAGAGCGTGACGCAGGCGATCGTCGGGGCGGGCTACGGCTCGCCGAGCCGGTTCTACGCCGAGGCGGGGGCGCGGCTGGGGATGAGCCCGGCGACGCGGCGCGAGGGCGGGCGGGGGGAGACGATCCGCCATGCGACCGCGGCGACCTCGCTCGGGACGATCCTGGTGGCGGCGACGGCGCGCGGGGTCTGCGCGGTGCAGTTCGGCGAGGACGAGGGCGCGCTGACCGCCTGGCTGGCGCGGCGGTTCCCGAACGCCACGCTCGCGGCGCCGGATCCGGGGTTCGCGGCCCTGGTGGCGGACGTGGCGGCGACGGTGGAGAGCCCCGGCGAGGATCGCGGGCTGCCGCTCGACCTGCGGGGCACCGCGTTCCAGGAGCGGGTGTGGCAGGCGCTCAGGGACATTCCCTGCGGGACGACGACGACCTATGCCGACCTCGCCGCGGCGATCGGCCGGCCGGGCTCGGCGCGCGCCGTGGCGACGGCCTGCGCGGCGAACCCGGTCGGGGTGGTGGTGCCTTGCCACCGGGTGGTGCGCACGGGGGGCGCGATCTCCGGCTATCGCTGGGGGGTGGCGCGCAAGGCCGCGCTGCTGGCCCGCGAGCGCACGGGGGGCTGACGCGGCCCGCCGGGTCGGGGGGTCAGGCGGGGCGCCAGTCGATGGCGATTTCCTCGCGGAAGGCGAAGCGGACGAGGTGGCTGGCGGTCACCTCCTCGATCCGGGCGAGGTTCTCGGGCGTGGCCTCTACCTCGAGGATCAGGCGGTCGTCCTCGGCGCGGGCGTGGAGGGTGCCGAAGGGGAAGCGCACGACGCCGGAGGTCTCCTCCAGCTCGGCGGGAACCTTGTGGGCGAAGTGCTTGCAAAGCTGGCCCATGTAGCGCTTCGCGTGGGCGGTGCGCACCTCGGCCACGGCGCGCTGGGTTTCGGTCGCGTCGGTCATTGTCGTCTCCGGATGTGACGGCCCCGTCGCCGCAGGGCGGCGCGGGGCGCTGTGGTTGAAACGTCGGTGGCGCGGGAGTCCGTCGCGGTCAGGCGTGCTCCTCGGCTTCCTCCTCGGAACGGCCCCCGCGGGAGGCGGGGAGCACGTTCAGGGACTTGAGCTTGCGGTGGAGCGCGGAGCGCTCCATGCCGACGAAGCTCGCGGTCCGCGAGATGTTGCCGCCGAAGCGGTTGATCTGGGCGAGGAGGTACTCGCGCTCGAACACCTCGCGGGCCTCGCGCAGCGCGAGGCCCGCGAAGGCGGCGCCGACGGAGGCGCCCGGGCCGGCGCCCGAGGCGGGCGCGTCGGCGACGAGGTCCTCCGGCTGGATCGGCCCGAGGTCGGAGCCGAGGATCAGCGCGCGCTCCAGCGTGTTGCGGAGCTGGCGGACGTTGCCGGGCCAGCGCATCGTCTGGAGCTGGGCCTCGGCCTCGGGCGAGAGGGCGCGCAGCGGCAGGCCCTGGGCGGCGTTCAGCTCGTCGAGGAAGTGCTTGGCCAGCGCCGGGATGTCGTCGCGGCGCGCCTCCAGCCCCGGGACGGCGACCGGGACGACGTTCAGGCGGTGGTAGAGCTCGGTGCGGAAGCGCCCGGCGGCGACCTCGCGGGCGAGGTCGCGCGTCGTCGCCGAGACGACGCGCACGTCGACGCGCACCACCCCGCCGCCGCCGACGCGCTGGAAGGCCTGGTCGACGAGGACGCGGAGGATCTTCGACTGCGTCCCCGGCGGCATGTCCGCCACCTCGTCGAAGAAGAGGACGCCCGTGTGCGCCCGCTCGAGCAGGCCGGGCTCGACGCCGCGCTCGGCGCCCTCGCGGCCGAAGAGCACGTCCTCCATCTGCTCGGCCCCGATCGAGGCGGAGTTCACCACGACGAAGGGGCCCTTCGCCCGGTCGGAATGGGCGTGGAGGTAGCGCGCCGCCACCTCCTTGCCGGCGCCGGCGGGGCCGGTCAGCATCACCCGGCTGTTGGTGCGCGCCACCTTGTCGAGCTGGCCCTTGAGCTGGCGGAAGGCCGCGGAGCCGCCGACCATGTCGTGGCCGACGGTCTCCTTCTCCTTGAGCGCGGCGTTCTCGCGGCGGAGCCGCGAGGCCTCCAGCGCCCGGCCGATCACCACCATCAGCTGGTCGATGTTGAAGGGCTTCTCGATGAAGTCGTAGGCGCCCTGCTTGATCGCGGCGACGGCGATCTCGATGTTGCCGTGCCCGGAGATGATGACGATCGGCACCGCCGGGTTGTCGCGCTTGACCTTCTTGAGGATGTCGATCCCGTCCATCCGGCTGTCCTTCAGCCAGATGTCGAGGATGACGAGGTCGGGGGCCGCCTTGTCGATCTCGGCGAGCGCGGTCTCGCCGTCCCAGGCCATGCGGACCCCGTGGCCCTCGTCCGTCAGGATGTCGGCGATCAGCGCGCGGATGTCGCGCTCGTCGTCGACGACGAGGATATCGGTCATGACGTGCTCTCTCTCAGTTTCTTGCTTATGGCCGCGGCGTGGCCGTCTTCGCGGCCGCGCGCCGAGGCCGCCTGCGGGAAGGCGACGCGCGCCCAGGCGCCCGGCCGCTCCGAGCCCTCGAAGACCGGGGCCGGGGTCAGCTCGAGCGTCCCGTCGTGCTCCTCCACGATCTTCTTGACGATGGGCAGGCCGAGGCCGGTGCCCTTGGCGCGATGGGTGACGTAGGGCTCGAAGAGCCGCGCCGGCTGGTCCGGCAGGCCCGAGCCGTTGTCCTGGATGTCGATGACGATCCCCGGCGGCTCCAGCGCGAGGCGCACCCGGATCTCGCCCGGCGGCGCGTCCTCGCCGCGGGCCTCGATCGCCTCCTCGGCGTTCTTGAGGAGGTTGGTGAGCGCCTGGTTGATCATCGTCGGGTCGAGGAAGGCCATGACCGCCCCGGCCGGCCGGTCGAGGCGGAAGCGGATGTCGGGCCGGGCGCTCTCCTGGAGGAGCACCGCCTCGCCGAGGAGCCGCGCGAGGTCGATCTCGGCGCGCTCGGGGGCGGGCATCCGGGCGAACTTCGAGAACTCGTCGACGATCCGGCGCAGGTCGCCGGTCTGGCGCACGATCACGTCGGCGTATTGCTCCAGCGCCTCGCGCTGGTCGCCGACGAGGGGCCCGAACTTGCGGCGGAGGCGCTCGGCGGAGAGCTGGATCGGGGTCAGCGGGTTCTTCACCTCGTGGGCGATGCGCCGCGCCACGTCGCCCCAGGCGGCCATGCGCTGGGCGACGACGAGGTCGGTCACGTCGTCGAAGGAGAGGACGTAGCCCTCGATCTCGCCGTGCTCGATCTCGCCGTGCTCGACGTCGCCCTCCTCGCCGGCCTCCTCCTCGCCAGGCCGCCGGGTGGCGATGCGGGCGAGGAGGTCGCGCTCGGCGCCGGCGCGGCGGAGCTTCACCTCGGCCTGCGCCACGCCGACGCGGCTCCCCTCGACGCGGGCGATCAGGTCGGCGAACTCCGGCGCCGCCTCGGCGAGCGGCCGGCCCCAGACCGCCTCGGGGTCGATGTCGAGGAGATGCGCCGCCGCGGCGTTGACGAGCTCGACGCGGCCCTCGCCGTCGAGGCCGAGCACGCCGGCGGTGACGCCGGAGAGCACGGAATCGAAGAGCCGGCGGCGCCGCTCCGTCTCCATGTTCGCCTCGATCAGCGCGTCGCGCTGGCCCTTCACCTGGCGGGTCATGGTGTTGAAGGCGCGGCCGAGGAGCGCGATCTCGTCGTCGCTGCGCGACTCCGGCACGCGCACGTCGAGGTCGCCCTCGCCGACCCGCGCCGCCGCCGCGGCGAGGCGGCTGACGGGACGCGCCAGCCGCTCGGCGAACCAGAGCGCCAGCCAGATCGCCCCGAGGATCACCACCAGCGCGAAGCCGATGTAGATGAGCGCGAACTCGAAGAGCAGCCGCCCGCGGTCGGACTCGAGCTGCTGGTAGAGGCCGACGGTCGCCTGGGTCTCGTCGAGGAGGCTGAGGATGTTCCCGTCGACCGCGCGGCTGACGTAGAGGTAGTGGTCGGCGAAGGCGTCGAGCTTCAGGAGGGCGCGGAACTCGTTGTGGGTCCAGTCCTCGATCACCACGACCTCGCCGGCCTCGGCGCGGTCGATCTCCTCCCTTGTCGGGGGGATGAAGTCGAAGAGGTAGCTGCGCTCGCCGCGCGCCCGGAGCGATCCGTCGCCGTCGATGACGTAGGCGCGGGGGAGCGCGCGCTGCATCTGGGTCTGGCCGCGGGTCAGCAGCTCGCGCAGGAGGCCGCCGGTCAGCAGCGGATAGCGCTCCTTCTGCGCGTCGAGGAAGCCGGCGAGCTGGTTGGCGTCGGCCTGGAGGGTGCGGCGGTGCTCGTCCTCGTAGGCCTGCGCCGCGGCGAGCGAGTTCGCCACGACGTTGCGCACCCGCTCGGAGAACCAGCCCTCGAGCCCGAAGTTGAGGGTGATGGTGGCGAAGACGGCGACGAGGAGCGTGGGGGCCAGCGCGAAGAGCGTGAACACCCGCATCAGCCGCAGGTGCAGGCGCGAGCCTTCCGCCTGCGAGCGGCGCATCGCCAGCATCTCGACCAGCCGGCGCGCCATGAAGGTCGCGAGCACCAGCGCATAGACGAAGTCGGCGAGCAGCACGAAGCGCAGCGTGCGCCCCGCCTCGCGGGTGGCGAGGTCGGAGAAGGCGATGAAGGTCAGGAGCGCGAGCAGCGGCCCGAGCGCGAAGAGGCCCCAGACCGCGGCGATGCGGACGGCGGGCCGATCCTTCCAGCGTGCGAGGCGCAGGCTGGCGTTGGCGAAGTTGGCGTTGCGCATTCTGGGGCGATGCGTTCTCGACTGCTCGACTGTGGCAATCTTACATCAATCCCGCGACGCCTGTAACCGGAATGTCGAGGCGCGAGCCGTTTTTCGCCGGCGGGCCGGGCGCGGCCCCGCCGGCGCGGTCAGAGCATGCGCTTGCCGCGGGTGACGCGGATGTCCAGGTCCTTGATCTTCTTGCGGAGCGTGTTGCGGTTGATCCCCAGCAGCTCCGCGGTGCGGACCTGGTTGCCGCGGGTCGCCGACAGGCTGAGCGCGATCAGCGGCAGCTCCATCTCCTTGAGGATGCGGTCGTAGAGCCCGTCGGGGGGCAGGCTGTCGCCGTGGAGGTCGAAGTAGCGGCGCAGGTGCGTCTCGATCGCCTGGGAGAGCCGCTGCGGCTGCGTCGCCTGCGGGCCGGCGGCGGAGGAGGGCCGCGCGGCGATCTCCTGGGTGACCACGGTCCCGGAGATCACGTCGTCCGGGCAGAGCACGCAGAGCCGGCGCATGAGGTTTTCCAGCTCGCGGACGTTGCCCGACCATTCCTGCTTCTTGAGGATGTCGAGCGCCTCCTTGGAGATGGTCTTGCGCGGCAGGCCCTCCGATTCCGCCTTGCGCAGGAAGGCGCGGGCGAGGTCGGGGACGTCGTCGAGGCGCTCGCGGAGCGGCGGCAGGCGGATGGGGACGACGTTCAGGCGGTAGAACAGATCCTCGCGGAAGCGGCCCTCGTTGATCAGGCCGCGGAGATCCTGGTGGGTGGCGGCGATGATGCGGACGTCGGCCGTCTGCAGCTCGCGGCCGCCGACGCGGGTGTACTCGCCCTCCTGGAGGACGCGCAGGAGGCGGGTCTGGGCGTCGAGGGGCATGTCGCCCACCTCGTCGAGGAAGAGCGTGCCGCCGCGGGCCTGCTCGAACTTGCCCGGCATCGAGCGGTCGGCGCCGGTAAAGGCGCCCTTCTCGTGGCCGAAGAGCTCGCTCTCGATCAGGTCGCGCGGGATCGCCGCCATGTTGATGGCGACGAAGGGGCCTTTCTTGCGCAGGCCGAAGTTGTGGAGCGCGCGGGCCACCAGCTCCTTGCCGGTGCCGCTCTCGCCGGTGATCATCACCCCGAGGTCGGTGTTCATCAGCCGGGCGAGGATGCGGTAGACCTCCTGCATCGCCGGGCTGCGGCCGATGAGCGGCAGGTTGTCGCCGCCGACGGGCTCCTCCTCGACGGGCTGCTGGGGGCGGGACTTCTGGTTCAGCGCCTTGGAGACCTGGGCGAGCACCTCCTTGAGGTCGAAGGGCTTCGGCAGGTATTCGTAGGCCCCGACCTCCGCGGCGCGGATCGCGGTCATCACCGTGTTCTGCGCGCTCATCACGATGACCGGCAGCGTCGGCCGGCGCTTTCGGATGGCGGGGAGCAGGTCGAGCGCGTCGCCGTCGGGCATCATGACGTCGGTGACGACGACGTCGCCCTCGCCCTCCTCGATCCAGCGCCAGAGCGTCGAGGCGGTGCCGGTGGCGCGCACCCGGCAGCCGGCGCGGGTCAGCGCCTGGGCGAGCACGGTGCGGATCGAGCGGTCGTCGTCGGCGACGAGGATGGTCCCTTCCATCAGGCCTCCGTAACGCTGGCTTCCTCGGGGGCGTCCTCGTCCTCCGGCGTCGCGCCGCGCCAGACCGGCAGGCGGACGCGGAAGCGGGTGCGGCCGGGGCGGCTGTCGCATTCGACGACGCCGCCGTGGTCGGCGATCACCTTCGACACCAGCGACAGGCCGAGGCCGGTGCCGTTGACCTTGGAGCTGACGAAGGGGTCGAAGATGTCGCGGACCAGCCCCTCCGGCACGCCCGGGCCGTTGTCGGTGATGGTGACGAGGAGCGGCAGGCTCTCGCTCCAGCCGCCGGGGCGCAGCATCTTGACGCCGGGGGCGTAGGAGGTGGCGATGGTGATCGATCCGCCAACCTTGGGAATGGCTTCGGCGGCGTTCTTCAGGAGGTTCTGGAACACCTGGAGCAGCGGGTCGGGATCGCCCGCGGTCGGGGGGAGCGAGGGGTCGTAGTCCTCGGAGAAGCGCGCATGGGCTGCGAAGCCCGCCTTGGCGGCGCGCCGCGCGCGGTCGAGGACGTCGTGGATGTTGATCGGGCGGCGCTGCGCCGGGCGCAGGTCGCCGAACTGCTCGACCCGGTCGACGAGCTTGCCGATGCGGGCGGCCTCGGTCTGGATCAGCCCGGTCAGCTCGCGGTCGGCGTCGCCGAGGCCCATCTCGAGGAGCTGCGCGGCGCCGGAGATGCCGGCGAGCGGGTTGCGGATCTCGTGGGCGAGCATCGCGGCCATGCCGGTCACCGAGCGCGCGGCCGAGCGGTGGCCGAGGCTGCGGTCCATCTTGTCGGCCATGCCCTGCGGGTGGATGAGCAGGAGGACCGCGCCGTCGCTCTCGTGGAGGGGCGCGGCGTGGATGTTCTGCGACTGCGGGGCCTGGTCGCCCCAGCCGACGAGGATGTCGTACTGCGCGACCGAGACGCCGCTGCGGCGGGCCTGGCGGACCACCTCGAGGACGGCGCTGTCCTCGCCGAGGAAGCGGCCGAGCGGGCGGCCCTCCATCTGCCGCGCCGAGACGGCGCCGAAGCTCTCGGCCGCGGGATTGGCGGCGCAGATGGCGTCGTCGGCCGCCAGCACCAGCGCCGGATAGGGCATGGCCCCCCAGATCGCCTCGAAGCTCGGGGGGCTCATGCCGCCGCGTCCATGGCCGGGGGAAGATCGGCCACTGCGGCGAGCGCCGCGGCCACCGCGCGCGGGTCGGTCAGGCGCAGCGCCTGCGCCCGCAGCGCCGCGCCGCCCTCGACACGCTCCAGATACCAGCCGAGATGCTTGCGCGCCACGCGGAGCCCGAGATCGGCGCCGTAGAAGGCGAGCATCGCCTCGTAGTGCTCGAGGATGGCGTCGCGCAGCGCCGCGCCCGCCGGCTCGGGCGCCGGGGGCGCGCCGCGCAGCTCCGCCGCGATCCGCCCGACGAGCCACGGCCGCCCGCGCGCGCCGCGGCCCACCATCACCCCGTCCGCCCCCGAGCGGGCGAGCGCCGCCCGCGCCGAGGCGGCGTCGGTCACGTCGCCGTTCACCACCACCGGAATCCCCACCGCCCGCTTCACCGCCGCGACGGCCGCCCAGTCGGCGCGCCCGTCGTAGAACTGCGCCCGGGTGCGGCCATGGACCACGATCATCCGCACCCCCGCCGACTCGGCGCGCCGCGCCAGATCGGGGGCGTTGAGGCAGCCGCCGTCCCAGCCGAGCCGCATCTTCAGCGTGACGGGCGCGTCGCTCGCGCCGACCACCGCCTCGATCAGCGAGAGCGCGCGGTCGAGGTCGCGCATCAGCGCCGAGCCGGCGAGGCCGCCGGTCACCTTGCGGGCCGGGCAGCCCATGTTGATGTCGATGATCCGCGCGCCCTGCCCCGCCAGCATCCGCGCCGCCTCGGCCATCGGGGCCGGCTCGCGGCCGGCGAGCTGCACGCTGGTGCGCGCCTCGTCGAGCCCGAGCTCGGCGCGCGCCCGCGCCGAAGGCTTCGCGTTCAGCATCTCGCCGCTCGCCACCATCTCGGAGACGACGAGCCCCGCCCCGGCCCGAAGCGCCAGGCTACGGAAGGGAACGTCGCTGATGCCCGCCATCGGCGCCAGAAAAACAGGCGTCTCACCGAGTATGCGCGTGATCGCGTCAGACATGCGCCCATTCCGTGTGCATCTGCGAAGTGATAACCGAGGCCGGCGCCCCAGACAAGACCATACGCCCGAAAACAAGGCGGCTTGAGGCGCATTGTGGCCTGCGTCGCACTACCACTATAACCCGCGGCGAAGCCGGTCGGGAGGACGGAAATGCAGGTCGCCGGGCTGATCGTGGCGGCCGGCCGGGGCGAGCGGCTCGGCGGCGACACGCCGAAGCAGTATCTCCGCCTCGGCGACGCCGCGATCCTCGCGCGCGCCGCCCGCGCGCTGCTCGTCCATCCCGCCGTCGACGCGGTGCAGGTGGTCATCGCCCCCGGCGACGACGCGCGCTACGCCGCCGCCATGGCGGGCCTCGCCGATCCGCGCCTGCTGCCGCCCGTGGCCGGCGGGGCCGACCGCGCCGCCTCGGTCCGCGCCGGGCTGGAGGCGCTCGCGCCGCACGCGCCGGGCGGCGTCCTCATCCATGACGCCGCCCGCCCCTTCCTTGCCGGCGCGGTGATCGACCGCGTGCTCGCCGCCCTCGACGACGCCCCCGCCGCCTTCCCCGCGCTGCCGGTCGTGGACGCGCTCTGGCGGGGAGCCGGGGGGAACGCGCTCGCGCCGGCGCCCCGCGACGGGCTGTGGCGGGCCCAGACGCCGCAGGGCTTCCGCTTCGACGCCATCCTCGCCGCCCATCGCGCCCATCCCGGCGCGGCGGCGGACGACGCCGCCGTCGCCCGCGCGGCCGGGCTCGCGGTCGCCCTCGTCGAAGGCGACGAGGCGAACTACAAGATCACCGGGCCCGCCGATCTCGCGCGGGCGCGACGCGACATCGGGAGGAGCGCCATGGACGTGCGCACCGGCAACGGCTTCGACGTGCACGCCTTCGGGCCGGGCGATCACGTCACCCTCTGCGGGGTGCGCCTGCCCTTCGGCCGCGGCCTCGTCGGCCATTCCGACGCCGACGTCGGCATGCACGCCGTCACCGACGCCATCCTCGGCGCCCTCGCCGAGGGTGACATCGGGCGCTGGTTCCCGCCGTCGGACCCGCAATGGAAGGGCGCGGCGTCGGAGATCTTCCTGCGCGCCGCCGCCGCCCGGGCGGTCGAGGCGGGCTTCGCCATCACGCACCTCGACTGCACGCTGGTCTGCGAGGCCCCGAAGATCGGCCCCCACGCGGCCGAGATGCGCGCGGCCCTTGCGGTCGCCGCCGGGGTCGGGGCGGAGCGCGTCAGCGTCAAGGCGACCACCTCGGAGCGGCTCGGCTTCACCGGGCGCGAGGAGGGCGTCGCCGCGCTCGCCACCGCAACGCTGGTGCGGCCGATGGAGGCGCGGCCATGAGGCTCGCGCGGGCCATCTGCACCTTCGGCTATGTCGGGCTGATCCCCGGCCCGGCCGGCACCTGGGGCGCGGCCGCGGCGGTGCCGGCGGGCTGGATCCTGCACGGGCTCGGGGGGTTTCCGCTGCTCGCGCTGGCCACGATCGCGCTCTATCCGATCGGCTACTGGGCGACGCGGGTCGAGGTGGTCGACGAGCACGACCTCGACCCGGGCTATGTCGTCGTGGACGAGGTCGTCGGGCAGTGGATCGCGCTCTGGCCGCTGTCGCTGGGGCTCTGGCACATGGGCGCGCCGGCGTGGCTGTTCCCGTGGCCGGGCTGGGTGGGGGCGTTCCTGCTGTTCCGGCTCTTCGACATCCTGAAGCTCGGGCCGGTCGGCTGGGCGGACCGCAAGAAGGGGCCGATGGGGGTGATGCTCGACGACGCCATCGCCGGGGTGATGGCGGCGGTGGTGGTGAGCGTCGCCGCGGCGGTGGCGCACGGGTGGCTGATGTGATCGCCGGGGCGCTGGCCGGACGGGTCCTCGACGCGGCGCGCGGGCGGGGATGGCGCATCGCCACGGCCGAGTCCTGCACGGGCGGGCTCGTGGCGGCGGCGCTGACGGACATCGCCGGCTCGTCGGACGTGTTCGACCGCGGGTTCGTCACCTATTCGAACGCCGCCAAGGCGGCGATGCTGGGGGTCGATCCCGGGCTGATCGCGGCGCATGGCGCGGTCTCCGAGCCGGTCGCCCGCGCCATGGCGGCCGGAGCCCTCGCCCGCTCGGCGGCGCATCTCGCCGTGGCGATCACCGGCGTCGCCGGCCCGGGCGCCTCCGAGGCGAAGCCGGAGGGGCTCGTCTGGTTCGCGGTGGCGACCGAGGCCGGCGTGGCCGCCGTCCGCCACGACTTCGGCCCGCTGGGCCGGGAGGCGATCCGGCTGCGGTCGGTGGAGACGGCGCTCGGGATGGCGCTGGAGGCCATGGAAGCGGGCTGACGCGGGCGGGTCGGCCGCGGTGGCCCGGGGAGCGCGGCTGCGGTCCCGTGGCCCCGAGCGGGCCCTCGACGTCGCAGAGGCCGTCGACGAGGGCGCCGCGCGGCCGGCGGGGGCCGGGGCCGCCTCCCGGAGCTCGAAGCAGCGGGCGATGGGGGCGCCGCCGCCGGAGAGCAGGGTGAGGACGTAGCGCGTGCCGGAGGGAGTCGGGACCGGCAGGCCAAGGCCGGCGGCGCGGGCGGCGGCGGAGCGGACGAAGCCGGCGGAGTGGCCGAGGTCAGGGGCGCGGGCGGCCCGGACGCCGCCGGGCAGGGCCTTGGCCGAGGGCGAAGCTGGCGCCCTCCGAGACCTCGCGGAAGGCGATCGCTGCGCCGTAGAGCCCGGCGTCGAGGGTCATCGTCTCCCCCTGCCCCCGCCAGATCTCGATGACGCCGAAATGGGCGTCGTCGCGGCCGCAGAAGAGGACGAGGACGCCTTTCAGCGCGGGGCCGGAGAAGACCGGGACGACGACGGCGACGGCGAGGCCGGCGGCGGCGGGGGCGGCGCGCCGAAAGGCGGGGGCGGCGCGCCGGAAGGCTGGGTCGGCGAGGTTGGTGAGGACGATCGGCCGGGCCTCCTTCCCGGCGCGGCCGGGGTGGCCCTCGCCCGGGGCGAAGCCGTGCTCCCCGGCGACGGCCTCGAAGGGCTTCAGGGGCCCGTAGACGCCGTCGGAGCGGAGGAGGACGTCGCCGGAGGGGCCGGGGATCCAGACCTCGGCGGCGCGGAGGAAGGTGGGGTCTCGATGACGGCGGGCATCAGGCGACGGCCTTCCTCGGGCGGGCGCCGTGCTCGTATTCCTCGAGGAAGGAGGATGGCCGCCAGGAGCTCCTCGAGGTCGTTCGCTCCAATTGGGACGACGGCCGCAGCGCCCGCATGATCCGGGCGCTCCACAAGCACCGGCAAGCGCGCGCCGCGGTCGATCTGCGCGCGCCCGGCGCCCTGACACGTTTTCCAGTTCACAGAGGACCTGGAAACGTGTCGCTTGACCTTGACCATGCCTCCGAATGACAAGCCGGAGGGCATCGGCGTCTTCCGCAGGGTTCCGAACGATCCGGCGAGTGCCTGAACAGCCCGTGAAATCGGAGGGAGGTCCGATGCCGCCGCAGGAGCTGCAACTCGGCCTTGACACCTTCGGGGACGTCAACGCGCTGCCGGACGGCTCGCTCGCGCGCTACGACGAGGTGATCCGCAACGTGGTGGCGCAAGGCGTCCTCGCCGATCAGGTCGGCGCCGACGCCTTCGGCATCGGCGAGCATCATCGCGACGACTTCGCCGTCTCCGCGCCGGACATGGTCCTCGCCGCGATCGCCGCGAGGACCGGGCGGATTCTGCTGGGCAGTGCTGTCACCGTCCTGAGCTCGGACGATCCGGTCCGCGTCTACGAGCGTTTCGCGACGCTCGACGGCATCTCCGGCGGCCGCGCCGAGGTCACGCTGGGCCGCGGCTCGTTCACCGAGTCCTTCCCGCTCTTCGGCTACGACCTCGCCGACTACGAGCGGCTGTTCAGCGAGAAGCTCGACCTCTTCGCCGCCCTGCGGTCCGAAGGCCCGGTGACGTGGTCGGGGTCGCATCGCCCTCCGCTGACCGCGACCGAGGTGTTCCCGAAGTCGGTCCGGGGCTCGTTCCCGGTATGGGTCGGCGTCGGCGGCTCGCCCGAGTCGGTCGTGCGGGCCGCCCGCTACCGCTTCGGTCTGATGCTCGCGGTGATCGGCGGCGACCCCGCGCGGTTCCGTCCCTACGTTGATCTCTACCGGCGGTCGCTGTCGGAGCTGGGGGCGCCGATGCTCCCGATCGGGGTGCATGCGCCGGGGTTCGTCGCCGACACCGACGAGGAGGCCCGCGAGTTGCTCTTCCCGCACTTCAAGCGGTCCCGCGACCGCATCGGCCGGGATCGCGGCTGGGGACCGGTGAGCAAGGACGAGTATCTCGCGGACGTCGAGCATGGCGCGATGCACGTCGGCTCGCCCGAGACCGTCGCCCGCAAGATCGCCCGGACGGTGCGCACGCTCGACCTCGATCGCTTCGACCTGAAGTACAGCTACGGCACGATGCCGCACGCCAGCCTCATGCATGCGATCGAGCTCTACGGAACGAAGGTCGTTCCGATGGTCCGCGAGATCCTTGCCGATTGATGCGCGAGTCATGATTTGCGCGTAGTTGCGCGTTCATGAGTGACTGGGTCGAAGACGCAGACCCGGCGAAGATGTTTGCTGCGGTTTCACACTCAGGAAGCGCCGACGGTCGCCGCCTCATTTCGGAGTGCCATCATCGGGACCCACATCCCGGGACCCATCGTTCCTTGCGGGATTATCTTTGCCATGCCGATCCGTCCGGTTCGGCCACCCGCGAAGATCCGCTCGACAGCTTCGGCGCGGCCGCGCTGCCGGCGAGCGCCATCGGCCGCGTCTCGCTTGTCGCCAGCGCCGGCGGCGAGAGCTCTGCGCCCGCCTCGGCGTTGCTGATCGGCACCGGCACCTTCGACTCCGTCGCCGGTCTCGAGGCCGAGGAGGTCGTCACCTCGAACGACATCTCGATCTTCGGGCTCAACGCGCCGATGGAGGTCGTCGCCACCAGTGGCACCCTCGTCGTCAACGGCGTCGAAGCCGGTCCGAGCGCCACGGTGACCAGCGAGGACAGTATCGCCCTACGGATCACCGCGCCCGCGACCTGGCAGACCTCCGCCACGGCCAGCCTCGCGATCGGCCCGGTCAGCTGCAGCTTCCAGGTCTCGACCCGACCCGAGCAGGTCGCGCTTGCCGACCTCGTCTTGTCGAGCCAGCGGACGCTCTCCTTCTGGTCGATCGGCACGCGGGTCGGGTTGATCTTCCGCTTCAGCGCCGCCGTGCCCTTGAACTTGTCCCGCGACCAGACCTTCACCGCCGTGAGGCCGAGCGGCAGCCCGTCGGGCGTAACCGCGAGGCTGGCGTGCGACAGCAGGCCACACAGCGTGTGCTGGCGGAAGCGGCCGTCCTTCTCCTTGCACCCGGTGGAGGTCTTGGTGAAGACGATCTTCTCGGGCGCGCTCCGGGTGAAGGAGAATTCCGTCGTGTCCTGGAGCACCAGGATCGGCCCCTCGACGGCCTGCACGCGCAGGGCGGAAGCCTGGAAGTGGCCGGCCAGTATCTTGTCCTCGCTCACCTTCTCGTTCGAGAAGAAGCGATAGGCGGCCTTGGTGTTCGCCCTGAGGGCGGTCCGGTCCGAGACCCGATTCGACCGCGCCACACCCGGATCATGGGGGCGGAAGCTGGCCCGGATCGTCCTGGCGCCGAGATAGAGCAGGTAGAGCGCGCCCAGCCCCTGGAGCGTGGTCAGCACGGCCGGACAGACGCGCAGCAGCGACGCCACGCCGAGAACGAGCAGCGTCACCTGCACGACGCCGGCGATGAACATCATGCCGACGACGGTCAGCAGGGCGACCGCCGTCCCTGCCCGACGCCCCGCGCGAGGACGAGCATCATGTCGGGCCCGGGCGTGACCTCCAGGAGCGCCAGGGCGGCGACGAACGCGAGAAAGAGGGCGGGATCGAGCATCCTTAGTCCAGGTCGCCATGCCGGTATGGCGCCCGCCGCATTCGCCGATGATCCACGCGCGACATCACGGGCGCGCCCGCGCGGTCAGAGGCCCCTGCGGGGCCTCGGGCCTGAGGCAGCGGGAGCGGGCTGCGTCAACCTTTCTTGCCGTGCGACCTGCGGGAGCCGTCGCGAGGCGAGACCTCGCCGCCGGTCGACCCTTGCCGCCTCCGTCGCGGAGCGTGGCCGTCGGGCACACTGCACGACACAGTGGAGAGGAAGCCCGGCCGGAAGCAGGCCGCGACGGTGACGCCAGACGGATTTGACCCGTGGCAAATCCGTCCGCGATCGCCCCTCGGGGGGCGAGCGCGATTCCGCGCTCGCCGGGGCGCTCACGGACGGATTGCGCGCTTCCGGAGAAATCTGCGCCCCTCACGGCTTCCGCGCGCAACCGCGCTCCAGCCGTCGGCGCGGCGAAAGCAATGCTTTCGCCTGTCGCGCCGTGGCCTCGCGGGCAAGCCCGCTTCGGTCGCTCGGGGCCTCGTGGAGTCAGCAGGGCAGACAGGTGTCGTGCAGTGTGCGCCGTCGGGTAAACGGAAGGGAGATACTCTTTTATTCCAGTATCTTGATCATTCCTGCGCACGCGCAAGCGCGCGCAAGCCGGCCTCGCCCCTCTCGCGCCGAGGGGCACGGCTATCCTGCCGCGCCGCTCAGCACCACCAGCCGGTGCGCGGCCGTCACCACGATGTGGCGGCGCGTGCTCTTCACCATCCCGTCGCGCTCCCAGGCCGACAGGAGCCGGCTGACCGTGTGCAGCGTCGTGCCGGTCATATCGGCGATGTCGGCGCGGGTGACCGGGAAGGCGATCTCGATCCCCTCCTCGGTCTTGCGCCCGGACTGGTTCGCCATGCGCAGCAGGCAGGACGCCACCCGCTGCTCGACGGCGCGCGTGGCGAGCTCGTCCACCCGCGTCTGGAACTCGCCGAGCCGCGCGCCGACGGTGCGGTAGGTCTCGGTCGCAAAGCCCTCGTAGCTCGCCGCGAACTCGTGCCAGAGCCGCGTCGGCCAGCCGAGCGCGAGCGATTCCGACGCGGCCACCGCGGTCGCCGGATAGGTGTCGCGCCCGAGCGCCGGGGCGATGCCGAAGAGCTGGCCGGGCGGGATGTGCAGCGCAATGACCTGCTCGCCCTCCGGGGTGGCGCGGATCACCCGGATGAAGCCGTCGAGCAGCATGTGGAAGCGCTCCGCCGGCATGCCCTGGCGGAACACCGCCGCGCCCTCGGCGTAGCGCTGCGGCGTCGCCCGGTCGAGGATCTCGCCGAGCTGGCGGCGGTCGAGGCGCGAGAAGGGCGGCAGCGCCGCGAGGAGGCTTGGGTCGAGCTTCGACAAGGGGCGCCCGCGAGCGTGAGGAAGGGTGAACCGCCTTGTAACGCATCGCCGCCCGCGGGCAAGCGCGCCCCGTCCGTCAAGCCGACGTGAAAAAATGGCAAGCCGGATTCCAGCCGGATTCCAGCCACGTTCCAGCCCGGTTTTCCGTCGCCGTTCCAAAGGGATGCCGCCCCCCGTGACGGGAGGCGGCGAAAAAGCGCCCGGCGCCGGGGCGCCGGGCCTCAGGTCACGCTCAGTTCACCGGGCCCTGGTCGGCCGGGCCGGCATGCATGATCTCGTCGTTCGCCGGACCGTCGACGATGAGATAGCCGGCGAGCCCCCGCTCCGCGCGCGAGAGCGCGTGGTCGACGAGGACGAAGGTCCCCGCCCGGTCGATGGTGAAGTCCACCACCGTCGCGCCGCCCGGCGGCACGGTCACCGTCTGGATGTTGGTCAGCGGCGGCGAGGTCACGCTGGCGAAGGGATAGACGTTGTCGAAGATCTCGCCGATGACGTGGAACGACGAGGTGAAGTTCGGCCCGCCCACGCCGAAGAAGATGCGCACGCGCTCGCCGACGTTGGCGTAGAGCGGATGCTCCTTGGTGAGCGCGCCCACCGCGCCGTTGAACAGGAAGTATTCCGGATTCTCGGAGATCAGCTTGTCGTAGTCCATCTCCATCAGGCCGTGCGTGCCGAAGGCATCGACGGTGTAGAGCTCGCCCTGCATCACGTAGAACTCGCGGTCCACCTGCGGCAGCCCGCCCTCCGGCTCGACGACGATCAGGCCGTACATGCCGTTGGTGATGTGATGCGCGACGCTCGGCGTGGCGCAGTGGTAGACGTAGACGCCGGGCTTCAAGGCCTTGAACGTCACCACGTTCTCCGCGCCGGGCTCGGTCTGCGTGTCATGCGCCCCCCCGCCCGGACCGGTGGCGGCGTGGAAGTCGACCGAATGCATCATCACGCTGTTCGGGTCGTTCTTCAGCGTCACCTCGACGGTGTCGCCGACGCGGACGCGCACGAACGGTCCGGGAACCTTGTGGTTGAACGTCCAGTATTCGTAGGAGGTTCCGTCGTCGAGCCTACCCTTCAGCTCAACGGTCTCCAGAAGGACCTTCACCACCTGCGGCGGCCGCTGGCCGATAGGGCCCGGCAGGTCCGCGGGGTCGCGCACGATGTCCGCGCCCTCTTCCCCCGCCGCCTCCCGCGCGCCGGCGACGACCCGGATCAGCCCCTCCATGCCCGCGGCGCGATGGCCGGCGATCGTGCAGAAATAGGCGAACTCGCCGGGCTTGCTCGCGGTGAACGAGAAGGTCGACGAGGCGTTCTTGCCGATCACCCGCGACGACCGCGCGCCGTACTGATCGACGAAGATGTCGTGCTCGGCGCCCTCGCCGTTGATGAGGTTGATCTGCACGAGCTCGCCCTCGTGGACGACCAGCGTCGGGTTCACCTCGCCCTCGATCGTGCCGCCGACGCCGATATAGACCATGCGCCCTTCGGCGATGCCGGTGCGCAGGGTGAAGACGAGCGGCGCGTGGTAGCTGACGCCCGGCTGGCCGCCCGCGCTGGTCGCAGCCGGGGTCGCGGCGGGGGTCGCCTCCGCCGCCTGCCCCGCGGCCTGGTCGTGCTGGTGCTCCTGCGCCCGCGCCCCGGTCGGCGAGAGCAGGGCCGCGACGGCGAGCGCGAGCAGGATCAGGAGCGCGCGGGCGAGGCCGCGCCAGGGCGCCTGCCGCCCGCCCGGGGGTCTTCCGTATCTGGTGAAGGGCATCGTCGGAACTCCGATGGCGTCTGGCTGCGGTGGGGCCCGCCTCACGGACCCGTGAGCGCAGCCTTCGGCTGTCCCCCGGTTCCGGTCGTTGCGAAATCGCAAGCATTTCCGTCCGCGCGGCGGCTAGGATAACCTCGCCGCGAGGAATGGAGAGGGAGGCCTCGGTGCGGGCGCTGCGGATCGAGCCGACGCGACGAAGGGGGGCCTTGCGCCTGCCCGTCGCCGGCCTGCTCGCGCTCCTGCTCGCGCTTGCCGTCGCCCTCTCCGTGGCCCCTTCCCTGCACGCACGCGCCCTCCTCGCCGCCGCGACGTCGCAGGCCCACGCCGGCCACGCCACGGCCGACCGCCACGCCACGGCCAACAGCCACGACGATGCCACGGCCGACGGTCACGGCCGCGCCATGGCCGATAGCCACGACGCCCACCTCGCCGGGCCCGCCTGCCTCGCCTGCGTCCTGATGGCGGCGCCGGGGCTGCAACCCCGCCCTGGCGATGCGCCCGGCCGCCTTGCCGCCGCGATCGCCGCCCCGGCCGGTCCGGCCGTCGCCGAGGCGCCCGCCGGACCGGCCGTCACCCCGCGCCACGCCCGCGCCCCGCCCCGTCCCGCGCACGCCTGACCTACACCCATAGGCACACCGCCGCGGCCCGCGCCGACGGCTTGCGCAGGAACGAATCCATGTCGAGACTTCTCCTGGCCGCGGCGCTCGCCGCCCTGGCCGCCGGCGCACAGGCGCATGTCACCCTGGAGACCGCCGAGGCCCCCGTCGGCTCCACCTACAAGGCGGTCCTCCGCGTCGGCCACGGCTGCGAGGGCTCCGCCACGACCCGGCTGCGCGTCCGCATCCCCGAGGGCGTGATCGCGGTCAAGCCGATGCCCAAGGCCGGCTGGCAGCTCGACACCGTCGTCGGCGCCTACGCCAGGCCCTACGACTATTACGGCGAGGCGCTCGGCGAGGGCGTCACCGAGATCAGCTGGGCCGGCTCGCTCCCCGACGACTACTACGACGAGTTCGTCTTCCGCGCGACGCTGACCGACGGCCTCGCCCCCGGGAGCGACCTCTTCTTCCCGGTCGTGCAGGAATGCGGCGACAAGGCCGCGCGCTGGATCGAGATCCCGGCCGCCGGACAGGACGCCGACAGCCTCGAGCACCCCGCCCCTGGCCTGCGCCTGCTCCCCGCGTCGGCAGGCGGGCACTGACCCGCCTGTCCGGCATGCGCCGCGGCGCGCGGGCGCTCCTCGCCGCCGCCGGCCTCGTCGCGGCCCTGCTTGCAGGCGGCCGCGCCGAGGCCCATGCCGAGCTCGTCGCCGCCGAGCCCCCGGCGGGCAGCGTCGTCGCCGTGGCCCCGGCCGCGGCGACGCTCGCCTTCAGCGAGCCGGTGACGGCGCTCGCCGCCCGCTGGTTCCGCGCCGGCGCGCCGCCCGTCGACGCGGCCCCCCGCCCCGAAGGCGCGCGCCTCGTCGTCCCGCTTCCCCCCGGCCCCATCGCCGGAACCCTGCTCCTCAGCTGGCGGGTCGTCTCCGCCGACGGCCACCCGATCGGCGGCAGCCTCGCCTTCTCCATCGGCGCCCCGTCCACCCTGCCCGTCGCCGCGCCGGCCACGACCACGGCATGGCCGGCGGCGCTCGCCCATGGCGCGCTGACCGTCGCGCTCGCGTTCGGCGTGGGCGGCGCGGTCTTCCTGCGGCTCGTCGACGCCGGTCCGCCGCTGCGGGGCGCGCGGCGCCTCGCCCTCGCCGCCGCGGCCGCCACCCTGCCGCTCGCGGCGCTCGCCTGCGGCCTGCACGGGCTCGACCTGACCGGCGCCCCCGCCGCCGCCCTGCTCGGCGCCGCCCCCTGGCGCGCGGCGCTCGCCAGCCGCTTCGCCGCCACGGCGCTCGCCTGCGTCCTCGCTGCCGCGCTCGCCCTCCTCGCGCTCCTCGCCCGACGCCGCGAGCGCGCCGCGGGCGCGGGCCTCGCGCTCGCCGCCTGGGCGACCGCGGCGGCGAGCTTCGCGCTCTTCGGCCATGCCGCCAGCGCGCCGCCGCGCTGGCTGACCCCGCCCGCCGTGGCGATCCACGCCGCCGCCTTCCTCTACTGGATCGGCGCGCTCCCCGGCCTCGCCGGGGGCGTCCGCGCCCCCCGCACCGCGCTGACCCTGCGGCTCCGCCGCTTCTCGGCGCTCGCCGTGCCGCTGGTGGCGCTCCTCGTCGCCAGCGGCGCCGGGCTCGCCGCCGTGCAGCTCGGCTCCGCCGCGGCGCTCATCGACACCGCCTACGGCCGGCTCCTCCTCGCCAAGCTCGCCGCCGTCGCGCTGCTGCTCGCCCTCGCCGCCCACAATCGCCTGCGCCTCACCCCGGCGATCGCCGCCGGCGACCCCGACGCGCCCGCGCGCCTGCGCCGATCGGTGCTGGCGGAGATCGCGACCGGCCTTCTGATCCTCGCCCTCGCCGGCGGCTTCCGCCTGCTGCCGCCGCCGCGCTCGGCCGCCGCCGCGCCGACCGCCGTCCACGCCCACCTGCACGGCGCCGAGCTGATGGCCGAGGTCACCCTCCGCCCGGGCCGCGCCGGCGCGAACGAGGTCGCGATCGCGCTCGCCTCGCCCTCCGGCGCCCTCGACCCCAGGGCCGTGCGCATCGCCTTCGCCGAGCCGGCCGCCGGCGTCGAGCCGGTCCGCCTCGAGGCCGGCGGCTCCGGCGCCGCCTGGCGCGCCGGCCCGCTGCTCCTCCCCCACGCCGCCGAATGGACCGTGACCGTCGACGTCCTCGTCGACGACTTCACCCAGCAATCCCTCCACGGCGCGATCGACATCGGACAGCCGCCCGGCGGAGGCGAGTAGGCGCACGCGCGCCGACGCCGCAGCGCGGCGTCAGCCGGAGCTCCCGCGAAAAGCCCAGGCACGGGCGGCGAGCGGGATCGCGCCCTGCGCATCCCGCGGCAGGCTGCGCGAGAGCTCCGCCTCGAGCCGCGCCCGGGCCGCCGGATCGAGCGTGGCGCAGTAGCCGGGGGCCGGACCGGCCCCGAGCGTGAAGGGACGCCAGAAGTCGTCGAAGTCGCGGAAGGTGGTGGGAACCTCGATCCCCGCGCCGTCCACCCCGGCGAGGCCCGCCGCCTCGGTGAGGGCGCGCAGGCCCTCCGGCGTGCAGAAGGCGAAGCGACGGTCCTCGGCGAGCTCCGCGGCCGCCGGGTCCAGCGCCGCCGCAGCCTTCCAGAAGGCGTCGACGAAGGCGAGGCCGCCCGAGGGATAATCCCAGACGTAGAAGGCGATCGTGCCGCCGGGGCGCGCCGCCCGGCGCATCTCGGCGAGCGCGCGCGGGCGGTCCGGCACGAAGTTGAGACCGAGGCCGGAGACGACGACGTCCGCGCCGCCGTCAGGAACCGGCAACGCCTGCGCCTCGCCGGAAAGCAGCCGGACGCCGGCCTCGGGCAGGCTGGCGCGGGCCTGCGCGAGGAAGGCCTCCGACGGCTCGACGCCCGTCAGGCTCGCCGGCGCGGCGCGGTCGCGGATCGCCCCGGCGAGCGCGCCCGTGCCGCAGCCGACCTCCAGCCAGTCGAGCCCCGGGGGCGGATCGAGCCAGTCGAGGAAGCGCGCCGCCACCAGGCGGCTCCAGCGCCCCATGTAGAGCTCGTAGCTCTCGGCGACGCCCCAGGCGTCGTGTCGGGCTTGCTGCGACATCGCCGGGCCCTCCCGCGCGCGAGGATACGCCCCTCCCGCCCGCCGCGCCAGTCACGCCGGCGCGGGGTCCTGTCGCGCGGGCGCCGCCGCCTCGGCGAAGCCGCCCTCCGCCAGGAGGCGCGCGACGCCACCGCGACGAAAGCCGCCGCCCCCTTCTCGGCCCCGAGCAGCCGCAGCGAGCGGAGGTAGATGCGCCAGGCCGACGTCTCGCCCATGTCCCTCCCCGTCGCTGCCCCGACGCCCCGACGCCCCGACGCCGAGCCTTGGCGCGGGCCGCGGCCGATGGCAAGCGGCGGGAAAAGCGCATTGCGGGCCGGCCGCGCCGCGGCTAGAAGCCGTCGCATGGCGAGGATCGGCGTCCCCCTGCGAATTACGTCCCCGGCGCCCTGAGCCGTCTCGGGGCCGCCGGGTCACGTCCCTCCATCGCCCGCGCCCGAGGATAGCGCCCATGCCCGCCGACGCCACCGCCTCCGACACGCCCGCCGCCGAGGCCCTCGACTACAAGGACACCCTGTTCCTGCCGCGCACGGAGTTCCCGATGCGCGCGGGCCTGCCGCAGCGCGAGCCCGGATGGCTCGAGCGCTGGCGGCGCCTCGGGGTCTACGCCCGCCTGCGCGCCTCCGCCGCCGGCCGCACCCCCTTCGTGCTCCACGACGGCCCGCCCTACGCCAACAACCACCTCCACATCGGCCACGCGCTCAACAAGGTGCTGAAGGACTTCATCGTCCGGTCCCAGCAGATGATGGGCAAGGACAGCCGCTACGTCCCCGGCTGGGACTGCCACGGCCTGCCGATCGAGTGGGAGATCGAGAAGAAATACCTCGCCGGCGGCAAGTCCAAGCCCGACCTCGCCGACCCGGCCGCCGCCCGCGCCTTCCGCGCCGAATGCCGCGCCTTCGCAGCGCACTGGCTCGACGTGCAGCGCGAGGAGTTCCGGCGCCTCGGCGTCACCGGCGACTGGGACGATCCCTACCGGACCATGGACTTCCACGCCGAGGCGGTGATCGCCGACGAGTTCATGAAGTTCGTCATGAACGGCTCGCTCTATCTCGGCTCCAAGCCGGTCATGTGGTCGCCCGTCGAGCAGACCGCCCTCGCCGAGGCGGAAGTGGAATACAAGGATCACCAGAGCCACACGATCTGGGTGAAGTTCCCCCTCGCCCCCGCGTCCTTCGACGCCTCCGAGGTCGCGGAGCGCAGCGACCTTCTCGGCGCCTCAATCGTCATCTGGACGACGACGCCCTGGACCATCCCCTCGAACCGCGGCGTCGCCTATTCGGGAACGATCCCCTACGGGCTCTACGAGGTCACCGACGCCGCCGCCGACAACTGGGTCGCCACCGGCGAGCGACTGATCCTCGCCGACAAGCTCGCCGCGGAAGTCTTCGCCGCCGCGCGCGTCACCGGCCATGAGCGGCTGCGCGACGTGACCGCCGGCGACCTCCGCCCGCTCGTCTGCCGCCACCCGCTGGCGCTGCTCGACCCGTTCTGGGACTACCCCGTCCCGGTCCTCGAAGGCGATTTCGTCATCGAGGACGCCGGCACGGGCTTCGTCCACATGGCCCCCTCCCACGGCCTCGACGACTACGAGCTCTTCGTGAGGAACGGCCTCGTCGACCGGATGACCCACAACGTGCTGGAGGACAGCTCCTTCGCGCCGCACGTGCCCTTCTTCGCCGGCATGCGCATCCTCGACGCGAAGGGCAAGGAAGGCCCCGCCAACAAGGCGGTGATCGAGAAGCTGAAGGAGGCCGGGGCCCTCGCCGCCCTCGGCCGCATCAAGCATTCCTACCCGCATTCCTGGCGCTCCAAGGCCCCGGTCATCTATCGCAACACCCCCCAGTGGTTCGTCGCCATCGACAAGCCGCTCCAGGACGGCATGGGCGACTACGGCGACACCATCCGCGAGCGGGCGCTGACCTCCATCGAGCGGCTGGTGCAGTGGACGCCCGTCACGGGCCGCAACCGCATCCACTCGATGGTTTCCACCCGCCCCGACTGGGTGCTCTCTCGCCAGCGCGCCTGGGGCGTGCCGCTCACCTGCTTCGTCAAGCGCCTGCCCGAGGGTCGGGTCGAGCTCCTGTGCGACGAGGGCGTCAACGCCCGCATCCGCGAGGCCTTCGAGGCCGAGGGCGCCGACGCCTGGTACGCCGAGGGGGCGCGGGAGCGCTTCCTCGGCGCTCGGGCGAACGAGCCGTGGGAGCAGGTGCGCGACATCCTCGACGTCTGGTTCGACAGCGGCTCCACCCACGCCTTCGCGCTCCGCGACCGCGACGACGGCGTCTGGCCGGCCGACCTCTACCTCGAGGGCACCGACCAGCATCGCGGCTGGTTCCAGTCCTCGCTCCTGCAAGCCTGCGGCACCCGCGGGCGGGCCCCCTACAAGGGGGTGCTGACCCACGGCTTCACGCTCGACGAGAACGGGCTGAAGATGTCGAAGTCGGTCGGCAACACCGTCGCGCCCCAGGACGTCATCAAGCAATACGGCGCCGACATCCTGCGGCTCTGGGTGGCGCAGACCGACTATACGGTGGATCAGCGCATCGGGCCGGAGATCCTCAAGGGCGTCGCCGACGGCTACCGGCGCCTGCGCAACACGCTGCGCTTCCTTCTCGGCGCGCTCGACGGCTTCGAGCCGGCGGAGAAGCTCGGCCTCGACGAGATGCCGGAGCTGGAGCGCTGGGTGCTGCACCGGCTGGCCGAGCTCGACGGCGCGGTGCGCGAGGGCTACGCCGCCTACGACTTCCAGGGCCTGTTCCAGGCGCTGTTCCAGTTCGCCACCGTCGACCTCTCGGCCTTCTACTTCGACATCCGCAAGGACGCGCTCTACTGCGACGCCGCAACCTCGACGCGCCGCCGCGCGGCGCGCACCGTCCTCGACGCGCTCTTCGCCCGGCTGGTGACGTGGCTCGCCCCGATCCTGCCCTTCACCATGGAGGAGGTCTGGCTGGAGCGGCATCCGGGCGAGGAAAGCTCCGTCCACCTGGTCGACTTCCCCGACACGCCCGGCGCCTGGTACGACCCGGCGATCGGCACGAAATGGGAATACGTCCGCCGCGCCCGCCGCGTCGTCACCGGCGCGCTGGAGATCGAGCGCCGCGAGAAGCGCATCGGCGCGAGCCTCGAGGCTGCGCCCGTCGTCCACGTCTCCGACCCCGACACGCTGGCGGCGCTGGTCGGCGCGGACTTCGTCGACGCCTGCATCGTCTCGGCGCTCACCGTGACCGAGGCCCCGGCGCCCGAGCACGCCTTCCGCCTCGACGACGCCCACGGCGTCGCCGTCGTGCCGGGACTGGCCGAGGGCGAGAAATGCGCGCGCTGCTGGAAGATCCTCCCCGACGTCGGCACGCACGCCCACCCCGGCGTCTGCGACCGCTGCGACGAGGCTGTGGGCTGACGCTCCCTTGGCCTGTCACGCGTGATACAGCCATGTATCACGCGTGATACCCCATTCAATGTATTGAATTTTCAGCATAATTTTGCACCGCCCACTCTCTCGCCACACTGCACGACACCTGTCTGCCCTGCTGGGTCCACGGGGCGCGCGCGCCGACCAACCGACCGAAGCGGGCTTGCCCGCGAGGCCCGGCGCGACAAGCGAAAGCATGGCTTTCGCCGCGCCGACGGCTGGAGCGCGTTGGCGCGGAAGCCGTGAGGGGTGAAGATTTCCCCGTCGCGCGCCATCCGTCCGTGATCGCCCCGGCGAGCGCGGCGCGCTCGCCCCCCGCAGGGGCGATCGCGGACGGATTTGCCACGGGTCAAATCCGTCTGGCGTCGGCGTCGCGGCCAGCCTCGGGCCGGGCTTCCTCTCCACTGTCGTGCAGTGTGCTCTCTCGCCCCTGCGCGCCGCCGCTCACCGTCGTGGCCGGGACGGTAAGGTTTCGTTAAGGGCGATTTTTGCCTATACCCATCAATATCAATTACTTGACACCTTCGCACGCGCGCGAATATCGACGCTCCGGTAAGGCCGGGTCAGCGGCGGACGCTGACCAGAAACCGGTCGAGCGCGGCCAGATCCTCCTCGCCGCCCGCAGTCAGCGGCAAGGGGCCGAAGGACCATTCCGCGAAGCGCCGGGCGCGGATCGGGTCCTCCCGCAGCACGCGGATCGCCTTGTGCCGCGGGTCGGCGACGATGCGCTCCATCCGCCCCAGCACCCGCCGCTCCGTGCCCTCCAGCAGCCCGTAGAACCGGCCGCCGCCGTAGAGCAGCAGCCCGGTCAGCCCGCGCGGCGGGTTGTTCCGCCGCGCCGCCGCGGCGATCGCCTCCAGCTCCTCGGGGCCGAGCGGCCGCGTCGCCACGCTGACATAGACGAGGCGGACGAGGTCCGGCTCCGCCGCCGCGGGCGATCCCGCCATCAGTCGCCGCCCCCCAGCCGCCGCCGCGCCGCGGCGAGGGCCTCCAGCCGGTCGGCGATCTCGGCCTCGCGGCCGCGGCGGGTCGGCACGTAGAAGGTCTCGCGGGGCATCGCGTCGGGGAAATAGGACTGGCCCGAGAACGCCTCGGGCGTGGCGTGGTCGTAGACGTAGCCCGCGCCGTAGCCCTCCTCCTTCATCAGCTTCGTCGGCGCGTTCAGGATGTGCTTCGGCGGCGCCAGCGACCCCGTCCGCTTCGCCGCCGCCCGCGCGGCGGAGAAGGCCGCATAGCCCGCGTTCGACTTCGGCGCGAGGGCGAGCCGGATCACCGCCTGCGCCAGCGCCAGCTCCCCCTCGGGCGAGCCCAGCCGCTCGTAGGTCTCCCAGGCGGCGAGGCAGAAGGCCATGGCGCCCGGGTCGGCCTGCCCGATGTCCTCGACCGCCATCCGGGTGATCCGCCGCGCCAGGTAGCGCGGATCCTCGCCCCCCTCCAGCATCCGCGCCAGCCAGTAGAGGCTCGCGTCCGGGTCCGAGCCGCGCACCGACTTGTGCAGCGCCGAGATCAGGTTGTAGTGCGCGTCCCCCGACTTGTCGTAGATCGCCGCCCGCCGCGACAGCCGCTCCGAGAGCGCCGCCACGTCGAGCGTCTCCCGCTCCCCCGCGAGCTGCTCCACGAGGTTGAGGAGCGCCCGCCCGTCGCCGTCCGCCATCTCCACCAGCCGCGCCCGCGCCTCGGCGGTCAGCGGCAGGGGACGCCCCAGCGCCGACTCCGCCCGGTCGGCGAGCGTCGCCAGCGCCGCCTCGTCGAGCCGCGCCAGCGTCAGCACCTGCGCGCGGGAGAGCAGCGCCGCGTTCAGCTCGAAGGAGGGGTTCTCCGTCGTCGCCCCGACGAGGACGATGGTGCCGTCCTCCATGTGCGGCAGGAAGCCGTCCTGCTGGGCGCGGTTGAAGCGGTGGATCTCGTCGACGAAGAGCAGCGTGCCCCGGCCGTTGCCGCGGCGGAGCTTCGCCGCCTCGAAGATCTTCTTGAGGTCGGCCACCCCGGTGAAGATCGCGCTCACCTGCACGAAGGCGAGGTCCGTCTCCTCGGCGAGCAGGCGCGCGATCGTGGTCTTGCCCACCCCCGGCGGCCCCCAGAGGATGATCGAGCCGAGGCTGCCCTGCGCCAGCATCCGCGCCAGCGGCCCGTCGGGGCCGAGCAGCCGCTCCTGCCCCAGCACCTCGGCGAGGCGGGTCGGCCGCAGCCGGTCGGCCAGCGGCCGCGGGCCGCCGCGGCGCGGGGGCCCGGAGGCGGCAGGCGTCGGCCCGGACGCCGGGCGGGGGTCGAAGAGGTCGGCCATGCCGCCGTTCTACCGGCGCCGCCCGCCGGGGGAAAGCCCGCCCCTGCCCTCGCGTCCTGCCCCGGGCGGAACGCAAGAGCCCCGCCGGAAGGACGGGGCTCGAAGCGGTCGAGATCAGTTCGGGCTGGCGCGCCGGGCTCAGGCCTCGGCGGCTTCCTCGGCGGCGAGGCGGGCCTTGTCGCCCGCGCCCTTGGCGCTGGCGTCGCGGTCGACCAGCTCGATGATCGCCATCGGGGCGGCGTCCCCGTAGCGGAAGCCCGCCTTCAGCACGCGGGTGTAGCCGCCCTGGCGGTCCTTGTAGCGCACGCCGAGCGTCTCGAAGAGCTTCGCGACCGCCGCGTCCTGCTTCAGCTGCGCCGCCGCGAGCCGGCGGGCGTGCAGGTCGCCGCGCTTGCCGAGCGTGATCACCTTGTCGGCGATCCGCTTCAGCTCCTTGGCCTTCGGCAGCGTGGTCTTGATCTGCTCATGCTCGATGAGCGAGCAGACCATGTTGGAGAACATCGCCTTGCGATGCTCGTGGGTGCGGTTGAGCTTGCGATAGCCCTGGCCGTGACGCATGTCTTTCTCCTATTTCGTCCGTGTTTTGCTTTGTCCGGCAGGCGCCTCACGCGCGCGCGCCTCCTTGGGGCCTCGCGGCCCGGGCCTTGCAAGGGGGCGCGTCGCGCCCCCCCGGAAAGATCAGAACTGGTCCTCGTACTTCTTGGCCAGATCCTCGATGTTCTCGGGCGGCCAGTCGACGATCTCCATGCCGAGATGCAGGCCCATGCCGGTCAGCACCTCCTTGATCTCGTTCAGCGACTTGCGGCCGAAGTTCGGGGTGCGCAGCATCTCCGCCTCGGTCTTCTGGATCAGGTCGCCGATGTAGACGATGTTGTCGTTCTTCAGGCAGTTCGCCGAGCGGACGCTGAGCTCCAGCTCGTCGACCTTCTTCAGCAGAAGCGGGTTGAACTCCAGATCGTCGTCGACGTCCGAGCGCACGCCCGAGCTCGGCTCCTCGAAGTTGACGAACACCGAGAGCTGGTCCTGCAGGATGCGCGCGGCGTAGGCGATGGCGTCCTCGGGCCGCACCGAGCCGTCGGTCTCGATCTGCAGCGTCAGCTTGTCGTAGTCGAGCACCTGGCCCTCGCGGGTCGGGTCGACCTTGTAGCTGACCTTCTTGATCGGCGAGAACAGCGCGTCGACCGAGATCAGCCCGATCGGCGCGTCCTCGGGCCGGTTGCGGTCGGCGGCGACGTAGCCCTTCCCGGTCTCGACGGTCAGCTCCATGTAGACGCTGGCGCCGTCGTCGAGGTGGCAGACCACGTGGTCGCGGTTCAGGATCTCGATGCCGTTCGTCTCGGAGATGTCGCCGGCGGTGACGACGCCCGGGCCGGTCGCGCGGATCTCGAGGCGCTTCGGCCCCTCGACCTCCATCTTGATCGCGACGCCCTTGAGGTTCAGCACGATGTCGGTCACGTCCTCGCGGACGCCCGGCACCGACGAGAATTCATGCAGCACCCCGTCGATCTGCACCGAGGTGATGGCCGCGCCCTGGAGCGAGGACATCAGCACGCGGCGCAGGGCGTTGCCGAGGGTCAGGCCGAAGCCGCGCTCCAGCGGCTCGGCGACGGCGGTGGCCTGGCGCTGCGGGTCCGCCCCGGTCTTCACCTCGAGCGCGGTCGGGCGGATGAGCTCCTGCCAGTTCTTGTGGATCATCAAGGCCTTGGTCCTCCATTCCTGTCCGACGCCCGATCCTTGGCCGCCGAACTCCCGAGGGTCAGTTCAGAAACGCCGATCGCCCGCCTGGCGGGGCGGGCGATCCGCGGAATAGGATGCGGTCAGACGCGCCGGCGCTTGGGCGGGCGGCAGCCGTTATGCGCGATCGGGGTCACGTCGCGGATCGCGGTGATCTGGAACCCGACGGCGCCCAGCGCGCGGAGCGCGCTCTCGCGGCCCGAGCCGGGGCCCTGCACCTCGACCTCCAGCGTGCGCACCCCGTGCTCCTGCGCCTTCTTGCCGGCGTCCTCGGCGGCCATCTGGGCGGCGTAGGGCGTCGACTTGCGCGAGCCCTTGAACCCCATCGCGCCAGCCGACGACCAGGCGATCGCGTTGCCCTGGGCGTCGGCGATCAGGATCTTGGTGTTGTTGAAGCTGGCGTTGACGTGGCAGACGCCGGTCGAGATGTTCTTGCGTTCCTTGCGCTTCACGCGCGCCTTCTCGCGGGCCATCGGCTGCTCTCCTTATTTCTTCTTGCCGGCGATGGCCTTGGCAGGCCCCTTGCGGGTGCGGGCGTTGGTGTGGGTGCGCTGGCCGCGAACCGGCAGGCCGCGGCGGTGGCGCAGGCCGCGGTAGCAGCCGAGGTCCATCAGCCGCTTGATGTTCATCGAGGTCTCGCGCCGCAGGTCGCCCTCGACCGACAGGTTCGCGTCGATGTACTCGCGGATCTTCAGGACCTCGCTGTCGGTCAGGTCGTTGACCCGCCGGCTCGGGTCGATCTCGAGCGCACCGATCAGCTCGTCCGCCTTGGTGCGGCCGATGCCGTGGATATAGGTGAGCGCAATCGCCACCCGCTTGTTCGTCGGAATGTTTACGCCCGCTATGCGCGCCAAGTTACTGCTCCGTTCCTTCGTCGGGCCGCCCCTGGCCCCTCAACCGTCAAAGCCCGCCGACGACCTCACGCCGCGACCCGCGTAACCCGTCCCGCCGGGTCGGACGTCCCGCGTTTCCCCGAGGCGAATTGGAGAGATCGACTCCCTCCCGGGAGCGCGCGGAGTATAGGAATCGTCAAGGGGGCGTCAAGAGCCGATCGCCGCCTTCTCCAGTCCCAGCGCCGCGCGGATCTGCCCGGCGATCGCCTCGATCTCGCCGAGGCCGTCGACCGACCTCAATTTGCCCTTGGCGTGGTAGTAGCCGATCAGCGGCGCCGTCTGGCGGTTGTAGGCGCCGAGTCGCACCCGCACCGATTCCGCGTTGTCGTCGGCGCGCCGGATGAACTCGGTCCCGCCGCACTTGTCGCAGACCCCGGCCTTCGCGGTCGGCTTGGTGCTGTCGTGGTAGACCTCGCCGCAATTCGCGCAGCTGAACCGGCCGGAGATGCGCTCGACCAGCGCCTCGTCGTCGACCCGCATCTCGACCGCGACGTCGAGCTTGCGGCCCTTGCGCGCCATCAGCTCCTCGAGCGCGTCGGCCTGGGCCAGCGTCCGGGGAAAGCCGTCGAAGATCAGCCCGTGCTTGCCGGCCTCGCCGTCGAGCTGCTCGGCGATCAGCCCGATCACGATGTCGTCGGTGACGAGCTCGCCCCGCGCCATCACCGCGGCGACCTTCCTGCCCATCTCGGTGCCGCTGTCCTTGGCGGCGCGCAGCATGTCTCCGGTGGAGAGCTGCACCATGCCGAACTCCTCGACGAGCCGGCGCGCCTGGGTGCCCTTGCCCGCACCGGGCGGACCGAGAAGGATAATGTTCATCGCCGCGGCTTGCTCCCTCTGCCCTTGCTCCGCAGCCGCGCCCGCTCGATCAGACCCTCGTACTGATGGGCGAGCATATGCGACTGCACCTGCGTGATGGTGTCCATGGTTACCGAGACCACGATCAGAAGGGAAGTCCCGCCAAAGTAGAACGGCACGGCGAGCTGCGAGATCAGCACCTCGGGCAGCAGGCAGACCGCGGCGAGGTAGGCCGAGCCGATCACCAGGATGCGCGAGACCACGTAGTCGAGGTACTCGATGGTCTTCTGCCCGGGCCGGATGCCGGGGATGAAGCCGCCCTGCTTCTTCAGGTTGTCCGCCACGTCGTCCGACTTGAAGGCGACGTTGGCCGTGTAGAAATAGGTGAAGAACACGATCAGCGCGCCGAAGAGCAGGAGCTGCAACGGCTGGCCGCGGCCGAGATAGGCGGCGACGTAGTCGCCCCAGCCGCCCGTGCCGGTGCCGGCGAAGGTGGTGATGGTCGCCGGCAGCAGGAGCAGCGACGAGGCGAAGATCGCCGGGATGACGCCGGCCGGGTTCACCTTGAGCGGCAGGTGCGAGCTCTCGCCGCCGTAGATCTTCAGGCCGACCTGGCGCTTGGGATACTGGATGTGGATCTTTCGCAGCGCCCGCTCCATGAACACCACGAAGGCGATCACCGCGATCATCATGACCATGATGCCGAGGATGACGGCCGGGCTCAGCGCCCCGGTGCGACCCTGGGTGAAGAACTGCGCGAGCGCGTGCGGAAGATTGGCGATGATGCCGACGAAGATGATCAGGCTGATGCCGTTGCCGATGCCGCGCGAGGTGATCTGCTCGCCGAGCCACATCAGGAACATGGTGCCGCCGACCAGCGTCACCACGACGCCGGTGCGGAACGGCCAGCCCGGGTCGTGCGCCATGTTCTCCGCCTCGAGCCCGAGCGCGAGGCCGTAGGCCTGGAAGGTGGCGAGGAACACCGTGCCGTAGCGGGTGTACTGGTTGATCTTCTTCCGGCCCGCCTCGCCTTCCTTCTTCAGCGCGCCGAGCTGCGGGACCATCGAGGTCATCAGCTGCACGATGATCGAGGCCGAGATGTAGGGCATGATCCCGAGCGCGAAGATCGCCATGCGGCCGACCGCGCCGCCGGTGAACATGTTGAGCATGCCGCCGAGCCCGGCGTTCGCCTGGTCGAAGAACTGCCGCAGCCGGTCGGCGTCGATGCCGGGGACGGGGATGTAGGTGCCGATGCGGTAGACGATCAGCAGCCCGATCGCGAACAGGATGCGCTGCTGCAGCTCCTTGGCCTTGCCGAAGGTGCTCCAGCTGAGGTTGGAGGCCATCTGTTCCGCTGCGGAGGCCATGGGACGCCCTTTCACGACGGCGCCGCCGAGCCCGTTCCCGGACCGGCGGCGCGAAAACTCGCCATCAATTAAGCCGCGGCCCGGAGGGCCACAAGCCTCATTCCGCCGCCGCTTCGGCCCTGGGCCCGGTCAGGGTCACCGTGCCGCCGGCCTTCTCGACCGCCGCCACCGCGGCCGCCGAGGCGCCGGTGACGGTCACCGTCAGCGCCGTGGCGATCTCGCCCTTGGCGAGCAGCCGGACGCCGTCGTGCTTGCGGCGCAGCAGGCCCGAGGCGACCAGCGCGTCCTCGGTCACCGCGGTCGCGTCGAGCTTGCCCGCCTCGACGAACTTCTGGATCAGCCCGAGGTTGACCACGACGAAGTCCTTGCGGTTCGGCTTGGTGAAGCCGCGCTTGCCGAGCCGGCGGTAGAGCGGCATCTGGCCGCCCTCGTAGGCGTTGATCGCCACGCCGGAGCGCGACTTCTGGCCCTTGATGCCGCGGCCGCCGGTCTTGCCCTTGCCGGAGCCCGGGCCGCGGGCGATGCGCTTGCGCGACTTGGTCGCGCCGGGATTGTCTCGGAGTTCGTTCAGCTTCATGTCGCTTCTCCTTGCCGGAAACGCCCCCGAGCGACTGGACGGGGCGAACGCGGCCTGATCACTGGATTCCGCCCCCGCAGGGCGGACGCACGCCTATATCCCCTGCCCCGCCGGCTGGCAAGCCTCACCCAGCCGCGGCCCGCGGACCTGCCCACGCGAACCCGTTGCGGCAGCGCAAAATCCGGCGTTACAGTCCGCCCGCGCTCCGAGCCGGGCCGCCATGCCCGGGAGGGGCTGAATGGACTTCCTGACGGTGCTCTTCGCCCTGTGCCTGCTGATGTTCGTCGCGTATCGCGGCTTCAGCGTCATCCTCTTCGCGCCGATCGCCGCGCTGCTCGCCGTGCTCCTGACCCAGCCCTCGGCGGTGCCGCCGATGTTCACCGGCGTCTTCATGGACAAGATGGCCGGCTTCGTCCGCCTCTACTTCCCGGTCTTCCTGCTCGGCGCCGTCTTCGGCAAGGTCATCGAGCTCTCCGGCTTCTCCAAGGCGATCGTCCGCGCGGTGATCGGCGTCGTCGGCGCGCAGCGGGCGATGCTCTCCATCGTGCTGGTCTGCGCCGTCCTCACCTACGGCGGCGTGTCGCTCTTCGTCGTGGTCTTCGCGGTCTATCCCTTCGCCGCCGAGATGTTCCGCTCCAGCGACATCCCCAAGCGGCTGATCCCCGGCACCGTGGCGCTCGGGGCCTTCTCCTTCACCATGGACGCGATGCCGGGGACGCCGCAGATCCAGAACATCATCCCCAGCACCTTCTTCGGCACCACCACCTGGGCCGCGCCGGCGCTCGGGATCATCGGCTCGATCTTCATCTTCGTCCTCGGGATGACCTATCTCGAATGGCGCCGCCGCAGCGCCCAGGCCAGGGGCGAGGGCTACGGCGAGGGCCACCTCAACGAGCCCGAGCCGGTCTCCGAGGAAGGCCTGCCGAACGGCTGGATCGCCGTCTCGCCGCTGATCGTCGTCGGCGTGGCGAACAAGCTGCTGACTGCGGCGATCCCGGCCGTCTACGGCGAGACCCACGAGGTCACGCTCGCCATGGCCCATCCCCTCGTCACCGAGGTCGGGTCGGTCACCGCGATCTGGGCGGTGATGGGCGCGCTGATCCTCGGCATCCTGACCGTGCTGGTCTTCGCGTGGCATGCCGTCGCGGCGCGCTTCGCCGAGGGCACCAAGGCGGCCGTCGGAGGCTCGCTCCTCGCCTCGATGAACACCGCGTCGGAATACGGCTTCGGCGGGGTGATCGCCTCGCTCCCCGGGTTCCTGGTGATCGCCGGCGCGCTGCAGGCGATCCCCGACGCCCTGGTCAAGACGGCGGTGACGGTCAGCGTGCTGGCCGGGATCACCGGCTCGGCCTCGGGCGGGCTCAGCATCGCGCTCGCCGCCATGGCAGACGAGTTCAAGGCGGCCGCCGAGGCGGCGAACATTCCCTTCGAGGTGCTGCACCGGGTCGCGTCTATGGCGAGCGGCGGCATGGACACGCTCCCCCACAACGGCGCGGTCATCACGCTCCTCGCGGTCACCGGCCTGACGCACCGCCAGTCCTACGGCGATATCTTCGCCATCACCGTGCTGAAGACGCTCGCGGTGTTCTTCATCATCCTCGTCTACTACACGACCGGCATCGTCTGACCCGAAGGCCGCCGCGCCCCGCCGGCGCGGCGCCCCCGACCATCCTCCCGACGCCTCCACCCTCCCGAGCGGCAGGATCCGTCCCGCGACCCCGCCCGCCAGAGCCAGCGCCGCGTGAACGCGCGCTGGCGGGCGGCGGCGCTGCGGGGCAGCCACACCACCTTCTGGAACACGACCTTCCAGCGCATCAACCTTCATTGCCATCGGATGAACAAGAATAGGAATATCCATATATTCCAGTATGTTGATCCTGCTAACACGCGTGTTAGCCCCGCCCCCCGCGTCCTCGCCCCCTTTCGGCCCTCTCCGCATCAGGCCTTTCGCAGAGGCCACGACCACCTGGCCCCAGGCAAGATTTCCCAAGCCCGCCATTCCCCACCCCATCACCTCGACGCGCGCGAGCCTGACGATCCGGCGTCACCCGCTCCGCCCGCCAGCGCCGCCGCCTAACCCGCCCCCGGCGGCCGCCGGCGTCCGCACGGCGATCCGCGCCCGGCTGAGCCGCAGCGCCTCGGCGTCGGGCGCCCACTCGCCGCGCCAGGCCTCCGGAATGCCGTCGAGCAGCCCCTCCGGGTCGCCGAAGGCGGGCCGGTAGCCGCGGCGGCGCATCTCGGCGACCAGCGCCGCCTGCCGCGCCACCAGATAGCCGAGCTTGTCGCAGAAGAACGTCATGTGCCCTGCCCCGAGCCGGTAACTCGGCGGGATGCGCGCCGAGGCGGGGTCGAGGCCCATAGGCGCTAACTTAAGGGGTTGAGCATCTGCAGGGTTCTCCGTCGCGGAGGCTCGTTGAGGCGGCCGATGCAGGCACGAAGTCTCTCCGGGCATTCACCGAGCGGGATGGTTCCGATGATTGCGCCCCGCAGGCCGTGGACGAGCATCTTGACCATCCGCCAAAGCGAGGCCGGTCCGGTCGTCGCGCCGTTCCGTTCAGGGGCCTGTCGAGGGGGAAGAGTCCGGCGGAAGCCGGAGCATGTCTTCGATCAGGAATGCGGCCAGCAGGTTGGCGAAAATCCACGCCCTGGCGAGGTCCGGGTCTCTGGCGCGCAACGTGTCGAGCCGCAGCAGCCTCTTGAGGCGCTTGAAGGCGATCTCCACCTGCCATCGCAGGCGGTAGAGGGCGGCGATGTGCTCGGCCGGATAGTCTTCCGAGGCGAGCGAGGTGAGCAGCAGGACATGTCCGGCCGCGGCCAGCGTCTGCGGCTGGACGGCCCGGCCCTTGCGGCGGTTCTCGCTTCGGACGCGCGCTCTGGCCTGCTCCGCCTTTTCCGGCGGCAGGCGCAGGGCGACCAGCCGGGCCGGGAACGCCTCCCACGACCCTTGCCGCTTTCCGCGACCGATCAGGACGCGGGCCTCCCCGCTGTCGTCGTTTCCGAGGCCTTCGAGAAACCCCATGACGTCAAAGCGATCTCCCGTCTCCTCCAGCCAGTGCAGACCGCGCCAGTGGACCCGGACCACATAGTCGCCCGGCCCCTCCGCCAGGTGGCGGATGCAGTCGGGTCGGTGGCCGAAGCCGCGGTCGGCGACCCTGATCTCGCCGGTCTCCGGCTCGAAACGGTCCAGACGTTCGGCCTCGCTGCCGTCGGTCAGCTCGAAGTCCGTGAAGCGACTCGCCCGCGGATCGTAGCTCATGTGCAGACGCCAGCCTGCTCCCCCACGACCTGGCGCGCCGACGGCGGTTCCATCCACCAGCCGCAGCGGGCGCTGACCGAGCCGGTCTGATGCGCTGGCGCGATCCGCGACGATCCGCCCGGCAAGGTGGCCGAACCAATCCGCCGCCCCGCGCAGCCGCTTCAGCAGGGCGACATCTGAAAGCTTGGCGATGCCCTGCATCTGTGCCCACGCCGCCGTCTCGCGCAGCGACATCCCGCCGGGGCCATAGCAAAGCCCCAGGCGCAGCAGGCTGGACGCATCCGCCACACCCCGCCGCCGCGTCAGCGCCCCCGCGTCACGCGCGGAGGCCGCTAGATCATCGGCCGTACCCAGGCGCGCCACAACTTCGGCCCACCCATCACCGGAAGAAAGCGCCTGTCTCATCCCAAGGGTGAATCACCCCCAGCTGTACGCAACAACCCCTTAAGTTAGCGCCTATGGGTCGAGGCCCCGGGCGATCATGGCGCGGACCATGCCGAAGACCCGCGGCAACTCGCGATATTCCGCGACGAGATGCGCCCGCGACAGCTCCTCCGGCGGCACGACGTTGATGCGGGTCACGCGCCGGCCGGCCCTACTCGTTCGTGTTCCACATGTCCTGCGCCATGCGCCAGACGCCGTCGGCCTCCTTCTTCCAGACCACCAGCGCCTTGCCGCCGACCTCCATCATCGCACCGCCCTCGCCGGGGACGGTGACCGACCAGGCGCCGGTCTCGATCATGGTGTCCTCGCTCGGCCGGTCGACGGCGATCAGGCCGAGCTTCAGGTCGCGCACCCCGGCGTCGAAGCCCCCCTGCCAGTAGGCGGCGATCGCCTCGCGCCCCTCGACGATGGGCTCGCCGTTCGGCAACAGGCGCGCATCCTCGGTAAACGCCATCTCCGCCGCCTTCGCGCCGTCGCCGGTGGCGAAGGCCTGCTCCCACAGCCTCTGCGCCGCGGCCATGTCGCTCGCGGCGTCGGCAACGGCGATCCCCGGCGCCACGAGCAAGGCGCCGGCAAGCAGAATCTGACGCATGGACCCCTCCCTGACGGCGCAAATACGCCGGAGAGGCATCATACCACCAAGTCAGGACAGGGGATACCGGACGCCCTCGCGCGCCGCCTCGCGGATCGCGAAAGAGGGCCGCCCGAAAAGGAAAAGGCCCGCAGCGTCGCCGCCGCGGGCCAAGGCGGGAGCGCTTAGCCGCGCTCCTCCACGATTGTCACCAGATGCGGCACCGTGGCCACCATGCCGCGGATCGCGGGGGTGTCCTCGAGCTCGCGGGTCTTGTGCATCTTGTTCAGCCCGAGGCCGACCAGCACCGCACGCTGCGACTTCGGCCGGCGGATCGGCGAGCCGATCTGCTTCACCACGATGGTCTTCGCCATTGCCTCAGGCCTCCGCCGTCTCGGCCGCCGGCGTCTCGGCGGTCTTCGGCAGGATGTCGGCGACCTTCTTGCCGCGACGCTGCGCCACCATGCGCGGCGAGGTCTGGCTGGTCAGGCCATCGATGGTCGCCCGGATCATGTTATACGGGTTCTGGCTGCCCAGCGACTTCGACACCACGTCATGGACGCCGAGCATCTCGAACACCGCGCGCATCGGGCCGCCGGCGATGATGCCGGTGCCGGCGGGCGCGGTGCGCATCACGACCTTGCCGGCGCCGTGGCGGCCTTCCATGTCGTGGTGCAGCGTCCGGCCCTCGCGGAGCGGAACCCGGATCATCTGCCGCTTGGCCTGCTCGGTCGCCTTGCGGATCGCCTCCGGCACCTCGCGGGCCTTGCCCTTGCCGTAGCCGACGCGGCCCTTCTGGTCGCCCACGACGACGAGCGCCGCAAAGCCGAAGCGCTTGCCGCCCTTCACCGTCTTGGAGACGCGGTTGATCGCCACCAGCCGGTCGGCGAATTCCGGGTTCTCGTCCCGGTCGCGGTCGCGGCGCTCGCGGCGGCCGCCCTCTTCCCTGGCCATCTCGCCCTCCTAGAACTTGAGACCGCCCTCACGGGCGGCGTCCGCAAGGGCCTTGACCTTGCCGTGGAACAGGAAGCCGCCGCGGTCGAAGTAGACCTCCTCGATCCCGGCCGCCTTGGCGCGCGCCGCGATCTCGGCGCCGACCTTGGCCGCCGCTTCCTTGTTGTTCTTGCCCTTCAGCCCGAGCGCCGGCTCCAGCGTCGAGGCGGCGGCGAGGGTGCGGCCCCCGGCGTCGTCGATGAGCTGGACCGAGATGTTCTTCAGGCTGCGATGCACGCTCAGCCGCGGACGGCCGTTCGCCATCGCCCTGAGCTTGTTCCGGACGCGCTGACGGCGCTTCTGGAACAGATCACGCTTGCTGTTCGCCATGATGCGCGTCCCCTACTTCTTCTTGCCTTCCTTGCGGAAGATGAACTCGTCCTTGTAGCGAATGCCCTTGCCCTTGTAGGGCTCGGGCTTGCGCCACTCGCGGATGTTGGCCGCGACCTGGCCGACGAGCTGCTGGTCGATGCCCTCGACGACGATCTCGGTCGGCTTCGGGGTCGTGACGGTCACGCCCTCCGGCACCTCGAAGTCGACGTCGTGGCTGTAGCCGAGGGAGAGCTTCAGGACCTTGCCCTGCGCCGCGGCGCGGTAGCCCACGCCGGTGATCTCCATCTCGCGCTTGAAGCCCGTCGTGACGCCGGTGACGAGGTTCGCCACCTGGGTCCGCGACATGCCCCATTGCTGCCGGGCGCGCTTGGACGTGCCCCGCGGCTTCACCGTCAGGGCGCCGTCCTCCAGCGCGACCGTCACGTCGTCCGTCGCCGTGAAGGAACGGGCGCCCTTCGGGCCCTTGACCTCGACCGTCTGTCCCGAGATCGAGGCGGTCACCCCGCCCGGGACGGCGATCGGCTTCTTTCCGATGCGCGACATGCGTCCCTCCTCAGAACACGGTGCAGAGGACTTCGCCGCCCACGTTCACCGTGCGGGCCTGCGCGTCCGACATGACGCCCTTCGGCGTCGACAGGATGGCCACGCCGAGGCCCTGGCGGACCTGCGGCATCTCCGAGACGCCGGCATAGACGCGCCGGCCGGGCTTCGACACCCGCTTCAGCTCGCGAATGACCGGGCGCCCGTCGAAGTACTTCAGCGAGATCTCGATCTCGGGGTGCCCGGTCGTGCCGGTCACCTCCTCGTAGCCGCGGATGTAGCCCTCGGCCTTCAGCACGTCGAGGACCCAGCGGCGGATCTTCGAGGCGGGCGTCCGGGTCGTGGACTTGCCGCGCATCTGGGCGTTGCGGATGCGGGTGAGCATGTCGCCCAGGGGATCGTTCATCGACATGGGCGCCTCCTCACCAGCTCGACTTGACCATGCCCGGGATCTGCCCCGCCGAGGCGAGGTCCCGGAGCGCGATGCGCGACATGCGCAGCTTGCGGTAGTAGGCCCGCGGACGGCCCGTCACCTCGCAGCGGTTGTGCAGCCGCGTGGCGGACGAGTTGCGCGGCAGCTTGGCGAGCGCGAGCGTCGCCTTGAAGCGCTCCTCGCGGCTCTTGCTGTCGTCGCGGGCGATCGCCTTCAGGGCCTCGCGCTTGGCGGCGTACTTCGCCACCAGAGCCTCGCGCTTCTTCTGGCGCTCGATCATGCTGGTCTTTGCCATTGTCTCTCTCCCGCGCTCAGGCCGTGAAGGGCATGTTGAAGGCCTTCAGCAGCGCCTTCGCCTCGGCGTCGGTCTTGGCCGTGGTGCAGATCACGATGTCCATGCCCCAGACCTGGTCGACCTTGTCGAAGCTGATCTCGGGGAACACGATGTGCTCCTTGAGGCCCATGGCGTAGTTGCCGCGGCCGTCGAAGCTCTTGGGGTTCAGGCCGCGGAAGTCGCGGACGCGCGGCAGCGCCACCGTGACCAGGCGGTCGAGGAACTCGTACATCTTGTCGCGCCGCAGCGTGACCTTGACGCCGAGCGGCATCTCCTCGCGGACCTTGAAGCCGGCGATCGACTTCTTGGCCTTGGTCACCACCGGCTTCTGCCCGGCGATCAGCGTCAGATCCGCCTCGGCCGAGCGCACCTTCTTGGTGTCGGAGGTCGCCTCGCCCACGCCCATGTTCAGGACGATCTTCTCCAGGCGCGGGATCTGCATGTCGTTCGTGTAGGAGAACTCCTCCTTCAGAGCGGCGCGGATCGTGTCCTTGTAGAGCGTCTCCAGGCGCGGAGTGTAATCGGCAGCGTCGAGCATCAGATCGCCTCCCCGGTGGTCTTGGCGAAGCGGACCTTCTTGCCGTCCTCGATGCGGAAGCCGACGCGGGTCGCCTTGCCCTTGCCGTCGACGAGCGCGAGGTTCGAGAGGTCGATCGGCATGTCCTTGGCGATCCGGCCGCCCTGCGAGGACTGCGACTGGCGGGTGTGGCGGATCGCCACGTTGACGCCCGAGACCACGGCCTTGTTGTCGGCCGGGATCACCTTGGTGATCTCGCCCTGACGGCCCCGGTCCTTGCCGGCGATGACGACGACCTTGTCGCCCTTGCGGAGCTTTGCGGACATCACAGCACCTCCGGCGCGAGCGAGATGATCTTCATGAAGTTCTTCGCCCGCAGCTCGCGCACGACCGGCCCGAAGATGCGGGTGCCGACCGGCTCGTTCTGGTTGTTGAGGATCACCGCCGCGTTCCGGTCGAACCGGATCGAGGTGCCGTCCTCGCGGCGGACTTCCTTGGCGGTGCGCACGACGACGGCCTTGCGGACGTCGCCCTTCTTCACGCGGCCGCGCGGGATGGCTTCCTTGACGGAGACGACGATGATGTCGCCCACCGACGCATAGCGCCGGTGCGAGCCGCCGAGGACCTTGATGCACTGCACCCGACGCGCGCCCGAATTGTCGGCGACGTCCAGATTGGTCTGCATCTGGATCATGTCTGGTCACTCCCGACCTGCGGGAACGAGTCCCGCGGTTTCGACAAGCTGGGAGCCGGTCAGGCCTCGGCGGCCTCGACCAGCACCTCCCAGCGCTTGGTCTTCGAGATCGGCGCGCATTCCTGGATGCGCACCGTGTCGCCGACCTTGAAGCGGTTCTCCGGGTCGTGGGCCCGGTACTTCTTGGACGAGCGGACGGTCTTCTTCATCACCGGATGCGTGAAGCGCCGCTCGACGAGGACGGTCACCGTCTGCGCGTTCTTGTCGGAGGTCACGGTGCCCTGGAGGATACGCTTGGGCATGTCAGGCCTCCGCCTTCTGGCCGGCCGCGGCGGCAGCCTTCTGGTTCAGGATCGTCTTGACGCGGGCGGCGTCGCGGCGCACCGCCTCCATCCGCGCGGTGTTCTCCAGCTGGCCGGTCGCCTTCTGGAAGCGGAGGTTGAAGGCCTCCTTCTTGAGCCGCCCGAGCTCGTCGCGCAGCTGGTCGGGCGTCTTCGCCCGGAGATCGGCCGCTTTCATGGCCACGTCCTTTCAACATCGCCAGAGGGCCCCGACTTGGGGTCACCCTGATTCCGGCGGAGGTCATAGGTGAGCGCGCCCCTTACACGCATGCCCGGGCGGGCGCAACCTCGATTCCGGGAAGCCACGTCGGCCGAAGGAAAATCGCGCGGGGATCGACGCCGGCCGGGCCGGGGTCTATGCATGGACGAAACGATCTTGCCCGGGGGAGCCACGCCGTGAATCGAGAGGTGCCTGTAGTCATCCGTCCGGCGTTCGAGCAGGTCCTGCCGGAGCACGATCACTCCGGCGAGATCCTCGACCGCGCCGCCAACGCGCTCGCCGCCCGCTTCACCCTCGGCCTCTCCCCGGCCGCGCTCCGCGCCTCGTGGTCCGACTGGGCCTCGCACCTCGCCGCCTCCCCCGGCAAGCAGGCCGAGCTGATGCGCGAGGCGGTCCGCCAGGTGCTGCGCTTCCAGCTCTACGCGATGCAAGGCGGCGGCGCCTGCATCGAGCCGGCGGCGCAGGACCGGCGCTTCGCCGCCGAGGCCTGGCGGCGCCCGCCCTTCAACCTCATCCACCAGGCCTTCCTCCTCCAGCAGCAATGGTGGGCCGAGGCGACAACCGACGTGCGCGGCGTGACCCGCAAGCACGAGGCCGTGGTGTCCTTCGCCGCCCGCCAGATGCTCGACGTCTTCTCGCCTGCGAACTTCATGGCGACGAACCCGGAGGTGTGGCAGCGCACCGTCGAGTCCGGCGGCATGAACTTCGTCCGCGGCGCGCAGAACTGGTTCGGGGACCTCGCCCGCATGGTCGGCGGCAACGCCAATCCGCACCCGCAGGGCTTCGAGGTCGGCGTCGACGTGGCCGTCACGCCCGGCAAGGTCGTCTTCCGCAACCGGCTGATCGAGCTCATCCAGTACGCGCCGACCACCGCGAAGGTCCGCCCCCAGCCGGTGCTGATCACGCCGGCCTGGATCATGAAGTACTACGTCCTCGACCTCAGCCCGGGCAACAGCCTGGTGCGCTGGCTGGTCGACCAGGGCTTCACGGTGTTCATGATCTCCTGGCTCAATCCCGGCCCGGAGGGCCGCGACCTCGGCATGGAGGACTACCTGCGCGACGGCCAGATGGCGGCGATCGCCGCCGTGCAGGCGATCACCGGCTGCGACCGCGTCCATGCCTGCGGCTACTGCCTCGGCGGCACGCTCCTGACCATCGCCGCCGCGGCGATGGCGCGCGACGGCGACGACCGGCTCGCGACGATCACGCTCCTCGCCGCGCAGTCGGACTTCACCGAGGCGGGGGAGCTCACCCTCTTCATCAACGAGAGCCAGGTGAGCTTCCTCGAGGACATGATGTGGGAGCAGGGCTATCTCGACACCTGGCAGATGGCCGGGGCGTTCCAGCTCCTGCGCTCGCACGACCTGATCTGGTCGCGGCTGACGCGCGAGTACCTGCTCGGCGACCGCTCGGCCCCCAACGACCTGATGGCCTGGAACGCCGACGCCACCCGCCTGCCCTACCGCATGCATTCGCAGTATCTGCGGCGGCTCTTCCTCGACAACGACCTCGCCGAGGGCCGCTACAAGGTGGACGGCGCCGCGGTGGCGCTCTCCGACATCCGCACCCCGGTCTTCGCCGTCGGCACCGAGACCGACCACGTGGCGCCGTGGCGGTCGGCCTACAAGATCCACCGCCTGTTCGATTCCGAGGTGACCTTCGCGCTGACGAACGGCGGCCACAACGCCGGCGTCGTCTCCGAGCCCGGCCGCCGCGGCCGCCACTACCGCCTGCTCGAGACCCCGGCCCACGCGCCCTACCGCGACACCGACGCCTGGCTCGCCGTCGCGCCGTTCCACGAAGGCTCGTGGTGGGGAGCCTGGGCCGCCTGGCTGGGAGAGCGCTCCGGCCCCCCCGCCGCCCCGCCGCCCATGGGCGCGGGCAACCTCGGCTACCCCATCGTCTGCGACGCCCCCGGCACCTACGTGAAGGCCCCCTGATACGGTCACCGGCTGATTGACTCGGGGGAGGGGGATTCTGTCGCGAATCTCTTGGGTTACGATGTCTGCAACAAGACTCCGCCCGCTCCAGATTTCTCCCGGGACAGAACAGACGCCGCCCTTCGGGGCTGCGCAGCGCGCCGGGACCGTCAGGCCCGAGGCAGGATCTGCCTCAGGTCACGTGGCCCGCGGTCCGGTCGAGATGGGCGAGGACGGAGCGGGCCGCGCGCAGGCCCGGGGGCTCGCCGCCGCGGCCGAGGAGGTCCATCGCGCGGTCGCCGACGGCGCGCTGCGCGGCGGCCGCCGCGGGGTCGTCGAGGAGGCGCGCCAGCGCCGGGGCGAGACGCTCGGGGACGCACTCCTCCTGGAAGAACTCCGGCACCGTCCGCGTGCCGGTGACGAGGTTCACCAGCGTCGAGCTGTCGATGCGGATCATCCGCCGCGCGAAAGGGGCGGTCAGCGGATGCACCTTGTAGCCGATCGCCATCGGCGTCCCCTGCCCCGCCAGCTCGAGGCTCACCGTCCCGGAGGCGGCGAGGGCGGCATCCGCGGCGGCGAGCGCCGCCCGCTTGCGCGCCTCGGCCGCCGCCTGCGGCAGGCCGCGCGGGTCGAGGACCCGCGCCCCCGGCAGGGCAAGCGCAGCGGCGAGGTCGGCGACCGGCCCGACGGTCGGGATCACCGCCGCGAGGTCGGGCCGGTCGGCGCGCAGCCGGTCCCAGGTGGCGACGAAGGTCGCGCCCAACCGGCGAACCTCGCCCCGCCGCGATCCCGGCAGGAGCGCCAGCAGCCGCCGCCCCGGCGCAAGCCCCAGCTCCGCCCGCACCGCGGCGATCGCCTCCGGCCCGGCGCGCGGCACGGTGGCGAGCGGATGGCCGACGAAGTCGCAGGTCATGCCGGCCGCCTCCATGTAGGGCGGCTCGAAGGGCAGGAGCGCGAGGACGTGGTCGACGACCTCGGCCATCCTCGCCGCCCGCCCGGGCCGCCACGCCCAGACGCTCGGCGCGACGTAGTGGATCACCCGCAACCCCGGCAGCAATGCCCGCGCGCGCCGGGCGACCCGCAGCGTGAAGTCCGGGCTGTCGATGCCGATCAGCGCGTCCGGGCGCGAAGCGGCGACGGCGTCGCCGGTCTCGCGGATCCGCCGCAGCAGGCGCGGCAGCCGCGGCAGCACCTCGGCCACGCCCATCACCGAGAGCTCCTCCATCGGGAAGCGGCTCGCAAGCCCCGCCGCCGCCATCGCCGGCCCGCCAACGCCCTCGACCGTCACGCCCGGCGCGAGATCCCGCAGCCCGGCGATCAGCGCGCCGCCGAGCTGGTCGCCCGACGGCTCGCCGGCGACGATGAAGAGCCGCGGCCCCGCCATTCAGCCGGCGCGGCTCAGGGAGACGGCGCCGAAATGCGGCGGCGGAGGGCCGCCGCTGGATTTTCGGGGTCTCGGCGGGGTTCCGGCCGATCTCACAGCAGGTGCCCCGACTTCGCCGCCTTGGTGTCGAGGTAGCGCGCGTTGAACGGCGTCCGCCCGACCCGAAGCGGCACGCGCTCGGCGACGTCGAGGCCGCTGGCGCGCATCATCTCGACCTTGCGCGGGTTGTTGGTCATCAGCCGCACCGCGCCGAAACCCATGGCCCGCAGCATCTTCGCCCCGAGCCGGAAGTCGCGCTCGTCGTCCTCGAAGCCGAGCCGGTGGTTCGCCTCGACCGTGTCGAAGCCCTGATCCTGCAACGCATAGGCGCGCATCTTGTTGGCGAGCCCGATCCCCCTGCCCTCCTGGTTGAGGTAGAGGAGCACGCCCGCCCCCTCGGCGCCGATCTGCGCCAGCGCGGCGCGCAGCTGCGGCCCGCAGTCGCACTTGAGGCTGCCGAGGATGTCGCCGGTGAAGCAGGCGGAATGCAGCCGCGCCAGCACCGGCTTCGCCCGGTCGGGCGCGCCGATCTCGACGGCGTAGTGCTCCTCGGCGCCGTCCCGCGGCCGGAAGACGTGGACGCGGCCGGCCTGCGAGGCCTCGAGCGGCACCCGCGCCGCCGCCGCCTCGAGGAGCGGCCCCGCATCGGCGTCGACCGGCACCTCGCAGAGATCGAGACGACTCACGCCCGCTCCGCCCAAGCGGTCGAGCGCCTCGGGCGCGACCGGGGCGACCAGCGCCGCGGGCAGGAGATGCGCCTGCTTGCAGAGCGCGATGGCGGCGCGGTGGAGGGCCGCCGCCCCGCCGCGGCGGGCGATGAACGGCCCCTTCATCGGCCAGGCGAGGTCGGTCGAGGGATCCGCGACCGCCCGCACCCAGTCGACCCCTGCGTCGGCCGGCACGGCGACCCGGGCGAGGTCGCCGTCATAGGCGCGCGCCTTCAGCGTCTCGGCGCGGCGCACGGTCAGCGCGAGATCGACCGGGCCGAAGGCGTGCAGGTCGGCGAGCCGCTCCGCCGTCGCCGTCTCCGCGGCCAGCGCCAGCGCGGCCGCGTCGCCGCCGACGAGGCCGACGGCCGCGCCCATGCGCAGGTCGGCGCGGGCGCGGGCGAGGCGTTCGGCGGGGGAAAGGTCGAGCGACATGCGGTTCTGCCGGAACGGGGACGGGCGTCCTCGATACTGGCGCCTGACGGGAAATGAAACAATCCGCCCGCCACGGTCACACCGGCGCGAGCCCCGGGGCGCCGACGTTGCGCGGCCGCCGCCGCCGCCCGAGATGGCGGGCAGGAACGGAGGAAACGATGAGCGCTCTCAAGAAGATACTGATGGTGGACGACGACGCGGACCTGCGCGAGGCGCTTGCCGACCAGCTCGTGCTGACCGAGGAGTTCGACGTCTTCGAGGCCGGCGACGGCGAGGGCGGGCTCGCCCGGGCCAGGGAGCAGCACTACGACCTCGTCATCCTCGACGTCGGCCTGCCCGACATGGACGGGCGCGAGCTCTGCCGGCTGATGCGCAAGCAGGGGGTGAAGTGCCCGGTCATCATGCTGACCGGCCACACCACCGACGCGGACACCATCCTCGGTCTGGAGAGCGGCGCGAACGACTACGTGGCGAAGCCCTTCAAGCTGCCGGTGCTGCTCGCCCGCATCCGCGCGCAGCTGCGCCAGCACGAGCAGTCCGAGGACGCCGTCTTCGCCGTCGGCCCCTACACGTTCCGGCCGGCCGCCAAGCTCCTCCTCGACGAGAAGGAGCGCAAGATCCGGCTGACGGAGAAGGAGACCAACATCCTCAAGTACCTCTACCGCGCCAACGACGTGGTGGTGCCGCGCGACGAGCTGCTGCACGAGGTCTGGGGCTACAACAACGGCGTCACGACGCACACGCTGGAGACGCATATCTACCGGCTCCGGCAGAAGATCGAGCCCGATCCCGCGAACGCCCGAATCCTCGTCACCGAGCCCGGCGGCTACCGGCTGGTGGGCTGACGGGGCCAAGCGCGCCTCGCGCAGGGCCTCGGCCCCGCGCCGCGGCGCCCGGCTCCCGGGCCTGACGGGGAGCGCGGCGCCGCCCAGGGGTGGGAGCGGCGCCGCGCCATTTTTGCTGTTTGCGTGCCCGCGGGATCCTCCAACGGAGCCGCCGACCGCCAGGAGGCCGGGCATGCCTGCAGGTGCGGGACCCCGTCGCCGGCCGCCCGCCGGGGCCGCATGCCGCGGGCCGCAAGACCCCGGCGCGTCGCGCCGGCGCCGGCACGGTTTCGCGAGCGGGCGCAGCCGGGGACCGGCGCGGGTTGATCCGTCGCCGGGGCTGGCCTAAGCACCCGCTCGATTTGCATTCGGCACAGGGGAAAGATGCGGCTGCGGGCGATCGCCTTCGTCGTCCTGGCGCTCGGGGGCGCGGCCGCGGGCGCGCTCTGGCTGGGCGACCGCGCGGCGCGCGAGGTCGAGGACCGGACGCGGACGCAGGCGACGACGGCGCTGGCGGCCGCCGGCGAGGTCTGGGCCACTGCGGAGACCGACGGGCTGATCCTGCGGCTGGACGGCGCGGCCCCCGACGAGGCGAGCCGGGTGCGCGCCGTGGAGATCGTGCGCGGGGTGGTCGACCCGCGCCGGGTCGAGGACCGGACCACGCTGGCCGCCGCCCCGACCCCGCCGCCCGCGCCCGCCTTCGCGCTGGAGCTGCTGCGCACCGGCGACGAGGTGACGGCCATCGGCCTCGCGCCCGCCGGGGCGGCGCCCGACGCCGGCGACCTGCCCGGACGGCCCGTCGACATGGTGGAGCGCGTCGACGCGCCTGCCCCGGCGGGTTGGCAGGCGGCGCTCGACCTCGGTCTCGCCGCCCTGGCCGCGTTGCCCGGGGCGCGGGTCGCGGTAGCGCCCGGCCGGGTGGAGGTGACGGGCCTCGTCGAGGACGACGCCGCCCGCGCCGCGGTCGAGGCGCGGCTGACGGCGGCGCGGCCCGAGGGCGTGGCGCTGACCCTCGACGTCGAGGCCCCGCGGCCGGCGATCGCCCCCTACCGCTTCGAGCTCGCGCTCAGGGACGGGCTTCCGGAGCTCGCGGCCTGCGCGGCTCCCTCCGGGGCGGACGCCGCCGCGATCCTCGCCGCGGCCCGGACGCCGGGCGGCGATTGCGCGATCGGTCCCGGCGCGCCTTCCCCCGAATGGCCGCAGGCGGCCGCGGCGGGCGCGGCGGCGCTCCGGGCGCTGGCCGGCGGGCGCTTCACCCTCGAGGACGAGACGGCGACCCTCGCCGCCCCGCAAGGCGCCGACCCCGGCCACGTCGCCGCGGCGCGGGCCGACCTCGCCGCCGCGCTGCCCGAGGGCTTCACGCTCGCCCCCGACCCGACCCCGCCCTCCGCCCCGACCGAGGCGCCCGCGCCCCCGCCGCCCGTGGCGGCGCGCTTCGTGGCGGAGCTCGACGAAGGCGGCGGCCTGCGCATCGCCGGCCCGGCCGGCGACGCGGCGTCGCGCGCCGCGGTCGCGACGGTGGCGGCGGCGCTCTTCGGCCCGGACCGGGTCGAGGACGCCACGGCGCCGGCGCAGAACCTGCCGGAGGGCTGGACGGCCCGCCTCCTCGCCGGCGTCGAGGCGCTCGCGGTGCTGAAGACGGGCCGGCTGGAGATGACCCCCGACGCCGCCGAGATCGCCGGCGAGGCGCCCGGCCCCGACGGCGCCGGACGGGTGCGGTCGATCCTCTCCGAGGGCGCGCCCGGGGCGCTCAAGGTCGCGGTCCGCTTCGACGCCGCCGCGGCGGCGGCCGAGGCGCGGGCGCGCGCCGTCGCCGCCGACCCGGCGGGAACCTGCGCCGCCGACGTCGCCGCGGCGCTCGCCGCGACGCCCGTCGTCTTCGCCGCCGGCTCCGCCGAGCTGGAGCCGGAGGGCGAGGCGGCGGTCGCCGCGCTCGCCGCCACCCTCGCCGCCTGCCCGCCCCTCGACTTCGAGGTCGGCGGCCATACCGACGGCGCCGGCGATCCCGCCCGCAACCTCGCGCTGAGCGAGGCGCGGGCCGAGGCGGTCAAGGCGGCGCTCGACGCCGCCGACCTGCCGCAGATGCGCTTCACCGCCAAGGGCTACGGCTCCGACCGGCCGGTCGCCCCCAACGACACGCCCGAGGGCCGCACCGCCAACCGCCGGATCGAGCTGACCCTGCTCACCCCGAGGCTCGAGCCGGCGGAGCCGCCGCCCGCGCCGCCCGTCCCCTACGAGGAGCCCGCCTTTGGACCGCGATGAGCTGACCCTGATCATCGCCGGCGCGCTCGCCGCCGCCGTGCTCCTCGGCTGGATCATCGGCGCGATCGGCGCGCGGCTCGGCTCCGGCGGCGGCGCCCGCGACCTCGCCGCCCGGCTCGCGCAGAGCGAGGAGGCGCGGCGCAGCGCCGAGGCCCGCCTCGCCGAGATCGAGACCGACCTCGCCGCCCGCCTCCGCGAGACCGAGGCCGAGCGCGCCTCGGCGGAGGACGCCCTCGCCCGCGAGCGCGCCGCCGCCGAGGCCATCCGCGCCGCCTACCGCACGACGACCGGCTCCGACCCCGCCGCCTGACGCGCCGCCAAGGGCGCCCCGGCGAGGGCCTGTTCTCCGGAGCCACCGTCGCGTTGATGCCGGAAAGGGTCGCGGGCCCCCGAGTCGTCAAGGATTTACCGGCGCTGGCGCCGGCGCCGCAGGCGTCCTTGACGACTCGGGGGCCCGCGACCCAGGCATCAATCAACGCGGCGGCGGCTCCGGGGAACAGGCCCGGGGGTTGTTCCCTGGTGAACCCGAGCCCCCTTCCGCGCGCGTCCTCGCGCGTCGGCGCGAGGGGGGCTCGATGCCCCCCTCGCGCCGGCCCCCGTCAGGCGCCGGAGCCCCAGCGCGCCAAGGCGGCCTCGTCGCTCTCGCGGGCGTCGACCCAGGCCGCGCCCGCCGCGGTGGTCTCCTTCTTCCAGAAAGGCGCGCGCGACTTCAGGAAGTCCATCAGGAACTCCGCCGCCTCGAAGGCCGCCTGGCGATTCGCGGACGCCGTCGCCACCATCATGATCTGCTCGCCGACCGCGAGCGGCCCGTAGCGGTGGACGATCAGGCTCGCCTGCAGCGGCCAGCGCGCCCGCGCCTCCGCCTCGATCGCCGCCAGCGCCTTCTCCGTCATCGCCGGATAATGCTCGAGCTCGAACCCGGTCAGCCGCCCGGCCATGTCGCGCACCAGCCCGGTGAAGCTCACCAGCGCGCCGATGTCGGTCCGCCCGGCCCGCAAGGCGGCGAGCTCGGCGCCGAGGTCGAAGTCCTCGCGCTGGACCCGGATCGTCATCGCCGGGCGGCCATCAGCCGCCGGTCATCGGCGGGAAGAACGCCACCTCGCGCACGCCCGCGAGCGGCGCGTCGAGCCCGGCGAGCTCCTGGTCGACCGCGACCCGCACCGCGGCCATGTCGGCGAAGGCGGCGGCGTAGCGCGGCTCGCGCGCGGCGAGCTCGTCCACCAGCTCCGCCACCGTCGCCGCCCCGGTCTCCACCGCCTCGCCCGGCAGCCCGACCCGCTCGCGCAGCCAGGCGAAGTAGAGGACGCGGAGCGTCATCGCTGCTGCCGGTCGCGCAGGAAGGGCATCGCCTTCATCAGGTAGTCGTAGCCGGTCATCAGCGTCAGCAACCCGGCGATCCAGATCAGGATCAGCCCGCCGTTCGACAGGATCCAGGCCATCCAGTCGTGGAACCAGTCGCTCACCCAGGGCGCGTTGTGCCGCCGGTCGTACTCGAAGACGCCCGCGAGCAGCAGCACCGGGATCGCCACCATCTGCGCCGTGGTCTTCCACTTGGCGAGATAGGTCACCTTGAGCTTGCCGGCCTTCGCCCCGAGGAACTCGCGCAGGCCCGAGACGAAGATCTCGCGCAGCAGGATGAACGCCACCGGCACCAGGATCAGCGCCTTCATGCCCCAGAGACCGACGATCACGGCGAGCGCGATCACCACCATCGCCTTGTCGGCGATCGGGTCCATCATCCGCCCGAAGTTCGATTCCTGCTTCCACGCCCGGGCGATCTTGCCGTCGATCCAGTCGGTCAGCGCCGCGAGGATGAAGAGCCCGAAGGCGATCCAGTCGGCATAGGGACGGTCGAAGATGGCGAAGGCCAGCGCCACGCCGGGCGCCGCGGCAAGCCGCAGGACGGTCAGGATGTTGGGGATCGTCCAGGTCATGCAGCCCGCCTCCTCGGGCCCCTCACCCCGGATATAGCGCGTCACCGCTCCCCATGGAAGAAGCCGTGGATCGCCTCGGCGAGGGCGTCGGAAATCCCCGGCGCGGCCTTCAGATCCGCGAGCCCCGCCCGCGCCACCGCCTTGGCCGAGCCGAAATGCGCGAGCAACGCCCGCTTGCGCGCCGCGCCCACCCCCGGCACCTCGTCGAGCGGCGTCGCCCGCGTCTGCGCCGCCCGCTTCGCCCGGTGCGCGCCGATCGCGAAGCGGTGCGCCTCGTCGCGCAGCCGCTGCACGAAGTAGAGCACCGGGTCGCGGTGGCCGAGCGCCATCGGCGGCCGGCCCGGCCGGTGGAACTCCTCCTTGCCGGCGTCGCGGTCGACGCCCTTGGCGACGCCGACGATCGCCACGTCCTCGATCCCGAGCTCCTCCAGCGCCGCCCTGGCCGCCGCCACCTGCCCCGGCCCGCCGTCGATCAGCACCAGATCCGGCCAGGTCTCGCCCTTGCCCTCGCCCTCCTCGCGCGCCAGCCGCGCGAAGCGCCGCGTCAGCACCTCGCGCATCATCCCGAAGTCGTCGCCCGGGGTCAGGTCCGTGCCCTTGATGTTGAACTTGCGGTACTGCGACTTCACGAAGCCCTCCGGCCCCGCGACGATCATCGCGCCGACCGCGTGCGCGCCCATGATGTGGCTGTTGTCGTAGACCTCGATCCGCTCGGGCGGCCCCTCGAGCCCGAAGGCCTCGGCGACGCCGTCGAGCAGCGCCGCCTGGCTCGCGCTCTCCGCCATCCGCCGCGCCAGCGCCTCGCGGGCGTTCCTCGCCGCCTGCTCGACCAGCCGCGCCTTCTCGCCCCGCTGCGGCACCGCGATCTCCACCCGGCGCCCGAGCTGCGCGGAGAGCGCCTCGGCGAGCAGGTCGGCGTTGTCGGGCGGATGGCTGAGCAGGATGGCGCGCGCCGGCGTCTTGTTGCCGTAGAACTGCCCCAGGAAGGCCTCGAGGATCTCGCCCGCGTCGATTCCCGCCCCCGCCCGGGGGAAATAGGCGCGGTTGCCCCAGTTCTGGTTGGCCCGGATGAAGAACACCTGCACGGAGGCATGGCCCCCCTCCTGCCACAGCGCCACCACGTCCGCCTCCTCGACGCCCTCGGGGTTCACCCCCTGGCTCGCCTGCACCGCCGTCAGCGCCCGGATGCGGTCGCGCAGCGCCGCGGCGCGCTCGAACTCCATCGCCGCCGCCGCCTCGCCCATCTCGCGCGCCAGCGCCTCCTGCACCCGCGTCGACTTGCCGGAGAGAAAGAGCGCCGCGTCCTCGACCAGCGCCCCGTACTCCGCCTCGCCGATCAGCCCGACGCAGGGCGCGCTGCACCGCCGGATCTGGTGCAGGAGGCACGGCCGCGTCCGGCTCTCGAACATCGGCTCGGAGCAGGTCCGGAGCAGGAACGCCTTCTGCAGCTGGTTGATCGTGCGGTTGACCGCGCCCGCCCCGGCGAAGGGCCCGAAGTAGCGCCCCTTCTCCTTGCGCAGCCCGCGATGCTTGGCGATGCGCGGGAAGGGGTGGTCGCCGGTCAGCAGGATCGAAGGGAAGCTCTTGTCGTCCCGCAGGAGCACGTTGAAGCGCGGCTTCAGCTGCTTGATCAGGTTCTGCTCGAGCAGCAGCGCCTCGGTCTCGGTCTCCGTCGTCAGGAACATCATCGACGCCGTGGCCGAGATCATTCGCGCTATGCGTGCGCTGTGCCCCACCGGCTTGGCGTAGGAGGCCACGCGCTTCCTGAGGCTGCGGGCCTTGCCGACGTAGAGGACGTCGCCCTTCTGGTCGAGCATCCGGTAGACGCCGGGCTTGTCGGCGAGGCGGCGGATATAGTCGCGGATCACCTCGTGGCCAAGCCGCACGGGGCCGCGGGCGACGCCGTCCTCGTCGAAAACCGGCTGGTCGTGTGGCGGGTCGGAGGTCACTTTTGGGTCGCGGTCGCTGACTGATTCCGCGGTCTCGTTGCCTGCGGGGAGGCCACATTGCAAGTCCGAAGGTATCCCCGGAATCTGTGGATAAGTCTGTGAGGAAAAACCCGGCGTCGCGGCTTTCCCCAGCGATTCAAGCCCGTTTTCGTGATTGTCTGAATTTTAGGCACATAGGCAAGCAACTGTTTTTGCAAAGGAAATTTTAGGCCGTTAACTAAAATTCTGATAACGTTGACAGAATCGTAACGATTTCGCGATCGCTTCCCGGGCGGTGGAAAGTCAAGGGCGGGGCGGCCGGAAACCCGCCCTGGAAGGGCTCGCAATCACTCAACCCCGAGGACGTCGGCGGTGCGCCAGGCGAGGTGCTGGCCGCCGTCGACGCAGACGAGCTGGCCCGTCACGCCCGGCGCGTCGAGCAGGAAGCGCAGCGCCGCACAGATCTCCGCCTCCGAGGCCCCGCGCCCGAGCGCCGTGGCCGCGCGCTGGCGGCGAAAGTGCTCCTCCGACTGCCGATCCGCCCGCAGCGTCGGGCCGGGACCGATGGCGTTGACGCGGACATGCGGCGCAAGCCCCTGCGCCGCGGTGCGGGTCAGCGCCCAGAGCCCCATCTTCGCGATCGTATAGGTTGCAAACTCCGGCGTGAGCTTCCGCACCCGCTGGTCGATCACGTTGACGATTGCGGCCCGCGCCACCGGCTCGCCGGCCGCATCGGGCACGGCGCGCGGGGCCTGCGCCGCGAAGGCCTGGATCAGCTCGAAGGGCGCCCGCAGGTTCGAGCCGATGTGGCGGTCCCAGCTCTCCCAGGTCGCCGTCTCGATCGTGTCGTGCTCGAAGATCGAGGCGTTGTTAACCAGCACGTCGAGCGGTCCGCCGAGCGCCGCCGCCGCCTCCGGAACGAGCCGCGCCGTCGCCGCGCGGTCGAGGAGGTCCGCCTGGAGCGCCGCCGCCCCAACGCCGAGCGCCCGCGCCTCCGCCGCCACCGCCTCCGCCTCGTCGCGGCTGGCGTTGTAGTGGACGGCGACCGCGGTCCCGCGCGCGGCGAGATCGAGCGCCATCGCCCGGCCGAGCCGGCGTCCGCCGCCGGTGACCAGCGCGGCGCGGTGGATCACCTGCCCTCGCAGTCGCAGCGGGCCCCGGCGACCACCCAGGCCCCGCAGGACGGGCACTTGCGCGCCGTCTCGACCGCGCGCCGGGGCGGCTTCGGCCGGCTGGCGCGGCCGCGCGCGGCGAGGCTCGCCAGCACGGCGACGGCGAGGAGCAGGACGGCGAGCTTGACGGTCATGGCGCCGCCAGCCCGAACCGCGCCCAGAGCGCGCGATCCTCGAGCCCGCCGAGCGCCTCGGCGACCCCGGGCAGCCCCAGCCGGCGGATCAGCGGCCGCCGCGGCGCGACGACGCGGAAGCGGAAGTCCTCGCCGTAGAGCCGGCGCATCGTCGGCGCGAGATGGCCCACCTCGTCGGCCAGCCCGACCTCGACCGCGTCGGCGCCGATCCAGATGTCGCCGGAAAAGAGATCGTCACCCTTCAGCCGGTCGCCGCGCCGCGCCTTCACCTGCTCAATGAAGTTGCCGTGGATAACCGCCTGCAACCGCTTCAGCCGCTCGACGTCCTCGGGCCGTTCCGGCCGGAACGGGTCGAGCAGGCTCTTGTCGGCCCCGGCGGTGTGCAGCCGCCGCTCGACGCCGTGCCGCGCGATCAGATCCTGAAACCCGAACGACGCCGAGATCACCCCGATCGAGCCGAGGATCGAGTTCGGATCGACATGGATGCGGTCCGCCGCCGTGGCGAGCCAGTAGCCGCCCGAGGCGGCGACGTCCTCGACGAAGGCATGGACCGGAATCCGCTTCTCGTCGGCGGCGCGGCGGATGCGCGCGGCGATCAGGCTCGACTGCGCGGGGCTCCCCCCCGGCGAGTTGATCGACAGCGCGACGGCGAGCGGCCGGCCCCGCGAGAAGGCCGCGTCGATGAGCGGCGCGACGGCCGCGTCGGAGAGCGCGGGCGCGCCGAGCCGCTGGCCCGCGCCGATCGCCCCTTCGAGCCGGAGCACCGCGACGACGCCACGCCGGCGCAGGAGACTGAGCGGGTTTCTCATCGCCCTCGATCTAGGCCGCGAGCGGGCCCCCCGCAAGGGCGCTCCGCCGGCTTCGGGGCCGGTCGGGGCGCGGGGCGCCGCCCTCTCCGAAATCGCGCGCGCGGCCGGCGCGGGTTGCATGGGCGCCACGATGCGGTAACGCTTTCGCGCGATCGACCGGGGGAGGTCTCGTGGACGCCGTCGACATCTCGCGAAAGCTCTGCCTCACGGCGGCCATCGTCGGGGCGCGCACCCGCAAGGATCTCGCGGCGGCCTTCCGCCGCGCCAACTCCCGCACCGCCTTCGACGTCGAGCGCGCCAACAAGTGGCTGCAGGGCCGCGCCCGCCCGCGCGAGCAGCAGATCTACGACGACTGGGCGCTGGTCCTCGGCGGCGTGAGCGGGGCCTGGATCGCCGATACGGCCTTCGACGCCTTCGCCGAGCGCGTCTGCGGCGGCCTCGCCGAAAGCCGCGAGACGCTGATGCGCCGCGCCGAGGCCTTCGGCGGCGAGGCCTTCCGCGCCGCCGCCCGCCACGGCGGCGAGGCCGCGGCCAGCCTTGCGGGGCTCTACGCCACCTATTCCTACGCCTGGTCGCCGTATTTCCCCGGCCGGCTGATCCGTGGGGCCTTCGAGTTCCAGCCCGCGCCCGGCGGCCTCGCCGCCACCTATACGCAGACCCGCGAGACCGACCGCCTCGAGGCTTCCGGCCCGGTCTCGCTGATGCGCCGCGCGCTCCTCGCCGACCTCCGCGAGCCGCAGGAGCGCACCGCCTTCCAGTTCACGCTGTTTCCGCCGATGTCGCTCGGCAGCGTCCTCGGCGGCCTCGTCTGCGGTCCCGCCGTGCTCGGCGCCGATCCGCAGCCCTCGGTCAGCCGGGTGGTCATGGTCCGCCTGCACGGCCCCTCGGAGCGGCTGGCGAACAGCGACTGCATCCTCGACGAGGGCGCCTCGATCGCCGCGGACCTCGCCGCCCTCGGCGCCCGCGTGCCCGACCCCGACGCGGCGCAGCGCTGCCTCGCCGCCTTCCTCGCCGCGCGCGTCGGGGGGCCCTTCGACCACGTCACCCTCGACAGCTTCCGCGCCCTCGTCGCCCTCTTCGACCTGGAATGGATGGCCCCCAACGCCCTCCCCTGACCGCCCGGGCCCTAAGCCCGCCCCGCGAGATCAAGCCGGAGCGCCACCAGACACGCGCTGCCCTCGTCGGCGAGCCCCATCAGCGCCGCCGCGTCCACGTCGAGCTCGGGGGCCCGCACGAAGCCCAACCGGCGATAGAGCGCCAGCGGCGCCGTCATCGCCGGATGCGTGTGGATGCCGAGCGCCGGTCGCCCGGCGGCGCGCGCCCGCGCCGCGCAGGCGCGGACGAGCGCCGCCCCCACCCCGCACCCCCGCGCCGCGGGCGGCACGGCCAGCGCCCGGAACCCGGCCCAGCCGGCGGGCAGGCCCATGTCCCCCTGCGAGGCCTCGGCGAGATAGGAGACCGTCCCCACCGGCGCGCCGCCCGCCTCGGCGACCAGCACCTCGGCCGCGTCCCAGCGCCGCGCGACGTCGCGCGTCTCGGCCAGGTACGCCGCCCAGACCGCCCGCGGCTCCCGTCCGGCATACTCGGCGAAGGCCGCGTCGATCAGCGCCGCGAGCGCGGACGCCTCGGCGCGCCGCGCCGGCCGAACCCGCACCTCCTCCGCCTCGCCCAAGCGCGCCTCCCCGGAAACCGGCCCGAAGCATGGCCGCGCCCCCGGCAGGCGCCAAGGGTCAGAACGGCCGCGGCGCCGTCACCGCGGGATCGTCGGGCGAGATTCCCATGTCCTCCAGCGCCTCCCGGTCGAGCGTCGCGAGATGCGCCCGCTCCCGATACCGCGCGTCCCAGCGCAGCGCCGCGCGAAGCGCCCGCGCCGCGAGCGTCCGGAGCCGGAACCCCCGCCCGTACCTCGCGTCGCTGAGGCCCAGATCCTGCGTCGCCATCTCGTCTCTCCATGGCTATCGCGTCACGAGCGTCATACGCACGCGGAGGTGGAAGATGGTGGGAGATCCGTGGCGTTTCCCGGAAATTCCACCGCCTTCCGCCTGCCCACGAGCCTCGACCCGGCGCGCTTGACCCGCCGGGCGCGCGCCCCTATGCCGCTCCGGCGCAAGCGGAGGGGCGGCCATGGAAAGACCACTCGCGGGCCTGAAGGTGCTGGAGCTCGCCCGCGTCCTCGCCGGCCCGTGGATCGGCCAGACCCTCGCCGACCTCGGCGCCGACGTCGTCAAGGTCGAGAGCCCCGAGGGCGACGAGACCCGCGGCTGGGGCCCGCCCTTCGCCGACGACGGCGCCGCCGCCTACTTCCACGCCGCCAACCGCGGCAAGCGCTCGATCGCGCTCGACTTCCGCAACGCGGACGACGCCGCCCTCGCCCGCCGCCTCGCCGCGGGCGCCGACGTCGTGCTGGAGAACTTCAAGCTCGGCGGCCTTGTCCGCTACGGCCTCGACTACGCCGCCGTCGCCACGACCAACCCCGCCGTCGTCTACTGCTCGATCACCGGCTTCGGCCAGACCGGCCCCTACGCGCCCCGCGCCGGCTACGACTTCATCATCCAGGCCATGGGCGGGATCATGGACCTGACCGGCGAGCCCGGCGGCGAGGCGCAGAAGCCCGGCGTCGCCTATGCCGACCTCTTCACCGGCCTCTACGGCGCCATCGCCGTGCAGGCGGCGCTACTGATGCGCGCGCACACCGGCCGCGGCCAGTGGATCGACATGGCGCTCCTCGACTGCCAGCTCGCCGTTCTCGCCAACCAGGCGACCAACTGGCTGATCGGCGGCCGCCTGCCCGCCCGCATGGGCAACGCCCACCCGAACATCGCGCCCTACCAGGTGTTCCAGGCCGCCGACGGCCCCTTCGTCCTCGCCTGCGGCAACGACGGCCAGTTCGCGAAGCTCTGCGGCGTGCTCGGCCTCGACCTCGCCGCCGACCCCCGCTTCACGCTCAACCGCGACCGCGTCGCCAACCGCGCCGCGCTGGTCGCGGCGCTGGCGCCGGCGCTGGCCGCGCGCTCCCGCGCCGACCTCCTCGCCGCGCTCGAGGCCGCCGGCGTCCCCGCCGGCCCGATCAACACCGTCGCCGAGGCCTTCGCCGACCCGCAGGCCGAGGCCCGCGGCATGGTCCAGGAGATCGCCGGCTCGCGCGCGCCGCGCAGCCCGATGCGCTTCTCCGACGCCGCCCTCGCCGCCGACCGCGCCCCGCCCCGGCTCGACGCCGACGGCGGCGCGATCCGCGCCGCGCTCGCCGCGGGGGCCGCCTGGCCTGCCCAAGATAATTGATCCAGATCAAATAGTTGTGCTTTCTCTTGTGCGAGAGGACCGACGGCGGCCCTTCCCTTCCGTCGCGCCGCGGCGTAAAGCCCGCCAGACCCGAGGAGAGCCCTGACATGCACATCGACCTGCCGACCCGCACCGAGATCGAGAAGCTGATCGCGCGACGGGCGCAGCCGACCGTCTCGATCTACGTCGCGACCACGCCGCTGACCCAGGACGCGCAGATCGACCGGATCGAGCTCAAGAACCTCCTCAGGACCGCCGTCGCCGAGATGGAGGCGTTCGACACCCCCAAGCGCGCCGTCTGGCCGATCGAGCAGGCGGTCGAGCACCTCATCGAGGACGACGAGTTCTGGGCCCGGCAGGCCAACAGTCTCGCGATCTTCGCCTCCGGCGACTGGATCGAGACCTACCGCCTGCCGAGCAAGCTCGTCTCCATGGTCGAGGTCTCCGACCGCGTCCACATCAAGCCGCTGCTGCGCGCCGTGACCTTCCCGCACAACGCCTACGTGCTCGCCATCGGCGCCGGCGCCGTGCGGCTGGTCGAGGTCTCCGCCGACCTGCCGCCCGAGGAGGTCCGCGTCCCCGGCCTGCCCCGCGACTTCAACCAGGCCCTCGGCAAGCGCAGCCATACCGAGAACCGCAAGGACATGGCCTCGGGCGAGCACACCTCGGAATCGGCGCTCCTCAACCGCTACGCCCGCGTCGTGGACGCGGCGCTCAAGCCCTTCCTCAGGGGCCACGAGCGCCCGCTGATCGTCGCCGCCGCCGAGCCGATGGCCTCGATCTACCGCGCCGTCTCGACCTATCCGCACACCGCGCGGCAGGCGATCGCCGGCAGCTTCGACCACACGCCCCTGCACGAGATCGCCGACGCCGCCCGCGGCGTCCTCGACGAGATCTACGCCGACGAGATCGGCGACTTCGCCCGCCTCTACGCCGAGCGCGAGGCTCAGGGCCGCGCCACCAACGACGTGGCGGGGGCCGCCCGCGCCGCCACCTTCGGCGCCGTCGACACCCTGATCGTCGACATGGACGCGGACCTGCACGGGACAGTCTCCGACGAGGACGGGGCGCTGACCTTCGTCGACGCCCCCTGCGCCGGCACCTACGGCGTGGTGGACGAGATCGCCGTGCGCACGCTGCGCGCCGGCGGGCGCGTCGTCTCCGCCCGCCGCGCCGACGTCCCGGGCGAGGCGAGCCTCGCCGCGATCCTGCGCTACCCCGTCTGACCGGCCGGACGCCCCGCGCACGGGCTAGCAAATTCACACTTCGCCTCCAGCCGCCATAGACCGAACGACAGGAAGCCGATAGCCGACCGACCGAAGCGGGCGCCGCCCGCGAGGCCACGGCGCGACAAGCGAAAGCCCGGCTTTCGCCGCGCCGACGGCTGGAGCGCGGTTGCGCGCGGAAGCCGTCAGGGGTGAAGATTTCTCCGTCGCGCGCAATCCGTCCGTGAGCGCCCCGGCGAGCGCGGCGACGCGCTCGCCCCCCGAGGGGCGATCGCGGACGGATTCGCCACGGGTCAAATCCGTCGGGCGTCAGTGTCGCGGCCCATTCCTCCCGATCCGTGGCTTCAGCCGGGATGTGTGAATGCCGTAGGCGCACGGGGACCGGGCGCCCGAACGAGGCCCCGGGGCCGACCCAGGCCCGGAACGGCGTTCGAGGACGCAGAAGGCGCCCTGGGACGCCTCTCGGCGGAAGCGCCTTCCGGCCTCCGCGCCGCCAGCCCGGATCCGTCCCCCGGAGGCGGAACGCCGACCGGCGCGAGGGGGGCTCGATGCCCCCCTCGCGCCGGCTCCCCGCTGATGGCCCCCGGTCACGGCCGGAACGCCCGCGCCACCCCGAGCAGCATGTCGCTCAGATCGAGCAGCCGGGCGACATAGAGGTCATAGGCGACGAACGCGCGGTCGCGCCCCTCGAACCCCGCCTCCAGCGCGTCGATCAGCGCGTTCAGCCGCCGCTCGTGCAATCCGAGCGCCCGCTGCGCCGGGTCGGCGATCAGCCCGGCGAAGGCCGCGGCCAGCGCGGCCACCCCCATCACCCCCGCCGTCGCCCCGGCGACCAGCGCCGGCGACGCCGCGGCCGGGAACAGCGCGTACCAGACGCCGCCCGCCGCCGCCCCGAGCGGAAAGCTCGACACCGCCGCCCCATGCGCCAGCGAGGCCGCGATCGCCGGCCCCAGCGCCAGCGCGCCCGGGGTGAGCTTCTGGAACGCCACCGCGCCGCCGCCGAGCGCGATCAGCCCGGTGGTGATCTCGGCCGCCGCCGCCCGCGCCCCGGTATAGTCGGTCAGCGCTCCCTCCAGCCGGGCGCGGAACGCCGCGTCGTCGCGATGCGCCGCGGCGCTCGCCCCGGCGGCCGCGATCAGCGCCGCCATCTCCGGCCGCGCGAGGATCGCCTCGGCGAGCCCGTCGGCCCGCGCCTCGCGCCCGCCCTCGCGATACGGCTGGCGCAGGAGGTCGGTCATCATGCGCCAGCGCAACTCGCGCGCCACCGCCGTATCGAGGAAGAGGTCGACGCCCCCGAGCCGCGCCGCCGTCCCGCGCGCCCCGAGCCCGCGCGCCGCCAGCGCCCCCAGCTTCAGCCCGACCTGCGGGACCGAGAGCATGACGTTCGCCGGCGCCTTCAGGAGGTCCCAGCCGAGCGCATGGCGATGCAGCCGCGCCGAGCCCGCCACCGAGAAGTTCGCGTCGACGAACGGCCGCACCCGCGCCCGGCACCCGGCGAAATAGTCCGCCGCCCCCTCGCGCACGATCCGCGCCGCCGCCTCGGCCGCCAGCCCCTGCGGGACCGGCAGCCCGTCGGGCGCCTCGAAGGAAGGCTCTACGCTCATCCCAGCCCAGATGGGGCGCGCCCGCGCCGCCGCAAGGCGCCACGGCTCAGGCGGCCCTCCTCGCCGCCGCCACCCACCGACTCCCCTGGCCCGATCGCCGACGCGGCCGACCCCGCCCTACCGGTCCGAGACCCGCCAGCGCGGGCTGATCCACGGCTCGCCCTCGAAGCGCGGCAGCGGCGCCCGGCCGAGCACATGGTCGGCGATCTTCTCGCCGACCATGATCGAGGGAGCGTTGAGGTTGCCGTTGGTGACGCGCGGGAAGATCGAGCTGTCGGCGACGCGCAGCCCCTCGACCCCGATCACCCGCCCCTCCGGATCGACCACCGCCTCCGGATCGTCGCGCCGCCCCATCCGCGCCGTCCCGCAGGGATGATAGGCGCTCTCCACCTCCTCGCGCACGAACGCGTCGAGCTCGTCATCGGTCACCAGCCCCGCCCCGGGCTGGATCTCGTCGCCGGCATAGGGCGCGAAGGCCGGCTGCGCGAAGATCTCCCGCGCCAGCCGGATGCAATGCCGGAAATCCGCCCAGTCCTGCGCGTGGCTCATGTAGTTGAAGAGGATCGCCGGCGCCTGCTCCGGCCGCGCGCTCTGCAGCCGCACCGTCCCGCGCGAGGGCGAGCGCATCGGCCCGACATGCGCCTGGAACCCGTGCCCGCGCACCGCCGAGCGCCCGTCATAGCGCACCGCGAGCGGCAGGAAATGGAACTGGATGTCCGGATACTCCACCCCCGGCGCCGAGCGCACGAAGGCCGCGCTCTCGAACTGGTTCGACGTCCCGAGCCCGCCCTTCGACAAGAGCCACTGCAACCCGATCCGCATCATGCCGATGTAGTTGTAGTGGCTGTAGAGCGTCACCGGCTTCAGGCTCTTCATCTGGATGTAGAGCTCCAGATGGTCCTGCAGGTTCGACCCCACCCCCGGCCGGTCGGCGACCACCGCGATCCCGTGCTCCGCCAGATGCGCCGCCGGCCCGATCCCCGACAGCATCAGGAGCTTCGGCGTGTTGATCGACGAGGCCGCGAGGATCACCTCCCGCGTCGCGGTGATCGTCTCGGTCATGCTCCGCGACAGCACCTCGACCCCGGTCGCCCGCCCCTCGCTCAGGACCACCCGCGTGGCGAGGCCGCTCACGACCTTCACCCGCCCGCCCTTCAGCGCCGGCCGCAGGTAGGCGTTCGCCGCCGACCAGCGCCGCCCCTTCCACACCGTCTGCTCCATCGGCCCGAAGCCCTCCTGCTTCGCGCCGTTGTAGTCGTAGGTCAGCTCGAACCCCGCCTGCGCCCCCGCCTCGACGAAGGAATGATAGAGCGGGTTCCGCCGCTTCCCCCTTGTCACGTGCAGCGGCCCCGCGTCGCCCCGCCAGTCGGAATGGCCGCCGTGCCAGTCCTCCATGCGGATGAAGTAGGGCGCCACGTCCGCCCAGCTCCACCCCGCCGCCCCCGCCTCGGCCCAATGGTCGAAGTCCCGCGGATGCCCGCGCACGTAGACCATGCCGTTGATCGAGGACGAGCCCCCCAGCACCTTCCCCCGCGGCGTCGCGAGCCGCCGCCCGCCGAGATGCGGCTCCGGCTCGGTGTGGAAACCCCAGTCGTAGCGGGCCATGTTCATCGGATAGCTGAGCGCCGCCGGCATCTGGATGAACGGCCCCCAGTCGGTGCCGCCGTATTCCACGACGATCACCGACCGCCCCGCCTCGCCCAGCCGGTAGGCGAGCGCCGAGCCGGCCGAGCCGGATCCGACGACGACGTATTCCGCCTGCATCAGGGCCGGTAGCTCCGCAGCACGTCGTAGCTCACCGCCACATGCGCATAGCCGGGCCGCTCGTTCAGCCGGTCGTAATACCCCTGCAACCGCGGCCGCTCCGCCCGCGGCAGCCCCTCCAGCGTGTAGTAGCGATAGAGCGGCAGCCCCACCTCCACATCCGCCAGCGTGAAGTCCGCGCCGGTGATCCAGGGGCCCTCGCCGAGCTGCCCCTCCAGAATGTCGAGGTTCCGCTCGAACTCTGCCCGCGCCTTCTCCCAGGCCGGCGTCCCCGGACCGCCCTCGCCGATCAGGACCGGGAAGAACACCGGGCGGAGGAAGCTCGGCTGCAACGTGGTCTTGCCCCACTCCGCCCACATGTCGACCGGGGCGCGGGCCACCGGATCCTCCGGCCAGAACGGAAACCGCGCGTAGCGCGCGCAGAGATACCGCGCGATCGCCGCGCTCTCGAACATGGTCACGTTCTCGTCGCGCAGCACCGGCACCAGCCCGTTCGGGTTCATCGCCCGATACTCCGGCGTGTCCGTCACTCCGAACCCGAAGCCCGCGTCGATCCGCTCGACCGCGAGCCCGAGCTCGGCCGCCGTCCACAGCACCGCCTGCACGTTCAGCGAGGTCGCCCGCCCCCAGACCTTCAGCATCGTCCTCTCCTCACCACGGCGCCTCGACCGGCCCCGTCGCGACATAGACCGATTTCACCTGCGAATAATGCTCCAGCGCCGCGAGCCCGTTCTCGCGCCCGAGCCCCGACAGCTTCACGCCCCCGAAGGGCGCCTCCACCGGGGTCAGGTTGTAGGCGTTGATCCAGGTCGTCCCCGCCTCCAGCCGCGCCACAACCCGGTGCGCCCGCGCGAGGTCGGCGGTGAACACCCCCGCCGCCAGCCCGAACCCGGTGGCGTTCGCCCGCGCCACCACCTCGTCCTCGCCCTCGAATTCGAGCACCGCCATCACCGGCCCGAACACCTCCTCGCGCGCCAGCGTCATGTCGTCGGTCACGTCCGCGAACACCGTCGGCTCGACGAAGAACCCGGCCAGCCCCTGCATCCGCGCCCGCCCGCCGCCGCAGACCAGCCGCGCCCCCTCGGCCCTCGCGCGCTCGACATGGGCCATCACCTTCGCGCCCTGCGCCTCCGAGATCAGCGACCCCATCGTCACCGCCTCGTCCATCGGATCGCCGAGCCGGATCCCCGCCGTCCGCGCCGCCAGCCGCTCGAGGAACCGCTCCTTCAGCCCGCGATGCACGAACACCCGCGTCCCGTTCGAGCAGACCTGCCCCGCCGAGTAGAAGTTCCCGAGCATCGCCCCGCCCACGGCGCTCTCGACGTCGGCGTCCTCGAACACGATCAGCGGCGACTTGCCCCCCAGCTCCAGCGTCACCGGCTTCAGCCCCTCCGCCGCCGCGCCGTAGACCCGCCGCCCGGTCGGAACCGAGCCCGTCACCGACACCTTGGCGATCCCGGGATGCGCGACCAGCGCCGCGCCCACCGCGCCGCGCCCCTGCACGACGTTGAAGAGCCCCGCCGGCGCCCCCGCCTCGACGAGGATCTCGGCGAGCTTCAGCGCCCCGAGCGGCGTCAGCTCCGAGGGCTTGAACACCATGGCGTTGCCGCAGGCGAGCGCCGGCGCCGCCTTCCAGCAGGCGATCTGGCTCGGATAGTTCCACGCCCCGATCCCGAGGCACACCCCCAGCGGCTCGCGCCGCGTGTAGACGAAGTCGCCGCCCAGATCGACATGCTCGCCGCGGAGCCCCATGGCGACGCCGCCGAAGAACTCCAGGCAATCCGCCCCCGAGGCCCAGTCCGCGACCAGCGTCTCCGAGATCGGCTTGCCGGTATCCAGCGTCTCCAGCTCCGACAGCTCCCGGTTGCGCGCCCTTATGATGTCCGCCGCCCGCCGCAGCACCCGCCCCCGCACGGCCGGCGCCGTCGCCCGCCATACCGCGAAGGCTGCCGCCGCCGCCGCGACGGCCGCCGCGACCACCGCCGGCGTCGCCTCGTGCAGCCGCGCGACCGGCTCCAGCGTGGCGGGATAGAGCACGTCGAACGGCGCGCCGCCCGCATCCTCCACATACGCCCCGCCGATGAAATGCGACCCCGCCGGCTGCGTCATGCGTCCGCTCCCTGCCCGGGACGCCGCGCCGGTCCCGCCGCCGGGCAGGCGCCGCGTCGCGCGCGCGCCTTCCCCGACCGTCCCGCCCGCGGCGCGCTTCGCCGGCGGGGAAGGCCCGGCTCGGGCCGGTCGCCGGGCGGGATCGTCGCCGCGAGGCCCCTCACGCGCCCGCCCCCAGCCGCAGATCCAGATACCCCTCCACCAGCGCGATCGCCGCGGCGGGCCGCGCCGGCCCCGCCCCCAGCGCCTCGCGCAGGTAGAGCCCGTCGATCAGCGCCCCCACCCCGCGCGCCGTCTCCTCGGCCTCGGGCCGCGGCAGGAAGGCGCGCAGGTCGTGGACGAGGTTGGACCGCAGCCGCCGCTGGTAGACCGACAGGAGCCGCGCCGCCTCCGGCGCCGACAGCGCCTTGGCGTAGAAGGTGAGCCAGGCGGCGATGGTCGCGCGGTGGAACTGGTCCGGCGCGAAGCTCGCCCGCACCACGCCCGACAGCCGCGCCCGCGGCCCCTCCGCCCGCCGCAGCTCCGCCACCGCCCCCGCCGCGAAGGCCGCCAGCAGGTGCCGCATCGTGGCCAGCAGCAGATCCTCCTTCGCCCCGAAGTAGTGATGCGCCAGCGCCGAGGACACGCCCGCCCGCGCGGCGATCTGCGCCACCGTGACGTCGAGCGAGCCCCGGTCGGCGATCTCGCGCAGCGTCGCGCCGATCAGGGCGCGGCGGCGGGTCTCGGGTCGTCCGGCGTTGGCGCGCATGGAACCGCTCGACAAACGTTGATTGACGGATCAGTCAATGTCGGTTTTCCTTGCGCAGGTCAAGCAAGGCGGGCGACCAATGTCCCGGCACGCCCGGCGCCCGGGCCCGGCCCGGCGCCCGCAAACGAGAGGAAGCCCGCCCCGTGTTCCGCCTGACGCACAGCCTGTCCGCCCTCGCCGTGGCGCTCGCCCTCGCCACGCCCTCGCTGGCGGCCGACCCCGACAGCTGCTCCGACGTCGCCTTCGCCGACGTGGGCTGGACCGACATCACCGCCACCACGGCGCTCGCCCGCACCGTGCTCGAGGGGCTCGGCTACAAGACCAGCGTCGCCCTCCTCGCGCTGCCCGTCACCTTCCAGAGCCTCGAGCGCGGCGACATCGACGTCTTCCTCGGCAACTGGATGCCGACCATGGAGAACGACATCGCCCCCTACCGCGAGGCGAAGACCATCGACACGGTGCGCACCAACCTCGTCGGCGCCAAGTACACGCTGGCGACGCTGAAGCCGCTCGCCCAGTCCGGGCTCACCGACTTCTCCCAGATCGCCCAGTTCAAGGACAAGCTCGGCGGCAAGATCTACGGGATCGAGCCCGGCAACGACGGCAACCGGCTGATCCTCGACATGATCGCCAGCAACGCCTTCGGCCTCGGCGAGTTCGAGCTGGTCGAGAGCTCCGAGCAGGGAATGCTCGCCCAGGCCAAGCGCGCCGCCCGCCAGGGCGCGGGCATCGTCTTCCTCGGCTGGGAGCCCCATCCGATGAACGCCAACCTCGACATGGTCTACCTGACCGGCGGCGACGACGTCTTCGGCCCGAACTTCGGCGGCGCCGAGGTGCGCACCCTGACCCGCGCCGGCCTCGTCGCGGAATGCCCCAACCTCGGCAAGTTCCTGCAGAACCTCGAGTTCACCCTGCCGATGGAGAACGAGGTGATGGGCAAGATCCTCGACGACGGCGCCGACCCGATGGACGCCGCCGCCGAATGGCTGAAGGCCAACCCCGCGGCGGTCCACCCCTGGCTCGCCGAGGTCACCACCCGCGACGGCGGCGACGCCGTCGAGGCGGTGCGCGGAGCTCTCGGCCTGTGACGCCCGGCCACGCCGGCGCACCCCGCCGCGCCGGACGAGTCGGCGCCTCCGCGCCTGTGGACAACCGCCGCGTTAATACTTTTATCGAGCGATTCCGATCGCTTGACCAGCGTCCCACTGTGGGACATCCATAGGCCCCACCCATGGACAGCCTCGGCCCCAAGATCCCCGTCGGCCGCTGGGCGGCCAATGGCGTCGACTGGCTCACCGCCCACGGCGCCCTCGTCTTCGACGCGATCGCCTCCTGGGTGGAGGGCCTGATCGCCGGCATCCTCTGGGTGCTGCAGACCCCGCACCCGCTGGTGATCGTCGCCGCCTTCGCCGGCCTCGCCTGGTTCCTCCAGCGCTCCTGGTACGCGGTCGCCCTCGTCCTGGTCGGCTTCGCCTACATCCTCAACCAGGGCTACTGGCAGGAGACGACCGAGACCCTGACCCTCGTCCTCTCCGCGGTGATCGTCTGCATGGGCCTCGGCGTGCCGATCGGCATCGCCGCCGCCCACCGTCCCCGCCTCTACGCGGCCATGCGGCCCATCCTCGACCTGATGCAGACGCTGCCGACCTTCGTCTACCTGATCCCGGCCATCGTGTTCTTCGGCATCGGCATGGTGCCCGGCCTAATCGCCACCGCGATCTTCGTCATCCCCGCGCCGATCCGCCTCACCCATCTCGGCATCTCCACGACGCCCAAGGAGCTGCGCGAGGCCGGCCTCGCCTTCGGCGCCACGCCCTCCCAGCTCCTGCGCAAGGTCGAGCTCCCGTGGGCGCTGCCGCAGATCATGGCCGGCCTGACCCAGACCATCATGCTCTCGCTCTCGATGGTGGTGATCGCCGCCCTCGTCGGCGCCGACGGCCTCGGCGTGCCGGTGGTGCGCGCGCTGAACACCGTCAACACCGCCCTCGGCTTCGAGGCCGGCCTCGTCATCGTCGTGGTCGCGATCCTTCTCGACCGAACCTTCCGCCGCGGAGGCTGACATGCAGCCGATGATCGAGTTCGACACCGTCTCCATCGTCTTCGGCGACAGCCCGCAGACCGCCCTGCCCCTGATGGACGAGGGCCGCAGCCGCGCCGAGGTCCAGCGCATGACCGGCCAGGTCCTCGGCGTCCACGACTGCACCCTCGCCGTCGCCAAGGGCGAGATCTCCGTGCTGATGGGCCTCTCCGGCTCCGGCAAGTCCACCCTGCTCCGCGCCGTGAACGGCCTCAACCCGGTGGTCCGCGGCGCCGTCCGCGTCCGCGGCCGCGACGGCGCCATGGTCGACGTCGCCACCTGCGACGCGACCGCGCTCCGCACGCTCCGCCGCGGCGGCGTCGCCATGGTGTTCCAGCAGTTCGGCCTCCTGCCCTGGCGCAGCGTCCTCGACAACGTCGCCCTCGGCCTGGAGCTCTCCGGCATGGGCCAGGCCGAGCGCCTCGCCAAGGCCCGCGCCACCCTCGACATCGTCAACCTCGGCGACTGGGCCTCGAAGCGCGTCGGCGAGCTCTCCGGCGGCATGCAGCAGCGCGTCGGCCTCGCCCGCGCCTTCGCCACCGACGCCGAGATCCTGCTGATGGACGAGCCCTTCTCCGCGCTCGATCCCCTGATCCGCAACCGCCTCCAGGACGAGCTCCTGCAACTCCAGGAGAAGATGCACTGCACGATCGTCTTCGTCTCCCACGACCTCGAGGAGGCGGTGAAGATCGGCGACACCATCTCGATCATGGAGGGGGGCCGCATCGTGCAGACCGGCGCGCCCGAGGACATCGTGCTCCGCCCGGCGAACGCCTACGTCGCCGACTTCGTGGCGCACCTGAACCCGCTCTCGGTGCTCTCCGCCAGCGACGCCATGGCCCCGCACCCGGGCCCCGCCGCCGTCGGCCGCACCCTCGCGCCGGACGCGCCGCTCCGCGACGCCCTGCCGCTCTTCGCCGCCTCCGACGATCCGGTCTGGGTGATCGACGGCGACGCCGTCGTCGGCCGCATCACCCCGCGCGCCGTCTACGCCGTCCTCTCCCGCGAGGCCGCGACCGCGCCCGCCGCCTGAGCGGCCCGCTACCCCTCCCGCGGCGCGCCCGCCCCGGGGGACGCGCGTCGCGCCGGCTCGCGGACAGGGACAGGGACGGCCCCGGCGGCAAGCCGCCGGAAAGCCACCGCAGCCATAAGCAGCAGGACGAGGCCCGCCAGACCAAACTCCACAAACAGGGCTGCCATCCCGTCCTCCGAGGACCAACGCGACGCAGGGACAACGTGGCGGCCAAAGCTTAAGGCCGCGTTACCCATGACGGCCCCCGGCCTCGCCCGATGCAGACAATGCGTCTCGCTTTATTGTTTCCCCTGCCGCAACATTGATCCGCCCGATCCCGCAGTTTGTCCGTCCCTGGTCACCGCCTATCTACACGGCCAACCAAGCAACGGAGCACGCCAATGCTGAACCAGATCGAAGGCCTGCACCACGTCACCTCGATGGCCTCGGGCGCCCGCGCCAACAACGCCTTCTTCACCGACACGCTTGGCCTGCGCCGGGTGAAGAAGACCGTCAACTTCGACGCGCCCGACGTCTACCACCTCTACTACGGCGACGAGGCCGGCACGCCCGGCACGATCATGACCTACTTCCCCTTCCCCAACATCGGCGACCGCAAGCGCGGGACCGGCGAGGTCGGGCTGACCCGCTACGCCGTGCCGACGGGCGCGCTCCCCTTCTGGGCCGAGCGCCTCGCCCATGCCGGCGTCGAGGGGCTGAAATCGTCCTCCGTCCTCGGCGAGGAGCGGCTCGACTTCCTCGGCCCCGACGGCGACGAGTTCACCCTGGTGGAGACCGGGGGCGACGCCCGCGCGCCCTGGACCGGCGGCGGCGTGCCCGAGGAGGCGGCGATCCGCGGCTTCCGCGGCGTCACCCTGCGGCTGGCCGACGCCGGCCCGACCGACGAGCTCCTGCGCTTCATGGGCTTCGAGGAGGAGGGCCGCGAGGGCGCCGTGACCCGCTACCGCCTGCCGCACGGCAACGGCTCGGACGCGATCGAGATCGAGGCGACCCCCTCGGCCCGCCGCGCCATTCCCGGCGCCGGCACGGTCCATCACGTCGCCTTCGCCGTCCCCGACAAGGCGACGCAAGCGGTCGTGCGCAAGGCGCTCGCCGAGACCGGCTACCAGGTCACGCCGCAGATCGACCGCGACTACTTCTGGGCGATCTACTTCCGCACGCCCGGCGGCGTCCTCTTCGAGGTCGCGACCGACGAGCCCGGCTTCGCCCGCGACGAGGCGCCCGAGCATCTCGGCGAGGGCCTGATGCTGCCGACCCAGCACGCCCACCTGCGCGACGCGCTGGAGCGCCGGCTGGAGCCGATCGAATGAGCGAGACCCCTTGCCTCCACGACCAGACGCCCGAGCCTTCCGGCAAGGACCCGACGCCGCCGACCCGGCCCGCGCACCTGCGCGCGGTGCCGGAGCGCCGGCTGGAGCCGATCGAATGAGCGAGACCCCTTGCCTCCACGACGAGACGCCCGAGCCTCCCGGCGAGGGCAAGACGCCGCCGACCCGGCCCGCGCACCTGCGCGCGGCGCCAGAACGCCGGCCGGAGCCGACCGAATGAGCGAGGCGCCCTACATCCACGCCGTCTCGCCGGGCGCGCCCGGCGGGACGCTCGCCTTCGCGTTCCACGGCACCGGCGGCGACGAGCGCCAGCTCGTCCCCCTCGTCCGCGACCTCCTGCCGGAGGCGACCATCGTCGCCCCCCGCGGCGACGTCTCCGAAGGCGGCGCCGCCCGCTTCTTCCGCCGCAAGGCGGAAGGCGTCTACGACATGGCCGATCTCGCCCGGGCGACGGCGAAGATGGCCGCCTTCGTCGAGGCCGAGATCGCCGCCCGCAAGCCCGCGCGGATGGTCGGCCTCGGCTACTCGAACGGCGCCAACATCCTCGCGAGCCTGATCTTCGCCCGCCGCGCCCTCCTCGACGACGCGGTCCTGATGCACCCGCTGATCGCCTGGGAGCCCGACCCCGGCCCGGTCCGCACCCGCGTTCTGATCACCGCCGGCGAGCGCGACCCGATCTGTCCCCCCGCGCTCACCCGCCAGCTCGCCGCCTGGCTCGAGGCCCAGGGCGCGCCGACCGAGGTCCTCTGGCACGCCGGCGGCCACTCGGTCGAGCCGGTCGAGCTCACCGAAGCGGCCCGCTTCCTCGCGGCGGCGCCCGCCGCCTGAGCGCCTGCACGTCCCCGCCGGCGGGCCGCCGCCGGCGCCTTCCTCGACCGGCAAGCGCGCCGCATCGCGTCGCGCCCGTCAACCTTCGTGAAGGATCCGCACGCTGCACGACGCCTGTCTGCCCTGCTGACTCCACGAGGCCCCGCGCGACCGAAGCGGGCTTGCCCGCGAGGCCCGGCGCGACAAGCGAAAGCATGGCTTTCGCCGCGCCGACGGCTGGAGCGCGGTTGCGCGCGGAAGCCGTCAGGGGCGCAGATTTCCCCGTTGCGCGCAATCCGTCCGTGAGCGCCCCGGCGAGCGCGGAATCGCGCTCGCCCCCCGAGGGGCGATCGCGGACGGATTTGCCGCGGGTCAAATCCGTCTGGCATCGGCGTCGCGACCTGCTTCCGGCCGGGCTTCGGCTCTACTGTCGTGCAGTGTGAAGGATCCGTTGATGAATCACCAAAAACCAACGAATTCAAAGATCTGACCCCGCTAACACGCGTGTTAGCACGGGAGAAGCGACACCGGCCGTGCGCTCCGGGCTACCAGCCTGCCGGCGCCTCCACCGGCGCCGTCGGGTGATCCACCTGCCACGCATCGACCCCGCCCGGGAACCACCCGACCGCGCTATAGCCCGCCAGCACCAGCCGCCGGCCGACGTTCCAGCTCGCCCAGCAATCCGGCTTGCAGAACACCACCACCGCCTTCGCCTTGTCGCCCCCGGTCAGCCCCGCGACCTCGCCCAGCAGCAGCTCCTCCCGGTCCGCCGGCAGGTCGTCCCCAAGCCCCGCCCCCGGCAGCCACACCGCTCCCGGGATCGAGCGATGCGTCGGCAGCCACGGCCGGTCCGCCGGCATGTCCGCCGGCTTCACCGGCGCAGGTCCCACGTCGATCAGCACCGCGCCCCCCGCCACCGCCGCCTCGAGCGCCGCGAGGTCAAGCACCGTCGCCCCCGAGAGCGTCGCCGGCGTCGCCGCCCGCAGGTCCCCGGTGCGATACCCCTCCGGCTCCGGCGGCGCATCCCCGGCCAACGCCCGCCCCGCCAGCAGGACCAGCGCCAGCGCGCCGATCAGCCCCCGCAGGGTCAATTCGTCATCTCCGGCGCCGGAAAGTCCTGCGACCAGCTCTCGCCCGAGCTGTCCGTCACCGTCACCGTGAACGGCGCCTCCGACCCGCGCCGATACAGGAAGTCGATCACCGGATCCGTCGCCAGCGAGATGTCGCTCGCCAGGTCGAACACCAGCGCATCCCCGCGGCTAACCTCGACGTCGGTCACGTACCGCGCCGGCGTATAGAGCCGCGACACCTGGTTCATCTGCATCCCGTTGAAGTTCGGATGCCGCACCATCAGCGTCGCCCTGCCGGATCCGTCCGGGCCCCCCTCGGCGAACTTCATCCGCATCTCGCCCATCCCGGCCATCGCCTCGAGGTCGCTCACCCCGATCGGCGCCGAGCAGCCGCCAGCGCCCTTCACGAAGGCGGCGTTCGCCACCATCGACCCGTCCGCCCGCGTCGCGACCGCGTGGATGTTGGTGTAGCCGTCCACCCGCACCCGCAAGCCCAGCGCCCGCGGATCCCCCGCCGGCCCGAACGTCACCCGCGCCGCCAGCGGCCCCGGGTTCTCGTCCACGACGAGGCTCAGCCCCGTCACCCCGGCGTCGTCGGTGGCGATCGTCACCGGCACCAGCGCCGAATCGAGCGCCCGCTCCGGCGCGTCGATCGTCACGCTCTCCGTCGGCGCGATCTCGACCCCGTCGCCGAAGATCAGCGCCGTCAGGTCCTGCCAGCGCTCCAGCCGGTCGGGCTCGACATTCCCGCCGGCCAGCGCCGGCGCCGCGGCGAGCAGCGCCGCGAGGATAAGGGGGGCAGGCTGCATCGTCCTCGCTCCTATTCCCATTCCAGCTCCTTGTAGGCCTGGGTGACGTTGCGGCCATTGTAGTCGTCGAAGAGCGCCCAGTCGCCCCGCTCCGACATCGCCGCGACCTCGACGGTCTCCGGGATCGACCGCCCCTCCGAGATGGCCCTCCGCACGTCGTCGCGCAACGTCGTCAGGTAGCGCCGCAGCGGCGCCAGGGCCGCCGCCGGCTCCACCAGCGCCGGCCCGTGCCCCGGAACCGCCGACCGCGCTCCCGTCGCCTCCAGCGCGTCGAGCTCGCCGATCCACCCCGCGAGGCTGCCGTCGAGCGACGGCATCCGGCCGACGAAGAGCAGGTCCGCCGGAAACAGCAGCCCCGCCTCGCGGTCGAGCATCGAGAGGTCCGAGCGCGTATGCGCCGCCGGATGCGCCCGCAGCTCGAGCCGCCGCCCGCCGAGGTCGATCGTCGCGCCCTCCTCGCCCACGACATGCGTCGGCATCACCACCGGCCCGGCGTCCGCCTCGCCCACCAGCTCGACCAGCCGCTCGCGGTAGAACTCCCCCCGCGCCGTCAGCTCGTCGGCGAGGCGGAAATGCCCGACGAACTCCGGGCCGTCGCCGAGGAACGCCCCCGCCCCGAAGGCATGGTCCGGATGCACGTGGCTCATCACCACATGCCGGATCGGCCGGTCGGTGCGCGCCCGTATCTCGCCCCGCAGCCAAGCCCCGTCGGCGAGGCTGCCGCCCGGGTCGGTCACCAGCACCGCGTCCCGGCCGATCACGAAGCCGATATTGGCGATCCCCCCGAGGTTGCCCGCCGTCGCCTCCTCGTCCGGCCCGCGCCGGACGAAGACGCCGGGCGCCGCCTCGACGACGCCCAGCGCCTCCCGCGCCCTCCCGACCAGCGGCAGGCAGCACAGGCAGGCGGCGCCGATCAGGGCGTCGCGGCGGGTCGTCGCGATCGGATGCGCCGCCGGTGTCATCTTGGGTCCCCCCGACATGCTCCGCCGCCTGCCGCGCGCGGTCAACTCGGCGGTTGGTATGAGTTGCCACCGACTTCGCGGACCCTGGGGCATGAAGCCTGTGGCATGCTGTGGGCGCCGTTGGCGGAGAGGTCGGGCTTGTCCTTGGTGTTTGGAGACCCGCGTAATGAGTTGGACCCGGGCTCCCTTGAGCACCCTCGCTTGCGTCTGGGCCAGCCTGCTGGCCTGAGAGCGCGCCATTCAGACTTCGATTTCCCGGGAGCCTGCGCCAGGACGAGAGCGCCGGCAAGCGTCGCTCGACCCGCCTCAAGAAGGGCGCACCCGGGCTAAAGACCGCCCTCGTCCAGGCCCGCCTGGGCGGCCGTGCGCAAGAAGCACAGCTACTTCAACGCCCGGTTCCAGCGGCTTCCGGCGCGGTGCAAGGAAGGCCATCTGCGCCGTCGCAGCATCGATCCTCACCGCGATCCACCACATGCCGAGCGACGGCGCCGCCTGCACCGACATCGGCCCGGACCGCTTCCGGAAAGCCCAACCCATGACCCGCGCTCTCGCAAGGCAGATCGAACGCCTCGGGTCCAAATGCTCAATCTCGCCCGAAGCGCCGGTTTCTATTTAGGCGCCACCGCCGCCGTGGCGGAGCGCATCCGGTGCGTCCGGCCCTACTGGTCCTCGAACTGCGAGGCGTCGAGGTTGAGGAGGTTGCCGAAGAGCTGCTCCAGCACGCCGAGCTGGCGGCCGCCGGTGTCGGTGGTGCGCGCCTCGAGCTCGACGATGCGGCCCCGCTCGAGGCCGTAGCTCCCGACGCCGGTCACCACGCCGTCGCCGTTGAAGCTGACCACCAGCACGGTGCGGTCGATCACCCTGGGGCGGTGGTAGGTGTAGTTCTCGATCGTGCTCTCGACGTAGTACCAGGCGGTGTCCTGCAGCAGGCCCGTGCTCGACGGCAGGCCGAGCTTCTCCTCGACCGTCGCGGCGGTGTCGACGCCCGGCTTGACCGAGGCGATGTCGCCGCGGGAGGGCATGTAGCCATGCACGTTGGTCGTGGCCGCGCAGCCCGCGGCGAGGCCGAGGACGAGGACGCAGATCGCGGTGCGGCGCAAGGCCTTGGAACGCATTCGCAACCCTTCGGGGCTGACCGGATTTCCCTTGCTCCCCTATCCCGGGCATGATGTATGTTCAAGGAACTTGGACCGCCGCGACGCCGCCGAAGCCGGCCCGACGCGACCGAACACCTCCCCGAGGGCCGACGATGCCGGAGATCGTGACGCGTTCGGCCGCGAACCCCGAGTTTCCCCGCGTCGTCGAGGCGCGCGGCTTGCGCGGCCTTGCCGCCTTCCCCTTCGACGTCTCGCCCGACGCCGACGAGGCGGCGGCGATCGCCCGGCTCCTCGGCGCGCAGGCGGTGCGCAAGCTGCGGCTGAAGGGCCGGCTCGCGCCGGCGCCGGGCGGCGCCTGGGGGCTGGAGGCCACGCTCGGCGCGACGGTGGTGCAGACCTGCGTGGTGACGCTGGAGCCGGTGACCACCCGCATCGACACGCCGGTGCGCCGGATCTTCACCCCGGACGCGGCGGCGACGCTGGCGGCCGAGGCGACGGCGGCGGAGATCGAGCTCGATCCCGACGAGGACGACGAGATCGAGCCGCTCGGCGACCGCATCGACCTTGGCGTGGTGGCGATCGAGGCGCTGGCGCTGGCGCTGCCCCCCTATCCGCGCCGGGAGGGCGCGGAGCTCGGCGCCGCGGCCGAGAGCGGCCCGCCCGGCGCCGCGCCCCTCGAATCCGGCGAGGTCCGCCCCTTCGCGGCGCTGGCGGCGCTGCGGGGCAAGCCGGGCGAGGACGCGTGAGCCGCGCGATTCGGGGTTGCGTCGCGGCGGCGGATGCGTATGTTCCGCGGCTCGTTTTCCGGTCGCGGTCAGGCGGGCGGGGGTGACATGGCGCGCCCCTTCTGCTACCTCGCCGCGACGAACGCGCAGCACGAGGCTTCGGGCGACGGCCCGGACGAGATCGAGGTCGAGAAATGGCTGTTCCGAAGAGCAAGGTCACGCGGTCCCGGCGCGGGATGCGCCGGTCGCATGACGCGCTGGTGGCGGCGAATCCCAACGAATGCTCCAACTGCGGCGAGCTTCGCCGCCCGCACCATGTCTGCCCGGCCTGCGGCCACTACGACGGCCGCGAGGTCGTCGCGATGGTCGAAGAGGTCGATCTCGACGACGAAGCCGCCTGACGTCCAGGCATCGGGGCTCCCGGGCCGCGATGAGGGCGCCGCGATGAGCGTGCCGCGATGAGCGCTGGCGATCCGGCAGTTCCGGGCGCTTCCGGCGATATCGTGCTTTCGATCGACGCGATGAGCGGCGAGCGCGGCCTCGGCGAGGTCGTGCGCGGCCTCGGCAAGTCGCTCGCCGAGAACGGCCGGCTGCGCTACATCCTGCACGGCGACGCCGACGCGCTCCGGAGCGCCATCCGCGCCAGCTCGCCCCTGGCCGCGCGCACCGAGATCCGCCACGCCGCCTCGGTGGTGCCGATGGACGAGAAGCCCTCGCGGGCGCTGCGCAGCGGCCAGGGCTCGAGCATGTGGAACGCGCTCGAGACGGTGAAGTCGGGCGAGTCGCGGGTGACGATCTCCTGCGGCAACACCGGCGCGCTGATGGCGCTCGCCATGCTGGTGCTGCGCAAGGCCCCCGGGGTGAACCGCCCGGCGATCGCCGTGCTCTGGCCCTCGCTCAACCGCTCCGGCTACAACGTGCTGCTCGACGCAGGCGCCGACATCCGCGCCGACGCCGAGGATCTGCTCCGCTACGCGCAGATGGGCGCGTCCTATGCGCGCAACGCCTTCGGGCTGCGCCGACCGCGGGTCGGGCTCCTCAACGTCGGGGTCGAGGAGCACAAGGGCCGGCCGGAGCTGCACGAGGCGACCGCGCTGATCGGCGCGGCGGCCCCGGTCGGCGATTTCGAGTACATCGGCTACGTCGAGGGCAGCGACATGGCCTCCGACCGGGTCGACGTGATCGTCACCGACGGGTTCACCGGAAACATCGCGCTCAAGACCGGCGAGGGCACCGCGGGCATGATCCGCGGCCTGCTGCGCGAGGCCTTCGCCTATTCCTCGCTCAGTCGGATCGGCGCGCTCTTCGCCTATACCTCGCTGCAGCGGCTCTCGAAGCGGATCGACCCGCGGCGGGCGAACGGCGGCGTGTTCCTCGGGTTGAACGGCACGGTGATCAAGAGCCACGGCTCGGCCGACGCGACCGGCATCTCCGCGGCGATCAAGCTCGGGGCGACGCTCGCCGAGAACGGCTTCGCCGAGCGGCTCGCCGCGCGCATCGCGCCGACGCCCGCCGCCGGGCAGGCGCACGGGATGGCCCCGACATGAGCGGCATGATCGTCCGCTCGGTGGCCCGGGGCTGCGGGCACTACCTGCCGGCGCGGGTGGTGGAGAACGCCGAGTTCGCGGCGACCCTCGACACCTCGGACGAGTGGATCCGCACCCGCACCGGCATCGAGCGCCGCCGCTTCGCCGCCGAGGGCGAGAAGACCTCCGACCTCGCCACCGCCGCCGCCCGGGCGGCGCTGGAGAACGCCGGGCTGGAAGCGGCCGACATCGACGCGATCGTGCTCGCCACCGCGACGCCCGACCAGACCTTTCCCTCGACAGCGACGCGGGTGCAGGCGGCGCTCGGGATGCGCGGCGGCTTCGCCTTCGACGTGCAGGCGGTCTGCGCCGGCTTCGTCTACGCGCTCGCCCAGGCCGACGCGATCATCCGCATCGGCCAGGCGCGCCGCGTGCTGGTGATCGGGGCCGAGGTGTTCTCGCGCATCCTCGACTTCTCCGACCGCGGCACCTGCGTGCTCTTCGGCGACGGCGCCGGCGCGATCGTGCTCGAGGCCGCCGAGGGCGCGGGCGGGCCCGGCGACCGCGGCCTCCTCGCCACCGACCTGCGCTCGGACGGCCGCTACAACGGCATCCTCTACGTCGATGGCGGCCCCGCCACCACCGGCGCGGCCGGGGTGGTGCGGATGGCCGGGCAGGAAGTGTTCAAGCACGCCGTCGTCAAGCTCGCCGAGACCGGCGCCGCGGCGCTCGCCCGCGCCGGGCTCGGGCCGGCGGACGTCGACTGGCTGGTGCCGCACCAGGCGAACCTGCGCATCATGACGATGACCGCGCAGAAGCTCGGCGTGCCGCTCGAGCGCGTGGTGGTCACCGTGCAGGACCACGGCAACACCTCCGCCGCCTCGATCCCGCTCGCGCTCTCGACCGCCGCCGCCGCGGGCCGCTTCCGGCCCGGCGACGTGATCCTGATGGAGGCGATCGGCGGCGGCCTCGCCTGGGGCGCCGCGGTGCTGCGCTGGTAGGCGCCGGCGTCCGCCGCCCGCCCCTTCGCGGGCGTCCTTGTTGACTCGTCTCGCGACTCGCCCGTAAGGTTAACAAAATGTTGATCAAAAACGGGGGGCGGCAATGAGCGAGAAGACCCTGACTCGCATGGAGCTGAGCGAGGCCGTGTTCCGGGCCGTCGGATTGTCGCGCAACGAGAGCTCCGACCTCGTGGAATCGGTGCTGGAGCACATCTCCGAGGCGCTGGTGCGCGGCGAGACGGTGAAGATCTCCTCGTTCGGCACATTCAGCGTGCGATCCAAGTCCGCGCGCGTCGGGCGCAATCCCAAGACCGGCGAGGAGGTGCCGATCGAGCCCCGCCGGGTGCTCGCCTTCCGTCCGTCGCACATCATGAAAGAGCGGGTGGACGCCGGCAACAAGCGCTGATGCCGGGAGCCGCGTGATGGACAAGTCCCCCGAGGCGTTCCGCACGATCAGCGAGGTCGCGGACGTGCTCGACGTGCCGCCGCACGTCCTGCGCTTCTGGGAGAGCCGCTTCTCGCAGGTCCGCCCGGTCAAGCGCGGCGGCGGCCGGCGCTACTACCGCCCCGAGGACGTGCGGCTGCTGCGCGGCATCCGCGGCCTGCTCTACGACGACGGCATGACGATCAAGGGCGTGCAGAAGATCCTGCGCGAGCGCGGGGTGCGCCACGTCATCGGCCTCGGCACCCTGCCGGACGGCGAGCCTGAGCCCGCCGCCGCCGCACCGAAGCCCGAGCCCTCGAAGCGCAAGCCCGCGCCCGCTGCGCGCCCCGCGCCGGCGGCCCCCCAGCCCGACCTCTTCACGCCCCCGCCCGCCTCGGCCCCCGCGGCGGGCGCCCCGGCGCCGGTAGCGGAGGCGCCCGCGCCGGCGCCCGTGGCGGAGACCGCAGTCCCGACCGCCGTCACCGAAGCCGCCGTCGAGGCGCCCGCCATTGACGCGCCCGACCGCCTCGCCCGGATGCGCAAGCTGGTCTCCGAGCTCGAGGCGCTGCGCCGGGTGATGGTGAGCGACTGAGCCCGACTTCCGGTCGGCTATCCCCGAAGCCAGCGCGCAGCCGTCACGCCGCCGCGCGGGTGACGATGGCGCGGCAGACGAGGATCACCGGCACGATGCCGGCGGCGGCGATGACGAGGCTCGGGACCGCCGCCTGGTCGAGGCGCTCGTCGGCGGCGAGGCGGTAGGCCTGCACCGCCAGCGTGTCGAAGTTGAACGGCCGCATGATCATCGTCGCCGGCAGCTCCTTCATCACCTCGACGAAGACGATCAGCCCCGCGGTCAGCAGGCTGCGCCGCACGATCGGCAGATGCACCCCGGTCAGCACCTGCGGCGCGCTGCGCCCCAGCGTCCTCGCCACCGCGTCGAGGTTCGGGCTGACCGCGGCCAGCCCCGCGTCGAAGGCGTTGAGCGCGATCGCCATGAACCGCGCCATGTAGGCGACGACGAGGAGCCCGATGGTCCCGGTGAAGAGCAGCCCGGTCGACACGCCGAAACGCGCCCGCATGAAGCCGTCGATTGCGTTGTCGAGCCCGGCGAAGGGCACCAGCAGGCCCACGGCGATCACGCCGCCCGGCACCGCGTAGCCGAGCCCGGCCCCAAGGGCCATCGCCCGCGTCGCCGGCCCCGGGGCCGAGCGGGCGCGATGGCCGACCAGCACGCCCCCCGCCACGGTGACCAGCGCCGCGATCCCGGCGAGGGTCAGCGAATGCAGCACGAAGTCCACATAGCGCGGGTCGGTCACGCTCTGCGCGGAGCGCACCGCCATGCGCCCGAGCACGACGACCGGCAACAGGAACCCGACCAGCACCGGCGCGAGGCAGGCCGCCGTCGCCGCCCAGGCCCGCCAGCCGGCGAGCGGCGTCCGCTCCAGCGTCGCGAGCCGGGCGCCGCGCAGGTGGGTGCGCGCCCGGCCGCGCTCGATCCGCTCCAGCGCCGCCACGAGCAGCGCGAAGCCGAGCAGGCACAGCGCCAGCTGCGCGGCGGCGGCGCGGTCCTGCATGGCGAACCACGCCTGGTAGATGCCGGTCGAGAAGGTCCGCACCGTGAAATGCGCCACCGTGCCGTAGTCGGCGATCGTCTCCATCACCGCGAGCAGCGCCCCGGCCGCGATCGCCGGGCGCGCCATCGGCAGGCTGACGCGCAGGAACGCCGCCGTCGGCCCCCGCCCCAGCGAGCGCGCCGCGAGATAGGCGGTCGCCGACTGCTCGGCGAAGGCGGCGCGGGCGAGCAGGTAGACGTACGGATAGAGCACGCAGACGAACATCAGCGCCGCCCCGGGCAGCGAGCGCACGTTCGGGAACCAGTAGTCGCGCGGCCCCCAGCCGGTGATCTCGCGCAGCCACGTCTGCACCAGCCCGGAATGCTGGAGGAGGTCGGTATAGGCGTAGGCGAGCACGTAGGCCGGGAAGGCCAGCGGCAGGACCATCATCACCTCGAGCGCCCGCGAGCCCGGGAAGCGGAACATCGTCACCAGCCAGGCCCCGCCCGCCCCGACGGCGATCGCGCCGGTGGTGACGAGCGCCACGAGCGCCAGCGTGTTGCGGACGTAGACCGGCAGGACGGTGTCGATCAGGCCCCGCCAGGTGGCGAGGTCGCCGAGGAGCGCGGCGATCGCCGCCGCGGCCATCGGCGTGACGCAGATCCCGGCGACGATCCAGGCCAGCGCCGCCAGCGTCCGTTCGCCCATGCCGGGCCCTCCCCTCGCATCGCCCGGGGGAATAGCGCCGCGACCCGACGCCGGCAAGCCGTCAGCCGAGCCCCGCGAGCCGGAGCGCGGCGCCGGCGGCGGCGGCGAGGCCAAGCGTGGCGAGAAGGCCGAGGCGCAGAACGAAGACCGCCACGAGCGCGCCGGCGACCAGCGCCAGCGCGAGCGGGTCGGCGCTGGCGAGGACCGGCCGGTCGAAGTGGAGCCAGCCGGTGCGCACCGGGACATGCGCGGCGAAGACCACGTGCGACGCGAACCACAGCGCGAGGTTCAGGATCACCCCGACCACCGCGGCGGTGATGGCGCGCAGCGCGCCGCCGAGCCCGCGCGCCCCGCGCAGCCGCTCGACGAAGGGCGCGCCCGCGAGGATCCAGAGGAACGAGGGCACGAAGGTCACCCAGGTGGTCAGTATCGCCCCGAGCGTCGCCGCCAGCATCGGATCGAGCGTCCCCGGGTTGCGATAGGCGGCGAGGAAGCCGATGAACTGCACCACCATGATCAGCGGTCCCGGCGTGGTCTCTGCCAGCCCGAGCCCGTCGAGCATCTCGGCCGGGGTGAGCCAGCCATAGCTCGCCACCGCGGCCTGGCCGAGATAGGCGAGCACCGCGTAGGCCCCCCCGAAGGTCACCACGGCGAGCAGGCTGAAGAAGCCGGCGATCCGGGCGAAGACGTTGTCCGGCCCGAGCGCCAGCAGGAGGACGCCGACCGGGGCGAGCCAGAGCGCCGCGGTCAGGCCGGCGACGCGGAGGACGCCGCGCAGGCGGCCGCGGTCCGGCGCCGGCGGCTCCTCGCCGAGCGCCGAGTCCCGGTCGGCGAGCCCGCCCCGCGCCGCGTGGCCATGGCCGGGCGCGAGGCCCGCCACCCCCGCCCGCGCCGCCGCCCAGCCGACGAGGCCGGCGACGAGCACAACGAGCGGAAAGGGAGCGCCGAGGAAGCCGAGCGCGACGAAGGCGAGCGCGGCGACGGCGATCGTGGCCGGGCTCGTCAGCGTGCGCCCGCCGATGCGCAGCAGCGCCTGCAGGACGATGGCGACGACCGCCGCGCGCAGGCCGAAGAACAGCCCCGCGACGAGCGGCGTCTCGCCGAGCGTGACGTAGGCGACGCTGAGCGCCAGCATGGCGACGAAGCCCGGCAGCACGAAGAGAAGGCCCGCCGCGACCGCGCCGCGGACCCCGTTCAGCAGCCAGCCGAGATAGATGGCGAGCTGGTGCGCCTCCGGCCCCGGCAGCAGCATGCAGAAGTTGAGCGCGTGCAGGAATCGCGCCTCGCCGACCCAGCGCTGCTCGTCGACGACGATGCGATGCATCACCGCGATCTGCCCCGCCGGCCCGCCGAAGCTCAGCGCCGCGACGCGCGCCCAGACACGGAGCGCCGCAGGAAAGGGGACGACGTCGCCCCCGGGCGACGGGACAGGCGTGGAGGCGTCTGGCGTCATGGCGTGCGTCCTCGGCAACGGCTCGCGGACGCGATGCTTGGGCTGGCGCCTGACGGGGAGATCGCGCGGTCCCCGTGCCGCCAGCCTCGCCTATGCCCCGGCGGGCGTCAAGCTGCGCCGCCGAACGCGACCTGCAGCCGCCGCACCGCCTCGTCGACCCGCGCCCGCGGCGTGGCGATGTTGAACCGCATGAAGGTCTCGCCCCCCGGCCCGAACTGCCGCCCCGGGCTCGCGGCGATGCCCGCCTCGCGCACCCGCGCCTCGATCCCGTCGGGCGAGAGGCCGGTCCCGGCGAAGTCGATCCAGGCGAGATAGGTCGAATCGAGCGGCGTCGGCCGCACCCCCGGGATCGCCCCGAGCCCCGCCTCGAAGGCGCGCACGTTGCCGTCGAGATAGACGAGCAGTTCCTCGAGCCAGGCCTCGCCGCCCGAATATGCCGCCGTCGCCATCAGCACCCCGAGCCGGTTCGGGCTACCCCCCGCCGCCGCGATCCGCGCCGCCAGCCGCGCGCGCAAGCCCTCGTCCGGCACGATGGCGTTGCCGGTCAGCGCGCCGGCGATGTTGAAGGTCTTCGTCGTCGCCGTCAGCACCACCAGCCGGTCGAGCGCCTCCGGCGCCGCCAGCGCCGCGGTGACGTGCCGCCGCCCCGGCAGCACCAGGTCGTGGTGGATCTCGTCCGCCACCAGCACGAGGTCATGCGCCCTGCAGAACGCCGCCAGCTCCCGCTGCTCCTCGACCGACCAGATCCGCCCGCCCGGATTGTGCGGCGAGCAGAACACCACGATGCGCTCGTCGCCCGTCAGCCGCCTCGCCAGATCGTCGAGATCCATGTGCTGGCGCCCGTCGCGCGTGACCAGCCGGTGCTCGACGATGCGCCGGCCGTTTGCGGCGATCACCCGCGCGAAGGCGTGGTAGACCGGCGTGAACAGGATCACCCCCTCGCCCGGCGCGCTGAACGCCTGGCAGCAGAACCCCACCCCGGCCACCACGCCATGCGTGGTCAGGATCGCCGCCGGGTCGACCTCCCAGCCGTGCCGCCGCGCCATCCAGCCGCAGATCGCCGCCCGATAGGCCGCGTCGTCGCCGAAATACCCGGGCACGCCCTGCGCGATCTCCGCGGCCAGCGCCTCCATCACCGCGGGCGGCGGCCGGAAGTCCATGTCGGCCACCCACATGGCCAGCCCGTCCCCGGCCGGCACGCCGAAGAGCCGCTCCATCATGTCCCATTTCAGGCAATGGGTCCGTCGGCGGTCTATCGGCTCGTCGAAGTCGAACATCGGCCCTCGCTCCCTCGCGGCGGCGCTCAGGGGGCAGGCCGGCGCGCGCCTTGTCAAGGCGGGCCGCTTCCCTTACCTGCGCCCCATGAGCCTGCGCCCCATCCTCATCCATCCCGACCCGCGCCTGCGCAAGACGGCCGAGCCCGTCGCCGCCGTCGACGACGCGGTGCGCGGGCTGGTGGCGGACATGCTCGACACCATGTACGACGCCCCGGGCATCGGGCTGGCCGCCACCCAACTCGGAGTGATGAAGCGGGTCTTCGTCATGGACTGCGCCGGCAAGGACGATCCCCCCGCGCCCCTCGCCCTCGTCAACCCGGAGATCCTCTGGCGCTCGCCGGAGACCGTCGTCTCCGAGGAAGGCTGCCTCTCGATCCCCGACGTCTACGAGGACGTCACCCGCGCCGAGCGCATCCGCCTCGGCTGGACCGACCTCGACGGCGCCCGCCGCGAGGCCGACTTCGACGAGCGCTGGGCGATCTGCGCCCAGCACGAGCTCGACCACCTCGACGGCAAGCTCTTCATCGACTACCTCGGCGCCGTCCGCCGCGCGCTGATCACCTCGCGCATGAAGAAGCTCAAGCGCGAGAAATCGCGGGCCTGAGCCCGATGTCTGCGGCGGAGGGCCCGATGCGCCTCGTCTTCATGGGCACTCCCGACTTCGCCCGCGCGAGCCTCGACGCGCTGGCGGAGGCCGGCCACGAGATCGCAGCCGTCTACTCGCAGCCGCCGCGCCCCGCCGGCCGCGGCCAGAAGCCCCGCCCCTCCGCCGTCGCCGCACACGCCGAGGCGCTCGGCCTTCCCGTCCGCACCCCCGCCTCGCTGCGCGAGCCGGAGGCGCAAGCGGCCTTCGCCGCCCTCGGCGCCGAGGCGGCGGTCGTCGCCGCCTACGGCCTGATCCTGCCGCGCCCGATCCTCGCCGCGCCCCCACGCGGCTGCCTCAACGTCCACGCCTCGCTGCTGCCGCGCTGGCGCGGCGCCGCGCCGATCCAGCGCGCCATTCTCGCCGGCGACGCGCAGACCGGCGTCTCGATCATGCAGATGGAGGCCGGGCTCGACACCGGCCCGGTCCTCCTCGCCGAGCCCCTCCCGATCGGCCCGGAGGAGACCGCGGGCGCCCTCCACGACCGCCTCGCCGCCCTCGGCGCCCGGCTGATCGTCGACGCCCTCGCCCGCCTCGACGACCTGACCCCGCAGCCCCAGCCCGAGGCCGGCGTCACCTACGCGGCCAAGATCGACAAGGCCGAGGCCCGCATCGACTGGACCCTGCCCGCCCCGGAGGTCGACCGCCGCATCCGCGCCCTCTCCCCCTCCCCCGGCGCCTGGTGCGAGCTCGCCGGCGAGCGCCTGCGCCTCTTGCGCTCCCGCCTCGCCGAAGGCGCCGGCGCGCCCGGCGAGACCCTCGACGACGCGCTGACCGTCGCCTGCGGCCACGGCGCGGTGCGTATCCTCGCTGTGCAACGCGCCGGTCGCGCCCCGACCGACGCCGACGCCTTCCTGCGCGGCTTCCCGCTGCCCCCGCGCGCACGACTCGCCTGACCCCGGCTAGCCCCGCGGCCCCTGCCCGACATACGCTCGAACGCCACCCGTCCGCGCCCGGCACGTCAGCGCCCCTTTCTTCCTTCCTTCTTCCTTCCTTCTTCCTTCTTCCTTCTTCCTATCGTGCAGGTTCCCCCGCCCAGCGGGCGGGGGGAAGGGGGGTGGGAGAACGGCGCGCAACAGCGCGCAGGGGCCCCGCCCGCGCCTGCGCGGGTGGGGAGACCGACTCCGGGGCGCAAAGGCGCCCCGTCATCGCTCCGGAGACCAGCCCCGACCCCCCGGGTTTGACATGATGCGCCGCCACATATTAGCTGCGCTGCGGCATGACCGGATGCCGAGGCCCGGAGATCGACCCCATGAGCTTCACCGTACCGCCGCAGGCCCCCGCCCGGCCGAACCGCTGCCAGCTCTTCGGCCCGGGCTCGCGGCCCGAGCTCTTCGAGAAGATGGCCGCCTCCGCCGCCGACGTCATCAACCTCGACCTCGAGGACAGCGTCGCCCCGGGCGACAAGGCGGCGGCGCGGCAGAACATCATCCTCGCGATCAACGAGATCGACTGGGGCACGAAGACCCTCTCCGTCCGCATCAACGGCCTCGACACCGAGTTCTGGTACCGCGACGTCGTCGAGGTGCTGGAGGAGGCGGGCGACCGCATCGACCTCTTCATGATCCCCAAGGCCGGCTGCGCCGCCGACATCTACGCCGTCGACGCGCTCTGCTCGGCGATCGAGACGGCGAAGGGCCGCGGGAAGCGCGTCGGCTTCGAGGTGATCATCGAGACGGCCCTCGGCTTCCGCAACGTCGCCGAGATCGCGACCGCCAGCCCGCGGATGCAGGCGATGAGCCTCGGCGCCGCCGACTTCGCCGCCTCGATGGGGATGCAGACCACCGGCATCGGCGGCACCCAGGAGAACTACTACATGCTGCCGCCGAAGGATCTCGACGGCCCCCGCGGCCCGGTCTACGGCGACCCGTGGCACGGCGTCACCGCGGCGATCGTCGCGGCCTGCCGCTCGGCCGGGATCCTGCCGGTCGACGGGCCGTTCGGCGACTTCTCCGACGACGAGGGCTTCCGCGCCCAGGCGCGGCGGGCGGCGACGATGGGCATGGTCGGCAAGTGGGCGATCCACCCCAAGCAGGTCGCGCTCGCCAACGAGGTGTTCACCCCCTCCGGCAAGGTGGTGGCCGAGGCGCGCGAGATCCTCGCCGCGATGGCCGCGGCCGAGGCCGCCGGCCAGGGGGCGGCCGTCTACAAGGGCCGCCTCGTCGACCTCGCCTCGATCCGCCAGGCCCGGGTGATCGTCCGGCAGGCCGAGCTCATCGGCGGCTGAGCGCCGCCCGCCGCTGACCGGCGGCCGAGCGCCGTCCGCCGCTGATCGGCGGCCGAGCGCCGCCGGCGCGCATCCTTCCCGCACGACGCCCGTTGAGGCGACGCCCCGACCCTGCGTATTCTCTGCGCGGGGTCGGTGTGGTCTCGTCTCGCTCGAAGGGTGTCGGAATGCGGTTCCTGTCTGTCGTCTCGCTGTGCCTCTGCGCGCTTTCCCCGGCCGAGGCGGCGACGCTCGCCTCGTTCTCGAGCCTCTCGACCAGCGACCCCGGCCTGCCGCGGCTGACCGGCTACGCCAGCACCAACGGCGCCACCACGGGGCTGCCGGGCGGGGTCTACGACAACGCCGCCGCGGCGAGCGGCGAGGGCCGGACGATGGCGAGCGACTCGTGGGGCGACCTCGCCCGCGGCGCGGTCCGAATGTCCGGCTCGGCCACGGGCATGAACGGCGACACCTATGCGCAGACCTCGAGCTACTTCCGGCTCGACGCCACCTTCACCACCGACCGGCTGGCGCGGATCAGCTACGACATCGGCTATTCCGGCGGCTGGAGCCGGTCCGAGCGGCAGAACGGGGACATGAGCGTCGACATCAGCCTCTACAGCGGCTCGGCGAACCGCAGCTGGTTCGGCGACGCGCGCATCCTCACGGGCCTCCCGGAGGACGACTTCGACGACCGCCTGCGGCTCAGCCACGTGGTGCGGCCCGGGGTCACCTACAGCTTCCAGCTCCTGATCGACGCGGCGATGAACGGCGGCATCGGCTACGAGAGCGGGGCCTTCGCGCTGCAGACGCTGATCGGCCTCGGCGCCAGCGACGGCGCGCGCATCACCTTCGACGACCCCCGCCTCTTCGCCGACGCGCGGCCCGCCCCGGTGCCCCTGCCCGCCCCCGCCGCCCTCCTCGGCGCGGCGATGCTCGGCCTCGTCGCCGTCGGCCGCCGACGGCGCGCAAGACCTTGAAATTTGGCTAACCAACTTTGCTGATATCATTGAGAAAAACATGGCGTCCCACTGTGGGACGTTTGCCCCTCTCAGCTGCCTGAGGCGCCGGGTCCCTTGCATCGGGGGCCCGGCGGGGGATATGTGGGCGAGCCCGAACGAGGGGACCGGATGCAGAACTATCTCGACTTCGAGAAGGGCCTCGCCGAGATCGAGGGCAAGGCGGAGGAGCTGCGCGCCCTCGCCCGCAAGACGCCCGAGATGGACGTCGCCGCCGAGGCCGTCGCCCTCGACGCCAAGGCCTCGGCGCTCCTCGACGAGCTCTACCGCAGCCTCGACCCCTGGCGGAAGGCGCAGGTCGCCCGCCACCCCGACCGGCCGCATTGCCGCGACTACGTGGCGACGCTCTTCACCGAATGGACGCCGCTCGCCGGCGACCGCAACTTCGCCGACGACCACGCGGTGATGGGCGGGGTCGCGCGCTTCGAGGACCGGCCCGTCGTGGTGATCGGTCACGAGAAGGGCCACGACACCCGCTCGCGGATCGAGCGCAACTTCGGCATGGCCCGGCCCGAGGGCTATCGCAAGGCGATCCGGCTGATGGACCTCGCCGACCGCTTCGGCCTGCCCGTGGTGACGCTGGTCGACACGCCCGGCGCCTATCCCGGCAAGGGCGCCGAGGAGCGCGGCCAGGCCGAGGCGATCGCGCGGGCGACCGAGAAATGCCTCTCGATCGGCGCGCCGGTCGTCTCCGTCATCATCGGCGAGGGCGGCTCCGGCGGCGCCGTGGCGCTCGCCACCGCCGACCGGGTGGCGATGCTCGAGCACTCGATCTACTCGGTGATCTCGCCCGAGGGCTGCGCCTCGATCCTGTGGAAGGACGCCGACAAGGCCCGCGAGGCCGCCGAGGCGCTGCGCCTGACCGCGCAGGACCTCCGCGCCCTCGGCGTGATCGACCGCATCGTCCCCGAGCCCCGCGGCGGCGCCCAGCGCGACCGCCCCGCCACCATCGAGCGCGTCGGCGTCGCCATCCACGAGATGCTGGCCGAGGTCGACGGCAAGAAGCCCGACGCGCTGCGCAAGGCCCGCCGCCGCAAGTACCTCGACATGGGCTCGAAGTCCCTCGTCGCCTGACGCTCACCGGCTGCGGTTCTCCCCCGGCCCGGCCCGACGGCCCGGCGCTCCGCGGCCGTTGGCGGCCTCGCCTGACGGCTCAGCCGCCAACGGCGTCGTCCGGCTCGCCTGGCGGCTACTGCGGCCGCCTTCGGCTCGCCCGACGGCTCACCCCTCCGCGGTCGCCCCCGGCTCGGCTCGCCCGACAGCTCACCCCTCCGCGGTCTCCTCCGGCACGTCCGCCGGCGCCGGCGCCGCGTCGCCTTCGGTCACGGCCCCGCCGCCGGCGTCCAGCGCGGCGCCGAACTCGCGGATCATCGCGGCGAGCTCGAGCTCCTCCACCCGCTCCGCCGCCTTCTGCGCCGGGAACCACTTCACCCGGCGCTGGCCGAACTCGGGATACTTGCGCTCCATCTTGCGCACCTCGAGCGGAAACACCCGCACCACGCAGAAGATCCGCCGCCCGTGCCCGAGGTTCTTGTCGTAGCCGAAGAGCCCGATGCTCGGCCCGGTCTCGCCGTTGACGCCGGCCTCCTCGTAGGCCTCCCGCGCCGCCGCCTCGGCCTCGGTCCGCCGCCGCATCGGCCAGCCCTTGGGGATCACCCAGCGGCCGGTGTCGCGGCTGGTGATCAGCAGGACCTTGGTCACGCCCGCGCCGCTCCGCCGCCAGCACAGCGCGCCGACCTGCAGCTTCGCCGGACGCCCGGGCGCCTGCGTCGCCGCCAGCGCGCTGCGCTTGCGCTTGTCGGAGGGCTTCTTGGCCATGCCGCCTCTTGCGCCGTCGCGGACGGCGTGGGCGCCCGCGGCACCTTCTACCGCGGTCGCGGCCGGAGGCCAACCCGCGGACAAGCCCGCGCGATCTGCTGCCGGGCAGGCTTGGCGGCGCGGCGGCGGGATGCTAGCAAAACCGGGAAAGCCTCGCCGGGACCGGCCCGACGGAGACCCGGAACGGGCGCGTCGGGCGGCGCCGCCGCCCTCGCGCGGTCGGGCCGGCGGGCTTCAGGGAACCAACGGAGAGGAGTATGTCGGTGAAAGCTCTGATGTTCGCGGCCGCGGCCCTCGCCCTGTCGACGGCCGCGGCCGTCGCGCAGGACAAGGTCGTCAACGTCTACAACTGGTCGGACTACATCGCCGAGGACACCATCGAGAAGTTCGAGGCCGAGACCGGGATCAAGGTCGTCTACGACGTATTCGACAGTAACGAGACGCTGGAGGCGAAGCTCGTCACCGGCAATTCCGGCTATGACGTGGTCGTTCCGACCTCGGGCCACCTGCGACGGCAGATCGAGGCGGATCTGTATCTGCCGCTCGACAAGTCGAAGCTGCCGAACCTCGCCAACATGGACCCCGACCTGATGAAGGCGGCCGAAGCCTACGACCCCGGCAACGAGCACGCCGTCATCTACATGTGGCTGACCACCGGCATCGGCTACAACGCGGCGATGGTGCGGGAGCGGCTGGGCGACGATGCGCCGACGAACAGCTGGAGCCTGATCTTCGATCCGCAGTATGCGTCGAAGCTCGCGGATTGCGGCATAAGTATTCTCGACAGCCCGACCGACGTATTGCCGAGCGCGATGGCGTATCTGGGGATCGATCCGACCTCGACGAAGACCGAGGACCTCGAGGCGGCGGCGGCGTTGCTCGAGAAGGTGCGGCCCTATATCCGGCAGTTCCATTCCTCGCAGTACATCAACGACCTGGCGAACGGCTCGCTCTGCGTGGCGCTCGGCTTCTCGGGCGACATCTTCATCGCCGCGGACCGCGCCGCCGAGGCGGGGACCGGCATCGAGATCAAGTATTCGATCCCGAAGGAAGGCGCGCTGCTGTCGTTCGACATGTTGGCGATCCCCGCGGATGCGCCACATCCCGAAGAAGCGCTCGCCTGGATCAACTTCATCATGAAGCCGGAGATCACCGCGGACATCACCAACTACGTCTATTATGCCAACGCCAACATTCCGGCGATGCAGTTCGTCAATCCGGAGATCGCGGAGGACCCGGCGATCTTCCCGCCGGCGGAGGTGAAGGCGAAGCTGTTCCCGGCGGTGACCTACGAGCCCAGGACGGACCGGGCGATCACCCGGCTCTGGACCACGCTGAAGACCGGCCAGTAGCCCGGTCCGCGGCGGCCCTGCGAGGGGCCGCCGCGCCGATCTCCGGGGGCTGGGTCCATCCCTCTGGAACGGCGGGAAAAAACCGGGCTGGAAGGCGGCTGGAATCGGGCTGGAATCCGGCTTGCCATTTTTTAGCCGGTTGTTGACGCCCTGGACGCGATTTGCCGGGCGGGCTCACCTTGTGGCGGGTCGCTCCGCGCCTGTCATGCGGCGGCGGCGCGGAGATTGAGGTCCTGGCTGAAGAAGTTCGACGGGTCGTAGCGGCGCTTCACTTCGGCGAGCCGCGCGTAGTGGTCGCCGAACGAAGCCTGCACCATCGCGTCGCTCGCCTCGCTGTTGAAGTTCAGGAGGTGACTGCCATGGGCATGGGGTTCGATCGCGTCGTAGAAGGCGCGGGTCCAGGCGACGTGCTTCGCGGTTTCGGCCGGATCGAGCCACTGCGCCGTCATGCCGATGTTGTAGTCCGCCGACCGCTGCGCGAAGGCGGAGCTTGCCGGATCGACCCGCGAAGCCGCCCCGCCGTAATACTCGACCAAGGTCGCCGAGAGCGGCGACTCCATGCGGTCGGCGAACGCGACGATCGTGTCGATCACCGCGTCGGTCAGCCCGTGAACGAAGCTCGAGCGCCAGTAATTGTGCGCGCCGTCCGGGAAGCCGCCGTCGATGAGGCGCTGCATCGCCGGGAAGGGCATCGGCGCGATCATGTCCGCCATGGGCGGGCCGAAGCTGCGCAGCGGCGCAAGGAAGCGCTCGCCTTCTGCGATCTCGCCTGACCAGCAGGCGAGCGCGGCGACGATCGGCACGCCGTCGGGAGAGGTGACGATGGCGCAGTAGCAGGTCAGATCCTCGGGAGCGCGATCCATGAAGTCGCGATAGAAGCGCAGGACGTCCCCGGCGCGGTCACGGGGCCAGACCAGCATACCGCCGAGGATGGTCGACACCGGATGCGCCCGGAAGGTGAAGTCCGTCACCACCCCGAAATTGCCTCCCCCGCCCTTCAGCGCCCAGAAGAGATCCTGCCGCTCGTCGGCGCTCGCCGTCAGCACCGCCCCGTCGGCGTCGACGAGGTTCATCGCGAGCACGTTGTCGCAACTGAGGCCGTATTTGCGCACCAGCCACCCGACGCCGCCCCCGAGCGTGAGCCCGGCGATGCCCGTGGCCGAGACGACGCCGGCGGGCACCGCGAGGCCATAGGCATGGGTCTCGCGGTCCAGATCGCCCAGGGTCGCCCCGCCCTGCACGCGCACCGTCCGCGTCGCGGGATCGACAAGGACGGCCCGCATTTCGGAGAGGTCGACGACCATTCCGTCGTCGCAAAGTGCGCGGCCCGCGACGTTGTGCCCGCCGCCGCGAACGGTGACCTTCACGTCGCTGGCGCGGGCGAAGCGGATCGCCTCCACGACGTCGGCGGCGCCGCGAACCCGCACGATCAGGCCCGGACGCCGATCGATCGAGGCGTTCCAGATGCGGCGCGCCCGCTCGTAGTCGGCGTCGCCCGGGCGAACGATCCGCCCGGCGAGCCTCGTCGCCAGCGCATCGACGGCGGCGGCGTCGACCGGCGCACCGTCACGGGACATGAGCATTCTCATTGGTCCTCCCTCCCTCGGCTGCGTCCAGAATAGCACATCGACGCGGGTCTGACGCGCCCGGTCATCGGCCGCGCTTCGGCGCAGGGCAGTCGGCGGGCCGTCGCAGGGGGGGTGGTCAGAGCCGGTCGCGGAGCGCGTACCAGGTCATCGCCAGCGCCAGCAGCGGCCAGCGCAGGCGGGGGCCGCCGGGGAAGGCGGGCTGGGGGAGGCGGGCGAAGACGTCGAAGCGCTCGGCCGAGCCGCGCAGCGCCTCGGCGATCAGCTTGCCGGCGAGGGTGGCGATCGCCACGCCGTGGCCGGAATAGCCGCCGGCCGAGACCGCGCTCGCGTCGAGGCGCTGGAAGGCCGGCATCCGGTTGACGGTGATGGCGAGCGTCCCGCCCCAGGCGTGGGTCACGCGCAGGTCGGCGAGCCCGGGATAGATCGCGAGCATCCGCGGCCGCACCAGCGCGGCGATGTCGCGCGGGAAGCGGTAGCCGTAGCTCTCGCCGCCGCCGAACAGCATCCGCCCGTCCGCGGCCAGCCGCCAGTAGTTCACCACGAAGCGGCTGTCCGCCGCCGCCACGCCCTGCGGGATCAGCGCCGCGGCGCGGGCCGGATCCATCGGCTCGGTCGCGAGGATGAAGTTGTTGATCGGCATGACCCGCGCCGCCACGGCGGGCTCGAGCCCGCCGAGATAGCCGTTGCAGGCGACGACGACGTGGCGCGCCGTGACCGCCCCCGCCGCCGTCTCGACCCGGCCGCCGGCGCGGCGGAGCACGCGGCTCTCCTCATGGAGCCGCACGCCCGCCGCCCGCGCCGCGCCGCCGAGCCCGATCGCGTAGGCGAGCGGGTGGAGATGCGCCGCGCGCGGGTAGTGGAGCCCCCCGAGATAGGCCTCCGTCCCCAGCATCGCCGCCACGCCGGCGGCGTCGAGCGGCAGCGCGCCGTCGTAGCCGTAGTCGCGGGCGAGCTTCTCGCCATAGGCGTGGTACTCGGCGACGTAAGGGGCCTTGTGGGCGGCGTAGACGATCCCCGGGCGCAGGTCACAGGCGATGGCGTGGCGCGCCACGAGGCCGCGGACCAGCGCCTGCGCCTCCTCGGCGAGGTCCCAGAAGGCGCGGGCGGCCGCCCTGCCCGCCTTCGCCTCCAGCCAGTCCTGGTCCTGGCGCTGCCCCGGCCCGACCTGCCCGCCGTTCCGCCCCGAGGCGCCCCAGCCGACGCGGTTCGCCTCGAGCAGCACGACGTCGTAGCCCGCCTCGGCGAGGTGCAGCGCGGCGGAGAGGCCGGTATAGCCGCCGCCGATCACGCAGACGTCGGCCCTGGCCTCGCCGGTCAGCGGCGGCGCAGGCGCAGGCGGGTCGGCGCTTTCGGCATACCAGCTCGCGGCATGGACGCCGGGGCGGTCGTTGGCGGTGAGGAGGTCGAGGGACATCCTCGGAGAGCCGTCCTCAGTAGAGCGAGAGGAGCGTCGGCAGCAGGCCCGCCTCGTGCAGGTCCTCGATCACCTCGGTGAGCGGGAGCGCGAGCAGGAAGACCGCGCCGTCGCGCAGCGTCTTCCTGAGGCTGCGCGTGGTGAAGACCCCGGCGCCGGCGCCCTCGTCGTAGAGGCCGAGGCGGGGCCAGAAGCGCGGCGTGCGGGCGCAGTAGCGCGCATAGGCCGGACCGAAGCGGCGGTGGAGGAAGGCTTCCTCGCGGCGCACCACCACGGCGAAGATGGCCCAGCAGATCAGGCCGCCGAGGACGGCGAAGCTCGCCATTCCGGTCTGCATCCCGACGCCGACGGCGCCGAGGATGGAGCCGACGTAGAGCGGGTTGCGGCAGACGCTGTAGGGGCCGGTGGCGACGATCTCGTCGTTCTTGCGGTCGCCGATGTAGAGGGTGCACCAGAGCCGCAGGGCGATGGCGGCGAGGATGGCGACGAAGCCGCCGAACTCGATCCAGACATGATAGTCGGTGTCGCCGCTCTCGCGCGGCGCGACGACGAGGAGGGCGGCCGCCACGGTCAGAATGGCGAGGATCACCACCTGGCGGCGGAGGGCCTGGACCCGGCCGAGGGCGCGTTCGTCGATGGTCATCGGTCCTCCTCAGTAGAGCGTGAGCCAGTTGGGCAGCCAGCCCATCATGTGCAGCGCCTCGGCCGCCTCGGTCAGCAGGATCGCGGCGAGGAAGGGCGCGGCGTCGCGAAGCGTGCGCCCGAGCGCCGCGATCTCGAACTCCATCGTCGGCCCGTCGTCGCGGTAGAGCGACAGCCGCGGCAGGAAGCGTGGCGTCCGCGCACAGTAGCGCGCGTAGTCCTCGCGGAAGAGGCCGGCGAGATGCGCCTCCTCGCGCTCCACGACGAGGGCGAAAACGAGCGCGGTCACCGCCCCGCCGATGGCGGCGAAGGTCAGCATCCCGGTCTGCAGGCCCACCCCGACCGCGCCGAGGAACGAGCCGACGTAGAGCGGGTTGCGCGTCATGCTGTAGGGGCCGGCGGTGACCAGCCGGCGGTTCTTGCGGCTGCCGATGTAGAGCGTGCACCAGAGCCGGACGCCGATCGCCGCGACGATCGCCACGTAGCCGGTGGTCTCGGTCCAGAAGTGGTAGCTCGTCTCGCCCATCTCGAAGGGCTCGACGACGAGGAGCGCCGCGGCGGCGATGGCGATCGCGCCGATCAGCGTCCAGCGCCGCAGATCCTGGACCTGTCCGAGATGCAGTGCTTGCGCCATGTCGTCCTCCTCAGACGTTCAGGAGCAGGTGGTCCCGCTCCCAGGGCGAGATCACCCGGAGATAGGTCTCCACCTCGTCCCGCTTGATCGCCTTGTAGAGGGTGCAGAACTCCTCGCCCAGCGTCGCCGTGACGTCGGGGCAGTTCTCGAAGAGGTCCAGCGCGGCGAGGAGGTCGCGGGGCAGCGCGCGGGGCCGGTGATAGGCCTCGCCGGAGACCGCCTCGCGCGGGACGAGCCCCGCCTTCATCCCGAGATAGCCGCAGGTGAGCGAGGCGGCCAGCGCGAGGTAGGGATTGCAGTCCATGCCCACCACGCGGTTCTCGACGCGGCGGCCCTCCGGCGACGAGATCGGCACGCGGATGCCGGTGGTGCGGTTGTCGGGCCCCCATTCGAGGTTGATGGGCGCCGAGCCGCCGGGGACGAAGCGGCGGTAGGAGTTGACGTAGGGCGCGAGGATGCAGACCACGGTGGGCAGGTGGCGCTGCATCCCGGCGATGAAGGCGTGGAAGAGGTCGGTCGGCCCGCCATTGTCGCCGGTGAAGACGTTGCGCCCGGTGGCGACGTCGACCACCGAGTGGTGGACATGCATCGCCGAGCCGGGCTCGTCCTGCATCGGCTTCGCCATGAAGGTGGCGAAGCAGTTGTTGCGGAGCGCCGCCTCGCGGATGGTGCGCTTGAAGAAGAACACCTGGTCGGCGAGCTTCATCGGGTCGCCGTGGACGAAGTTGATCTCGACCTGGCCGGCGCCGCCCTCCTGGATGATCGTGTCGATCTCGAAGCCCTGCGCGTCGGAGAACTCGTAGATGTCGTCGATCACCTTGCCGTACTCGTCGACGGCGGACATCGAGTAGGCCTGCCGCGACACCATCTGCCGGCCGGTGCGGCCCACGGGGGGCTCGATCGGCTCGTTGGGGTTCAGGTTCGGCTTGATGAGGTAGAACTCCATCTCCGGCGCGACCACGGCGGCCCAGCCCTCGGCGGCGTAGAGCTCGATGACGCGCTTCAGCACGTTGCGGGGCGCGACGGGGACCGGCTCGCCGGCGAGGTTCTCGACGTTGTGGATGACCTGGAGGGTGACGTCGTCGGCCCAGGGCGCCGCGGTGCCGGTCGAGTATTCGGGCCGGAGGACCATGTCGGACTCGGTCCACTGGTTGACGTCGTGCATGTCGACGTAGTCGCCGGCGATGGTCTGGTGGAAGATCGAGGTCGGCAGGAACATCCGGTCCTCGCGCGAGAACTTGTTGTAGGGCATCGCCTTGCCGCGCGAGATGCCGGCGATGTCGGGGACGATGCACTCCACCTCCTCGACGCGGCGCCCGTTGAGCCACGAGCGGAAGGCGTCCGGCAGACGGTCGAGGAAATCGGGCGGCGTGACGGGGGGCACGGGGCGGACTCCGGATGTGGCGGCGGGCCGAGCATCGGCCGAGGGCGCTGGCGGGTCAAAGCAAAAGCGTCAGGGGAGGAGCGTCCAGAAGGCTGTCTTGCGGCCGTGCTTCGCCCGGAGGCCGGCCTCCCAGGCGTCGTGCGCGGGCTGGCCGCGCCAGTCCGCGACCTGGCGGGCGAGGCTCCGGCATTCGAGCAGGTGGCGCGCGGCGTGGCGGTAGCGGCTGGCGCGCGCGAGGTCGAGCGCCGTCTCGATCATCGGGCGCAGGCAGAGCGTGGCGGCGAGGGGATGGCGCGCCGCGAGCGCCTCGGCCGCGGGGGCGAGCAGCTCGTAGGCGTCGCCGTCGAGCGCGTCGGCCCGGGCGGCAGCCAGCTCCGCGGCGGCGGCGAGGTCGGGCCAGGCGATCAGGAAGGCGAGCGCCTCGTGGAGCTTCGGCGAGGCGCGGACGAGGGCGAGCGCGCGGGTCTCGGCCTCGACGTCCTCGAAGTCGGGCAGCCGGCGCAGGTGCTCGCGCAGGAAATGCGTGCTGAAGCGGGTCTCGAACCATTCCCAGCGCATCGCCTGCGCCTCGGCGGCGCGGCCGAGCGCCTCCAGCGTCTCCAGTCGCGCCTCGGCCCATTCCTCGGACAGGAGCGCGTTCCCCGTCGCGGCGCCGTCGAGCATGGCGAGGGCCTCCCCGCCCCGCCCGGCCGCAAGCAGCCGGGCGGCGATGCTGACGGCGATCCGGGGGGCGCGAAGCTCGCGCTCCGGCACGCGGGCGATCAGGGCGTCGACGTCGCCGCGCGCCGAGGCGACGGCGACGCGGAGCGCGCCCACCGCGGCGAGCTTGCGCCACTTCGCCGCGTCCCTCGGCGCGAACGCCTGCGCCCCGAGGAGCCGCCGCTCGTCCGCCGCGGAGACGGCGGGGGGCTCGGCGAGGAAGGCGTCGGCGAGCGCGTCCAGCCGGTCGAGTCCAGCGGGGCCGAGCGCCGGCGCGAGCTCGACGACGAGGAGCTGGAACACGCGGTGCTGGTCGTCGAACGCCAGCGCGAAGGCGCGCCGGGCCAGGTCCGCCGGATCGGCCCCCGCCCGCGCGGCGAGGGGCGCGAGCTCCGGCACGGCGGCGGAGAACTCGTAGCCGATGTCGCCGCCCAGGTCGGACCGGTCGCAGACCGGCCGGGCAAGGTCGAGGAAGGTCCAGAGCAGCTCGAGCGCCTCCGCGGGATCGGCGGGGGCGACGTCGCGCAGGATCGCGGCGCGCTGCTGGGCGAGGTCGTCGCAGAGCGCGCGCACCTTCTCGTCATAGACCTGGCTGCGGGAGCGGGCGATGGTCGCCAGCCGCTTGCGGATCGCGTGCGCCGCCTCGGCCGGCCCCTTCGCCGCGGCGAGCGCGAGGCGCACCCGCCGCATCGCCGCCGGATCGGCCTCGGCCATCTCCAGGACGAGCGCCGCCAGCCGCTCCGCGCCGAGCGCGGCCACCGTGTCCAGGGCGACGGCCTTGCTCCGCGCCACGGGATCAGAGCCGGCCGACCGGCCGGGGCGCGGCGCCGCCGGCCCCGGCGAGGAGGCAGAGCCAGTCGTGGGCGAGGGTGGCGGCGGCGAGCGCGGTGATCTCGGCGTGGTCGAAGGGGGGAGAGACCTCGACGACGTCCATGCCGACGAGGTTCAGGCCGCCGAGGCCGCGGACGAGCTCCAGCGCCTGCCAGGAGGCGAGCCCGCCGGGGACCGGCGTGCCGGTGCCGGGGGCGAAGGCGGGGTCGAGCGCGTCGATGTCGAAGGAGAGATAGACGGGCGCGTCGCCGGCGCGGGCGCGGGCGATCTCGACCGCGGCGGCGATCCCGTTGCGGTGGATCCAGGGGGCGGTCAGGATCTCCAGCCCCTCGTCGCTGTCGTGGAAGGTGCGGATGCCGACCTGGGTGGAGCGCGCGGCGTCGACCAGCCCCTCGCGCACCGCGCGGCCCATCATGGTGCCGTGGTCGATGCGGCCGGGGTCGTCCGGCCAGAGGTCGCCATGGGCGTCGACATGGATCAGCGCGAGCGGCCCGTGGCGGGCGGCGTGGGCGGCAAGGAGCGGCCAGGTGACGTAGTGGTCGCCGCCGAAGGCGAGCAGCCTCGCGCCCGTGGCGATGATCCCCTCGGCCGCCGCGCGGATCGCCGGCGCCACCGAGGCGGGGTGATGGGGATCGAGCATGACGTCGCCCCAGTCGACCACCGCGAGGCTCTCGAGCATCGAGAAGCCCCAGGGGAAGGCCTTCAGCTCGGCGAGCTGGACGCTCGCGGCGCGAATCGCCCGCGGCCCCAGCCGGCAGCCCGGGCGGTAGGTCACCGCGCTGTCCCAGGGGACGCCCATCACCGCGACGTCGACGCCCGCGAGGTCGCGCGTATAGCGGCGGCGCAGGAACGACAGCGCCCCGCCATAGGTCATCTCCGGCCAGCGGTCGCGCAGGCCGGGGCCGCGGAAGGCGGCGTCGCCCGCCTTATCCATCGCGGCCTCATCCATCGCGGCGGCTCCGGTACATCTGCCAGGTGGCGATGCCGACGCCGAGGGCGACGACGCCGACGATGATCGTCGCGAGCGCGTTCACCTCGGGGCTGACGCCGAGCCGGACCTTGGAGAAGATCACCATCGGCAGCGTCGAGGCCCCCGGACCGGTGACGAAGCTCGCCACCACGAGGTCGTCGAGCGACAGCGTGAAGGCGAGCAGCCAGCCGGCGACGAGCGCCGGGGCGATCACCGGGATGGTCACGTCGAAGAACACCTGGACGGGCCGGGCGCCGAGGTCCATCGCCGCCTCCTCGAGGCTCATGTCGAAGCCCTGCAGCCGCGACTGCACCACGACCGCGACGTAGGCCATGCAGAAGGTGGTGTGCGCGATGATGATCGTCAGCATCCCCCGCCCCGCCGGCCACCCGATCAGCTGCTCCATGGCGACGAAGAGCAGGAGCAGCGACAGGCCGGTGATGACCTCGGGCATCACCAGCGGCGCGGTCGCCATCCCGGTCAGGATCGCCCGCCCTCGGAAGCGGCGGAACCGCGCCAGCACGTAGGCCGCAAGGGTGCCGAGGGCCACCGACAGCGTCGCGGTCACCAGCGCCACCTTGAGGCTGATCCAGGCGGCGCCGAGGATCTCGCCGTTGCGCAGCAGCTCGCCATACCACTTGGTCGAGAACCCGCCCCAGACGGTGACGAGCTTGCTCTCGTTGAACGAGAAGACGACGAGGCTCAGGATCGGCGCGTAGAGGAACACGAAGCCCGCGATGGTGAAGGCGAGGAGCAGCGTCGAGGCGCGCATCAGCTTTCTCCCTCCTCTGCCCGGGCCTGCGCCTGGCGCAGCAGCATGATCGGCACCACGAGCACGACCAGCATGGCGATCGCCACGGCGGAGGCGACGGGCCAGTCGCGGTTGGAGAAGAACTCGTTCCAGAGCACCCGGCCGATCATCAGCGTGTCCGGTCCGCCGAGCAGCTCGGGAATGACGAACTCGCCGATCGCCGGGATGAAGACCAGCATGAACCCCGCGACCACCCCCGGCATCGAGAGCGGCAGCGTCACGTGCCAGAACGTCGCCACCGGCCTGCCGCCGAGATCGGCCGAGGCCTCGAGCAGCGTCTCGTCGAGCTTCACCAGCGTCGCGTAGAGAGGGAGGATCATGAACGGCAGGTAAGTGTAGACGATGCCGAGATAAACCGCGCCGTTCGTCTGGAGCATGACGAGCGGCGTGTCGATGATCCCGGTCCAGATCAGGAAGTTGTTGATCACGCCGTTCGAGCGCAGGAAGCCCTGCCAGGCGTAGACGCGCAGCAGGAACGAGGTCCAGAACGGCAGGATGACCAGCGTCAGCAGCAGCGTGCGCCGCGGCTCCGGGCTGCGGGCGATGTAGTAGGCGATCGGATAGCCGACGAGGAGCGCCAGCGCCGCCGAGACGAAGGCCACGCGGATCGAGAACACGTAGGCCTTCACGTAGAGCGCGTCGCCCCAGAGATAGGCGAAGTTCTCGAAGTTGAGGTTGAGCGCCAGCCTGAGCCCGTCCCATTCCCAGATCGGCAGGTAGGGCGGCTTGGCGATGGCCGCCTCGGAGACCGAGAGCTTGGCCACCACGAGGAACGGGACGAGGAAGAAGACCAGGAGCCACAGGAAGGGGACGGCGATGACGAGGAAGCGCCGGTCGAAGGTCAGCCAGCGCGGCCAGCGGCGCGGCGGCGCGGCGCGCGAGGGATCGTAGTCGGCCGCGCTCATCGCGACAGCACCACGCCGGCGACGTCGTCCCAGCTGACCCAGACGTTCTCGTCCCAGCTGATCCGGTCCTCGCTGTAGCGGTCGAGGTTGGCCTGGCTGACGCGGATCGTCCGCCCGGTCGGCAGGCGCAGCCGGTAGACCGAGAGATTGCCCATGTAGGCGACCTCCTCCACCACCGCGGGGAAGACGTTGCGCCCCTGCGGCCGCTCGCGCGAGAGCTTTATCTTCTCCGGCCGGAGCGCATACCAGAGCTGCTGGTTCAGCGTGCAGGTCACGCCGTGGCCGACGAAGATCTCGCCGTCGAGATCGGCGCAGGCGATCTTGATGTGCTCGGGCTCGTCCTCGGTCACCCGGCCCTCGAACATGTTCACCGAGCCGATGAAGTCGGCGACGAAGCGCGAGTTCGGGTGCTCGTAGATCTCCGCCGGCTCGCCGACCTGCACGATCTCGCCGGCGTTCATCACCCCGATGCGGGTGGAGAGCGTCATCGCCTCCTCCTGGTCGTGGGTGACGACGATGAACGTCACCCCGAGGCTCTCCTGGATCTTGATCAGCTCGAACTGGGTCTCCTCGCGGAGCTTCTTGTCGAGGGCGCCGAGCGGCTCGTCGAGCAGCAGGAGCTTCGGCCGCTTGACGAGGCTGCGGGCGAGCGCCACCCGCTGGCGCTGGCCGCCGGAGAGCTGGTGGGGCTTGCGCCCCGCGAACTGCGAGAGCTGCACCATCTTCAGCATCTCGGCGACGCGCTGCATCGCCTCGTCGCGGCCCATGCCGTCGCGGCGCAGGCCGTAGGCGACGTTCTTCTCGACGCTCATGTGCGGGAAGAGCGCGTAGCTCTGGAACATCATGTTGGTCGGCCGCTCGTAGGGCGGCAGGCCGGCCATGTCCTGGCCGTCGATCTCGATGCGGCCCTCGGTCGGGGTCTCGAAGCCGGCGAGCATCCGGAGCAGGGTGGACTTGCCGCAGCCGGAGCCGCCGAGCAGGCAGAACAGCTCGCCCTTCCAGATCTCGAGGCTGACGTCGTCGACCGCGGTGAAGTCGCCGAAGCGCTTGGTGATCTTGACGATGCGGACGAAGGGCGGGGAGTCGGCCGTGACCCATGGCTTGGCGGCGGCGACGCTCACGGTCTCGGTCATGGTGCTCCGCGGGACGGTTGCAGGCGCCGCCCGGGCCTCGCCCCGGGCCAGCGGAACCAGACTAGGCCCGCCGCCCCCGCGCTGTCCAGCGCGCCGTGGCGGCCGGCGGCCCGATCCGGCCCGCGTCGCCTAAGCCTTTGGCGCCGCTTCAACTTCCGGGGGAGCGCCCGCCCTGCCCCACGCGGCCGGCGCGCGCTGTCACTGCGGCCCCCCGGGCGTGCGGTCCGGCAGGAACGATCCCTCCATCTCCACGATCGCCCGCGCCAGCGCCTCGGCGGCCGGCGGCAGCGGCTGGCCGGCGACATGGATCAGGAACCAGTGCCGCACGATCGGCAGCCCCTCGACCGGCAGCGCGCGGAGCGTCCCGTGGCGCAGCTCCTCCATCACCGCGTGCTCCGAGATCAGCGCGACGCCAAGCCCGGCGCGCACCGCCTGCTTGATCGTCTCGTTGGTGCCCATCTCGATGGTGCGCACGTTCCGCCCCTCGGCGATCCGGTCGAGGAAGCGGACCATCAGGCTGCGCGTGCCCGAGCCCTCCTCGCGCGACAGGAAGGTCTCCTCGACGAGGGCGCCCGGATCCACCCGCGCGAGCTGCGCCAGCGGATGCTCCGGCGCGGCGACGATCACGTGCGGATGCGGGCCCAGCGTCGCCGCCTCGACCGGCGGCTCGCGCGGCGGCCAGCCGGTGATGGCGAGGTCGAGCCGCCCCTCGGCCAGCGCCGCGAAGGTCTCGCCGCGGTTGCCGACCTTGAGCTCGATGTCGATCGCCGGGAACCGCCGCATCAGCCGCGCGACAAGGAACGGCGCGAAGTACTTGGCCGTGCTGACGACGCCGAGCGCCACCCTGCCCTGCAGCCCGGAGCGCAGCGAGGCGATCCGCGCCATGGCGACGTCGAGCGCCGTCTGCACCGAGCGCGCCGTGGCGAGCAGCACCGCCCCCTCCGCGGTCGGCCCCCAGGCTCCGTCCGTCCCGCGCGCCAGCACCTCCGTCCCCGCGAAGTCGCGCAGGCTCCTCAGCTGCGCATGGACCGCCGGCGCCGACAGGCCGAGCGCCTCGGCCGCCGCGGTCAGCGAGCCGCGGTCGACCACCTCGCGGAAGGCGCGCAGCTGCTTCAGCGTGATGGCGTCCGGGCGTGGCTTCATGTTTTCTGAACCATCCTTCCAGTTTCAAAAATTTTCTTTTACCCGCCGGTCTGTCAAGACTCAACGAAAGATTCGGTCGTCCCCGACCGAGGGAGGACAACAAAGATGCTGGACGACGCCAGCCCGATCGAGCTCCAGCCCATCCCCGCCGCCTTCCGCGCCCCGATGGCCGGGATCGCCGCGGCGGCCCGCGACCTCGCCCGGGTCATCGCCGGCGGCGCGGACCTCGGCGCCTCCGCCGGGCGCAACGCCGGCGGCGACCGCCAGATCGCGCTCGACGTCCTCGCCGACGACGCCTTCCGCGCCGCGCTCACCGGGACCGGCGTGCGCTTCTACGCCTCCGAGGAGCTCGACGACGTGGCGCTCCTCGGCGAGGGCCGGCTCGCCGTCGCCATCGACCCGCTCGACGGCTCGTCGAACCTCGACGTCAACGTCTCCGTCGGCACCATCTTCGGCTTCTACCCCGCCGAGGCCGACGGGCCGGCCAGCTTCCTGCGCCCGGGCCGCGACCTCCTCGCCGCCGGCTACGTCATCTACGGGCCGCAGACCGCGCTCGTCGCCTCCTTCGGCGAGGGGGTGCTGCGCTTCGTCCTCGACCCCGCCGCGGGCGCGTTCCGCCTCGCCGCGCGCGACCTCCGCGTGCCGCCCTGCGCCGCCGAGTTCGCCATCAACGTCTCGAACCGCCGCCGCTGGCCGCATCCGGTGCGCGCCTTCGTCGACGACTGCCTCGCCGGCGCCGACGGCCCGCTCGGGCGCGACTTCAACATGCGCTGGATCGCCTCGCTCGTCGCCGAGGTCCACCGCATCCTCACCCGCGGCGGCGTCTTCCTCTACCCGGCCGACGCCCGCGCCGGCTACGAGCACGGCCGCCTGCGCCGCGTCTACGAATGCGCCCCCGTCGCCTGGCTGATCGAGCAGGCCGGCGGCCAGGCCACCGACGGCGCGGACCGCATCCTCGACCAGGCGGCCGGCGCGCTCCACGAGCGCACCCCCTTCGTCTTCGGCTCCGCCGACAAGGTGGCCGCCGTCGCCGAGTACCACGCCATCCCCCACCCCGAGACCTCGGCCCTCTTCGGCCAGCGCGGCCTGTTCCGGAACTGACGATGAGCCGCAAGCACCCGATCATCTCCGTCACCGGCTCCTCCGGCGCGGGCACGACCACGGTCAAGCACACCTTCGACCAGATCTTCCGCCGCGAGGGCATCAAGGCCGTCTCGATCGAGGGCGACGCCTTCCACCGCTTCGACCGCGCCGCGATGAAGGCCGAGCTCGACGCGCGGCTGGAGGCGGGCGACGCCACCTTCAGCCACTTCTCCTACGAGGCGAACGACCTCGCGGCGCTGGAGGCGACCTTCCGCAGCTACGGCGAGACCGGCGCGGGCCGCACCCGCACCTACGTCCACGACGCCCGCGAGGCGGAGCACTGGGGCGTCGAGCCCGGCCGCTTCACGCCCTGGCGCGACCTCGATCCCGGCTCCGACCTCCTCTTCTACGAGGGCCTGCACGGCGCCGTGGCGAACGGCCGCGTCAACCTCTCCGAGCTCGCCGACCTCAAGATCGGCGTGGTCCCGGTCATCAACCTCGAATGGACCCAGAAGATCCACCGCGACCGCGCCAGCCGCGGCTACTCGACCGAGGCGGTCACCGACGTGATCCTGCGCCGGATGCACGCCTACGTGCACTGCATCTGCCCGCAGTTCACCGAGACCGACATCAACTTCCAGCGCGTGCCGGTCGTGGACACCTCGAACCCGTTCATCGCCCGCTGGATCCCGACCGCCGACGAGAGCCTCGTCGTCATCCGCTTCCGCAACCCGCGCGGCATCGACTTCCCCTACCTCGTCTCGATGATCCACGGCTCGTGGATGACCCGGGCGAACTCGATCGTCATCCCCGGCGGCAAGCTCGACATCGCCATGCAGCTCATCCTCACGCCCCTGATCCTCCGTCTTGTCGACAACGCGCGCCGCGCCTGAAGGAGCGACCCGATGGCCCTGATAACGCTCAGACAACTCCTCGACCACGCCGCCGAGCACGACTACGGCGTGCCCGCCTTCAACATCAACAACATGGAGCAGGGCCTCGCCATCCTGCGCGCGGCGGAGGCCTGCGACGCGCCCGTCATCCTCCAGGCGAGCCGCGGCGCCCGCTCCTACGCCGGCGACGTCATGCTCCGCCACATGGTCGAGGCGCTGGCCGAGACCTGGCCGCGGATCCCGATCTGCCTGCACCAGGACCACGGCGCCGACGACGCCACCTGCCTCTCGGCGATCCGCCACGGCTTCACCTCGGTGATGATGGACGGCTCGCTGGAGGCGGACATGAAGACCCCCGCCTCCTACGACTACAACGTCGCGATCACCGCCCGCGTCGCCCGCATGGCCCACGCCGTAGGCGCCTCCGTCGAGGGCGAGCTCGGCGTCCTCGGCTCGCTCGAGACCGGCGAGGCCGCCGCCGAGGACGGCTCCGGCGCCGAGGGCGCGCTCTCCCACGACCAGCTCCTGACCGACCCCGACCAGGCCGCCGACTTCGTCGCCCGCACCCGCGTCGATGCGCTCGCCATCGCCTGCGGCACCAGCCACGGCGCCTACAAGTTCTCCCGCCGCCCCGACGGCGACATCCTCGCCATCCACGTCATCGAGGCGATCCACGACCGGCTCCCGCACACCCATCTCGTCATGCACGGCTCCTCCTCGGTGCCGCAGGCGCTGCAGGACATGATCAACGCCTTCGGCGGCGAGATGCCGCAGACCTGGGGCGTGCCGGTCGAGGAGATCGTCCGCGGCATCCGCCACGGCGTGCGCAAGGTCAACATCGACACCGATTGCCGCATGGCCATGGCCGCGCAGTTCCGCAAGGTCGCGACCGAGAAGCCCGCCGAGTTCGACCCGCGCAAGTTCCTGATCCCCGCCATGGCCGAGCTGGAGGCGCTGTGCCGCGCCCGCTTCGAGGCCTTCGGCACGGCCGGCCACGCCCGCGCCATCACCCCGATCCCCCTCGACGAGATGGCCCGCCGCTATGCCAGCGGCGCGCTCCATACCGTCGCGGCCGAAGCCGAAGCCGCCTGAACGAATCGCCCCCCGCGAGCGCCCCCGCCCGGCCGCCCCCCGCGGCCGGACCGGCCCCGCTCGCCCGCAGAGGAGACCCCCGGACATGCCCGACGGCGCCGACACCAAGACCCTGACCGGCAAGGCCCGCTACGCGGCCGGCGTGCTCGAGTACAAGAAGATGGGCTACTGGGAGCCCGACTACGAGCCGAAGGACACCGACGTCATCGCGCTCTTCCGCATCACCCCCCAGGACGGCGTCGATCCCGTCGAGGCCGCCGCCGCCGTCGCCGGCGAGAGCTCGACCGCGACCTGGACCGTCGTCTGGACCGACCGCCTGACCGCGGCCGAGAAGTACCGGGCCAAGGCCTACCGCGTCGACCCGGTGCCGAACGCCGAAGGCCAGTACTTCGCCTGGATCGCCTACGACCTCGACCTCTTCGAGCCGGGCTCGATCGCCAACCTCACCGCCTCGATCATCGGCAACGTCTTCGGCTTCAAGCCGCTGAAGGGCCTCCGGCTGGAGGACATGCGCCTCCCCGTCGCCTACGTGAAGACCTTCCAGGGCCCGGCGACCGGCATCGTCGTCGAGCGCGAGCGCCTGCAGGTCTGGGGCCGCCCCCTCCTCGGCGCGACGGTGAAGCCCAAGCTCGGCCTCTCGGGCCGCAACTACGGCCGCGTCGTCTACGAGGCGCTGAAGGGCGGCCTCGACTTCACCAAGGACGACGAGAACATCAACTCGCAGCCGTTCATGCACTGGCGCGACCGCTTCCTCTACTGCATGGAGGCCGTGAACCGCGCCTCCGCCGCGACGGGCGAGGTCAAGGGCACCTACCTCAACATCACCGCCGCGACGATGGAGGACATGTACGAGCGCGCCGAGTTCGCCCGTGACCTCGGCTCGACCATCGTGATGATCGACCTCGTCATCGGCTACACCGCGATCCAGTCGATGGCGAAGTGGGCGCGCAAGAACGACATGATCCTGCACCTGCACCGCGCCGGCCACTCGACCTACACCCGCCAGAAGACCCACGGCGTCAGCTTCCGGGTCATCGCCAAGTGGATGCGCCTCGCCGGCGTCGACCACATCCACGCCGGCACCGTCGTCGGCAAGCTCGAGGGCGACCCGGCGACGACCCGCGGCTACTACGACATCTGCCGCGAGGAGACGACGCCGCAGAACCTCGCCAACGGCGTCTTCTTCGACCAGCCCTGGGCCGGCCTCAACAAGCTGATGCCGGTCGCCTCCGGCGGCATCCACGCCGGCCAGATGCACCAGCTGATCAACCTCCTCGGCGAGGACGTCGTCCTGCAGTTCGGCGGCGGCACCATCGGCCACCCCCAGGGCATCGCCGCCGGCGCCACGGCCAACCGCGTCGCGCTGGAGGCGATGATCTTCGCCCGCAACGCCGGCCGCGACTACCTGGCCGAGGGCCCGGCGATCCTCGCCGAGGCGGCGAAGACCTGCACGCCGCTCCGCCAGGCCCTCGACGTGTGGAAGGACGTGACCTTCGACTACGCCTCGACCGACACGCCCGACTTCGTCCCGACCGCAACCGCCAGCTGAGGAGCCCGAACATGCGCGTGACGCAAGGCGCCTTCTCCTTCCTGCCCGACCTCACCGACCAGCAGATCCGCGAGCAGGTCCAGCACTGCATCGACAAGGGCTGGGCCGTCTCCCTCGAGCACACCGACGACCCGCACCCCCGGAACAGCTACTGGGAGATGTGGGGCCACCCGATGTTCGACAATCCGGACGCAGCGGCCGTGGTCTACGAGCTCAACGAGTGCCGCAAGCAGTTCGGCGACCGCTACATCCGCGTCCTCGCCTTTGACTCGACCCCGGGCTGGGAATCCGTCCGCCTCTCCTTCATCGCCAACCGCCCGCGCGACGAGCCCGGCTTCCGCCTCGTCCGCCAGGAGACCGAGGGCCGCCGCATCCGCTACACGATCCAGTCCTACGCCTCCGACCGCCCCGAAGGCCAACGCTACGCCTGACCCCACGACCCGCCTGCCCGGAGCGCCACCCTTCCCCTGTCGGGCAGGTTCCCCCGCCCCCCGGTGGGGGCGGGGGGAAGGGGGGGGGGGGAGACCGCGGGCAACGGCGCGCCAGGGGCCCCGCGCGTCGGCGCGGGGAGAACGACAGCCGGCGCGCAACGGCGCGCCGGCCGCATCGCAAACCTCCCACTCGCGGGCGGCCTCCGCCCGCGCCTTTTCCCCCGGG
>NZ_JAGOMQ010000096.1 GCF_017993425.1 Amaricoccus sp.
GGCCGAGGGGCTGGCGCCTGGGGCGGGAGCCGGGGTCGGGGGGCGGCTCGTCGCGGGGCGGGCGGCGGGAATCGCCGCGGCCGGCGGGGCTAGCGCCATGTTCCGTCGCTGCGCTCGATCATGATGTGGCCGTTCGGCTCCAGGGTGGCGCGGCGGATGTCGCGCTCCTCGGCGCAGCCGGCGAGGCGCATGGCGTTCTCGAAGTCGGCCTCGCTGACCAGCTCGCGCCGGAGCGCGGCGCGGTCGATGCGGCCGTCCTCGGCGAGGATCGCCGGCCGCCCCTCGGCCAGCGCGCGGAAGCGGCGGGAGCGCGAGGAGAGGAGGGCGACCAGCCAGTTCAGCGCGATCAGCGTCGTCGCCATGACCAGCGCCCCGGTCAGCGAGTTGTCGCCGCCGTTGATGCCGTTCTGCACGGCGTTGCCGATCAGGATCAAAAGGATCAGGTCGAAGGGCGTGAACTGGCCGATGGCCCGCTTGCCGGAGGCGCGCATCAGCACGGTCACCAGCACGTAGATCGCCACCCCGCGCAGCACGAAATGCCACCACGGGGCGGAGAGGGCGAAGAGGTCGGCGAGGGGGCCTGCATCGGGCGCGGCCGGCATCGCTCACGCCTCCGGGGCGGGGCGGGCGCCGGTCCGGGGCGCGGGGGCGGCGGGTACGGTCATGGCGCGCAGGGTGCCGCGTCGGCGCGCCGGCCGCAAGCGGCGCGGGGGGCGGTGCGGCAGGTGCGCTCGGAAGCTGCGGGGGACACCCTTCGACCTGTTCGAGGGATCAAGGGGTCTGTGCGTCTGGCGTCGATTTTGGGTTCCGCGGTCCCCGCCCGGCCCGCTCCGCGTCGAGCCGGGAGACATGCGCATGTCTCCCGGCGGAAGCTGTCGCGAGACCTGCCTCGCCGCGGCGTCAGGGGAAGCCGACCTCGTTGAAGATCTGCTGGGCCTTGGGCTGGTTGATGCCGAGGATGCTGAGGTTCAGCGTGTCGCGCTTGAAGTCGCCGTACTCCTTCGCGATCGGCCCGACCTCGACGCCGGCGACGACCGGGAACTCGTGGTTCTGGTTGGCGAAGAACTCCTGGGCCTCGTCGGTGGTCATGTACTCGAGGAACTTGACCGCGTTCTCGAGGTTCGGCGCGTGGGCGGCGACGCCGGCGACCGAGATGTTGACGTGGGTGCCGGTGGTCTCCTGGTTGGGGGTGACCCAGCCGATCGCGTCGACCTTGTCGCTCAGGCCCTCGACGGGCGCGGCCTGGGCGCGGGCGAAATAGTAGCTGTTCGCCACCGCGATGTCGCAGGCGCCGGAGGCGATCCCCTTGAGCTGGTCGGTGTCGCCGCCCTCGGGCGGCTGGGCGAGGTTCGAGAGGAGCCCCTGCGCCCAGGCCCTGGCGCCCTCCTCGCCGTCGTGCTCGATGATCGCGCTCATCAGGGAGAGGTTGTAGACGTTGCTGGCCGAGCGGATGCAGATCTTGCCCTGGTATTCGGGATCGGACAGCGCCTCGTAGGTCTGCGGCGGGTTGGGCGTCCGCTCCCTGGAGTAGAAGATCAGCCGCGCGCGCTCGGAGAGGCCGAACCAGTGGCCGTCGGGGTGGCGCAGGTGCGCGGGGATGCGCTCCTCGAGCACCGGGCTGTCGACGCCTTGCAGCAGGCCCTCCTTGTCGGCGAGCCAGATGCGCCCGGCGTCGACGGTGAGGTAGATGTCGGCGGGGCTGTTGACGCCCTCGGCCTTCATGCGGGCGACCATCTCCTCGGGCGTGCCCTCGATGCGGTTCACCTTGATCCCGGTGGCGTCGGTGAAGAGCTGGTAGAGCTCGGTGTCGTTGTCGTAGTGCCGCGAGGAGTAGACGTTGACCTCCTGCGCGGCGACCGCGCCGGCGAGGCAGAAGGCGATGCCGGCGGTGGTCAGGGCGGCAAGCGAGGATCGGAACGGGTTCATCGGCGGTCTCCCTTTCGCGCGTGGCGCCTACCTGCCCGCGGCGCCGGAGCCGAGTCAACCGGGTTCCGAGCAAATCCCTCGGGATTGGCCTTCAGCGGCCGCGGAGCGCGTCGAGCCCGCGCTGCAGGAGCGAGCGCTCGCCGGCCGGGTCGGGCAGGGGCACGGGTCCGTCCGGGGCGAGGGTGGCGACCGCGGGACCTTCCAGCACGAGGCAGGTGAGCGGCCCGCCGCGGGCGACCCCGGTGTCGATGGCGATGCGGTTCGGCCGCCGCTCGACGGCGTCGACGATGGTGTGGCCGTGGACGACGGTGAAGCCGAAGTCGTCGTCGGAGCCGAGGAAGGGCTCGCGGATCCAGATGCAGTCGTCGCGGGCCTGCGCCTCGAGCGGCACGCCCGGGCGGATGCCGGCATGGACGAGGACGTAGCCGCCGATGCGCAGCCAGAGCGCGCAGCCGCGCAGGAAGGCGCGGTGCTCCTCCGGCATCGCCGCGGCGAAGGCGGCGCGGGTGGCGTGGGGGCGGTCGTGGTGGGCGTCCGTCACCCCGTAGGAGGCGAGGGTGGCGGCGCCGCCCATGGCGGGGTGGAGCCAGTGATAGGTGCGGTCCTGCCATTCCGGGTCGGCAAGGTAGGTCTCGATGTAGCTGTCGTGGTTGCCGAGCAGGAAGTCGACGGGCAGCGGGCCGCCGCGCAGCCCCATCAGCGTCTCGATCACCCCGCGGCTCTCCGGCCCGCGGTCGATGTAGTCGCCGAGGGTGACGAGCCGCGGCCGCGGGTGCGGCCGGCGGGCGAGGTCGGCGCGGACGCGGTCGAGCATGTCCTCGATGAGGTCGCGGCGGCCATGGACGTCGCCGATCGCGTAGACGCGCTGGCCCTCGGTCAGGTCGGTCATCGGCCGCTCCCCGGAAATGCGAAGGGGACGCGGATCGCTCCGCGTCCCCCTGCGGCCCCAGCGGGGCCGGTTACTCGATGATCTTCGAGACGACGCCGGCGCCGACGGTGCGGCCGCCCTCGCGGATGGCGAAGCGGAGCTTCTCCTCCATGGCGATCGGCGCGATCAGCGTGACCTCGAACTTCAGGTTG
>NZ_JAGOMQ010000071.1 GCF_017993425.1 Amaricoccus sp.
GCACTGAAAAAGGCATGGTTACTGCCCGGGTTGGTGCCCGGGTGGATGCCAAAGAAAAGCGGATTTTCGGGATATTTCATGGTGCTGCGGGAGGGGATTGAACCCTCGACCTCTCCCTTACCAAGGGAGTGCTCTACCACTGAGCTACCGCAGCGACTCGTTCCCCGCTCCTTAGAGGAGCCTTTTGCCCACTTCAACGCCCTTCGGCGGCGAAGAAGCCGCGGGGCGCGCGGGCGAGCAGCGAAGCGGCGAGGGCCGCGCCGAGGGCGGGGCCGTCGGCGGCCGCGCCTTCCGCCGCGTCGGCGAAGGCCGATGCGCCGTCCGGGGCGAGGATCTCGCCGCGGAGGCGCAGGCGGTCGCCGTCGAGCTCGGCCAGCGCGGCGATCGGCGTCTGGCACGAGCCGTCGAGGCGGGCGAGGAAGGCGCGCTCGGCGGCGAGGCGCAGGCCGGTCGGCGCGTCGTGGATCGGGGCGAGGAGCGCCGCCACGCCGGCGTCGCCGGCGCGCGCCTCGACGCCGATGCAGCCCTGCGCCACCGCCGGCAGCATCTCGTCGGGGTCGACCGGGACCACCGCCGCCTCGATCGCCGTCCCGAGGCGGTTGAGCCCGGCGAGCGCGAGGAAGGTCGCCGCCGCGACGCCCTCGCCGAGCTTGCGCAGCCGGGTCTGCACGTTGCCGCGGAACTCGACCACGCGGAGGTCGGGGCGCCGGCGCAGCAGCTGCGCCCGCCGGCGCAGGCTCGAGGTGCCGACCACCGCCCCCGCCGGCAGGTCGGCGAGGCCGCGCTCGCGCCCCAGCGTCACGAAGCCGTCGCGCGGGTCCTCGCGCGGCAGCGCGCAGGCGATGACGAGGCCCTCCGGCTGCACCGTCGGCATGTCCTTCATCGAATGCACCGCGACGTCGATCTCGCCGGCGAGGAGCGCGTCCTCGATCTCGCGGGTGAAGAGCCCCTTGCCGCCCAGCTCCGACAGCGGACGGTCCTGCACCCGGTCGCCGGTGGTGCGGATCGGCACGATCTCGAAGGCCGCCTCCGGCAGGCCATGCGCCGCCATCAGCCGCGCGCGCGTCTCGCGCGCCTGCGCCAGCGCCAGCGGGCTGCCGCGGGTGCCGATGCGCAGCGGCCGGCCCGTCCCGGGGACGCGGCCGCTCACGGCCGGGCCCTCGTCCTGGCGGCCAGGGGCAGGCCCTTCCTCGCCCGGCGCGCGCGCCGCGCCGCGTCGCGCCGGTCGTCGCCGCGGAGCGCGTCGGCGCGCAGGGACGAGGGGCGCCGGGCGTCGCGCTCGCCGGGCAATGCACCGGGCGATGCCGGGGAGCGCCGGAGTCCCGCGGAAGGGAAGCAAGCACGTGCGCCCGAGATCACGCCTTTCCCCGTCAAGCCTTGCCCTCTCACGCCTTGCCCTTCGGGAACAGGAAGGTCACCACCGCCCGCGCGCCCCAGCCGTCCGGCCCGCTCTCCGGCGTCTCGACCCAGTAGCGGGCGCCGACGCCGAACTGCACCGGCAGCTTGCCGACATGGGTGGTCTTGGTCACCAGCGCGTTGATCGGGATCGACCACTCGGATTCCTTCCAGTTGTAGCTCGATTCCGAGTTCAGCGTCAGCGTCACCGCCGTCCTGGTGTTGTAGGCCACGAATGGCTGCACGAAGCTCGAGCTGACGTCCGGCCGGTCCTCGCCGCCCGCGTCCGCCACCGACCAGATGTGGTTGGCGAGCGCCCCGTAGGTCCAGCGCCCCTTCTGCACCAGCGCCACGCCGGTCGGCCCGAGGCCCCACTTGCCCTGGCCGAGCTCGTCCTCGGTCGCCGTCGGCCACAGGAAGGCCGGGCCGACGCCCCAGATCAGCCCGCCCGGGCCCGGCTCCTTCGGCGACAGGAACAGGCTCTGCGTGGTGTCGCCGAGGCCGAACTGCGAGCCCGTCCCCGGAACCACGTCCGACTGGTCGATCACCGGCACGATGGTGCGGACGATGACGTTCCACTTCGGCGTCAGCGCGAAGGGCCAGACCGGCTGGATGTTGACGTAGCTCTGATGCCCGTCCTGGGCCCCGTAGCCGTTGTTGTAGTTGTACTGGAACGGCACGCTGATCAGGCTCGCGACCGGGTTCGCCACCTGCTTGGCGAGGTCCTGCGCGCTCTGGGCGGCCGCGGGCCCGGCGGCCAGCGCCCCGGCCAGGAGCGCAGGAATGGCGGGGCAAAGAGGCTTCATCGGGGAGCTCCTCCGGGGCCGGTGACCGCGACCTAGGCCAGCCGCGCCCCGAGATCTACCGGATTCCTGCCGCCGCGCTTGCCATCGCGCGCCACGCCGGCCCGCTTCCCTTCGCGCCCGCCCCGTGCGAGGAAGCCGGGGCGCGCGGGAAGCGAGGCGAGGACGGATGGCCGGGACGAAGCCGATGCTGCGGGCGCTGCGCGGCGAGACCCTGCCGGCGCCCCCGGTCTGGATGATGCGGCAGGCCGGGCGCTACCTGCCGGAATACCGCGCCACGCGGGCGAAGGCCGGCAGCTTCCTCGACCTCTGCTACACGCCCGAGCTCGCCGCCGAGGTGACGCTCCAGCCGATCCGCCGCTACGGCTTCGACGCCGCGATCCTCTTCGCCGACATCCTGCTCGTCCCGCAGGCCCTCGGCCTCGACCTCCGCTTCGTCGAGGGCGAGGGGCCGCGGCTCTCCACGGTGACGACCGCCGCCGGCGTCGCCGGCCTGCGCCCGGTCGCGGCGATCCACGATACCCTCGCGCCCGTCTACGAGACGGTGCGCCGCGTCGCCGCCGCGCTGCCGCCCGAGACGACGCTCATCGGCTTCGCCGGCGCGCCCTGGACGGTCGCCACCTACATGACCGCCGGCCGCGGCACGCCCGACCAGGCCCCGGCCCGCCGCATGGCCTGGGCCGACCCCGCCGCCTTCGACGCGCTGATCAAGACGATCTCCGCGGCGACCATCGAGTACCTCTCCGCCCAGGTCGAGGCCGGCGCCGAGGCGGTGAAGCTCTTCGACAGCTGGGCCGGCGCCGTCCCCGGCCCGCTCTTCCACCGCCACGTCGTCGCCCCCGCCGCCCGCATCGCCGCCGAGCTGCGCCGCCGCCACCCCGGCCTGCCAATCATCGGCTTCCCCCGCGGCGCCGGCGCCGGCTACGCCGGCTTCGCCGCGGCCACCGGGGTCGACGCGGTCGCCCTCGACGCCGGCGTCGACCCCGCCTGGGCGGCGCGCGCGGTGCAGCCCGGGGCCTGCGTGCAGGGCAACCTCGACCCCCTCCTCCTCGTCCTCGGCGGCCAGGCCCTCGACCGCGCGACCCGCGCCTGCGTCGAGGCCTTCGCCGGCGGCCCGCACGTCTTCAACCTCGGCCACGGCATCACCCCCGACGCCGACCCCGCGAACGTCGACGCCATGCTCCGCGCCATCCGCGGCTGATCGCGGCAGCGCCCGGGCACGCCCCCGACCTCGGCCCACCCGTCACCCCGACGCCGGCCCCGCGAACGCCCGCGCCACGCTCCGCGCCAATCCGCCGCTGATCGCGGTGGACGCGGCCGCTCCCGGGGCGCTACTGCTCGGCAGACCAAGGAGGGACGCCATGCGCCATCTCGCCCCGCTCGCCGGCCTCGCGCTCGCCGCCCTCATCGCGGCGCTCGTCGACCCGGGCCCGTCCGCGGCCCAGCAACAGGCCCCCCTCCCGGCGGTGACCGTGGCGCTCGCCGAGACCACCGACGTCAACGAGGAGGCGGTGTTCACCGGCCGCGCGGTCGCGCAGCAGAAGGTCGACATCCGCGCCCGCGTCTCCGGCTTCGTCGAGGAGCGCCCCTTCGTCGAGGGCGCCCCCGTCGCGGAAGGGGCGCTGCTCTTCCGCATCGAGGACGCCGCCTACCGCGCCACGCTGGCCCAGATCGAGGCCTCGATCGCCGCCGCCGAGGCCGAGCGCAAGCTCGCCGAGATCGAGCGCGACCGCCAGAAGACCCTCGTCCAGCGCCAGGCCGCCGCCCAGGCGGTCCTCGACGTCGCCGAGGCGAACCTCGCCAAGGCGGTCGCCTCCGTCGATCAGCTTCAGGCCCAGCGCGACCGCGCGGCGCTCGACCTCTCCTACACCCGCATCACCGCCCCCTTCGCCGGCATCCCCGGCCTCGCCACCGTCGACGTCGGCGCCCTCGTCAGCCCCGACAGCGGCCCGCTGGTCACCCTGACCCGCATCGACCCGATGACCGTCGAGTTCCCCATCCCCGAGCGCCTCACGCTCGAGTTCAACGCCCGCGTCGCCGCCGGCGAGGCCTCGCGCATCGGCGCCGTCGGCCTCACCCTCGCCGACGGCTCCGCCTATCCGCACCCCGGCGACATCGACTATGCCGACGCCCGCGTCGCCCCGGGCACCGACACGATCCTGATTCGCGCCGTCTTCCCCAACCCCGACGGCCGCCTCCGCGACGGCGCGCTGGTCCGCGGCACACTGCGCACCGAGACGCCCCAGCGCCTGCTCACCGTGCCGAGCCGCGCCATCAGCCGCGACCTCCAGGGCTTCTTCGCTCTCGTCGTCACGCCCGAAGGCGTCGTCGAGCAGCGCCGCGTCGACACGGCCCAGACCGTCGACGGCCGCACCGTGGTCACGCAAGGCCTCAAGGAAGGCGAGCAGGTCGTCGTCGAGGGCCTGAACAAGGCCCGCCCGGGGATGAAGGTCGACGCGGCGCTCGCCGCCGGGAACGGCTGACCCGATGATCTCCGACGTCTTCATCGCCCGCCCGCGCCTCGCCGCGGTCATCTCGATCGTCATCGTCATCGCCGGGCTCGTCTCGCTGACCCGCCTGCCGGTCGCGCAGTTCCCCGACATCGTGCCGCCGCAGGTCTCCGTCACCGCCTCCTACCCCGGCGCCAGCGCCGAGGCCGTCGAGACCTCCGTCGCCCAGCCGATCGAGGACGCGGTGATCGGCGTCGACGACATGATCTACATGCGCTCGACCAGCGGCTCGGACGGCAGCTACAGCCTCTCCGTCTCCTTCGCGGTCGGCACCGACCCCGACATCGCCCAGGTCAACGTCCAGAACCGCGTGGCGCTGGCGCAGGCCATGCTCCCCGAGGAGGTCCGCCGCACCGGCGTCAACGTCAAGAAGGTCTCCGCCGCCCTCCTGATCGCCGCGAACCTCTACTCCGACACCGGCCAGCACGACGCGCTCTTCCTCTCGAACTACGCCCGCCTGAACATCCTCGACGCGCTGAAGCGCGTCCCCGGCGTCGGCGACGTCACCATGTTCGGCCCGCGCGACTTCTCCATGCGGGTCGAGCTCGACGTCGACCGCCTGACCAACCTCGACCTCACCCCCGCCGACGTCATCGCCGCCATCCGCAGCCAGAACGTCCAGGCGGCGATCGGCCGGCTCGGCGCGCAGCCGATGGCCGAGGATCCGGTCTTCCAGTTCACGCTCACCACCGTCGGCCGCCTCTCCGAGCCGGCCGAGTTCGAGAACATCGTCGTCCGCGCCGACCCCGACGGCGGCTTCATCCGTGTCGGCGACGTCGGAAGGGTGATCCTCGGCGCGCAGAACTACGACACCTTCGCCCGCATCGACGGCAAGGAGAGCGCCATGTTCGGCGTCTACCTCGCCCCGGGCGGCAACGCGCTCGCCGCCGCCGCCGGCGTCAAGCAGGTGCTCGCCGACGCCGCCACGACCATGCCGGAGGGCGTCGCCTACAACGTCACCTACGACACCTCGGAGTTCGTCTCCGACAGCGTCCACGAGGTGGTGAAGACGCTGATCGAGGCCTTCGTCCTCGTCGCCATCGTGGTCTTCGTGTTCCTCGGCTCGCTCCGCGCCACGCTGATCCCGATCATCGCCGTCCCCGTCGCGCTGATCGGCGTCTTCGCCGTCATGGCGATGCTCGGCTTCTCGCTCAACACCGTCTCGCTGCTGGCGCTGGTGCTCGCCATCGGCATCGTCGTCGACGACGCCATCGTCGTCGTCGAGAACGTCGAGCGGGTGATGTCGGAGAACCCCGAGATGAGCGCCGCCGAGGCCGCGAGCCTCGCCATGCGCGAGATCACCGGCGCGATCGTCGCCATCACCCTCGTGCTCCTCTCCGTCTTCGTCCCCGTCGCCTTCATCCCCGGCATCTCCGGCCAGCTCTTCCAGCAATTCGCCGTCGCCGTCTCGGTCTCCATGGTGATCTCGGCGATCAACGCGCTCACCCTCTCCCCCGCCCTCTGCGCGCTCGTGCTGAAAAAGCACCACGGCCCCCCGCGCGGCATCATGGGCTGGATCTCGCGGCGCATCGACGGCGCCCGCGACGGCTACGCCCGCATCGCCGGCGCCATCGCCCGCCGGGCGATCCTCGGCCTCCTCGCGCTCGCCGCCGCCATCGTCGCCGCCGGCTGGCTCGCCGGGCGGGTGCCCTCGGGCTTCCTCCCCGCCGAGGACCAGGGGGCCTTCTTCGCCGAGGTGCGCCTGCCCGCCGGCGCCTCCGCGAACCGCACCGACGCCGCGATGCGCCAGGTCGAGGCCGCCTTCGCCACCATCCCCGGCGTCGAATCCGTCGTCTCGATCGGCGGCTACAGCTTCCTCGACGGCATGGCGAAGTCCTCCGCCGGCGCGATCATCGTCCGCATGGCCCCCTTCGCCGACCGCAAGGGGCCCGGCCTCGACATCCAGAGCGCCATCCGCCGCGCCAACCAGCTCGGCGCCGGCGTGCGCGAGGCCCTCGTCTTCGCCTACAACCTGCCGCCGATCATCGGCCTCGGCACCGGCTCGGGCTTCGAGTACCAGCTCGTCGACCGCCAGGGCCGCGACGCCATCGACCTCGCCGCCACCGCCGGCGGCCTGATGGTGGCCGCGAACCAGGACCCGCGGCTCGCCAACGTCTTCACCACCTACGCCGCGAACGCGCCCCGGGTGTTCCTCGACATAGACCGCGACCGCCTGCAAAGCCTCGGCGTGCCGGTCTCCGACCTCTTCAACGCCCTCTCCGGCGTCCTCGGCTCGGTCTACGTCAACGATTTCAACCTCTTCGGCCGCGCCTGGCGCGTCACCCTGCAAGGGCAGGAAAGCGACCGCTTCGACCTGCCCGACATCGGCCGGATCAACGTGCGGAACGCGGGCGGCGAGATGGTCCCCGTCGCCGCCGTCGCCACCGCCCGGCTCGACGTCGGCCCCGATTCGATCGTGCGCTTCAACAACGCCCGCTCCGTCACCCTGCAAGGCGGCCCCGCCCCCGGCGTCGCCTCCGGCACGGCGCTCCAGGCCATGGCCGAGGTCTCGCTCGCCGCGCTCCCCGCCGGCTACGCCTTCGAATGGTCGGGCACCGCGCTGCAGGAGCTCGCCGCCGCCGGCCAGACCACCTCGATCCTCGCGCTCGCGCTCCTCTTCGCCTACCTCTTCCTCGTCGGCCTCTACGAGAGCTGGACGATCCCCGTCCCCGTCCTGCTCTCCGTCTCGGTCGGCGTCGCCGGCGCCTTCGCGGCGCTGCTGGTCACCGGGCTCGCCTTCGACATCTACGCCCAGATCGGCCTCGTCGTGCTGATCGCCCTCGCCGCCAAGAACGCCATCCTGATCGTCGAGTTCGCCAAGGACCTGCGCGAGAAGGGCGAGCCGATCCTCGACGCCGCCACCCACGCCGCGCGCCTGCGCTTCCGCGCGGTGATGATGACGAGCTTCGCCTTCATCGCCGGCCTGATCCCGCTCGTCCGCGCCCAAGGCGCCGCCGAGCTCTCCCGCCGCGCCGTCGGCACCGCCGTCGCAGGCGGCATGCTCGCCGCCGCGGTCATCGGCATCTTCGTGATCCCCGCCCTCTACGTGATCTTCCAGTCCCTGCGCGAGCGCGTGAAACGCCTCGGCTCCCGCGCCGGCGCGTCGGAGGGGTGACGTCGCTGTGGATAGGGCTGGCCTCACAATGAAGTAATATCAGATACTTAATTCCGCACTGGATTGGAAGGCCGTCGTGGAGAATCACGATTGACGTGATACGTGGCGACTTGCTTAGCTGCCAAAAACACGGGACGAGGGAAGCGCTTGCCAGGATATCCGGTCGCCCGGCCCGGGATGCGCGTGGGCCTCCTCGGCGGCTCCTTCGACCCGCCTCATGCCGGCCACGTCCACGTGACGAAATGGGCGATGAAGGGCTTCGGCCTCGACCGCGTCTGGTGGCTCGTCAGTCCGGGAAACCCGATCAAGCCCGACGCCCCCGCCGACCTCGGCCGCCGCCTCGCCGCCGCCCGCGCCCTCATGCGCCGCCCCCGCGTCGAGGTGACCGACCTCGAGGCCCGCCTCGGCACCCGCGCCACCGCAGACACCCTGGCCGCCCTCCGCCGCCGCTACCCGGGCGTCCGCTTCGTCTGGCTGATGGGCGCCGACAACCTCGCCGGCTTCCACCGCTGGGGCCGCTGGGAGGAGATCATGGGCCTCGTCCCCGTCGGCGTGCTGGCGCGGCCCGGCGACCAGCTCCGCGCCGGCCTCTCCCCCGCCGCCCGCCGCTTCGCCCGCTGGCGTCTGCCCCCCGCCGCCGCCCGCGCGCTCCCCCTCGCGGCCCCGCCGGCCTGGTGCCTCCTCACCGGCCGCATGCTCGACCTCTCCTCCAGCGAGCTCCGCGCCCTCGGCGTCTGGCGCCGCTGACCGCCTCTCGCCCGCGAACCCCGCCCGGCGCCGCGCGACGCCGACCCGCTTTACCTCCGGGGGCCGGCCGGGCTAGGTGGGGCCTCCGCGACGGAGGCGCGCATGTTCAACAGCTTCGGCCACCTGTTCCGCGTCACCACCTGGGGCGAGAGCCACGGGCCGGCGCTCGGCTGCGTCGTCGACGGCTGCCCGCCCGGCGTCGCCCTCACTGAATCCGACATCCAGCCCTGGCTCGACGCCCGCCGCCCGGGCCAGAGCCGCTTCACCACCCAGCGCCAGGAGCCCGACCAGGTCGAGATCCTCTCCGGCGTCTTCGACGGCCTGACGACCGGCACGCCGATCTCGCTCCTGATCCGCAACACCGACCAGCGGTCGAAGGACTACGGCGACATCGCCGCGAAATTTCGGCCCGGCCACGCCGACATCACCTACCACCTCAAGTACGGCCTGCGCGACTACCGCGGCGGCGGCCGCTCCTCCGCCCGCGAGACCGCCGCCCGCGTCGCCGCCGGCGGCGTCGCCCGCGCCGTCCTCGCCGCCCTCGCCCCCGCCGTCCGCATCCGCGGCGCCCTCGTCCAGATCGGCGACCGACCCGTGGACCGCGCCGCCTGGGACTGGGACGAGGTGCCGAGGAACCCCTTCTGGTCCCCCGACGCGACGGCCGCCGAGGGCTGGGCCGCCTATCTCGACGGCCTCCGCAAGTCCGGCAACTCCGTCGGCGCCGTCGTCGAGCTCGTCGCCGAGGGCGTCCCCGCCGGCCTCGGCGCCCCCATCTACGCCAAGCTCGACAGCGACATCACCATGGCGCTGATGACGATCAACGCCGTCAAGGGCGTCGAGATCGGCGCCGGCATGGCCGCCGCCGCGCTCACCGGCGTCGAGAACGCCGACGAGATCCTCATGGGCGACGACGGCGTGCCCCGCTTCTCCTCGAACCACGCCGGCGGCATCCTCGGCGGCATCTCCACCGGCCAGGACGTCGTCGCCCGCTTCGCCGTCAAGCCCACCTCCTCGATCCTCACCCCCCGCCGCACCATCACCATGGCCGGCGAGGAGACCGAGATCGTCACCAAGGGCCGCCACGACCCCTGCGTCGGCATCCGCGCCGTCCCGGTCGGCGAGGCCATGCTCGCCTGCGTGATCCTCGACCACCTGCTCCTCGACCGCGGCCAGACCGGCGGCGCCCGCGGCCCCATCGGCGGCGCGAGCGGGCCGGCCGTAACATCCGCGTAACGAACGCCGGCTAAGGCGGCTCCCGCGGCGGCGCGAGCCGCCGACCGGGAGAATCGCCATGCACGGCCGGAAAAGCAGCGTTGCGTTTCCTCGCGGCGCAGGGCCTTGCGCCCGGGGAGCCCGCCGCTCCATATGCGCCCTCCACGAATACGGAACCGAAGCTCCCCGCTCGCCCTCCGCCAGCCGGACCAGCGGGAGATCCCTGCCATGACCCTCCTCTCCCTTCCGCCGCCCGGCGCCGACGCGCCGCTCCTCTTCCTCGACTTCGAGGCCTCCTCGCTGTCGCCGGAGTCCTGGCCGATCGAGATCGGCCTCGCCTGGGTCGAGGCCGGCGAGGCCCGCATGTCCGCGACCCTGATCGCGCCGCATCCCGACTGGCCGCTCGACGACTGGGCCGACTACGCCGCCGCCGTCCACGGCCTCGACCTCGACGCGGTGCGCGCCGGCGCCCCCGCCGGGGACGTCGCCGCGGCGACCGACGCGCTCGCCGGCTTCGAGCTCGTCTCCGACAACCCGCGCTGGGACCAGCGCTGGCTCGACCGTCTCCGCGGCCCGTCCCGGCCCCGGCTCACCATCGGGCGCCTCCGCGACGCCGCCCGGGCGCGGCTCAATCCCTACGCGGCGGACGAGCTCGCCTGGCGGCTCCTGCGCGAGCCCGCCCCCCACCGCGCCGGTCCCGACGCGCTGCGCCTCGCCCGCGCCTGGGCCGCCGCCGAGCGCATCGGCCTCGCCGCCTGACCCCGCCGGCCGCGCGCGCCCCGCGCGACGAAGAAATCTTGGATCGCCGCGGCGACGAGGGCCGGATCGAGGCCGAGGTCCGCCACGACGGGTCTCTGACGCTCGATCCGCCGGGATTGGCGATCGAAATTCGCGACGTCTTCGCCGACCTCTGAAGCAGGGCAAGACCCAGCGACATTTGGCGAAGGACTGGCGAGATGTCGTCCGTCCGCATCTGCCGGGCTCGTCCACGAGCATCGCGGGCGATTGGCCATCAGGACGCGGGGCCCTGTTGTCGTGTCGACGCCGCGCCAGCACACTGCGCGACAGTGGAGAGGAAGCCCGGCCAGAGGCTGGCCGCGACGCCGACGCCAGACGGATTTGACCCGCGGCAAATCCGTCCGCGATCGCCCCTGCGGGGGGCGAGCGCGATTCCGCGCTCGCCGGGGCGACCACGGACGGA
>NZ_JAGOMQ010000034.1 GCF_017993425.1 Amaricoccus sp.
ACACTGCACGACAGGAGCCGGTCGCCGCCCGAGGCCGCGTCGCTCCCCCCGACCGAAGCGGGCTCTGCCCGCGATGCTGCGGCGCGACAAGCGAAAGCAAGGCTTTCGCCGCGCCGACGGCTGGAGCGCGTTGGCGCGTAAGCCGTAGGGGGTCCAGATTTCTCCGTCGCGCGCAATCCGTCCGTGATTGCCCCGGCGAGCGCGGAATCGCGCTCGCCCCCCGAGGGGCGATCGCGGACGGATTTGCCACGGGTCAAATCCGTCTGGCGTCACCGTCCCGCACTCTCCCGACCGGGGTTTCTCTCCACTGTCGTGCAGTGTGGGCCTCGTGGACGGTAATCTCCGGTTAACTTGGAAATCAATGGGTTAGCGAGTTTTCACGCGTGAACAGCGTGAACGACGCCCCCTTCGGCCGGAGCGTCCCTGCCTATCTCGACACCGGCGTCGCCCCGGTCTCGGTCCGAAGGATCTTTCCGTCCCGAAGCAGATGGACATGCAGCACCGCCTCGCGGGTCCCGTCGGGGAAGTCCATGAGGCTGTGGTCGATCAGGACGTCGGCGTTCTCGTAGATAAGCCGCTGATGGTGGATGGCGACGCCGCCGCTCGCCGCGAGGCCGCGGATCAGTGCAGCCATCTCGGCGCGGTCCAGCGTCGTCCCGGTCTGGTGCCGGACGAACCGGAAGTCCTCGTGCAGCAGGCCGACATAGGGCTCGGGGTCCTGCATTGCGGACCGCACCACGGGGTAGATCGACATCGCGCGCCTCCCTCCCGGCTCCGACGCCAAAGCATGAGCCCGCCGCGCCCGTGCGGCAAGCTCGGCGGCGCTCAGGCCGCGAGCCGCCGCCCGTCGGCGTCGAAGTGGAAGGCCCGCGCCGGGTCCGGGGTCAGGTGGACGACCTCGTCGACCGCGAAGCGGTGCTCCCCGAAGCGCCGGACGGTGAGGAGGCCGTGCGCCTCGGTCCGGACATAGACGTTGGTCTCGCCCCCGAGGTGCTCGACATGCGAGATGGCCCCCCGGATCGCCCCCGCCTCGCGGTCGAGCGCGAGGTGCTCGGGCCGGATCCCGAGGGTCTTGCCGCGCGCGCCGAGGGCGGGCGCGTCGAGGAAGTTCATCTGCGGGCTGCCGATGAACCCGGCGACGAAGGTGTTGGCCGGGTTGTTGTAGAGTTCCATCGGCGCCCCCACCTGCTCGATCCGCCCGGCGTTCAGCACCACGATCTTGTCGGCGAGCGTCATCGCCTCGACCTGGTCGTGGGTGACGTAGATCATCGTCGCCTTCAGCTCGCGATGCAGCCGCGCGATCTCGATCCGGGTGGCGACCCGCAGCGCCGCGTCGAGGTTCGAGAGCGGCTCGTCGAAGAGGAAGAGCTTCGGCGTCCGCACGATGGCCCGCCCGATGGCGACGCGCTGGCGCTGCCCGCCGGAGAGCTCCGAGGGCCGCCGGGCGAGCAGCGGCTCCAGCGACAGCATCCGCGCCGCCGCCCCCACCCGCTCCTCGATCGCCGCCCTCGCCGTGCCCGCCTGCCGCAGCCCGAGCGCCATGTTGTCCCGGACCGTCAGGTGCGGATAGAGCGCGTAGCTCTGGAACACCATGGCGATCTCCCGGTCCGCCGGCGCCGTGGCGTTGACCCGCCGGCCGTCGATCAGGATGTCCCCCGCCGTCGCGTCCTCGAGCCCGGCGATGATCCGCAGCAACGTGGACTTGCCGCAGCCGGAGGGGCCGACGAAGACGCAGAACTCGCCGTCGGCGACGCCGAGGTCGACCCCCTTGATGACGTCGGTCTGGCCGAAGGACTTGGTCACGGCGCGAAGTTCGAGCTGGCCCATCGGGGTCCCCTCAGAGCTTGACGGGACGGCCCGAGCGCACGCTCTCGTCCGCCGCGAGGCAGACGGCGAGCGAGGCGACCGCGTCCTGGAGGTGGCGGGAAAGGTCGGCGTCGTCCCGGATCGCCGCGGCGACGAAGGCGGCCTCGCGGTCGCAGAGCGCCTGGTGGCCGGGCTCGTCGGCCATGCTGAGGTCCCGGTCGGCCTCGCCGACCCGGTGCAGGCGGATGGTCGAGGTCCTGGTGTGGGTGTCGATGTCATCGGACCTCGCGGTCTCCGGCATCCGGATCGACACCGCGCCGTTCGGCGAGACCACGTCCTTCACGAAGAACGCCGTGTCCGACATCATCGGCCCCCATCCCGCCTCGTACCAGCCGAGGGAGCCGTCCTCGAACAGCACCTGGAAGTGCCCGTAATTGTACATCTCCGCCGCGATCTCCGGCGACAGCCGCAGCCCCATGCCGCGCACCTCGACGGGTTTCGCGTCGGCGATCTGGCACATGACGTCGACGTAGTGGACCCCGCAATCCACGATCGGCGGCGTGGTCCGCATCAGCGCCTTGTGGGTCTCCCAGGTCGGCCCGGACGACTGCTGGTTGAGGTTGAGCCGGAAAACGTACGGCCCGCCGAGGGCGCGCGCCTCCGCGATGAGCCGCTGCCAGCTCGGATGATGCCGCAGGATGTAGCCGACGACGACCTTGCGCCCGGTCTCGCGGGCCTTCGCCGCCACGCGCTCCGCGTCGGCCACGCTGGTGGCGAGCGGCTTCTCGACGAAGACATGCGCGCCTGCGTCCATGGCGGCGCAGGCATAGTCGGCGTGGCTGTCGGAATAGGTGGCGATCGAGACGAGGTCGGGCTTCAGCCGGGCGAGCGCCTCGGGAAAGTCGCCCGTCAGCGGATAGCCGCACAGCGCCTCGGGGAGGCCGGGGTCCGAGCGGTTGACCAGCCCGACGATCTCGAAGGCGGGGTCGGCGTGATAGGCGAGGGCGTGGCTCCGGCCCATGGAGCCGAGGCCGACGACGAGCGTGCGGAGGGGGGTCATGGCGTCACCGGACATGCGGGCGGCAAGGGAGGGGTCGGGGGGTGAGAAGTCGATGCAGGGCCCGGCGTATCCGGACCTGCGTGACGGTCGGGCGGGAAGGCGGCGACGCTCGCGCCACGGCGCCGCGCGCCGCGGGCGGGACGGCGGAGCAGGCATGACCTCGACGCGGCGCCCGGGTCCGGCCGCCGGAGGCGGGCGGAGGCGGCGGGGGCAGGGGTCATTTCACCGCCCCCGAGGTGATGCCCCGGATGAGCTGGCGGGAGAAGATCAGGTAGAGGACGAGGACGGGCAGGATCGCGAGGCTGAGAGCGGCGAGGACGGCGTTCCAGTTGGTCACGAACTGGCCGATGAAGACCTGGGCGCCCAGGGTCACGGTCTTGGTCGCCTCCGCCGGCGCGAGGATCAGCGGGAACCAGAGGTCGTTCCAGATCGGGATCATGGTGAACACCGCCACGGTGGCCATGGCCGGCCGGACGAGCGGCAGCACGAGGCGGAAGAAGATCGTGTACTCGCTGAGCCCGTCGATGCGGCCGGCGTTCTTCAGGTCGTCCGAGACGGTCTTCATGAATTCCGAGAGGATGAAGACCGCGAGGGGCAGCCCCTGCGCGGTGTAGACGAGGATCAGCGCCAGCAGGGTGTTGACGAGGCCGGAGGCGACCATGAGCTGCAGGATCGCCACCGTGCCGAGGCGGATCGGGATCATGATGCCGAGCGCGAGATAGAGGCCCATCAGGGTGGCGCCGCGGAAGCGGTACTCGCTGAGCGCGAAGGCCGCCATCGCCCCGAAGAGCAGCACGCAGGCGAGCGAGGCCACGGTCACGATCAGCGAGTTCTGGAAGTAGAGCAGGAAGTCGCCCTGCTGGAGCACGGTGCGGAAGCCGACGAGGTCCCAGGTGGCGGGGGTGGGCAGCGCCAGCGGCTCGGAGAAGATGGCGCGGCGCGACTTGAAGGCGTTCACCACGATCACGAAGACCGGGAAGAGCGCGATCGCCGTGTAGAGGATCAGCACGCCGTGGGCGGCGGCGGAGCGGGCGAGGGAGGCGCGGGCCTGGGCCATGGGTCAGGGCCGGGCCGCGACCGCGCCGCGGCGGGCGCCGCGACGCGCGGTCGCACGCGTGATATTCGGATCAAGGCATTGTAATTCCATCACCTTCTCCGATCCGTCAACGCAATTTTCACGAAGGTTTACAGTCTCTTCGGGGGCGGGGCTCGTCACGTGCCGGCCCTCAGAACTGGTAGCGGCGGAGCCGCGTCTGGATGCCGAAGAGATAGATGCAGACGCCGACGAGGATGATGACGAACATCGCGGTCGCGATCGTCGCGCCCATGTGCGGGTCGCCGAGCTGGAGCTGGAAGCCGAAGAAGGTGCGGTAGAGGAAGGTGCCGAGGATGTCGGTGGCGAAGTTCGGCCCGGCGAGCGCGCCCTGGCTGACGTAGATCAGGTCGAAGGCGTTGAAGTTGCCGACGAAGGTCAGGATCGAGATGATGCCGATCGCCGGCAGGATCAGCGGCAGCTTGATCTTCCAGAACTGCGCCCAGCCGGTGATCCCGTCCATCTCGGCCGCCTCGATCACCTCCTCGGGGATGGAGAGCAGCGCCGCGTAGATCAGCATCATCGGGATGCCGACGAACTGCCAGACGGAGATCAGCGCCAGCGTGGTGAGCGCCGTCTCCTCCTGGCCGAGCCACGGCGCGAACAGCGACTTGAGGCCGAGGCTCGCGAGCATCCCCGGCGCGATGCCCCAGATCGGCGAGAGGATCAGCTTCCAGACGAAGCCGACGATGACGAAGGAGAGCACGGTCGGGACGAAGATCGCGGTGCGGTAGAAGGCCGCGAAACGAAGCCGCGGCGAGGAGAGGATGGCCGCGAGCGCCACGCCGATCGGGTTCTGCGCCAGCATGTGGATCAGGAAGAACCAGGCGTTGTTGCCGAGCGCGTTCCAGAAGCTCGCCGACCAGCGCGGATCGCCGAAGAGGGTGCGGAAGTTCGCGAGCCCGGCGAAGGCCTCGCCCTCGGGCCCCCGGGTGAAGAGCGCGAGGTTCAGCGTGGCGAAGAGCGGCAGGATCATCACCGCGGTGTAGACGACGACCGCCGGGGCGAGGAACACGATTATATGCCAGCGGAAGGGTTTCATGGCGCCCTCTCGACAGTGTGGAGCGATCCGCGAATCGCTGCCAACCGATGGCGGCCCGATGACGCCAGAGCGAAGGAGGAATCTTTCAAGATATTGATATTTAATATGAAATTTTGAACCTGGCTGGCGATTCGCGATTGAAGCTCACGTCTCGAAGGAGCAATATCCGTTGCGATCTGAAAACTCGGAGAAAAACCATGACGACGGCGGTGTGTGTCGGCTGCGGAGCCATGAAATTTGGCGTCCTTGTGCCGTGTAAATCCTGCGGTTTCGTTCCCGCCGAACCGCTGGATCGTGCCTACGCCTTCGCCTTGAGCGACCATCACATCGCGCGTGAGGAACTGGAGCAAATTTCTCGCGACATCATCGCCACTCAGACCCTTCCCTCGCTGCCTCCTGAAACTGAGGCGGCGTTCGTCAAGGCCTATGGCAAGCTCGGGGGAGCCTGAGAGGGCGCGCTTCGGCTCGGTTATGACGTGGCTCCTGTGCTCTGGGTCGGGCCGCTGCCGCAGGCTCGTGAGCGCGCGTCCTGCCTCAAGAAAGAGCCCCGCCCGGGATCCCGCGGATTCGGGCGGGCGGGGCCAGTCGCGGCAGAACTCAGTTGCCCTTCTGCGGCTCGAACCAGGAGGCGAGGCCCTGCTGGAGCCGGGCGGCGGCCGCCTCCGGCGTCTCCGTCCCGCGGATGACGTTGGCCGAGGCGTTCCAGGTCTCGTTCTCGAGGTTCGGGGTGCCGCGCGACAGGATCTGGTAGGTCGAGCGGATGGTGGAGTGGCACTTCTCGCGCCAGGACAGGAACTCCTGCGCCAGCGGGTCCTCGATGGCGACGGCCTCCTTCTGCAGCGGGAAGAAGCCGGGCAGCGCGTTGCCGTAGAGCTTGGCGAACTCGGGCGTGCCCACCCATTCGAGGAAGGCCTTGGCCGCGTCGGCGTTCTTGGTCGCCGCGTTCATGCCGATGGCGATGTCGACATGGTCGGAGATGTAGCACTCGTCGCCGGCCTTCGCGACCGGGGGCGGGAAGGCGCCCATCTCGAAGGCTCCCGCGATCTGCGCGCGGAAGGGCGCTATCTCCCACGAGCCGGCCGGGTAGATGGCGGCGCGGCCGAGGGTGAAGAGGTTCTGGCTGTCGGGATAGGTCTGCGCCTCGAAGCCGTCGCCGAGGTAGTCCTTCCAGCGCGCGATCTCCGCGAACGGCGCGACCCATTGCGGGTCGGTCAGCTTCTGCTCGCCCTTGATCAGCGCGAGCCGGCCTTCCTCGCCGTGCCAGTAGTTCGGTCCGACGTTCTGGTAGCCCATGGTCGCGGCTTCCCACTGGTCGTTGGCGCCCATCGCCATCGGGATGTAGGTCCCGTCCGCCTTGATCTTGTCGAGCGCGGCGAAGAACTCGTCCGTCGTCGCCGGCGGCGTGATGCCGAGCTCGTCGAAGGCGGTCTTGTTGTAGATGAAGCCATGGATGACCGAGGCCATCGGCACGCAGAAGGTGTGGGCGCCGTCGTCGGTCGACCAGCCGGACTTCGCCACGTCGGAAAAGTTCGCCATGGCGGCGAGGTCGGTCAGGTCGGCGAGTTGGCCCTTGTCGTAGAGCGTGAGGCTCGCGTCGAAGGGCCGGCAGGTGATCAGGTCGCCCGCGGTGCCGGCGTCGAGCTTGGAGTTGAGGGCGGCGTTGTACTCGGTCGGGGCGGAGGGGGCGAAGACTACCTTGATCCCGGGATGCGAGGCCTCGAAGGCGGGGATGATCTGGTCCTGCCAGATCGGCAGGTCGTCGTTGCGCCAGCTCTCGATGGTCAGCGTCACGTCCTGGGCCTGCGCCGCGCCGGCGAGGCAGCTGGCGCCGAGGAGCAGGGCCCGGAGGGTCGGTCGGTTCATCTCTCTTCTCTCCCTGTGTCGGAGGCCGTCGGGCGGCCCCGGTTGCTTATCGGTGGAGCGCCGCGAGGGCGGGGCCGAGGCGGCCCTGCGCCGCGGCGAGCCGGCCCGCGGGGTCGGAGGCCCCGGCGGCGAGCAGGATGGCGGGCTTGACCGCGCCGCCGGCGTCGGCGAGCGCCGCCTCGCCGGCCTCGGGGGTGACGCCGGCAAGCTCCGCGACGATGCGGGCGGCGCGGGCGCGCAGCTTGGCGTTGTCGGCGACGAGGTTGATCATGAGGCCGTCGTGGACATGGCCGAGGCGGAGGGCGGCCAGCGTCGAGATCATGTTGAGGGCGATCTTCTGCGCCGTCGCCGCGCCCATGCGGGTGGAGCCGGCCACCACCTCGGCGCCGGTGTCGAGGAGGACGGGGCGGGCGGCGAGCCTCAGGAGCGGCGAGCCGGCGACGTTGGCGACCGCGATCACCGTGCAGCCCGCGGCGCGGGCCGCCTCGGCGGCGGCGAGCGTGTAGGGGGTGGCGCCGCTCGCGGAGACGGCGACGAGGGCGTCGGCGGGTCCGAGCCCCAGCCGGGCGACCCCGGCCGCGGCGGCGGCCGGGTCGTCCTCGACGGCGCCGGTCATGTGCAGGAGCGTGGCGGCGCCGCCGGCGAGGAGCACGGGGGCGCGGTGGGGGGCGAGGCCGAAGGTGCCGGGCAGCTCCAGCGCGTCGGCGAGCGCCATGACGCCCGAGCTGCCGGCGCCGGCATAGGCGAGGCGGCCGCCCGTCTCGAGCGTCGTCGCCGCCGCCTCGGCCGCTTCCGCGATCGCCGGCAGGGCGGCGCGCACCGCCGCCGCCGCCGCGACCTGCGCCTCGGCCAGCGCGGCGGCGGCCTCGGCGAGCGGGCGGTCCTGCAGGCCCTTGGCGGCCGGGTGGCGCGCCTCGGTGGCGGCGAGGGGCATGGGCGATTCTCCCTGACGCGATGATGATGCCAAAAGAATACCAATTGTCCAGAGGGAAGTGCATCCCTTGCGCATTGGCATCAGTTTGGTATTATCCGCAGCGTCAGGGAGACTCGCTGGATGACGCTCTATCTCGGCATCGACGGGGGAGGCACCGGCTGCCGCGCGGCGGTGGCCGATGCGGACGGCGTTGTGCTGGGCGAGGGCGCCGGGGGGGCGGCGAACGTGTTCAGCGACCCCGAAGGCGCGCGGGCGAGCGTGGTCGCCGCGGCCGAGGCGGCGCTGGCGGCCTCGGGCGCCGGCGCGCGCCTCGGCGAGCTGGTGGCCGCGTTGGGGCTCGCCGGGGCGAACGTGCGCGGGCGGGCCGAGCAGCTGGCGGAGGGGCTGCCCTTCGCCCGGGCGCGGGTGGTGAGCGATGCGCTGATCTCGGCGCGGGGCGCGCTCGGGGCCAGCGACGGCGTGATCGCGGCCATGGGAACGGGGTCGGTCTTCGCGGCGCAGCGCGGCGGCGCGGTGCGCACCATCGGCGGCTGGGGCTTCCTGCTCGGCGACCAGGCCTCGGGCGCGCGGCTCGGGCGCAGCCTCTGCGAGGCGGCGCTGCTCGCCCATGACGGGCTGGCGCCGGGCTCAAAGCTTCTCGCCGCCGTGGTCGCGGAGGCGGGCGGGCCGGAGGAGCTGGTCGCCTGGGCGCGTGGCGCGCGGCCGGCGGATTTCGCGGCCTTCGCCCCGCGGATGATCGCGGCGACGGACGACGACGGCGCGGCGGGGATCCTCGACGCGGCGGTGGCGGACGCCGCCGCGGCGATCGACCTGCTCCTTGCGCCGGGGCCGGGGGCGGTGTGCTTCCTCGGCGGGCTCGGGCCCTACTACGCGGACCGGCTCGCAACGCGCTACGGCGCGCTGGTGCGGCCGGCGCGGGGATCGGCGCTCGACGGCGCGCTGGCGCTGGCGCGGGAGCTGGCGTGACCGCGCTCTTCGTTCCCGGCGACTTCGCCGACCCGGGGCGCGGGCCGCTCTACCTCCAGCTCGGCCGGCGCATCGGCGAGGCGATCGCCGCGGGCGCGCTCGCGCCCGGCGATGCGCTGCCGCCGGAGCGGGAGCTCGCGGCGCTGACGGGGCTCAGCCGCGTCACCGTGCGCAAGGCGGTCGCGGCGCTCGTCGCCTCGGGGCAGCTCGTGCAGCGCCGCGGCTCGGGCACCTTCGTCGCGCCGCGGCTGGAGAAGGTCGAGCAGTCGCTGTCGCAGCTCACCTCGTTCTCCGAGGACATGGCCCGCCGCGGCAAGGAGGTGCGGTCGGTCTGGCTGGAGCGCGGCGTCTTCGCCGCCTCGCCGGAGGAGATGATGGCGCTGGCGCTCGCCGCCGGCGAGCGGGTGGCGCGGCTCGACCGGCTGCGCCTCGCCGACGGGGTGCCGCTCGCCATCGAGCGGGCGACGCTCGCCGAGGCGAACCTGCCCGATCCGGAGGCGGTCGGCGCCTCGCTCTACGCCGCGCTGCGCGCGCGCGGCCGGCGGCCGGTGCGGGCGGTGCAGCGCATCTCGGCGGCGAACCTCGGCGAGCGCGACGCGGAGCTGCTCGGGGTCGCCCCGGGGGTGGCGGGGCTCCGCATCGAGCGCATCTCCTATCTCGACGGCGGCCGCGCGCTCGAGCTCACCCGCTCGGTCTATCGCGGCGACGCCTATGATTTCGTGGCGGAGCTCCGCCTCGCGCAGGAAGCGGAGAAGAACGACGGATGACCGACACGACGACCTTCATGCGGACGGAGGTGGAGGACATCCCCGCCGCCGCGGCCCGGTTCCTCGAGGGGGCCCGCGACGCGATCGCCGCGGCGGCGAAGGCGCTGCGCAAGCAGGACCCCCGTCTGGTGGCCACGGTGGCGCGCGGCTCGTCCGACCACGCCGCGACCTACCTCAAATACGCGATCGAGCTGGAGACCGGGGTGCCGGTCGCCTCCGTGGGGCCCTCGATCGCCTCGATCTACGGGCGCAAGCTCAAGCTGCGCGACGCCGCCTGCATCGGGGTGTCGCAGTCGGGCCAGAGCCCCGACATCGTGGCGATGATGGAGGGCGCCCGCGACGGCGGCGCGCTGACCATCGCCATCTCGAACGACCCGGATGCGCCGCTGGCCGCCGCGGCGGACCACACGCTGGCGCTCCATGCCGGGCCGGAGCGGAGCGTCGCGGCGACCAAGACCTTCGTGACCTCGGTCCTCGCAGGGCTGGCGCTCCTCGCCGAGTGGCGCGAGGACGAAGGCCTGCGCGCCGCGGTGGCGGCGGCGCCGGAGGATTTCCGCCGGGCGCTCGGCTGCGACTGGGCGCCGCTCGCCGACCGGCTGGAGGGGGCCGCCTCGCTCTACGTGCTCGGGCGCGGGCCGGCCTGGGCGATCGCCTCCGAGGTGGCGCTGAAGTTCAAGGAGACCTGCGGCGTGCAGGCGGCGAGCTATTCCGCCGCCGAGGTGCTGCACGGTCCCTCGGCGATCGTCGGCGCCGGGTTCCCGGTGCTGGCGCTCGCCGTCGAGGACGCCGCGCTGCCGCAGGTGATCGCCACGGCCGACCGCCTGGCGCGGCAGGGGGCCGACGTGTTCCTGACCGCGAAGGGCGGCGGCGCCGGCGTGGTCGCGCTGCCCGCCGTGGAGGGGATGCATCCGCTCGTCGCGCCGCTGGCGCTTGCGCCGGCGTTCTATCTCTTCATCGAGGCGCTGGCGCGGCGTCGGGGCCTCAACCCCGACGCGCCGCCCAACCTGCGCAAGGTGACGGAGACCCGATGAGCCGCAGGATCTTCACCGGCGCGACCGTCTTCGACGGCGCGCGCCTGCTGCCGGACCACGCCGTGGCGGCGGAGGACGGCCACATCGCCGCCGTCCTGCCGGCGGGCGAGACGCCGGGCGCGCCGGGCGAGGTCGTGCGGCTGGCGGGGGGCACGCTCGCGCCGGGCTTCCTCGACCTCCAGGTGAACGGCGGCGACGGGATCATGCTCGACGGCGCCTGCGGGGCGGCCGGGATCGCCCGCATCTGCGCGGCGCACGGGCGGCTGGGGACGACCGGGCTCCTGCCGACGCTGATCACCGACACGCCCGAGGCGACCGCCGCGGTGATCGCGGCTGGCGTCGCCGCGGCGGAGCAGGGCGTGCCGGGGTTCCTCGGGCTGCATCTCGAGGGGCCGCATCTCGATCCGCGGCGCAAGGGCGCGCACGACCCGGCGCTGATCCGGCCGATGACCGAGGCGGACGTCGCCGCGCTCTCGGACGCCGCCGCGCGGCTGCCGGCGTTGATCGTCACCCTCGCGCCGGCGGCGGCGAGCCCGGCGCAGGTCGCCCGGCTGGCGGCGGCCGGGGCGATGGTCAGCCTCGGCCACGCCGATTGCACTGCCGCCGAGGCGCGCGCGGCGCTCGACGCCGGGGCGCGGCTGGTCACGCATCTCTACAACGCCATGAGCCCGCTCGGGCACCGCGAGCCCGGCCTCGTCGGCGCGGCGCTCGACGACGGCCGCGCCAGCGCCGGGCTGATCGCCGACGGCGTCCACGTAGCGGTCGAGCCGCTGCGGGTGGCGCTGGCCGCCAAGCGCGGCCCGGGCGCGCTCTTCCTCGTGACGGACGCGATGGCGCCGGCGGGGACGGCGATGACCGAGTTCCGCCTCGGCGGCCGGCGGATCCTGCGCCGCGACGGCCGGCTGACGCTGGAGGACGGCACGCTGGCGGGGGCCGACTGCGACCTTCCCCACTGCATCCGCACCCTAACGGGCGAGGTCGGTCTCGACCTCGCGGCCGCGCTGGCGCTGGCGACGGCCGCGCCGGCCGACGTCCTCGGCCGGCGCGACCTCGGCCGGCTGGCGCCCGGGGCGCGCGCCGATCTCGTCCATCTCGACGACCGGCTGGCCCTCCGCGGCGTCTGGCGCGGCGGCGAGCCCCTCGGGCCCGGTCGCGGATAGCACGCATTCGGCGAGGGTCATCGCGTCAAGCTCGCGGAAGAAGGCCTCGCGCGCCGAGAAGAGCCGCCCCTTGAGCCGGCAGCGGGGGGTGAGCGTGCAGGCCCCGCCGTCGTCGCGGAAGCATTCGACGAGCGGCTGGCCCGCCTCGAGGCGGCGCGCCACCGCGCCGATCGAGATGTCGCCGGCCGGGCGCGCCAGCCGGAAGCCGCCGCCCGCGCCGCGCAACGTCTCGACGTAGCCGGCCCGGGCGAGCGAGCCCACCACCTTGGTCAGGTGGTGGCGCGACAGGCGCAGCTCCGCGGCGATCGCCTCGGTGGTGAAGATCTGCGCCGGCTCCGCGGCGAGCCGCATCAGCGTCCGCAGGCCGTAGTCGGTGAAGAGCGTCAGGCGCATGTGAACGATGTGGCGCAGAAAGCGCTTCCCATCAATCCCTCTTTCGCGCATAAGTGGAATCCTAGATGCGTATTTCGTCTCTTGATGGAGGAGCCATGCTCGTCGGCCGATCGGAACCCAATTCCCGGGGCGCGGCGGTCATGGCGGACGGGCTCGATTTCGTCCCGAGCGAGACGCTGATCCGGCTCGCGCTCTCCCAGCATGCCGCCTTCCGCGCGACGCTGCCGCAGCTCGTCGCGCAGGCCCGCGCGGTCGAGGCGGCGGCGCGGGAGCGTCGGGACGCGCCGCACGGGGTGGCCGGGCTGCTCGCCGAGCTGGCGTCGAGCCAGGAGGAGCACATGCTGCGGGAGGAGTACTGCATCTTCCCGCTGATGCAGGAGGGTCCGAGCCCGCGGCTGGCGGCGGGGATCGCCGTCATGCGGGCCGAGCACGACGACAACGTCGAGTTCCTCGTGCGCATGGAGCAGCTTTCGAACGGCTACCGCGCCCCGGCCGACGCGCCGGAGGAATGCTCCCGGCTCTGCGCGGCGCTGGAGCGGCTCGCCGACGACCTGATCGCCCATATCTACGCCGAGGAGCGGGTGCTCTTCCCGCGCTACGCCGCTCCCTCCGACTGACCCTGGCGGGCCGGCGGCGCGGCGAGGCGGCCCCAGAGGTCGTAGTCCGCGGCCTCCTCGACCTCGACCTGGACGAGGTCTCCGGAGCGCAGCCCCTCGAAGCCCTCGTCGATGAAGAGCGACCCGTCGATCTCCGGCGCGTCGGCCCAGGTGCGGCAGGTCGCGCCCTCGGCGTCGACCTCGTCGACCAGCGCCTCGAGGGTGCGGCCGACCTTGGCCGCCATCTTCGCGGCGCTGATCGCCTGGGCCTTCTCCATGAAGCGGTCCCAACGCTCCTGCTTCACCTCGGCGGGCACGTGGTCGGGGAGGGCGTTGGCGCGGGCGCCGGCGACGTTCTCGTACTGGAAGCAGCCGACCCGGTCGAGCCGGGCCTCGTCGAGCCAGTCCAGGAGGTGCCGGAACTCCGCCTCGGTCTCGCCGGGGAAGCCGACGATGAAGGTCGAGCGCAGCGCGATGTCCGGGCAGGCGGCGCGCCAGCGGGCGATCTCGTCGAGCGTCCGCGCCGAGGCCGCCGGGCGGGCCATGCGGCGGAGCGTGTCCGGATGCGAGTGCTGGAAGGGGATGTCGAGATAGGGGAGGACGAGGCCGTCGGCCATCAGCGGGATCAGGTCGCGGACGTGCGGGTAGGGGTAGACGTATTGCAGCCGCACCCAGGCGCCGAGCGCGCCGAGTTCGCGGGCGAGGTCGACGATGTGGGCGCGGACGTCGCGGTCGCGCCAGGGGGTAGCGTCATGCTTGCGGTCGACGCCGTAGGCGGAGGTGTCCTGGCTGATGACGATCAGCTCGCGCACCCCGTCCGCGACCAGCTTCTCCGCCTCGCGCAGCACCGCCCGGGCCGGCCGGCTCACCAGCCGGCCGCGCATGTCCGGAATGATGCAGAACCTGCACTTGTGGTTGCAGCCCTCGGAAATCTTTAGATAGGCGTAGTGCCGCGGCGTCAGCCTGATGCCCGAGGCCGGGATCAGGTCGACGAACGGATCGGGCGCCGGCGGCGCTGCGTCGTGGACGGCGTCGAGCACCGCCTCGTACTGGTGCGGGCCGGTCACCGCCAGCACGGCGGGATGCGCCGCGCGGATCGTCTCCGCCTCCGCCCCGAGGCAGCCGGTGACGATGACGCGCCCGTTCGCCGCGATCGCCTCGCCGATCGCCTCGAGGCTCTCGGCCTTGGCGCTGTCGAGGAAGCCGCAGGTGTTGACGATCACCGCGTCCGCCCCGGCGTAATCGGGCGAGATCGCGTAGCCCTCCGCCCGCAGGCGGGTCAGGATGCGCTCGCTGTCGACCAGCGCCTTGGGGCAGCCGAGCGAGACCATGCCGATGCGCGGGCCGGGGCCGCGGGGGCCGGGGTCGAGGCGCGGGGCCGGCGCGAGGTCCGGGCGCAGGTTGGGCGGGTTGAGGCTCATGGCGCGCGCGTATAGCCGCGGCGCCGGACGTTGGAAAGCGGGCGGATTCCGCAGGAAACCGCGCTTCTCGCCGGGACGGCGGCCATCCGGTTGGAACGGCGGGAAAAACCCGGGCTGGAACGCGGCTGGCACACTGCACGACAGTAGAGCCGAAGCCCGGCCGGAAGCAGGTCGCGACGCCGATGCCAGACGGATTTGACCCGTGGCAAATCCGTCCGCGATCGCCCCTCGGGGGGCGAGCGCGATTCCGCGCTCGCCGGGGCGCTCACGGACGGATTGCGCGCTTCCGGAGAAATCTGCGCCCCTCACGGCTTCCGCGCGCAACCGCGCTCCAGCCGTCGGCGCGGCGAAAGCCATGCTTTCGCCTGTCGCGCCGGGCCTCGCGGGCAAGCCCGCTTCGGTCGCTCGGGGCCTCGTGGAGTCAGCAGGGCAGACAGGTGTCGTGCAGTGTGGCGGCTGGAATCCGGCCGGAATCCGGCTTGCCACTTTTTTACGGGCGGTTAACGGCGGCGGCCGCCGTCAGGGCGCCGCCTCCGGCGGGGCTTGCCCGGTCGAGGCGCCGGAGAGGCTGCGCGACATCGGATGCCGGCGGCCCCCGAGGCGGCCCTCGATCTGCGGCGGCGCATTGCGCGGGCGGGGGCGTCGCCGCTATGTGGGCGCGTCCGCAACAGGAGACCGCACCCGTGACCCGCCGCCTGATCTCGACCGGATCGCCCTTCGAGGCCGAGTTCGCCTATAGCCGCGCCGTCGTGCAGGGGGACTGGTGCTTCGTCGCCGGGACCACGGGATACGACTACGTCACGATGTCGATGCCGGAGGACCCGGGGCGGCAGGCGGAGAATGCGCTCGCCACCATCGGCAAGGCGCTCGCGGAGGCGGGGTTCTCGTTTGCGGACGTGGTGCGGACGGTGATCTATCTCGCGGATCCGGCGGACCATCCGGCGATCGGGCCGGCGCTCAGGGCCGCGCTCGGGGAGGTGCGGCCGGCGAACTCGACGGTGGTCGCGGCGCTGATCCGGCCGGAGATGAAGGTCGAGATCGAGGTCACGGCGTTCCGCGGCTGAGCCGGCGGAAGCGCAGGGCCAGCGCGGTCAGCGAGACGACGCTGGCGATGCCGATCGCCTGGTAGATGCCGGCGAGGCCCTGGCCGGCGGGGAAGGCGAGCGCCCAGGCGAGCGGCACGAGCACCAGCCAGTAGCTGCCGAAATGCAGGAGCGTCGGCAGCCAGGCGTCGCCGCGGCCGCGGCAGGCGGCGTTCATCACCGACTGGCCGCCGTCGAACACGGTGGCGAGCGCCACCCAGAACATGACGGGGATCGCGGCGGCGAGGACGGCCGGGTCGTCGGTGAAGGCGCCGATCGCCGCCGCGGGGAAGCTCGCATAGGCGAGCGTCGCCGCGCCGGTGAGGAGGGCGGCCAGCGCCAGCCCGGTCCAGCCGGCCATGGCGATGCCGCGGGCGTCGCGCCGCCCCCAGGCGTTGCCGACCCGCACCTGCGTCGCTCCGGCGATGCCGAAGGCGACCATGAAGGTGAGCGCCAGGAACTGGAAGAGCACGCCGTGGGCGGCGAGCGGCAGCACGCCGAGCCGGCCGACGAGCAGGGTGACGATGGTGAAGGCCCCGGCCTCGAACAGGAACGAGGTCCCCGACGCGAGGCCGAGCCGGACCTGCTGGCGGAAGGGCGGCGCGACGCCGGGGTTGAGGATGCCGTAGCGCTCCCGCCCGGGGAAGAAGAAGCGCACGTAGGCCGCCATGCCGACGGCGAGCCCGAGGCTGACGCAGGCGCTGCCGAGCGCGGCGCCGGGGGCGCCGAGCGGCGGGATCGGGCCGGCGCCGAAGACGAGGAGGACGTTCAGCCCGAGATTGGCGATGTTGGCGATGAGGATGGCGACGAGCGCCACGCCCGGCCGGTGCAGCGCCTCGAGGAGCGAGGCGCTGACCGCGTAGGCGGCGATGCAGGGCAGGCCGAGGGCGACGAGCCGGGTGACCCGCGCGGCGCGGGCGGCGAGCTCCGGCGTCTGGCCGGAGAGCAGGTAGACCGGCTCGGCCCATTGCAGCGCGAGCGCGAGGAAGAGGCCGACGGCGACGGCGAAGCCGAGGCCGCGCCGCCAGATCCGCCCCGCGGCGGCGTCGTCGCCGGCCCCGGCGGAGCGGGCGACGAGGACGGGCACGCCGATCATCAGGCCGATGGTCATGCCGACGAGGCTGTCGTTGATCGAGAGGCCGAGGACGTAGTCGGCGAGCTCCTCCGCCCCGGCGCGGCCGAGCACGACGACGTCGATGGCGAACATCGTGACGATGCCGACGCGGCTGAGGATCATCGGCCAGGCGAGGACGAGCGTCCGAACGACGTGCCGGCCGATGGTGTTCTGGTCCGACGCGTCCATGGCGCGCAGCCCTAGTCTGCGGGCGCGGCGGGCGCAATGCGCCCGGGCGAATGGCGGGGGTGGAGAGGCGACAGCCGGCAAGGGGGCGCGGCCGGGGGCCGGGGGGCGCTAAGGCTCGTCGCGCGGCGGCCTCACGGCGAGGCCCGCGGGCTCAGGCCTCCTCGTCGGGCTCGCCGTCGAGGGCCGGCAGCTCGAGGCCCTGTTCCAGCGCCGCCTCCAGCTCGACGAGGTCCTGGGGGAGCGGCAGGCCGAGGTCGCGCATCTCGGCGAGCTTCTCGCGCAGGCTCTCCTGCAGCGCGTGCGGATCCTCCGGCTGGCGCTCGATCTCGTCGAGGATCCTCGCGATCTGCACCTTCAGCGCCTCGAACGCCATCGTCGGCTCTCCCTTGGGACTCGGGCGAGCCTAGCACGCCCCGCGGGCGATTGGACATTGATGTATCGCATTGCCGCGGCGGGGCGCGCGCGCTAACCCGGAGCCAGGCCCGGAGGGAGAACCGCCATGGACTTCAGGACCATCCTTCTCGTCGTGGGCGTGGAGCAGGACGACGCGGAGATCGATCGCGCCGCGCGCATCGCCGAGGGGCTCGGCGCGCATCTGGTCATCCTCGCGCTCGGCGTCGCGCCGCCGCCGCCGTCCTCGCCCTACGGGGTGGTGTCGAACGACATCTGGGCCAACGAGATCCGCGACGGGCAGGATCTGGCGCGCGAGCGGGCGCAGGCGATCGAGGCGCGGCTGCGCGAGCGCGGCGCCCCGTTCACGGCGCAGTCGCAATACGTCGACCGGGGCGCCATCGCGACGCTGGTGGCGCGCTATGCGCGCTACGCCGACCTGACGCTGATCACCCCGGAGGTCGCCGACGTCGAGCTGGCGCAGAGCTGGGTGATCAACGGCGCGCTCTTCGAATCGGGCCGGCCGGTGCTGCTGCTGCCGAAGGGCGACTGCGCCTTCCCGGCGGCGCGGCGGATCATGATCGCCTGGGACGCGAGCGTCGAGGCGTCGAAGGCGGTGCTGGACGCGATCGGGCTGATGCGCGGGGCCGAGGCGGTGGTCGCGGTGCTGATCGACCCGGTGCCCTCCTTCGAGGGGCACGGGCCGGAGCCGGGGGCCGATCTCGCGGCCTATCTGGGCCGGCACGACATCAGCGTCGAGGTGCGGCGGGTGCCCAAGGAGGGGCGCGAGGTCGCGGAGATCCTGCAGCGCGCCGCGGTCGACATCGGGGCCGACCTGATCGTGATGGGCGGCTTCGGGCATTCGCGGCTGCGCCAGCGCATCTTCGGCGGCACCACGACGAGCACGATCCGCTCGACCGGCGTCCCGGTGCTGATGGCGCATTGAGGCGGGGCCGCCCCCGGTCGGCCGGGGCGCGCCATCGCAGCGACGTCGCCGGCGGGCAGGCTGCGCAGGGGCCTGGCGGTGACCTTGCCCTTGCCCTTGCCCTCGACCGGATAGTCCGGCATCGCCCGGTCGGGGTGTACGCCGTCGCGGAAGAGCTTCTGCTCGGCCGCGCGGCGGCCGCGGATCTCCGGCGGACTGACCCGGCTCATGATCTCCTCGGCCGCGGCGCCTTTGTCGTGGCCGACCGCGGTGCTGCCGATGAAGCCGTCGAGCGCGGCGGCGATCGGCGAGCCGACGCCGCTCTGCGCAAAGGCGCGCATGACCCGGCGTCCGAGGGGCCGCGTCGCTTGCATTCCGCCGGGGCGGCCCGCAATCTCGCCGGGCGCGTTTCGGATCGGGAGGCGGCTCGTGCGGCTGGAAGGCAGGACCGCGCTGGTGACGGGCGGCGCCTCGGGGTTCGGGGCGGGGATCGCGCGGGCGTTCCGCGCCGAGGGCGCGGCGGTGATGATCGCCGACGTCAACGCCGAGGCGGTCGAGGCGATGGCCTGCGTGCTGGACGCGCAGTTCGTGGTGGCCGACGTTTCGGACGGCGACAGCGTCGGGCACATGATCTCGACGGCGCTCGGCGCGCTCGGGCCGCTCGACATCCTGGTGAACAACGCCGGGGTGACCCACCTGCCGACGCCGCTCGAGGACGTCGCCGAGGACGAGTTCGACCGGGTGCTGCGGGTGAACGCCAAGTCGGTCTACCTGACGGCCCGCCGGGTGGTGCCGGAGATGAAGGCGCGGGGGCGGGGGGCGATCCTCAACATCGCCTCGACGGCGGGGCTGAGCCCGCGGCCGCGGCTCAGCTGGTACAACGCCTCGAAGGGCTGGATGATCACCGCCACCAAGGCGATGGCGGTGGAGCTCGCGCCCTTCGGGCTGCGGGTCAACGCGCTCTGCCCGGTGGCGGGCGAGACGCCGCTCCTCAAGAGCTTCCTCGGCGAGGACACCCCGGAGATGCGGGCGAAGTTCCTCGCGACGATCCCGCTCGGCCGGTTCTCGACGCCGCAGGATCTCGGCCACGCGGCGGCGTTCCTGTGCTCGGACGAGGCCTCGATGCTGACCGGCGTGGCGCTCGAGGTCGACGGCGGGCGGTGCATCTGAGGCGATGGTCCCCATGGTCCCGGGCCCGCGCAACCTGATCACCGACGTGGCCCCGCTGCGGGTGGGCAACGCCGCCGAGGCGCGGCTGAAGTCCGGGGCGACGGTGCTGACGGCGGATCGGCCGTTCACCGCGGCCGTCCACGTGATGGGCGGCGCGCCGGGGACGCGGGAGACCGACCTGCTCGCGCCGGGGCTGCTGGTCGAGGCGGTCGACGCGATCGTGCTCGCCGGCGGCTCGGCCTTCGGGCTCGACGCGGGCTCCGGCGTGGCGGACGCGCTGGCCGCGGCGGGGCGCGGCTATCCGGCCGGGGGGCATCGGGTGCCGATCGTGCCGGCGGCGATCCTCTTCGACCTTGCGAACGGCGGCGACAAGGCCTGGGCGGTCAACCCCTATCGCGGCCTCGGGGCCGCGGCGCTGGCCGCCGCGGCGGAGGATTTCGCGCTCGGCTCCGTCGGGGCGGGGACGGGGGCGATGACGGCGCGCCTCAAGGGCGGGCTCGGCTCGGCGTCGCTGCGGCTCGCGACCGGCGAGACGGTGGGGGCGCTCGTCGCGGTCAACGCCATGGGCGAGGCGGTGGTGCCGGGCGGGCGGGAGTTCTGGGCGGGGGTCTTCGAGATCGGCGACGAGTTCGGCGGGCTCGGGCCTGCGGGCCGGCGCGTCGCGCCGGGGATGCCGCCGGGCAAGCCGGGCCCGGGCTTCCACGCCGGCAACACCACGATCGCCATCGTCGCGACCGACGCCGGGCTCGACAAGGCGGCGGCGCGGCGGATGGCCGAGGCGGCGCAGGACGGCATCGCCCGGGCGCTGGTGCCGTCGCACTCGATCAGCGACGGCGACCTCGTCTTCGCCGTGGCGACGGGCGCCCCCGGCGAGGTCCATCCCCGCCGCCGCGCCGAGCTCGGCCACGCCGCCGCGCTGTGCCTCGCCCGGGCGATCGCCCGCGGCGTCCACGCGGCGACCCCGGCCCCGGGCGACCTGCTGCCGTGCTGGAGCGCGATGGCCGGCTGAGGGCGGACGGGCGAGCCGGCCGCGAGCCGAGGCTGTTCACGCGTGAAAATTGCGTAAGCCATTGATTCTACGTAGGGGTAAATGGGAGATTACCCGCGTGACCAGACTGCACGACAGGAGCCGGTCGCCGCCCGAGGCCGCGTCGCTCCCCCCGACCGAAGCGGGCTCTGCCCGCGAGGCTGCGGCGCGACAAGCGAAAGCATTGCTTTCGCCGCGCCGACGGCTGGAGCGCGTTGGCGCGTAAGCCGTAGGGGGTCCAGATTTTTCCGTCGCGCGCAATCCGTCCGTGAGCGCCCCGGCGAGCGCGGAATCGCGCTCGCCCCCCGAGGGGCGATCGCGGACGGATTTGCCACGGGTCAAATCCGTCTGGCGGCGCCGTCCCGCACTCTCCCGACCGGGGTTTCTCTCCACTGTCGTGCAGTCTGGCGCGTGACCACATTGCACGACGCCTGCCCTGCCGGATCCACGCGGCCCCGAGCGACCGAAGCGGGCTTGCCCGCGAGGCCCGGCGCGACAAGCGAAAGCACGGCTTTCGCCGCGCCGACGGCTGGAGCGCGGTTGCGCGCGGAAGCCGTCAGGGGTGAAGATTTCTCCGGAAGCGCGCAATCCGTCCGTGATCGCCCCGGCGAGCGCGGCAACGCGCTCGCCCCCCGCAGGGGCGATCGCGGACGGATTTGCCGCGGGTCAAATCCGTCTGGCGTCGGCGTCGCGACCTGGTTCCGGGCGGGCTTCGGCTTCACCGTCGCGCAGGGGGTCACGAGGCCCGCGTGACGCGGGCTGGACCCTTGCCGGCTCTGACCGCCCGCGAGGCATCGGCGCGACGGGCGAAAGCGCCGCCTTCGCCGCGCCGGCGGCCGGCGTGGTCGGCGTCAGGCCACGTGCAGGCCGCTGCGGCCGCCGGGGGGCGGGTTCTCCAGGCGGTCGATGCGCTGGCGCAGGGCGTCGATCTCGCTCTCGCTGGCGGTGAGCGCGGCGGCGACCTCCTCGGGCGACCGCGTCTCCGGATCGGGCTCCTTGCGGCCGACGAAGCGGCCGAAGACCCGGGCGAGCAGCCGCTGCAGGTCGTCCATGATCAGGAAGAACGACGGCACCACCACGAGGCTGAGCAGCGTCGAGACGATGATGCCGCCGATCACCGCGATCGCCATCGGGGCGCGGAAGGCGCCGCCCTCGCCGACGCCGAGCGCCGAGGGCAGCATCCCCGCCGACATGGCGATAGAGGTCATCACGATGGGGCGCGCCCGCTTGTGGCCGGCCTCGATCAGCGCGGTCACCCGGTCCATGCCCTGCGCCCGCATCTCGATGGCGAAGTCGACGAGCAGGATGGCGTTCTTCGTCACGATGCCCATCAGCATCAGGAAGCCGATCAGCACCGGCATCGAGATGGCGTTGCCGGTCACGATCAGCGCCGCCGCCACGCCGCCGAGCGCCAGCGGCAGCGAGAACAGGATGGTGAAGGGCTGGATCACGCTGTGGAACAAGAGGATCAGCACCGTCAGCACCAGCATCAGGCCCATGACCATCGCGTTGCCGAAGGATTGCTGCATCTCGGCCTGGATCTCGGCGTCGCCCGCCTCGGCGATGCGCACGCCGGGGGGGAGCTCGACCGCGCGGGTCAGCTCGTTGAACCGCGCCGAGGCGGTGCCGAGCGCGACGCCGGGAGGCAGGTTCGCGCCGATGGTGGCGAGGCGCTGGCGGTTCAGCCGCTCGATGCTGTTCGGGCCCTCGGCGACCACCACGTCGGCCACCGCGTTGAGCGGCACGGTCGCGCCGGAGGCGGTGGTGACCTTCAGCGCCGCGATGCGGCCGATGTCGGTGCGGACGTCCTCGGAGAGCTGCACCCGCACCGGGATCAGCCGGTCGTCGACCGAGACCTTGGCGAGCGCCGCGTCGATGTCGCCGATGGTGGCGACCCGCACCGTCTCGGCGATCTGCCGGGTGGTCACCCCGAGCCGGGCCGCCTCGGCGAGGCGGGGAGTGACCTGGATCTCCGGGCGGGGCAGGGCGCCCTCGGAGGCGACGTCGGCGAGGAGCGGATCGCCGCGCAGCGCCGCCTCGAGCCGGCCGACCGCCTCGGCGAGGCTCGCCTCGTCGGAGGAGAGCACGCTGAAGGAGAGGTCGCGCTCGCCGCGGTCGTTGAGCTTGAAGGCGCGGATGTCGGGCACCGTGGCGAGCTTGTCGAAGATCTCCGCCTCGATCTGGCTCTGCGGGCGCAGGCGGCCGTGCGGCGCGATCTCGGGCACGAGGGCGCCGAGGACGGGAATGTCGCGCAGGCCGGAGGCGAGCTTGCGCAGGATCGAGTGGTCGAGCTTCTCGAGGAGCGCGGTGACCGAGGCGCGGCGCACGTCGAGGTCGCCGGTCGGCGAGGCGCCGCCGAGGACGAAGACGCTGTCGACCCCCTCGACGCCGCCGACGAGCTCGCGCACCCGGTCGACGGCGACCTCGGTCTCGGCGAGCGTCGCGCCGGGCGGCAGCTCGACGCTGATCGGGATGCGCGAGACGTCCTCCGGCGGGATGAAGCTGCCCGGGATGCGCAGCATGAAGAACAGCGACACCGCGAGGACGCCGATGGCGGCGAGGAGCGTCAGGTAGCGCGCCCGGAGCGTGGTGCGCACCAGCCAGAGGTAGGCGCGCATGAACGGCCCGTCCTTCGGCTCGCCATGGTCGGCGGCGTCGCTGTCGCGCATCAGGTAGGCCGCCATCATCGGCGTGATGAGGCGCGCGACCAGCAGCGAGAAGATCACCGCGATGGCGACGGTGAGGCCGAACTGGCGGAAGTACTGGCCGGGGATGCCGGGCATGAACGACACGGGGACGAACACCGCGACGATGGTCATCGTCGTGGCGATGACGGCGAGGCCGATCTCGTCGGCCGCCTCGACCGCGGCGCGGTAGGGGGTCTTGCCCATGCGGATATGGCGCGAGATGTTCTCGATCTCGACGATGGCGTCGTCGACGAGGATGCCGGTGGCGAGCGTGATGGCGAGGAAGCTCACGAGGTTGAGCGAGAACCCGAGCAGGTCCATCAGCCAGAAGGTCGGGATCGCCGAGAGCGGCAGCGCCACCGCGGTGATCAGCGTCGCCCGCCAGTTGCGCAGGAAGAGGAGCACGACGAGCACGGCGAGGAGCGCGCCCTCGAAGAGCGTGTGCAGCGCCGCCTCGTAGTTGCCGTAGGTGTAGAACACCGTGTCGTCGGCGAGCGTGATCGACACCTCGGGATGCGCGGCGCGCAGGTCGGCGAGCGTCGCGTTGACCGTCTCGGCGACGGAGACCTCGCTCGCGCCCTTGGCGCGGAAGACCGCGAAGGTGACCACAGGCTTGCCGTCGACGCGGACGAAGGAGCGCGGCTCCTCGTAGGTGTCGATCACCTCGCCGAGGTCGCCGAGCCGGACGAAGCGGCCCGAGGGCAGCGCGATGGTCGTGTCCGCGAGGCTGTCGGCGGAGGCGGCGTCGCCGAGGGCGCGGATCGCCTGCTCCTGGCCGCCGACCTTGCCGCGGCCGGCGCCGAGGTTGGCGTTGGTCTCGCGGAGCTGGGCGTTCACCATCGCCGCGGTGATGCCGTAGCTGTCGAGCCGGGCCGGGTCTAGCTCGATGCGGATCTCGCGGTCGGCGCCGCCGTAGCGGTCGATCCGGCCGATGCCGGGCCTGCCCTGCAGCGCCCGCGAGATGGTGTCGTCGACGAACCACGACAGCTCCTCGATCGACATGTCGGGCGAGGAGACCGCGAAGGTGAGGATCGCCTGGCCCTCGACGTCGATGCGGGTGACCGTCGGCGCCTCGATGTCGCCGGGCAGGTCGCCGACGATCTGGTCGATGGCGTCCTTGACGTCCTGCACCGCCTGGTCGGTCGGGACCTCCATGCGGAACTCGATCAGCGTCTGCGACATGCCGTCGCTGATCGTGGAGTTGACGTTCTTGACGCCGGCGATGCCGGCGACGGCGTCCTCGATCTCCTTGGTGACCTGGGTCTCCAGCTCGGCGGGCGCCGCGCCCTCCTGCGCGACGGTGACGGCGACGAGCGGCACGTCGATGTTGGGGAAGCGGGTGATCGGCAGCGTGTTGAAGCTCTGCCAGCCGAGGAGCAGCAGCATCGCGAAGGCGAGGAGGGGCGCGATCGGCTTGCGGATCGCCCAGGCGGAGAAGTTCACGGCCGCGCCTCCGCCGTGGGCGCGGCCGTCGCGGCGGCCGGCACCGGGTTGATCCGGTCGCCGGGCCGCACGAAGGCCCCGGCCTTGGTCACCACCACGTCGCCGGCGGCGAGGCCGTCGACCACCTCGACGAGGCCGCCGTCGCGGATGCCCGTGACGATCCGGGCGCTCTCGAGCACGTCGCCCGTGACGCGCAGCACCGCGCCGTCGTTCACCGCCGAGATCGGCACGGCGAGCGCCTCGGCCTCGCGGACGCGGATCTCGGCGTCCGCGAACATGCCGGAGCGGACGCGGGCGGAATCGTCGATGGCGATGCGGACGCGGCCGAGGCGCGAGGTCTCGTTCACCGTCGGCTCGACGAGGCGGATCTCGCCGCCGACTGGCCCGGCGAGGCCGACGATGCCGAGCTGCGCCTTCTGGCCGGGGGCGAGCTTCAGCAGGTCCTGCTCGGCGACGTCGGCGCGGAGCTCGAGCGCGCCGTCGCGCACGATGGCGAAGAGCGGCTCGCCGGCCATGCTGGCGATGGCGCCGATGGTGGCGTCGCGCTCGGTGACCCGGCCGGCGACCGGCGCCGCGACGGCGGTGCGGCGGAGCTGGAGGTCGATGTCGGCGAGCTGGGCGTCGACGAGGCGGAGCTGGGCGCGGGCCGCGTTCAGCCCCTGCGCCGCGGCGTTCATCCGCGCCGCCGCCGCCGCCGCGGTCGAGCGGGCGGTGTCGGCGGCCGCGCCCGAGGCGGCGCCGCGGGCGGCGAGGCTGACCGCGCGGTCGCGGTCGCGCAGCGCCTCGTCGCGCAGCGCCTCGGCCTCGGCGAGCTGCGCCTCGCCTTGCGCGATCGTCGCCTCGGCGGTGGCGCGGCTCGCCTCGAGCTGGCTGTGCTGGAGCTGGAGCGCCGCGTCGGAGAGCCGGGCCATCACCTGGCCGGCCTCGACCCAGTCGCCGACCTCGACCTCGATCGACTCGATGGCCTGGCCCTCGATCTGCGGGGAGACCAGCACCTGCTCGACGGGGCCGATCATGCCGGAGCCGCGCACGCGGTCGACGAGGTGGGCGGTCGCGACCGTGGAGACGGTGATCGCGGGCGCGCCGGCCTCGGCGAGGGCGGGGGCGGCGTCGTCGCTCGCCCGGGCGGCCGGGGCGAGCGCGAGGAGGAGGAGCGCGGGGAGAAGGATCAGGCGCATGCGCGTTCTCAGGATGCGGCGGCCGCTTCGGCCGGCCGGCCGGCGAGGAGGACCTCGGACAGGATGAAGGAGATGGTGCGCTCGACCAGCGCGACCATCTCGTCGTTGGCGCCCGGCGCCCGGCGCGCGCCGCAGCGCAGCGACACGCTCTGCACGAGCATCAGCACCAGCCCGGCATGGGCGCCGAACCGGGCGGCCGCCGCGGCCTCGCTCAGTCCGCCGATGCGGGCGAAGACCGCGACGAGGCTGCGCACGATCTCGTCCTCGACGCGGTCGAGGAGGGCGGCGAACTCGGGCCTGCGGGTGGCCGCCGCCTCGATCTCGGCCCACATCGCCGCGTCGCAGACGTCGCCGCAGGCGATGCGCTCGGCGACGGTGGCGCGGAAGGTGGCGAGCGGGTCGGGCGAGCGCAGGATGGCGCGGAACTTGGCCCGCACCTCGTCGAGCTCGCGCTCGACCATCGCCTCGATGATCGCGCTCTTCGACGGGAAGTAGCGGTAGAAGTTGCCCGCGCTCATGCCGGCGGCGCGCGCGAGGTCCTGCATCGACGCCCCGTCGAAGCCCTTGCTGGCGAAGATCGCCTTGACGCTGTCGAGTATCCCCAGCGCCCGCGGATCGCTCCCTGCCTCTTCCAAACCCCGTCCCCCGCGCCGCCGCGCGAGCCGCGCGCGACTCGGCCCCTATACACGAGAATGAACGTTCATTCACGCGAAGAATTAACCTTTGCCCGGGCCGCGCCGGCCCGCGTCGCGCGATCGTGAGGCCGCGAACGCCCGCGAGCGGGGCAGGGTAGGGGAATGACCCGCGACGACCCTCCCGCCCGGCCGTTCCGCCGCCGCCTCCTCGCCGCCCTCGCGCTCGCCCCCGCGGCCCCCTGGGCCGCCCTGGCCGCGCCCGCCGGTCCCTGGGCCGCGGCGCGGGCGGCGCGCGCGCCCGGGCTGATCGCCGCGGAGGTCTGCCGGGCGACGCCGGAGCTGACCGAGGGGCCGTTCTACCTCGACCCGCGCCTCGACCGCGCCGACGTGACCGAGGGCCTGCCCGGCCTGCCGGTCGAGCTCGCCCTGCAGGTGGTCGACGCCGACTGCGCGCCCATCCCCGGCGCCCGGGTCGAGATCTGGCAATGCGACGCGCTCGGGGCCTATTCGGGCGTCGGCCAGCGCCCGGGGACCACCTTCCTGCGCGGCGCGCAGCCCGCCGGCGCCGACGGGGTGGCGCGGTTCCGCACGCTCTATCCCGGCTGGTATCCCGGACGGGCCCCGCACATCCACTTCAAGGCGCGGCTCGACGGCGGCCGCGTGCTGACCAGCCAGCTCTTCTTCCCCGACGCGCTGAGCCGCCGGGTCTACGCCGAGGTCGCGCCCTACGACGGCCGCGGCGGCCGGCCGACCACCTTCAACGCCAACGACCGCATCGCCGCCGCCGGCGGCTCCGCCACCCTCGCCGACGTCGAGATGCGCCGCGACGGGATCGCCGCCGCGCTGGTGGTGGGCGTCGATCCGCGCGCGCGCCGCTCGCGATCCGGATAGGTCGCGTCGCGCGACGCACGGCGACCCCCGGAGCGATGCGCTTGCGTTTCGCGGGCGTTTGTTCATTCTGCGGGCGAATGACCGAAGGGGCGACCTCATGTCGCGAGCCCGCGCCGCCACCGACCGCCTCGACGACGCCGCCCGCGCCGGCTGGCTCTACTACATCGCCGGGCGGACCCAGGACGAGGTGGCGGCGCAGATGGGCATCTCGCGCCAGGCGGCGCAGCGGCTGGTGTCCCTCGCCGTCGAGGCGCGCCTCGTCAAGGTCTGGATGGACCACCCGATCGCCCGCTGCCTCGAGCTCGGCGCGCGGCTGCGCGAGCGCTACGGGTTGCGCGGGGCCGAGGTGGTCCCCACCGACCCGGACGACGCCGCCGGCCTCGCCGGCATCGGCGAGGCCGGCGCCGCGGAGATGATGCGCTGGCTCGGCCGGCCGGATCCGCTGGTGGTCGGCATCGGCAGCGGGCGGACGCTGAAGTCGGTGGTCGAGCACCTGCCGCCGATCTCCTGCCCGCAGCACCGCGTCGTGTCGCTCACCGGGAGCATCGGCCCCGACGGATCGGCCGCGTACTACAACGTGGTGTTCTCCATGGCGGAAGCGGTGACGGCGCGGCGCTTTCCCCTGCCGCTTCCGGTGTTTCTCGCCTCCGAGGAGGAGCGGGCGGTCATGCACGGACTGGCGCTGATCCGCTCGACGCTCGAGCTCGCCGCGGCGGCCGACGTCGCCTTCATCGGGGTCGGCGAGATGGACGACGCGGCGCCGCTCTTCGTCGACGGCTTCCTCGGCCGCGAGGACCTCTACGCGCTGAAGGCGGCGGGGGCGGAGGGCGAGATCTGCGGCTGGGCCTTCGACGGGGAAGGGCGGCTCCTCACCGACGGGGTCAACCGCCGGGTGGCCAGCGCTCCGATCCCGCCGCGCGACCGCGCCACCGTCTTCGCGATCGCCAAGGGACCCCGCAAGATCGCGCCGCTGCGCGCCGCGCTGCGCGGCGGCCTCGCCAACGCCGTCGTCACGGACGAGGCCACGGCGGAGGCCCTGCTCGCATGAGCGATTTTCCGGACGCCCGCGACGCGGACCGCGTTAAGGATCTGCTTGACAGACTCGCCGCCGTGCATGAGTAATTGCCCACAACGATAGCAAATGCCCATGAAGGGCAGACCAACCGGAGGAATCATGAGAACGATCACCCTACTTCTGGGGGCGGCGTCCGTCCTCGGGCTCGCCGTGGCGGCGCAGGCGCAGACGATCACGATCGCGACGGTCAACAACGGCGACATGATCCGGATGCAGGGCCTGACCTCGGCGTTCACCGAGGCGCATCCGGACATCACGGTGAACTGGGTCACGCTCGAGGAGAACATCCTGCGCGAGCGGGTGACCACCGACATCGCCACCGGCGGCGGCCAGTACGACATCCTGACCATCGGCAACTACGAGGTGCCGATCTGGGGCAAGCAGGGCTGGCTGGTGCCGCTCGAGTTCGACGCCGCCTACGACGTCGACGACATGCTGCCGGCGATCCGTGGCGGCCTGACCGTCGACGGCAAGCTCTTCGCCGCGCCGTTCTACGGCGAGAGCGCCTTCCTGATGTATCGCACCGACCTCTTCGAGGCGGCCGGGCTCACCATGCCCGCGGACCCGACCTGGGAGTTCATCGGCGAGGCGGCGCGCAAGATCACCGACCGCTCGACGGGCGTCAACGGCATCTGCCTGCGCGGCAAGGCCGGCTGGGGCGAGAACATGGCGCTGATCAGCTCGATGGCGAACTCCTTCGGCGCGAGCTGGTTCGACGAGCAGTGGAAGCCGCAGTTCGACAGCCCCGAGTGGAAGGACGCGCTGCAGTTCTACGCCGACCTGATGAAGGACGCAGGCCCGCAGGGCGCCTCGTCCAACGGCTTCAACGAGAACCTGACGCTCTTCCAGCAGGGCAAGTGCGGCATGTGGATCGACGCCACCTCCGCCGGCTCGTTCGTGTCCGATCCCAAGCAGTCGACCGTCGCCGACAAGGTCGCCTACACGATCTACCCGCACAAGGACGGCGTCGACAACCACGGCAACTGGCTGTGGTCGTGGAACCTCGCGATCCCGACCAGCTCGAAGAACGCCGAGGCGGCCAAGACCTTCATCCAGTGGGCGACCGACAAGGCCTATACCGAGCTCGTCGCCTCGAAGGAGGGCTGGGCGAACGTGCCCCCGGGCACCCGCACCTCGCTCTACGAGAACCAGAACTACCTCGACGCGGCGGGCTTCGCCGACGAGGCCAAGGCGGCGATGGACGCGGCCGACATCACCAAGCCGACGGTGAAGCCGGTGCCCTATATCGGCGGCCAGTTCGTCGCGATCCCGGAGTTCCAGTCGATCGGCACCAATGTCGGCCAGCTGTTCTCCGCGGTCCTCGCCGGCCAGTCGAGCGTCGACGACGCGCTCGCGCAGGCGCAGTCGGTGACCGAGCGCGAGATGCGGCGCGCCGGCTACAAGTAAGGCGCCCTTCCTCCCGGCGCCTCTGCCGCCCGGCCGGTCCCGCACCGGTCCGGGCGGCCCCTTCCCGACCTCGCAAGAGCCGCCGTTCCCGAGCGGCCGACCCCAGGGGGAGACGTCATGGCCACCCGACAGACCGAAGGCATCGCGCGCCTGATGCGCCTGCCCGCGATCGTCCTTCTGCTGATCTGGATGATCGTGCCGCTCACGATGACGGTGTATTTCTCGTTCCGCTACTACAACCTGCTCAATCCCGCCGCCGGCGGCTGGGCCGGGTTCGAGAACTACCAGTACTTCCTGACCGACCCGGCCTTCTGGCAGGCGATCCGCAACACGCTCGCCATCGTCGTCGGCGTGCTGGCGATCACCGTCTGCCTCGGGATCGCCATCGCGATCCTGATCGACCAGCCGATCTTCGGGCAGGGGGTGGTGCGCATCCTCGTCATCTCCCCGTTCTTCGTCATGCCGCCCGTCGCGGCGCTGGTGTGGAAGAACATGATCCTCCACCCCGGCTACGGCGTCACCGCCGACATCGCCCGCTTCCTCGGGCTGCAACCGGTCGACTGGTTCGCCTCCTATCCGCTCGCCTCGATCATCGTCATCGTCGCCTGGCAATGGCTGCCCTTCGCGACGCTGATCCTGCTCACCTCGCTGCAATCGCTCGACGGCGAGCAGAAGGAGGCGGCCGAGATGGACGGCGCCGGGATCTGGAGCCGCTTCTGGCACCTGACGCTGCCGCACATGGCCCGCGCCATCACCATCGTGGTGCTGATCCAGACGATCTTCCTGCTCGGGGTCTACGCCGAGATCCTCGTCACCACCAACGGCGGCCCGGGCTACGCCTCGACCAACCTGCCGTTCCTGATCTACCGCGCGGCGCGTCTCTCGAACGACGTCGGCGGCGCGGCGGCGGGCGGCATCGTCGCGGTCGTGCTCGCCAACATCGTCGCGATCTTCCTGATGCGCGCCGTCGGCAAGAACCTGGACTGAGGAGAGCGACATGGCCCGCGCCGTCCCCACCCGCACCCGCGTCGGCTACACGATCGCCGCCTGGGTCGTGGCCCTGATCATCTTCTTCCCGATCCTCTACACGATCATCACCTCGCTCCGGACGGAGCAGGAGGCGATCAGCGGCTTCACGCTCTTCCCGTCCTTCACGCTGGAGGCCTACCACGCCGTCCAGACCCAGCAGAACTACTTCAAGCCGTTCATGAACTCGGTGATCATCGCCGTCGGATCCACGGTTCTCGGCCTGATCGTCGGCATCCCCGCCGCCTGGGCGATGGCCTTCTCGCCGACGAAGCGGACCAAGGACGTGCTGATGTGGATGCTCTCCACCAAGATGATGCCGGCGGCGGCGGTGCTGGTGCCGATCTACCTGCTCTTCATCTGGATGGGGCTCCTCGACACCCATATCGGCATCACCATCGTGCTGATGCTGATCAACCTGCCGATCATCATCTGGATGCTCTACACCTACTTCCGCGAGATCCCCGGCGAGATCCTCGAGGCGGCGCGCATGGACGGCGCCACGCTCTGGGGCGAGATCTGGAACGTGCTGACGCCGATGGCGGTGCCGGGCATCGCCTCGACGCTGCTCCTCAACATCATCCTCGCCTGGAACGAGTCGTTCTGGACGATCCTGCTCACCACCACCAACGCAGCGCCGCTGACCGCCTTCATCGCGAGCTTCTCCAGCCCGCAGGGCCTCTTCTGGGCCAAGCTCTCGGCGGCCTCGGTGATGGCGATCGCTCCCATCCTCATCATGGGCTGGTTCAGCCAGAAGCAGCTCGTCCGCGGCCTGACCTTCGGCGCCGTGAAGTAAGGGAACAGACCCATGGGCAACATCCAGCTCCGCGACGTCAACAAGTCCTTCGGCGCCACCGTCATCATCCCGAAGCTCGACCTCGACATCGAGGACGGCGAGTTCGTGGTCTTCGTCGGCCCCTCCGGCTGCGGCAAGTCGACGCTCCTGCGCCTGATCGCCGGGCTCGAGGACACCACCTCCGGCAAGATCATGATCGACGGCCGCGACGTGACCAACGAGGCCCCGGCCAAGCGCCAGCTCGCCATGGTCTTCCAGTCCTACGCCCTCTATCCGCACATGACGGTCGGCAAGAACATCGCCTTCCCGCTCAAGATGGCCGGCGAGGACCAGGCGACCATCGACAAGAAGGTGGCCAACGCCGCCCGCATCCTGAACCTCACCAACTACCTGGAGCGCCGCCCCGGCCAGCTCTCCGGCGGCCAGCGCCAGCGCGTGGCGATCGGCCGCGCCATCGTGCGCCAGCCGGCGGCCTTCCTCTTCGACGAGCCGCTCTCCAACCTCGACGCCGCGCTCCGCGGCACGATGCGGCTCGAGATCTCCGAGCTGCACCAGTCGCTCGGCAAGACGATGATCTACGTCACCCACGACCAGGTCGAGGCGATGACGATGGCCGACAAGATCGTCGTCCTCAACGCCGGCAACATCGAGCAGGTGGGCAGCCCCCTCGAGCTCTACCGCCGTCCGAAGAACCTCTTCGTCGCCGGCTTCATCGGCTCGCCGACGATGAACTTCGTCACCGGCCCCGAGGCGACGACCCGCTACGCCTGCAAGACGATCGGCGTGCGCCCCGAGCACATCGCCGTCTCGCGCCAGCCCGTCGAGGGCGTCTGGAAGGGCAAGGTCGGCGTCGCCGAGCATCTGGGCGCCGACACCTTCGTCCATGTCCACACCGAGGGCCTCGGCACCCTCAACGTCCGCGCCTCCGGCGAGGTCCCGGTCCATCACGGCGACGAGGTCTGGCTGACGCCCGACCCCTCGAAGATCCACCGCTTCGACGCGAACGGCCTCGCGATCTACTGAAATCACGGGACAGAACACCATGAGACTGCAAGGCAAGTCCGCGCTCATCACCGGCGCCGCGCGCGGCATCGGCGCCGCCTTCGCCAAGGCCTACGTCGCCGAGGGCGCGACCGTGGCGATCGGCGACGTCGCGCTGGAGCGCGCCGAGGCCACCGCCGCCGAGATCGGCCCCGCGGCCTACGCGGTGAAGCTCGACGTCACCAGCCAGGCCTCCATCGACGCGGCCATCGCCGCGGTGGCGGAGCGCGCCGGCGGCCTCGACATCCTCGTCAACAATGCCGCGCTCTTCGACGCCGACAACATCGCCGACATCACCCGCCAGAGCTACGACAGGCTCTTCTCGGTCAACGTCGCCGGCACGCTCTTCACCATGCAGGCGGCGGCCCGGCAGATGATCAGGCAGGGCAGGGGCGGCAAGATCATCAACATGGCCTCGCAAGCCGGCCGCCGCGGCGAGAGCCTCGTCGCCGTCTACTGCGCCACCAAGGCCGCGGTGATCTCGCTGACCCAGTCGGCGGGCCTGAACCTGATCCAGCACGGCATCAACGTGAACGCCATCGCGCCCGGCGTCGTCGACGGCGAGCACTGGGAGCATGTCGATTCCATGTTCGCCAAGCTCGAGGGCAAGAAGCCCGGCCAGAAGAAGGCCGAGGTCGCCGCCGGCGTCCCCGCCGGCCGCTTCGCCACGCCCGAGGACCTGACCGGCATGGCGGTGTTCCTGGCGTCGAAGGAGGCCGACTACATCCTCGCCCAGACCTACAACGTCGATGGCGGCCAATGGATGAGCTGACCGGCGCCGCCCGACCGTCCCGCCGCCACGGAGCCAGCTGACCCATGGATCTCGACCTCTCCGGCAAGCTCGCGGTGGTGACCGGCGGCAGCGTCGGCATCGGCCTCGGCGTCGCGCGCGCCTTCGCCCGCGAGGGCGCGCGCGTGCTCATCGCCGCCCGCGACGGCGCCCGCGCCACGGCCGCCGCCGCCGACCTGACGCGCGAGAGCGGCGTCGACGTCGTCGGCCACGCCTGCGACGTGGCGACGGCCGAGGGCTGCGCCGGCCTCGTCGAGGCCGCCCGCGCGCTCGGCGGCGCCGACATCCTCGTCAACAACGCCGGCACCGGCTCGAACGAGACGATCATGGAGGCGCCGGACGACAAGTGGCAGGCCTACTGGGAGCTGCACGTCATGGCCGCCGTCCGCCTCGCCCGCGGCCTCGTGCCGCAGATGGAGGCGAAGGGCGGCGGCGCCATCCTCAACAACGCCTCGATCTGCGCCGTGCAGCCGCTCTGGTACGAGCCGATCTACAATGTGACGAAATCGGCGCTGCTGATGCTTTCCAAGAACATGGCGACCGAGTTCATCCCGAAGGGCATCCGCGTCAACACCGTCAACCCCGGGCTGATCCTCACCCCGGACTGGGTCAAGACGGCGAAGCAGCTCTCGGCCGGCACGGGCGGCGACTGGGAGGGCTACCTCCAGTCCGTCGCCGACGAGCACGCGCCGATCCGCCGCTTCGGCACGGTCGAGGAGCTCGCCGACTTCATGGTGTTCCTCTGCTCCCCCCGCGCGTCCTACGCGGTCGGCTCCACCTTCCACGTCGACGGCGGCATGCTCCGCACCATCTGAGGAGGCCCATCCATGGCGACCACCACCCGCGCGACGCCCCTCTCGCTCGACAATCTGCCGAAGCTCGACCGCGTGGCCCGCCCCGCCTATGCCCGCGCCGACCTGTCGCCCGGCATCCTGCATTTCGGCGTCGGCAACTTCCACCGCGCCCATCTCCAAGTCTATCTCGACCGGCTGATGAACGAGGGGAAGGACCGCGACTGGGCCATCGTCGGCGCCGGCGTCACCCCCTACGACGTCAAGATGCGCGACGCGCTGATGGGCCAGGACCTGCTCTCGACCGTGGTCGAGCAGTCGGCGGCCGTCTCGGCCGCGCGCGTCACCGGGGTGATGACCGACTTCCTGCCGCCGATGGACGGCGGCGCCATCGTCGCGGCGCTCGCCGATCCGGCGACCCGCATCGTCTCGCTGACCGTCACCGAGGGCGGCTACTTCGTGAACCCGGCGACCGGAAAGTTCGACCCGGCGAACCCCGCCATCGTCGCCGACGCGAAGAGCCCGCGCGACCCGAAGACGGTGTTCGGCTTGATCCTCGCCGGCCTCGCCGCGCGCCGCGCCGCCGGGCGCGGGCCGTTCACGGTGATGTCCTGCGACAACGTGCCGCATAACGGCAACGTCTGCCGCGAAGCCGTCGCCGGCCTCGCCGCCGCGCAGGACCCGGCCTTCGCCGACTGGGTCCGCGCCGAGGTCGCCTTCCCGAACGCCATGGTCGACCGCATCGCCCCGGCGACCTCCGACCGCGAGCGCGCGATCACCCGCGACGAGTTCGGCGTCGAGGACGCCTGGCCGGTGTTCTGCGAGGACTTCCTGCAATGGGTGGTCGAGGACAGCTTCACCGCCGGCCGCCCCGCCTTCGAGGCGGCGGGGGCCGAGTTCGTCTCCGACGTCACCCCGTGGGAGATGATGAAGATCCGCATCCTCAACGGCGGCCACGCCATCATCGCCTATGCCGCCGGGCTGATGGACGTGCATTTCGTCCACGAGGGCATGGAGCACCCGCTGGTCCGCGCCTTCCTGCAGAAGGTGGAGAAGGACGAGATCATCCCGATCGTGCCGCCGGTGCCGGGGACCGACCTCCACGCCTATTTCGCCAAGGTCGAGGAGCGCTGCCTCAACCCCAAGATCGGCGACACCATCCGCCGCCTCTGCCTCGACGGCTCGAACCGGCAGCCGAAGTTCATCATCCCCTCGATCCTCGACCGCCTCGACCGCGGCCTGCCCGTCGAGGGCCTGGCGCTCGAGAGCGCGCTCTGGGCGCGCTACTGCGAGGGCACGACCGAGGGCGGCAAGACGATCGAGCCAAACGATCCGAGCTGGGACCGCCTGCAGGAGCGCGCCCGCGCCGCCCGCGACAACCCGGCGGCCTGGCTCGAGATGCGCGACATCTACGGCCGCGCGGCGGACGCGCCGGAGTTCGTCGAGCCCTTCGGCCGCTGGCTGCGCGCCCTCTGGTCCGACGGCGCCGCCGCCACGCTGCAGCGCTACCTCGCCGGCTGAGGCCGGCGGGGGACGGGGGCCCGCATGGCGACGCGGATGGCGGCGCGGACGACCACGGGCCTCGTCGTCTTCGACTGCGACGGGGTCCTCGTCGACAGCGAGCCGATCGCCTTCCGCCTGCTGCTCGAGACCCTCGCCAGCGCCGGGCTGACGATCACCCACGAGGAGGCGGACGCCCGCTTCCTCGGCCGCAGCCTCGCCTCGACCCGGGCGATCCTCGCCTCCGACTTCGGCGTCGAGCTGACCGACGCCGCGCTCGCCGACATGCGCGCCCGGCTCTACGCCGCCTTCCGCGCCGAGCTGAGGCCGATCCCCCACATCGCCGAGGCGCTCGACCGCCTGCCCTGCGGCTTCTGCGTCGCCTCCTCGTCGCAGCCGGAGCGGATCGAGCTCTCGCTGACCGTGACCGGCCTCTGGCCCCGCTTCGCCGGCCGGGCCTTCTCCGCCACCATGGTCGCGCACGGCAAGCCGGCGCCCGACCTCTTCTTGCACGCGGCCGCCGCCCTCGGCTACGCTCCCTCGGCCTGCTGGGTGGTCGAGGACAGCCCCGCGGGCATCCGCGCGGCGCAGGCCGCCGGGATGCGGGTGGCGGCGTTCACCGGGGGGAGCCATGCGTCGACCGAGGAGCACCGCGCCCGCGTGGCCGCGCTCCGCCCCGACGCGATCCTCGCCGACATGCGCGACCTCCCCGCCCTCGTCGCCTGAGCGATCCGGATCATTCAGTAAATTCAATGAGTTGACCTACCTAACACGTGTGTTAGCCTCCCGGCCGGTCCCGGACGCTCACGCCCGCCCGGAGCGGTTCCGCCCGGCTGCGCCGGCCGGACCCGGGCGCCGCGTCGGCGTCCCGCCAGCCCGGCCGTCGCGCTCGCGGCGCGCTGCCGCGTCGCGCGGGCTTCGCCGTCTCCCCGCCCCGAGGGCAGGCGATCCGTCCGGCCGCGTCCCGGCCCCGCGCGCGACGGCCCCCTGAATGCCGCTCGTCGCCGCCATCGACGTCGGCACGGCCAGCGCGCGGGCCGGGGTGCTCGACGCCGCGGGGCGGCTCCTCGGCCGCGCCGAGGCGCCGCTCGACATCCACCGCAGCGCCGACGGCCATGCCGAGCACGCCTCCGAGCAGGTCTGGGCCGCCGCCGCCGCGGCGCTGCGCGCCGCCCGGGCCGAGGCGGGGGCGCGCGCCGAGGACGTCGCCGGCCTCGCCTTCGACGCCACCTGCTCGCTCGTGCTGCGCGACCGCGCCGGCCGCCCGCTCGGCGTCTCGACGACCGGCGACGATTCCCGCGACACCATCCTCTGGCACGACCACCGCGCCGTCGCCGAGGCGGCGGAGGCCTCGCGCCTCGACCACCGCGTCGTGACCCGCTCCGGCGGGACGCTGTCGCCGGAGATGCAGATCCCGAAGCTCATGTGGCTGAAGCGCCGCCTGCCGGGCGCCTGGGCCCGCGCCGGCCTCGCCTTCGACCTCGCCGACTTCCTGTCCTGGCGCGCCACCGGCGCCACCGCCCGCTCCCGCTGCACCCTCGCCAGCAAGTGGGGCTTCCTCGCCGACGAGCCCGCGGGCTGGCCGCAGGACTTCCTCGACGCGGTCGGCCTCGACGACCTGCGCGCCCGCACCGGCCAGCCGGAGACGGCCACCGCGGTCGGCGCCGACCTCGGGCCGCTCACGCCGGACGCGGCCCGCGACCTCGGCCTGACCCCCGCCACCCGCGTCGCCGCCGGGCTGATCGACGCCCATGCCGGCGCGCTCGGCCTCCTCGGGGGCCTCGCGCCGGCCGAGGCCGGGCGCCGGGTCGCGCTCATCGCCGGCACCTCCTCCTGCCTGATGGGCTTCGGCCCCACGCCCCGGCCGCTCCCCGGCGTCTGGGGGCCCTATCTCGACGTGGCGCTCCCCGGCCTCTGGATGCGCGAGGCGGGCCAGTCCGCCTCGGGGGCGCTCCTCGACCACGTGCTGGCGCTCCGCGGCCTCGAGCCCGGCCGCGAGACCCACGCCCGCGTCATCGCCCGGGTCCGCGAGCTCCGCGCCGCCACGCCCGACCTCGCCCCCCGCCTGCACGTCCTGCCCGACTTCCACGGCCGCCGCGGCCCGGACCCGGACCCGCAGGCGCTCGGCGCCGTCGCCGGCCTGCCGCTCGACGCCTCCTTCGACGCGCTCGCCCGGCTCTACTGGCGCGCCTGCGTCGGCATCGCCCTCGGCCTCGCCGCCGTCCTCGACCATCTCGTCGCCCACGGCCAGGGAGCGGACGTCGTCCACGTCGCCGGCGGCCATATCCGCAACCCGCTGCTGATGGAGCTCTACGCCGACGCCACCGGCCGGCGCATCGTCGAATCCGCCGCGCCCGACGCGACCCTCCTCGGCACGGCGATGGCCGCCGCCACGGCCGCCGGCCTCCACGCCGGCCTCGCCGCCGCCGGCGCGGCGATGGCGCGCGACGGCGCGGTCCGCGACCCCGACCCGGCGGCCGCCCCCCGCATCGCCCGCGACCGCGCCGCCCTCGCCGCCCTCGCCGCCGCGCAGGCCGGCCTCGACGCCCTCGCGGCGCCGTAGGGCGCGGCCCTCCCGCCGGCCGCCGGAGCGCAAGGGGCCATTGCGCCTTTCCGCCGGCGCGCCGCGGTCCTACACTGCGCCCCGCAGCGACCTGTCAAAGGAGACCCCGATGTGACAGCTCGTACCGCCACCCCTGCCACCCCTGCCTCCGCAAGCGACGCCCGTCGAGGCGCAGGCGGGGGCGAGCGCCCAACCCCATCGCATCGCCCGGGACGAGCGAACGCGCGGCGCCGCCGCGCCCCGCCGCCCGCCGGTGATCGCCCAGCGAACAGGAGCGAACCCATGCGCGCCCTTCTCCTCGCCGCCATCCTCGCGGCCACCACGCTCGCCGTCCCCGCCGAGGCGCGGCCGACGAACATGGCGGCGCTCCGCAGCGCGGCTTACAGCCCGGACGGGCTCACCTTCACCCGCGCCCGCCAGCTGATCCCCGGCCTGCAGCGCGTCACCTTCGACAAGGCCGACTTCAACCACGACGGCGTGATCGACGCCTCGGAGTTCCCGACCTTCCAGGCGGTCGTCAACGCGATGTTCCGCTCCCGCTGAGTCGCCCCCCTTCCTGCCGCGCCCGCGCCCCGCTATAGGGCGCGGGCCGGAGCGGGAGGGCAGGGTATGGCGCAGGCGTCCGCCAACGTGAACGTAATGATCAAGGCGGCCCGCAAGGCCGCCCGGTCGCTCCTGCGCGACTTCGGCGAGGTGGAGAACCTCCAGGTCTCCTCCAAGGGACCTGGCGACTTCGTCAGCCGCGCCGACACCCGCGCCGAGCAGCTGATCCGCGAGGAGCTGACCGAGGCGCGGCCGAACTACGGCTGGGTCGGCGAGGAGAGCGCCGAGGTGAAGGGCGCCGACCCGACCCGGCGCTGGATCGTCGATCCGCTCGACGGCACCACCAACTTCCTGCACGGGATGCCGCACTGGTCGATCTCGATCGCGCTCGAGCACAAGCGCGAGATCGTCGCCGCGGTGGTCTACGATCCGGCCAAGGACGAGATGTTCGTCGCCGAGAAGGGCGCCGGCGCCTACGTGAACGACCGCCGCCTGCGCGTCTCGGGGCGCAAGGACATGCTGGAGATGATCTTCGCCACCGGCATCCCCTTCGGCGCCCGCACCGACCTGCCGCCGGCCCTGCGCGAGATCGCCGCGGTCGCGAGCGTCTCGGCCGGGGTGCGGCGCATGGGCTCGGCGGCGCTCGACCTCGCCTATGTGGCGGCGGGGCGGGTCGACGGGTTCTGGGAGCGCGGCCTCAACGTCTGGGACCTCGCCGCGGGCGTGCTGCTCGTGCGCGAGGCGGGCGGCCTGACCGGCCCGCTCGCCGAGGGCGGCGACCCGCTGGCCGGCGGCGGCGTGGTCGCCGGCAACGCCAACGTCTTCGAGCCGCTCACGAAGCTCCTTCGGGCAGCGTGACGACCGCATCCCCGGCGCGCATCTCGCCGCCGGCCCGGTCGAGGCGCAGATAGGCGAGGCCCTCGCCCCCGGCGGTGGTGTAGAGCGTCCCCGCGGGCTTGCCCCCCGCGGCGATCTCCGTTCCCGGCGGCGGCGGGTCGCCCGCCACCGCGACGCGGACGAGGCCCTTGCGCAGCTCGGTCTTGTGCTTCATCCGCGCCGTGACCTCCTGCCCGACATAGCAGCCCTTGCGGAAGTCGACGCCGTTCAGCCGCTCGAAGCCCATCTCGAGGATGTAGCTGTCGTCCGGGACCAGCTCGACCCCGCTCTCCGGCACGCCGAGCGCCACCCGCCGCGCCGCGATCTCCGCCGGATCGAGCGGCGCCATCCCGGCCACGAACGCGGCCGCGTCGGCAACGTAGGCCCGCCAGCCCATCGCCGCCGCGCGCGGGTCGGCGACGACGAGCCCGCCCGCGGGCAGGGGCCCGAGCCCGACGGCGACCTCCAGCCCGGCCGGCGCGATCGTCACCTTCGCCCGCAGCCGGTACATCGCCAGCCGCTGCGCCAGCGCTGCGGCGCGCGCGGCCGCGACGTCGAGGATCACGTCGTCGCCGTCGGCTATGAGGAAGAAGTCGAAGAGGTACTTGCCCTGCGGCGTCAGCAGCGCCGCGTAGACGGCGCCTTCCGCCAGCCGGCGCACGTCGTTCGAGACCAGCCCCTGCAGGAAGTCGCGCGCCTCCGGCCCGCCGACCCTGAGCGTCGCCCGGTCGGTCGCCGCCATTCCCCGTGTGACTGTCTCGGTCATGGTCCGGGCTTAGCACGGCCGGGCGGCGACGGCGAGGGCAGGCGGAGGCTTGGTCCACGCCGTCCCGAACGGGCTGTCCACGCCTGGCAATTGGCTAAGAGGTTGATTTCATGTAATTGTTAGCGGAACGTCGCCGGAGGGTTCGCGCTACACGACGGAGGCTGCAAGGGCCGACCAACGGCGCCGTCTCGCCTCGCGACGGCTCCCGCAGGTTGACATGCGCATGTCAACCTGCTCGGGGCGGAGCGGCCGGGGCGGAGAAGGCGCCAGTTCGAAGTGAGTCGAACGGCGCCGCGAAATGCGGCGCTGATGACTGTGCAGTGATTTTCACCGTTTATATTCAAAATGTTTGCGAAAAATATTTCGAATTATAGGGTCAGGACTCATTGCTCAAGTAAAACAGGACGGTTGCCGCGAGGCATATCGCAGAGAAGAAGGTGTGGGCGCAGCGGTCGTATCGGGTCGCGATGCGGCGCCAATCCTTC
>NZ_JAGOMQ010000097.1 GCF_017993425.1 Amaricoccus sp.
TCGAGGACTTCCAGCAGGCCGACAACTCGACCACCCGCCGCTACGGCGGCACCGGCCTCGGCCTCACCATCGTCGACCGCTTCTGCTCCATGCTCGGCGGCACGATCGAGGTCGAGAGCCAGGTCGGTCGCGGCTCGCTGTTCCGCGTGATCCTCCCCGAGCGCGTCACCTGAGCCCCGGGCGCCCGTGCGCGACCGACCCGCGCGATGCCCCGCGGTCGCAGCGGGCGCGCTCGCGGCGCTTGCAGTCGCCCCGCCGCACCGACGATCCTGCGGTCATGACCTCGCTCGCTCGCCGCACCCTCCTCGCCTCGTCCCTCGCGCTCGCGGCCTGCGGCGACGCGGGTGGGGCAGGGGAGGCCACCGACAACCCCTCCGGCGCCGCCACGACCACGGGCAGCGCCGCGCCCACCAGCACCGCCGCGACCACCGGCGATCCGACGATCAGCACCAGCACCACGGACCCCACCGCCGATCCCTCGCAGCCCACCGCCGTCACCGGCGAGCCCGTCACCACCACCGACAGCACCACCGCCGACACCACCACCGGCGAGCCCGGCTGCGCCCCCGCCCTGCCGACCTTCGCCGACGGCAAGGCCCCGACGAGCACCCTGTACGTCACCGCCGGCGCGGCCCCGGGCGGCGACGGCAGCCAGGCCAAGCCCTTCGCCGAGCTCGCCGCCGCCGTCGCGCTCGCCGGGCCCGGCACCGAGCTGCGCATCAGCGGTGAGCTGCCGGCCCCGACCTACACCGTCGGCCTCGCCGGCAGCCCCGACGCCCCGATCTGGTTCACCGGCGAGCCCGGCGCGAAGATCGGCCCGCTCACCCTCGAGGGCGCCAGCCACATCGTCGTCCAGGACCTCGAGCTCGCCGGCTCCGACGGCCACGTCCTCCACTTCTTCTTCGCCGACCACCTGCTGCTGCGCCGCCTCAAGATCCACGACGCCGGGCTCGGCTGCATCAAGGGCAGCCAGACCACCGGCGCCTACCTCGAGGACGCCGAGCTGTGGGCCGCCGGTCAGGTCAGCGACCACCCGGTGCTCGACTACGTCGGCGTCAACACCGGCCACATCGTGCGCAGCGACTTCCACGACGGCCCCGGCGTCATGATCATGCTCAAGGGCGGCACCAGCGACCTGCTGTTCGCCTGGAACGAGGTCCACCAGCAGAGCAGCCCCGGCAACGCCCTCGCGCTCGGCCAGTCCACCGGCCCCGAGTTCTTCCAGCCGAAGGACGCCGCCTTCGAGGGCCTGCGGATCGTCGCCTTCGCCAACCGCCTTTATGACCTCGTCGGCGCCCCCGTGGCCTTCGAGGGCTGTAAGGACTGCGCCGCCGTGCACAACACGATCTGGAACTGCACCGGCCCGCAGCTGGTCCGCTTCCTCCCCGGCGCCGCCGGCATCGACGCCGGCGTCATGACCTCGATCCCCGAGGGCAACCGCTTCGCCGGCAACATCGTCGTCGGCGGCCAGGACGGCGGCGCCTCGCTCAACGCCGACCAGGCCAACACCGGCCCGAACAACGTCGTCGACTACAACGTGTTCCTCAAGCCCGGCCCGCTCAACTGGTGGGGCGTGATCCCGCAGGACCTCGTGCACTCCACCTTCGATCAGGACCCGCAGCTCGCACCCACCGGCGTGCCCGCCAACGTCCCGCTCGTCGACGGCAAGGGCCCGCCCGACCTCGCCGGCCTGCCCTTCGCCGACCAGTTCGTGCAGGACGCCGCCGGCACCTGCCTCAGCGACCCGCCCGACATCGGCGCATTCGCGGTGCCCTGAGCGAATTGACGCGGCCCGCCCGTCCGCAGGTGATAGTGTCCGCCGCCATGCGCAATCTCGCCCTGACCCTCGCTCTCCTCACTCCCCTCGTCGCCTGCGACAAGCCCGAGCCGGCCGCCAAGCCCACCCCCGCGAAGGCCGTCGAGCCGGCGAAGCCCGCCGCGGAGGTCAAGCCCGAGGCCCCCAAGCCGACGATCGCCGCGCCCGCCGGCCTGTTCAATTGCAAGGCGGCCGCCGGCGCCGCGGCCCCAGCCACCCCCGCGGGCGCCCTCCCGTACAAGCTCGAGGCCTGCCCGACGATCCCCGGCATGTACGGCACCCTCGCGTTCGGCATGGACGCCGCCGCCGCGGCCAAGGCGGCCAAGGGCGCCAAGATCAGCGGCGACAGCGGCTACATCAAGGTCGACAAGAAGCTCCGCCACTTCGGCTTCTCCGAGGCCGGCACCCTCGACGAGTTCCGCTTCAAGATGGGCCCCGCCGGCCTCGCCGCGATGGAGGCCGCCTGGGGCGCCCCGCTCATCGTCGAGTTCCTCAGCGACAAGACCAAGGTGTGGTTAAACCCCGCCGCCAAGGTCAAGGTCATGGTCGAGGACAACACCTTCGCCGACGCCGGCGACGACAGCGAGAAGTACTCGGTCCGCTACGCCCTCTACACCCCGCTCGCCGACCTCCTCGGCCCCGAGGGCCTGCTCGCCAAGTCGGTGATCGGCTCGACCGGCGAGGACCTGCAGAAGAACTTCGGCCCGGTGCTCGAGGTCAAGTCCGCCGAGCAGGCCAAGGCCGACACCGCCGCCCTCGGCCTCGACGCCAAGACCAACGCCATCGCCGCCTGGGCCGGCGCCAACGAGGCCTCCGCCAAGCTCGCGTACCCCCAGCCCGAGACCTGGTCCAACCTGACCTTCTCCCTCGACTGGAAGGACAAGAAGGTCAGCGGCTACGGCACCACCTTCCACTTCGGCAAGGACACCGCCGTGCAGGCCGAGATCCCCGCCCTGTTCGCCGCGGCCTTCGGCGCCCCCACCGACGGCGCCAAGAACGACGACGGCAAGTGGAAGTACCACTTCGCCGGCCCCAACGGCACCAAGCTCGAGCTGCGCGACATCGGCGAGAGCTGGTCGCTCGACGTCACCAAGTGATCG
>NZ_JAGOMQ010000072.1 GCF_017993425.1 Amaricoccus sp.
AAGAGGCCAAACCAAGCGTTTCGCAGAGGTCTCTTGAATATAAACGGTGAAAATCATTGCATCGTTATCAGCGCCGCATTTCGCGGCGCCGTTCGATTCACTTCGAGGTTCCGCCATCCCCGCCCCGACCGCTCCGCGTCGAGCAGGTTGACATGCGCATGTCAACCTGCGGGCACCGCCACGAGGCGAGACGTTGCCGCCGGTCAACCCCTTGCCGCCTCCGTCGTGGAGCGCGGGATAACCGGCCCGTTAACAAATTTATATAAACATATCAAAATACTGACTGGCGTCCCGCTGTGGGGCGCTCCCCGCGCGCGATCCAGCGGCGCCCACCCGGCCGCCGTAATCCGCCCGGGGCCCTCCACGGCCTCCCACCCCTACCCCGCCATCTCCAGCACCGGCGTCGCGGCGAGGAGCTCGCGCGTGTAGGGATGCGACGGCCGCTCGAACACCCGCCGCGTCGGACCGCTCTCGACGATCTCGCCCGCCCGCATCACCAGCACCCGGTCGGTGATCGCCCGCACCACGTGCAGGTCATGCGAGATGAACAGGTAGCTCAAGCCATAGCGCGTCGAGAGCCCGCCGAGCAGGTCGAGCACCTGCGCCCGCACCCGCACGTCGAGCGCCGACACCGCCTCGTCGAGCACGATCAGCTTCGGCCGGATGATCAGCGCCCGCGCGATGGCGATGCGCTGGCGCTGCCCGCCGGAGAACTCGTGGATGAACTTCTCCGCATCCGCGGCCGCGAGCCCCACCGCCTCCAGCGCCGAGACGACCGCCGCCGCCCTTTCCTCGCCCCGCGGCGCGTCGTCGAGGAGGTGGAACGGCTCGGCCACCAGCCGCCCCACCCGCCAGCGCGGGTCGAAGCTGCCGTAGGGGTCCTGGAACACCGCCTGCATCCGGGCGCGGATCTCCGGCGCCATCGCCTCGCCCGCCCGGATCTCGTCGCCGTCGAGCACGATCCGCCCCGCCTGGACCCTGTCGAGCCCGAGCACCGCCCGCATCAGCGTCGACTTGCCGCAGCCGCTCTCGCCGACGAGCCCGAGGCTCTCGCCGGCATGGAGCGTGAAGCTGACGTTGCGCACCGCCCGCGTCGGCGTCTCCCGCCCGAAGAGGCCGCGCCGCGGCCCGGGATAGTCGCGCGTCAGCCCCTCGACCTTGAGGAGCGGCGTCCGCGCGATCCGCGGCAGCCGCGCCGGCCGGTGCGCCGAGGCGGCGATCAGCGTCCGGGTATAGGGATGCCGCGGCGCCCGCAGCGCGTCGCGCGTCGCGCCCGCCTCCACCACCTTGCCGCCGGTCATCACCGCCACCCGCGCCGCGGTCTCCGCCACCACGGCGAGGTCGTGGGTGATCAGCACCAGCCCCATGCCGTCCTCGTCGACCAGCCGGCGCAGCAGCACGAGGATCGCCGCCTGCGTGGTCACGTCGAGCGCCGTCGTCGGCTCGTCGGCGATCAGCAGCCGCGGCCGGAGCGCGATCGCCATGGCGATCCCCACCCGCTGCCGCTGCCCGCCCGAGAGCTCGTGCGGGAACCGCTCCAGCGGGAACCGCCCCTCCGGCAGCCCGACCCGGTCGAGCGTCGCCCGCGCCACCGCCCGCGCCTCGGCCCGCGACGCCCGGCCATGCACCCGCACCGTCTCGGCCACCTGGTCGCCGATGGTCTGCAGCGGATTGAGCGCCGTCATCGGCTCCTGGAAGATCATGCCGACGTCGCGCCCGCGGATCGCGCACATCTCCGCCTCGGTCCGCGCCAGCAGGTCGGCGCCCCCGAGCAGCACCCGCCCGCTCGCCCGCGCCCCCCGCGGCAGGAGGCCCATCACCGCGAGCGCGGTCATCGACTTGCCGGAGCCAGACTCGCCGATCACCCCCAGCACCTCGCCCGGCCCCAGCCCCATCGACACCCGCTCGAGGATCGGCGCCCCGTCGATCTCGACCGACAGGTCCTCCACCGCCAGCAGGCTCATCCGCGCCCCCTCACGCCCGGCCCCTCACGCCTGCCCCCTCGCGGCCGCGCCCTCATTCCCGCGCCCTCACGCCCGCGCCCTCACGCCCGCGCCCTTCGCACGCGCGGGTCGAGCAGGTCGCGCAGCCCGTCGCCCATCAGGTTCAGCCCCAGCACCGTCAGCACGATGGCGAGCCCCGGGAAGATCGCCAGCCACGGCGCGAACGAGATCATCGTCTGGCTCTCCGCCAGCATCCGCCCCCAGGACGGCGTCGGCGGCTGCGCCCCGAGCCCCACATAGGAAAGCCCCGCCTCCGCCAGCACCCCGAGCGAGAACTGGATCGTCCCCTGCACGATCAGCAGGCTCGCGAGGTTCGGCAGCACGTGCTCGACCGAGATCCGCGCCGGCCCCTTGCCCGCCACCCGCGCCGCCAGCACGAAGTCGCGCTGCCACAGCGCCAGCGCGCCCCCCCGCGCCAGACGCGCGAAGACCGGCACGTTGAAGATGCCGATGGCGAGGATCGCGTTCACCGCCGAGGGCCCGAAGACCGCCGTGATCATGATGGCGATCAGCAGCGCCGGAAACGCGAAGACGAGGTCGTTCCCTCGCATGATCGCCTCGTCGAGCAGCGACCCCCGCGCTGCCGCCGCCGCGAGCCCGAGCGGCACGCCGAGCCCCATGCCGATCCCGACCGCGACCAGCGCCACCGCGATCGACACCCGCGCCCCCACCATCGCCATCGAGAACACGTCCCGCCCGAAATGGTCCGTCCCGAACCAGTGCTCCTGCGAGGGCGGCCTCAGCTTCGCCGCGATGTCGATCGCCGCCGGATCCCAGGGCGTCCACACGAAGGACGCCAGCGCCGCGAGCGCGAAGATCCCGGCCAGCGCCCCCCCGACCCACAGGCTCCGCGTCACGCCCGCCTCCGCAGCCGCGGGTCGACGGCGGCGTAGGCGAGGTCGACGGCGAAGTTCACCACGATCACCGCGAAGACCAGCAGCATCACCACGCTCTCGACCACCACGAGGTCGCGCGCCGAGATCGCCTGGAACACCAGCCGCCCCAGCCCGGGCAGGAAGAACACGTTCTCGATGATGATCGCCCCCGCGAGCAGGAAGGAGAACTGCAACCCGACGATCGTCAGCACCGGGATCAGCGCGTTCCGCAGCGCATGGCGGCGCAGCGCCTGCCCCCGCGTCAGCCCCTTCGCCCGCGCCGTCCGCACGAAGTCCTCGCCCAGCGTGTCGAGGAGCGACGAGCGCATCACCCGGGCGAGGATCGACGCCTGCGGCAGCGCCAGCGCGATCGCCGGCAGCGTCAGCGCCTTCAGCGCCGGCCCGACCCCCGCGCCCCAACCGGGGAACCCCCCGGCCGAGAACCAGCGCAGGTTGACCGCAAAGACCAGCACCAGCAGCATCGCGAACCAGAAGTTCGGCACCGCCACCCCGAGCTGCGTCGCGCCCATCACGCCCGCGTCCACCGCCGTCCCCCGCCGCGACGCCGCCCAGATCCCGACCGGGAACGCGATCGCCGTCGACAGCGCCAGCGCATAGACCGCGAGCGGCAGCGACACCTGCAACCGGTCCGCCACCATCCCGGCCACCGGCGTGCGATAGGTGTAGGAGACCCCGAAATCCCCGGTCAGCATCCCCCCGACCCAGTCGAGGTAGCGGACCGCCGGCCCGGCGTCGAGCCCGAGCTCCGTCCTGAGCGCCGCCACCGTCTCGGGGCTGGCGTTCATCCCGAGCATGTAGGCCGCCGGATCCCCCGGCACCACCTCGATCGCCGCGAACACCACGACGCTCGCGACGACGAGGCTCGCGACCAGCGAGCCGAGGCGATGGACGACATAGCCGAGCACGGGAGTCCCCCCGATCCTCGGCGCATCCTAGTTGTGCGCCCCGCCGATTTCCAGCACGCCCCAGGCCTTCGGGCGCCCCCCGGCCCTCGGCCCGTCCCGGCCTCCAGCGCGCCCCTGCCCTTCCTGCCCTTCCTGCCCTTCCTGCCCGTCCCGGCCCTTCCAGCGCGCCCCGGCCTCAAGCGCGCCCCGGCCTCAGGGGCGCCCCGGCCTCCAGCGCCGCCCGCCCGCACACCCCGACCCCTCCAGCGGGCCGCAGCCTTCCGCCGTCCCTTCCAGCGGGCCGCCGCCTTCCGCCCCAGGCCCTCCAGCCCCCCTTCCTGCATCGCCCCTGTCCTCCAGAGCTCCCCAGCCTTCAGCATCTCCCGGCTTCATCGCATCCCGGCCCTTCCAGCCACCGGCCCTCCAGCGCGCCCCACTGCCCCTCCCTCACGCGCCCCGCGCTCCCCCCGCGCCCACCTCCGCTTGGCGCCGCCCGCGAACGCGCGCAGGATGACCGCAGCCGCGGCCGGGATCGCGGGGGAGCCTCGGGGAGAAGCATGGTCCGCGCATCGCCGGAGCGCGCCGCCGGAGCGGGCGCGGCGTGACGCGCGCCGTCCCGCTCCTCGCCGGCCTCGCCGGCTTCCGGCCGGAATGGCTCCGCCAGGACATCCCCGCCGGCCTCGCCATCGCCGCCGTCGGCCTGCCCAGCGCCGTCGCCTACCCGGCCATCGCCGGCCTGCCGCCGGAGACCGGCCTCTACGCCAGCATCGCCTCGGTCTTCGGCTACGCCCTGCTCGGCCCCTCGCGCCGGCTGATCGCCGGCCCCGACGCCGCGACGATGACCGTGCTCGCCAGCGTCATCGCCGGCGTCGTCGCCTCCGCCTCCGAGGGCGGCGGCTCCCCGGCCGCCATCGCCGCGGCCATGGCGCTGGCCGTCGGGGCCTGCTGCCTCCTCGCCCGCGTCCTCGGCCTCGGCGCCATCGCGAGCTTCCTGTCCCGGCCGATCCTCGCCGGCTTCTTCGCCGGCATCGCGCTCTCCATCGTCGTCGGCCAGCTCGGCCGCATCACCGGCCTCGACATCGACGCGGACGGCCTCGTCCCACCGCTCGTCGAGGCGCTCCGCGAGACCGGCGACGCCAACCCGCTCTCCCTCGCCACCGCCGCCGCCTGCTTCGCCACCGTCCGCCTCGCCGACGCCTGGCGCTCGCCCGTCCCCGGCCCGGTGATCGCCATCGTCGGCGCCGCGGCGCTCTCCGCGCTCCTCGACTTCCGGGGCATGGGCGTCGCCGTCATCGGCGACGTCGAGGCCGGCCTGCCGCCGCTCGGCCTCCCCGCGGTGAGCGGCCTGCCCTGGGGCCGGGTCCTCGTCGACGCCGGCGCGATCTTCCTCGTCAGCTTCGGCGCCGGCATCGTCACCGCCCGCAGCTTCGGCGTGCGCACCGGCGAGCGCGTCGACCCCTCCGCCGAGCTCGTCGGCTTCGGCGCCGCCAACATCGCCTCCGGCCTCTGCGGCGGCTTCCCGGTCACCGCCTCGGATTCGCGCACCGCGATCAACCTCTCGATCGGCGGCCACAGCCAGGCCGCGGGCATCGTCTCCGGCCTCGTCCTCCTCGCGGCGATCCTGTTCCTCGGCCCGGCGATCAGCGTCGTCCCCCAGCCGGCCCTCGGCGCGATCCTCGTCGCCGCGGCGCTCAGCCTCATCGACCTCGGCGCGCTCCGCGAGGTCTGGCGCGTCAGCCGCATCGAGTTCGCCTTCGCGCTGATCGCCCTCGCCGGCGCCGTCGGCTTCGGCGTCCTGCAGGGCGTCGTCGTCGCCGCCGCCGCGACCCTCGTCTACGTGCTCCACGCCTCCATGCGGCGGCGCGTCGCCCTCCTCGGCCGCGTGCCGGGCCGCCCCGGCTTCTACAAGCTCCACCGCGAGCCGCTCGCCGTCGCCACGCCCGGCCTCGCCATCGCCCTCGTCGAGGGCGACGTGCTCTTCTTCAACGCCGACGCCGTCGATGCGAGCCTGCGCGCCCGCTTCGACGACGCCGCCGCCGCGCCGGACTGGCTGATCCTCGACGCCAGCGCCATCGCCCTGGTCGACGTCACCGGCGCGATGATGCTCGACGAGCTCGCCCGCGACCTGCACGAGCGCGGCGTCCGCCTCGCCATCGCCGACGCCCACGCCCCGGCCCTCGCCCGCCTCGCCCGCGCCGGCCTCGTCGCCCGCATCGGCCCCGACATGGTCTTCCCGACGCTGGACGCCGCCGTCGCCGCCTTCGACGCCGCGAGACCCGCCCCCGCGCCGCCCGCAAACCCGCCCGGGGCGGCGGGCGGCTCCGGGCGACCCTGAACCACCCGCGACCAGCGCGACCAGAAACCAACCGATGATGCTACACGACGCCTGCTGGATCCAAGGGGCGCGCGCGCCGACCGACCGACCGACCGACCGACCGACCGAAGCGGGCTTGCCCGCGAGGCCCGGCGCGACAAGCGAAAGCACGGCTTTCGCCGCGCCGACGGCTGGAGCGCAGTTGCGCGCGGAGGCCGTGGGGGGGACAGATTTCCCCGTAGCGTGCAATCCGTCCGTGATCGCCCCGGCGAGCGCGGAATCGCGCCCGCCCCCCGAGGGGCGATCGCGGACGGATTTGCCACGGGTCAAATCCGTCTGTCGTCCCCGTCGCGACCTGCTTCCAGCGGGGCTTCCGCTCCACCGACGTGCAGCATGTCACGCAGATCGGTTGGCCCAACCGACACACTGCACGACGCCTGCCTGCTGGATCCACGGCGCGCGCGCCGGCCGACCGAAGCGGGCTTTGCCCGCGAGGCCACGGCGCGACAGGCGAAAGCATGGCTTTCGCCGCGCCGACGGCTGGAGCGCGTTGGCGCGGAAGCCGTGGGGGGTGAAGATTTCCCCGTAGCGCGCAATCCGTCCGTGATCGCCCCGGCGAGCGCGGCTTCGCGCTCGCCCCCCGAGGGGCGATCGCGGACGGATTTGCCACGGGTCAAATCCGTCTGGCGTCCCCGCCGCGACCTGCTTCCAGCGGGGCTTCCGTTCCACCGACGTGCAGCATGTCACGCGGATCGGTGGGCCCAACCGATGACGCTCACACCCCGGCTACAATGATATCAATGCCTTACCGAATATTCACGCGTGAACACCCGACCGGCGCCGCCGGCGCCGAGGCCCCGGCGGGTCCCTCAGCCGCCCACCCGCTTCCAGTAGCGCAGCGCCCGGCAGGCCTCCGCGAAGGCCTTCGCGCCGGCGGCGAGGTCATGGACGCCGCCGTCGCGCGCCACGCCCGCCGCCGCGAGCAGCCGCTCGGCCGCGCCGCCGACGCCGATCAGCTTCGCATGCGCGAAGGCGTCCGCCACGAAGGCCCTGGCCGGATGGCTCGCCGCCAGCGCCTCGGCCCCCTCCGCGCTCGCCAGCACCGCCACCGCGTCGAAGAGCGCCGACGGCGCGCCGGCGAGCGCATGCTGCGCCTCCACCCGCCGCCCCCCAGCCGCGGCGACGCCGCCCACCTTCGGCGCGATCACCTCGACCATCGCCCCCTCCGCGGCGAAGGCCTCGCGCAGCTCCGTCACCGCCCGCGCGTCCACCCCGTCGGTCGCCAGCAGCCCGAGCTTCCGCCCCTTTAACGTCCCCGCGGCGTTGGCGAGGATCGACAGCGCCGGCGACGGCGCGAGGTCGACCGGCGCGACCGCCGGCTCGTGCGCGTCCGGCGCCCGCGGCAGCCCGAGCCCGTCCGCTACCGCCGCGGCCAGCCCGGCGTCGATCAGCGGCAGGTGCCCGACCACCCGCTCGCGGATCGCCGGCGTCTCCACCTTGGAGAGCTCGAAGGTCAGCGCCTCGGCGATGTGCCGCTGCTCCACCGGCGTCTGGCTGCGATAGAAGAGCCGTGCCTGGCTGTAATGGTCCGCGAAGCTCTCCGCCCGCAGCCGCCGCCGCTCCCCCTCGACCGGCGCCGGGAAGCTGCGATAGCCGGCCCGCGGATCCGCCCGCGGCCCGCCCTCGGCCCAGGAGTTCGGCTCGTAGTTCGCCCGCCCCTTCGGCCCGCGCATCTGCATGTGCCCGTCCTGCTGGAAGTGATGGATCGGGCAGCGCGGCGCGTTGATCGGGATATGGGTGAAGTTCGGCCCGCCGAGCCGCTTCAGCTGCGTGTCGAGATACGAGAAGTTCCGCCCCTGCAGCAGCGGGTCGTCGCTGAAGTCGATCCCCGGCACGACGTTCTGCGTGCAGAACGCCACCTGCTCCGTCTCGGCGAAGAAGTTGTCCGGCATCCGGTCGAGCACCAGCCGCCCGACGATCCGCACCGGCAGCTCCTCCTCGGGGATGAGCTTGGTCGGGTCGAGCACGTCGAAGGCGAAGCGGTCGGCGAAGCCCTCGTCGAAGACCTGCAACCCGAGCTCCCATTCCGGGAAGTCCCCGGCCTGGACGGCGTTCCACAGGTCCCGCCGGTGGAAATCCGGGTCCGCGCCGTTGATCTTCACCGCCTCGTCCCAGACCACCGACTGCATCCCGAGCTTCGGCTTCCAGTGGAACTTGACGAAGCTCGACTTCCCCCCGGCGTTCACCATCCGGAAGGTATGGACCCCGAACCCCTCCATGAAGCGGAAGCCCCGCGGGATCGCCCGGTCCGACATCGCCCACATGATCATGTGCAGCGATTCCGGCGTCAGCGAGATGAAGTCCCAGAAGTTGTCATGCGCCGACGCGGCCTGCGGGAATCCCCGGTCCGGCTCGTCCTTCACCGCATGCACGAGATCGGGGAACTTCATCGCGTCCTGGATGAAGAAGACCGGGATGTTGTTGCCGACGAGGTCCCAGTTGCCCGCCTCCGTGTAGAGCTTCACCGCGAAGCCCCGCACGTCGCGCGCCAGATCCGCCGAGCCCCTCGCCCCCGCCACCGTCGAGAACCGCACGAAGGCCGGCGTCCGCTTGCCCGCCTTCTGGAACGGCGCCGCCATGGTCAGCTCCGCCAGCGCCTCCGTGGCCTCGAAATACCCGTGCGCGCCGTAGCCCCGCGCATGGACCACCCGCTCCGGGATGCGCTCGTGGTCGAAGTGGAAGAGCTTCTCGCGGAGGTGGAAATCCTCCATCAGCGTCGGCCCGCGCAGGCCCGCCTTCAGCGAGTTCTGGTTGTCCGAGACCGGCACGCCCTGCGCCGTCGTCATCGCCGCCCCGCCGCGGTCCGGCGCCTGCTGCGTCTCCCCGCCGTTCCCCGGGTTGCGCCTGCGCTCCCGCGTCGCGTTCCCGGACTGGCTCTCCGAGGTCGGCTCGAAGATCGTCCCGTCGCGCTCCGTCGCTGGACCCGTCGTCGCTGGCATGGTCTCCCCCATCGCTGGCCGCGCACGCGCCAGGCCCGGGCCACGCCCGTCCCCGCGATGCCTCCGTTCGGGAAACCGCCGTCCGCCCCCCCGGTTCCCCCGCGCGCCTCACGGGGCGGGCGACGGGCCGGAAGGGTCCGCCTTGTCGAGCTATGTCAGGGAAATCGTCAGATCGCCGACCCCAGCGCCTCGGCCACGGTGAAGATGTCCTTGTCCCCCCGCCCGCACATGTTCATCACCAGCAGCGTCTCCGGCGGCAGCGTCGGCGCGAGCTTCGCCACGTGGGCGAGCGCATGCGCCGGCTCCAGCGCCGGGATGATCCCCTCCGTCTCGCAGCTGAGCCTGAACGCCTCCAGCGCCTCCGCGTCGGTCACGCTCACGTATTCCACCCGGCCCATGTCGTGCAGCCAGGCGTGCTCCGGCCCGATCCCGGGATAGTCGAGCCCGGCCGAGATCGAATGCCCCTCGATGATCTGCCCGTCCGCGTCCTGCAACAGATACGTCCGGTTGCCGTGCAGCACCCCCGGCCGCCCGCCGGTCAGGCTCGCCGCGTGCTCCATCCGCTCGTCGACGCCATGCCCGCCGGCCTCGACGCCGATGATCCGCACCTCCTTGTCGTCGAGGAACGGATGGAACAGCCCCATCGCGTTCGACCCGCCGCCGATGCAGGCCACCAGCACGTCCGGCAGCCGCCCCTCGCGCTCCAGCATCTGCGCCCGCGCCTCCTTGCCGATGATCGACTGGAAGTCGCGCACCATCGCCGGATAGGGATGCGGCCCCGCCACCGTGCCGATGCAGTAGAACGTGTCGCGGACGTTGGTCACCCAGTCGCGCAGCGCCTCGTTCATCGCGTCCTTGAGCGTCCCCCGCCCCGCGGTGACGGGCCGCACCTCGGCGCCGAGGAGCCGCATCCGGAACACGTTCGGCTTCTGCCGCTCGACGTCCGTCGCCCCCATGAAGACGACGCACTTGAGCCCGAACTTGGCGCAGACCGTCGCCGTGGCGACGCCATGCTGCCCCGCCCCCGTCTCGGCGATGATCCGCGTCTTGCCCATCCGCCGCGCGAGCAGGATCTGCCCGAGCACGTTGTTGATCTTGTGCGCGCCGGTATGGTTCAGCTCGTCGCGCTTGAAGTAGACCTTCGCGCCGCCCAGCCGCTCCGTCAGCCGCGGCGCGAAGTAGAGCGGGCTCGGCCTTCCGACGTAATGCGTCCAGAGATCGTCCATCTCGGCCCAGAAGTCCGCATCGGTCTTCGCCTTCTCGTATTCCGCCTCGAGGTCGAGGATCAGCGGCATCAGCGTCTCGGAGACGAAGCGGCCGCCGAAGTCGCCGAAGCGCCCGCGCTCGTCGGGGCCGGTGCGGAAGGAATTGGGCTGGTTGATGGTCACGGGCTCGCTCCTCGGATCCCGCCCTCCATACCCCGCCCCCCGCC
>NZ_JAGOMQ010000035.1 GCF_017993425.1 Amaricoccus sp.
GGCTGGAGCTCACCCAGATCCGCATCGAGGCCGCCCTCGCCGCGGTCCCGCCCCCCGCCCGCCCGGACACGGGCGGTCTCCGCCTCGTCGCCGGCGCGGCGCTCGCCATCGCCGGCGCCTCCCTCGCCCTCGGCGTCCTGTCGCTCCTCTGAGCCGACCCCCGTGATACGGGTCAGCGAGATGAACGGCAGGTAAACGTCACGCGGAATATACAATTAAATGAATAACTTGACCTCGCTAACACGTGTGTTAGCCGCGCTCCCGGACCCGGCCCCATGAGGCCCCCGCGCATCCTCTTCGTCCACGACGCCTTCCCCGGCCAGTTCGGTGCCCTCGGCCGCTGGCTCGCCGCCGAGGGCTGGGACGTCGCCTTCGCCACCGCCGCCCCCTCGGCCCGCGCCGACGGATTCCGCCTCCTGCGCTACGCCCCGCACCGCAAGCCGCAGCCGGGGACGCATCCCTGCGCCCAGCCGATGGACCGCGCGGCGATCAACGCGCAGGCATTCGTCCGCGCCGCCCTCGCCGCCCGCCGCGACGGCTACCGCCCCGACATCGTCGTCGCCCATTCCGGCTGGGGCGCCGGCATGTTCGCCCGCGACGTCTTCCCGGAGGCCGCCTTCGTCGCCTACTGCGAGTGGTGGTATCGCCACCCCGGCGTCGACGTCGCCTACCTCGCCGCCCTCGAAGGCCGCCCGGCCTCCGGCGCCGAGGCCGCCTGCCATGCCGCCCCCGAAGGCCGCGCCCCTGCCGCCGGCGTCGAGGCCGCCATGCACGAGCGCGCCCGCAACGCGCCCATCGCCATGGACCTCGCCGCCTCCGACGCGGCGATCTGCCCGACCGCCTTCCAGGCGGCGCAGTTCCCCGACGTCTTCCGCCGCCACCTCGGCGTCCTCCACGACGGCGTCGACGCCGACGCCTTCGCCCCCGCGCCCGCGGCGGAGCCCGACACCCTCGACGGCCTCGTCGCGCCGGACGCCCGCCTCGTCACCTACGCCACCCGCGGCATGGAGCCCCACCGCGGCTTCCCGCAGTTCATGGCGGCGCTGCCGGCCATCCTCGCCGCCGACCCGCGCGCCGTCGCGGTCATCGCCGGCGACAACCGCGTCTCCTACGGCGGCGACGCCATCCGCCGCGTCGACTGGAAGGCCCGCGCGCTGGCCGAGCACGACCTCGACCCGACCCGCGTCCGCTTCACCGGCAAGCTGCCGCGCGCCGACTACCTGCGCCTGCTCCGCCGCTCCGACGCCCACGTCTACCTGACCGTGCCCTTCGTCCTCTCCTGGTCGATGGTAGAGGCGATGAGCACCGGCTGCGCCCTCGTCCTCTCCGACACCGCGCCGGTCCGCGAGTTCGCCGACGCCGAGGCCGCCGCGCTCGTCGACCTCGCCCGCCCCGCGGCCATCGCCGGGGGGGTCCTCGCCACCCTCGCCGACCCCGCCGCCGCCGCCCGCCGCCGCGGGCGCGCCCGCGAGACCGTCCTCGCCGGCCTCACCGAGCGCCAGCAATTCCCCGCCAAACGCGCCCTCCTCGCCGGCCTGCGCGGCTGAGCCCCGGGCCTGTCGCCCGAAGGCCCGCACGCCGCGCTCCCCTCCTTCCCCTTGTCCTGTCGGGCGGGTTTCCCCGCCCACGCGCTCGCCCGTCCCTCGGGAGCGGCAGACGCCTTCGAGCGATTGATCCCCTTTGCGGCTTGCCCGCAGGCGCCTGCCGCGCTTATCTCCCCCTCGACATTGCAGACGCGAGAGGGGATCCCGCGATGAGCGACAGCTTCAAGGACCGCGAGAGGGGCTTCGAGAACCAGTTCGCCCACGACCTCGAGCTGCAATTCCGGGCCAACGCCCGGCGCAACCGCCTGCTCGGCCACTGGGCGGCCGGGCTCCTCGGCAAGACCGGCGAGGACGAGGTGCGCTACGCCCTCGACGTCGTGCGCGAGGACTTCAAGGACGCCGGCCACGAGGACGTCGTCCGCAAGCTCGCCGCCGACCTCGGCTCCCTCGCCGACGAGGCCACCATCCGCGCCAAGATGGGTGAGTTCCTCGACGTCGCGAAGGCGCAGCTGATGAAGGAAACCCGCTGACGCCAGGCTCCCCCGCGCCGGGAATCCGGCGCTCCCGGGCAGCCTTCACTCAGCGGATTTGTCCGTCGACGGATCCGCGCCCGCCAGCCGGGCAGGCGCGCGGATTGCCCGGCCGCCACCACGCCGGGCTCCCCTCGCCGCAACGCGCTCCGGGGCGACGACCGGCGCGACGCGGTGCGTCGCTTTCGCCGGTCGAAGAGGATCCTCCACGCCGCGTCAAAGCCCTCTTTGCCGGCGGCGCCCCCGGCTCACAGCCCCGGATAGATCGGGAACCGGTCGCAGAGCGCCTGCACCCGCGCCCGGACCTCGCCCTCGACCGCCGCGTTGCCCTCCGGCCCGTTCGCCGCGAGCCCGTCGAGCACCTCGACGATCAGCCCGCCGATCTCCTCGAACTCCGCCGTGCCGAAGCCCCGCGTCGTCCCCGCCGGCGTCCCGAGCCGCACCCCCGAGGTCACCATCGGCGGCTCCGGGTCGAACGGGATGCCGTTCTTGTTGCAGGTGACATGCGCCCGCCCCAGGGCCGCCTCGGCGATCTTGCCGGTCACCCCCTTCGGCCGCAGGTCGGCGAGCATCAGGTGGTTGTCGGTGCCGCCGGAGACGATGTCGACGCCCCCCTTCATCAGCGACGCCGCCAGCGCCCGGGAATTGGCGACGATCCGCGCCGCGTAGTCCCTGAACTCCGGCCGCAGCGCCTCGCCGAGCGCCACCGCCTTGGCGGCGATCACATGCATCAGCGGCCCGCCCTGCAAGCCCGGGAACACCGCCGAGTTGACCTTCTTCGCGATCGCCTCGTCGTTCGTCAGGATCAGCCCGCCCCGCGGCCCGCGCAGCGACTTGTGCGTCGTCGTCGTCACCACATGCGCGTGCGGCAGCGGCGAGGGATGCACGCCCCCGGCCACCAGTCCGGCGATATGGGCCATGTCGACCATCAGCCAGGCGCCCACCTCGTCGGCGATCGCCCGGAACGCCGCCCAGTCCCAGACCCGGGAATACGCAGTCCCCCCGGCAAGGATCAGCTTCGGCCGGTGCTCCAGCGCCTTCGCCCGCACCTCGTCGAGGTCGAGCAGGCTGTCCTGCTTCCTCACCCCGTACGAGACGACGTCGAACCACTTCCCCGACATGTTCACCGGCGAGCCGTGCGTCAGGTGCCCGCCCGAGTTGAGGTCGAGCCCCATGAACCGGTCCCCGGGCTTCAGCAGCGCCAGGAACACCGCCTGGTTCATCTGGCTGCCCGAGTTCGGCTGCACGTTGGCGAAGCCGCAGCCGAAGAGCGCCTTGGCCCGCTCGATCGCCAGCGTCTCCACCACGTCGACGAACTGGCAGCCGCCGTAGTAGCGCCGGCCCGGATAGCCCTCGGCGTACTTGTTGGTCAGCACCGAGCCCTGCGCCTCCAGCACGGCGCGGCTGACGATGTTCTCCGAGGCGATCAGCTCGATCTCGTCGCGCTGCCGGCCGAGCTCGTCGCGGATCGCGGCGGCGATCTCCGGGTCGCCGTCGGCGACCGGGGCGGTGAAGAAGCCGTTCGGCGCGCTTCCGTCCTTCATGGCGATCTCCTGCGGCGAGGACACGGGGTGGCGCGGCTCTTACCCCCTCGCCCTCGCGCAGGCAAACCGGAAAGCGACGCCCGCCGCCCTCAGACCGCCCCCGAGCGGGACAGGCGCGCCCCGCCGCCGCCGGGCGCGCCCTTCCGCGCGCTGCGCCCGAGGACCTACCGGTCCGTGACCTTGAGGAGCGAGGTCCACCGCTTCAGGGCGTGGATCGTCAGATAGATCGCCGCCACCGCCGCGATCGCCGCCATCCAGGCGGGCTCGACCCACGCCTGCTGCTCGTGGCCGAAGGCGTCCCCGCCGATCTCCACGAAGGCGAGCGCCAGCATGGCGGCAAGCCAGCCGTGATGCTCCCGCCGCAGCACCGCCTTCAGCGAGAACGGCAGGGCGGGCCGCCGCCAGCCCGACAGGCGGGGAAAGAACGCCGGCGTCCCGCGCGCCCAGGCGGCATAGGCGTCGCCGAACCGGTCGAGCAGGTACGCCTCCTCCGCCATGATGATCCGCTCGTAGTAGACGACGAGGAACAGCGCGAAGGCGAGCCCCACCAGCAGGTTCTGGGCGAACAGCGCCACCCCGAGATAGGTGATGGCGTTGCCGAGGTAGAGCGGGTTTCGGGTCAGGGAGTACATGGCCGTGGTGTTCAGGCTGTCGGCGACCTGCCGGGTCTTGCGGCCGGAGGTGTTGCGGGCCACGAACCCGACGGTGACCGCCCGGATCGCCAGACCCGCGACGACCATGGCGATGCAGGCCGCCTCGTAGAGGCCGCCGACGACCTCGCCTGCCGCCCGCTCGATCGGCTCGGCCTGCGTCAGCGCCACTGCGACCGGCGGCAGGAAGACCAGCGGCATGAAGCTTCGCCACCGGAAAAAGAACCCGCCGGTCCGCGCCAGGCGCTCTGAAAGCAGCATTTCCCGTCCGCTCCGGGGCCCGCGCCGGGGATCGGCCGCCGCCCTCGGCGCCATGCCTGCGCCGCGGCGCGGCGGCGGTCAATCCGGGCTCACGGACCCGTGTCGGCGGCGCGGGCCGCCGCGCGCGCCGGGTCGCGGCGGCGCGTCCCGGGCAAGGCAGGAAAGCGCCCGCTTGTGGATCGCCCCGAAGCGCGGCAGGCTCCGCCTCCCGCGGCAGGGGAAAGGCCCGACGTGTCCTACGACCGCATCCACTTCGTCGCGAGCCGGGCGCCCCTCGCCGAGGCCGCGCTCGACCGGCTCGCCGCCCGCCACGGCCAGGCCCCCATCGCCGAGGCCGACGTCGTCGTCGCGCTCGGCGGCGACGGGCTGATGCTCTCGACGCTCCACGACACCCAGGCCCGCGGCCTGCCCGTCTACGGCATGAACCGCGGCACCGTCGGCTTCCTGATGAACGACTTCGCCGAGGACTGGCTGCCCGAGCGCCTCGCCGCCGCCGAGGACGCGATCGTCAACCCGCTCAGGATGCGCGCCCGCCGCGCCGACGGCGGCGAGGTCGAGGCGCTCGCCATCAACGAGGTCTCGATCCTGCGCGCCGGGCCCCAGGCGGCGAAGCTGCGCATCCTCGTCGACGGCCGCGAGCGCATGGCCGAGCTCGTCGCCGACGGCGCGCTCCTCGCCACCCCTGCCGGCTCGACCGCCTACAACTATTCCGCCCACGGCCCGATCCTGCCGATCCGCGCCGAGGTGCTGGCGCTGACCCCGATGTCGGCCTTCCGCCCCCGCCGCTGGCGCGGCGCCATCCTGCCCAAGGCGGCCCGCGTCACCTTCGAGGTGCTCGAGCCCGACAAGCGCCCGGTCGCCGCCGTCGCCGACAGCCTCGAGGTGCGCGAGCCGGTGACGATCTCCATCGAGAGCGCCGCCGACGTCGCCCACCGCCTGCTCTTCGACCCCGGCCACGGGCTCGAGGAGCGGCTGATCCGCGAGCAGTTCGTCTGAGCGCCCCGCGGGACATGAGGAACCCGCGCGGCCCGACGGCGCGCCGCGGCGCTAACACACGTGTTAGTCATGTCAAGTATCTGAAATCACTTGATGTTCCAGACTGGCCAACCTTTCGTTCACGTTCGGGCCACCCGAACGGCGACGCCGGCGAGGCGCCCGCCGCGCCGAGGCGCGGCTGAGGCGATGCCCTCCGGCCCGGAGCAAATGGCGCTCGACCTGCCCTCCCGGCCGGCGCTCGGCCGGGCCGACTTCTTCGTCTCCGAGCCGAACCGCCTCGCGCTCGCCCAGGTCGACGCCTGGCCCGGCTGGCCCTCCGGCCGCCTCGCCGTCGCCGGGCCGCCCGGGGCCGGCAAGACCCACCTCGCCCATGTCTGGGCCGCCCGCTCCGCCGCGCGCATCCTCCCGGCCGAGGCCCTCCCCACCCTCGATCTCGCCGCCGGCGTCTCCGACGCCCTCGCCGTCGAGGACGTCGACCGCCTCGCCGACCTCGCCCCCGCGGAACGCCGCGCCGCCGAGGAGGCGCTCTTCCACCTCTGCAACCGCCTCGCCGCCGGGGGCGGCAGCCTGATGGTCTCCGGTCGCGCCGCGCCAGCGCGCTGGCGGCTCGACCTTCCCGACCTCGCGAGCCGCCTCGCCGTCGCCCCGGTGGCCACGCTCGCGCCCCCCGACGACGCCCTCCTCGCCGCCGTCCTCGTCAAGCTCTTCGCCGATCGCGGCGTCGGCGTCGCCCCCCCGGTGATCCGCTTCCTCGTCGCGCGCATCGACCGCTCCTTCGAGGCCGCCGAGGCCGTCGTCGCCCGCCTCGACCGCGCCGGCCTCGCCCGCGGCCGCCCGATCACCGTCCCCCTCGCCGCGGAAGCCCTCGCCGCCCCGGAATAGCTGACAGGGCGACACCGAACCAGTAGCGGAGCGCCCCCGCCCCTGCTATACCTAGGGGCATGACGGCAGAAAGCCCCTATATAGCGGCAGAAGCGCGCCGCCCGATCCGCCAGCTGGACGCCGCGGCGGCCAACCGCATCGCCGCGGGCGAGGTGGTGGAGCGGCCCGCTTCCGCCGTCAAGGAGCTGGTCGAGAACGCCCTCGACGCCGGCGCCCGGCGCATCGAGGTCGCCCATGCCGACGGCGGCAAGCGGCTGATCCGCGTCTCGGACGACGGCTGGGGCATCCCCGTGGCGGAGCTGGCGCTGGCGCTCTCGCGCCACGCCACCTCCAAGCTCGACGGCGACGACCTCGTCAACATCACGAGCTTCGGCTTCCGCGGCGAGGCGCTGCCCTCGCTCGGCGCGGTGGCGCGGCTCACCCTCACCTCGCGCGCCGCCGGCTCGGCTGAGGCGGCCTCCGTCATGGTCCGCGGCGGCGTCGAGGGGCCGGTTCGCCCGGCGGCCCGCGCGAAGGGGACGCTCGTCGAGGTCGAGGGCCTCTTCGCCGCCACGCCCGCCCGGCTCAAGTTCCTGCGCAGCGACCGCGCCGAGGCGCAGGCGATCGCCGAGATCCTGCGCCGGCTGGCCATGGCCGCGCCCGGGGTCGCCTTCTCGCTCCGCGACGTCAGCGATCCCGACGAGCCCCGCGAGATCTTCCGCCTCGACGCCGAGACCGGCGATCTCTTCGACGGGCTGCGCGGGCGGCTGCGCGCCGTGCTCGGCCCGGACTTCATCGAGAACGCCGCCCCCGTCTCCGCCGAGCGCGAGGGGGTGCGGCTCACCGGCTTCGCGGCGCTGCCCGCATATTCGCGCGGCACGGCCGGGTCACAGCACTTCACCGTCAACGGCCGCCCGGTCCGCGACAGGCTGCTGCTCGGCGCGCTCCGGGCCGCCTACCAGGACCTGCTCGCCCGCGACCGCCACCCGGCCGCGGCGCTCGACCTCGCGCTGCCGCCGGCCGAGGTCGACGTCAACGTCCACCCGGCCAAGGCCGAGGTGCGGTTCCGCGACCCCGGCCTCGTCCGCGGCCTCGTCATCGGCGCGCTGAAGGCGGCGCTGGCCGGGGCGGGGGCGCGGGCCGCGACCACGCATGGCGTCGGGCTCCTCGGCGCCTTCCGCCCGCCGGAAGGCCGCCCCGCCCCGGCGATGCTCGCCGCCGCGCGGGCATGGCAGGCCCCGGGCCGCGGCTTCGCCGAGCCGGACGGGGCGCCCCTCGGCCTGTCCGCCGCGCCGCCGCCGCCCCCCGCGCCGGAGGAGCCGGAGGCGGAGGCGCCGCTCGGGGCCGCCCGCGCCCAGATCCACGACGCCTACGTCATCGCCCAGACCGCCGACGGCATCGTCATCGTCGACCAGCACGCCGCGCACGAGCGGCTCGTCTACGAGCGGCTCAAGGCCGAGCGGGCCGGCGGCCGGGTGCCGAGCCAGCTCCTGCTCATCCCCGAGGTCGTCGAGCTCGACGCCGCGTCCTGCGCCCGCCTCGCCGCCGAGGCGGACTCGCTCGCGGACCTGGGCCTCGTGGTCGAGCCCTTCGGCCCGGGCGCGCTCTGCCTGCGCGAGACGCCGGCGGCGCTCGGGGAGGTCGACGGGCGCCGCCTCCTCGCCGACGTCGCCGACGCGCTGGAGGAGGGAACCGACGGGGTCGGGCGGCGCATCGACGCGGTGCTGAGCCGCATGGCCTGCCACGGCTCGGTGCGCGCGGGCCGCCGCATGGGGCCGGAGGAGATGAACGCGCTCTTGCGCGCCATGGAGGCGACGCCGTTCTCGGGCACCTGCAACCACGGCCGACCGACCTTCATCGAGCTGAAGCTCGCCGACATCGAGCGGCTGTTCGGCCGGCGATGACCGCGCGATGATCCCGCGTTGATCACCGTCGCCGGGCACATGCTCGACCTCGGCGACCCGCGCCTGTGGGGCGTCCTCGCCGGCCTCGCGCTCCTCTGGCTCATCCTCGCCGCCGCCCGCCGCCTCGCCGCGCTCGACGGCGCGGTGCGCGGCCTCGACGAGGGCCAGCACCGGCTGCACGGGGGCCTCGTCCACGTCGCCGAGGCGCAGGCCTCGGCGCAGGCGCGCGCGCTGCAGGCGATGGAGGCCGGGCTCGGGCAGAGCGCCATCCGCACCGCCCGCAGCCTCGGCGAGCTCCAGCAGCGGCTGGAGGCGATCGACCGGGCGCAGGCGAAGATCGAGAAGCTCTCCGGCGACGTCCTCGGCCTCCAGGACATCCTGTCGAACAAGCAGACCCGCGGGGCCTTCGGCGAGATCCAGCTCCGCGACATCGTCACCAAGGCGCTGCCGCCCGACGCGGCCGAGTTCCAGGCGCAACTCTCGAACGGCCGCCGCGTCGACTGCCTGATCCGCCTGCCGCAGCCCCCGGGCCCGATCGCCATCGACGCCAAGTTCCCGCTCGAGGCCTACGAGGCCCTGCGCGCCGCCCGCACCCCGGCCGAGACCGCCGAGGCGGCGCGGCGGATGCGCGCCGCGGTCCGCACGCACCTGCGCGCCATCGCCGAGAAATACGTCATCGAGGGCGAGACGGCGGAAGGGGCGCTGATGTTCCTGCCCTCCGAGGCGGTCTATGCCGAGCTGCACGCCAATTTCGGCGACCTCGTCCGCGAGGGCTTCACGCTCCGGGTCTGGATCGTCTCGCCGACCACCTGCATGGCGACGCTGACAACGCTGCGCGCCGTGCTGAAGGACGCCCGCCTCAAGGCCGAGGCCCATGCGATCCGCCGTGAGCTCGGCCTGCTCGGCCGCGACCTCGAGCGCCTCGGCGAGCGGGTCGGCGCCCTCGACCGGCACTTCGGGCAGGCGGCCGCCGACCTTGCCGAGGTCAAGGTCTCGGCCGGCCGCGCCGGCGCCCGCGCCCGCCGCCTCGAGGACCTCGACTTCGCCGAGGACGAGCGCCCGACGCCGCCTCCGCGCCCCCGCATCATCCGGGAGGACGGCCCGGAAGGTAAAATGTCCCACAGCGGGACATCGAGCTAACAAATTGATATAAATCAGTATCTTTCATCGCATCAACCCGATCGAAAGGCGTCCGCGGCGGCTCGACCGCCCCGCCGGCGACTGTGGCCGCGCCACCACGCTGCACTGCAACATGACGCGCCCGGCTTGACGCGAGAGGCTCCGGCGCGCCGAATGCGGCGGCAAGCATCGGAACCCGCATGGCGCAGCTCGCGATCCAGGACCACCCGAACCGGTATGCGCTCGCCAACGAGCTGCACGCCCGCCCCTTCCCCGAGGTCGACCCGCCCTGCCGCGCCGCCCATCTCGCGATCAAGAAGCCCGGCGCCGCCGCCGACCGCGACCGCTCGCTCGACTTCGCCCACCTCGTCGCGCTCCTCGACCGCTACGGGGCGGCGCATCCGGCGCCCGGGGCGAACCACTACTCGGGCAAGCTCGGGCGCGGCTTCCTGAAGTGGGAGATGCACACCGAGTTCGTCACCTACACGCTCTTCGTCGACCAGACCGCCGACGAGCCGTTCTCCGGGCGGCTCTTCGACCTCTTCCCCGCCGACTGGCTCGCCGCCGCCCCGGGCGCCTGCGTCAGCTCCTGCATCGTCGAGGTGGAGAGCGTCGCGCCGGAGGATCTGGCCGAGCGGCTGGAGACCTTCCTGCCGCGCTGGTTCGTCATGGAGAGCGTCGCGGCCTCGCGCGTGCTCGACGGCGACGCGGTCATCATGGCCGACTTCCGCATCGACGAGAACGGCCATAGCCGCATGGCCGTGTTCGCGCATCCCGCCATCGGCCGCCGCCGCCTCGGCCGGGTCATGCAGCGCCTCGTCGAGATCGAGACCTACAAGGCGATGGCCATGCTCACCCTGCCGCAGGCGCGGATGGTGGCGAGCGCGGTGGCCCGGCTCGACCGCGACCTGAGCGGCATCGTCGCCGGCATGGCCGGCCAGCAGGGCGGCGAGGGCGAGACCCTCGACCAGCTCCTGAAGATGGCGGCGGAGATCGAGCACCTCGCCTCGGCCGCGGCCTTCCGCTTCGGGGCCGCCGGAGCCTACGAGGCGATCGTCAGCCAGCGCATCCAGGTGCTGCGCGAGGAGCGCATCGGCGGGCGGCAGCTGTTCTCCGAGTTCATGATGCGCCGCTTCGACCCGGCGATGCGCACCTGCCGCTCCGCCAAGGAGCGGCTCGACGAGCTCTCCGCCCGGGCCGAGCGCGCCTCCGACCTGCTGCGCACCCGCGTCGACGTGGCGAACCAGGCGCAGAACGTCGAGGTGCTGCGCGCGATGGACCGCCGCGCCGCGCTGCAGCTGCGCCTCCAGGAGACGGTCGAGGGCCTCTCGGTGGTGGCGATCAGCTACTACGCGGTCAACCTCGTCGCCGGCCTGCTCGGGCCGGCGGGCGAGCGCATCGGGCTCGAGAAGCCGGCGATCCTCGCGGCGCTGACCGTGCCGGTGGTGCTCGTGGTGTGGCTGATGGTCCGGCGCATCCGCGCCCGGGCCGCGGACCGGCGCGAGAAGACCCCGCCGCATGGCTAGGCCCGCGGGGCCGTCTTTCCGGCGCGGTCGCGCCGTCACCGGGTGGCCTCGGCCACAATCGCAGGAGGTCCCGCCCCGGAGCCGGACAGGCGCGAAGCCGGCGGGCGGTTCCTCGTCCATCCCACAGCACGCGCGGGGCCCCGGGAGGAGGCTCCGCCGACCGGAAAGGGCATCGCCATGCCGACACTCCGCCTCGCCTTTCCCGCCGCCTTCCTCCTCCTCGCCGTCTGCGCCGCCTCCGGCGGCCTCGCCCACGACGCCCCCGCGGGCTGGAAATACGACAACTACTGCTGCGGGGGGAACGACTGCCAGCCGATCCCGGTCGAGGACGTGAAGGTCACGCCCGACGGCTACGAGGTCTCGATCCCGAAGGGCGCCCACCTCACCGCGAAGCGGGATCATCGCAAGCTCTTCCGCTACGGCGAGGTTCGCCCCAGCCAGGACGACAGGTTCCACGCGTGCATCCTGCCGAACAGCCAGGAGTTCCGCTGCCTCTACGTGCCGCCGTTCGGAACCTGACGCTCTCCGGCCGACGGTCTCGCCCGAGGCGGGCGCACCGGGGGCCCTGTCCTCGCCGATGCCCTCCGGGGAGGTCGGCGGAGCCGGGCGCGACCGCCGACGCGGGCCGCCGCGCGGCGCGGCCGTCCGGGGAGATCATCCCGGAGCCGGCCGGCCGCGCGCCGGGGAATTCCCGCCGCCCGGGAACCGGGCCGCGGCCTCGCGCATTCCTGCTGCATCGCAAACGCTGCACGCGAGGGAAACCGATGCTCGACGCCGCCCTGCGCCCCGGGATGGGCGCGATCCCCCATGACGCGGGCGTGACCTTCCGCGTCTGGGCCCCGAACGCCGATGCCGTCGCCGTCGCCGGGAGCTTCGACGACTGGTTCCCCGGCGGCGTCTCCCTCGCCCGCGAGGACGGCGGCGTCTGGGCCGGCGACGTGCCGGGGGCGCGCGCCGGCGACGAGTACCGCTTCCTGATCCGCACTCAGGACGGCGAGACCCTGTCGCGCATCGACCCCTACGCCCGGGCGGTGACGAGCTCCGTGGGCAACGGGATCGTCGTCGCCTCCGACCCGGTCCGCGACGACTTCCGGCGCCCGCCATGGAACCGCCTCGTGATCTACGAGATGCACGTCGGCACCTTCGCCCGCGAGGGCGACGCGCCCGCAACCTTCGAGGACGCGGCCTCGCGCCTCGGCCACCTCCGCCGCCTCGGCGTCAACGCGGTGCAGGTCATGCCGGCGGCCGAGTTCGCCGGCGACGTCTCCTGGGGCTACAACCCCGCCCACATCTTCGCGGTCGAGGGCGCCTATGGCGGCCCCGAGGGCCTGCGCGGCTTCGTCCGCGCCGCGCACGCGGCCGGGATCGCGGTGATCCTCGACGTGGTCTACAACCATTTCGGGCCCTCCGACCTCGACCTCTGGCGCTTCGACGGCTGGTCCGAGAACGACAAGGGCGGCATCTACTTCTACAACGACTGGCGCTCGGCGACGCCCTGGGGCGACACCCGTCCCGACTACGGACGGCCCGAGGTGCGCCAGCTCATCCGCGACAACGCGCTCTGGTGGCTCGAGGAATACGGGATCGACGGGCTGCGCTGGGACATGACGCTCTACATCCGCAGCGTCCGGGGCGACGCGGACGGCGGCGACGACATCGCCGACGGCTGGAGCCTCGCGCAGTGGATCAACGGCGAGATCGCGGAGCGCTTCCCCGGCCGCATCACCATCGCCGAGGACCTGCGGAACCTCGCCGCGATGACCGCGCCCACGGCGCAGGGCGGCTGCGGCTTCGGCGCCCAGTGGGACAGCGAGTTCGTCCACCCGATCCGCGCCACCCTCGTCGCCGCCAACGACGAGGACCGCCACATGGCGACCGTCGCCCATGCGCTGACGCACCACTACAACGGCGATCCCTACCAGCGCGTGATCTACACCGAGAGCCACGACGAGGTGGCGAACGGCCGCGCCCGCGTCGTCCACGAGATCGCCCCGGGCGACCCGGGCGACTACGCGGCGCAGAAGCGCTCCACCCTCGGCGCGGCGCTGACGCTGACGGCGCCGGGCATCCCGATGCTGTTCCAGGGCCAGGAGTTCCTGCAAGGCGAATGGTTCCAGGACACGGTGCCGCTCGACTGGGACCAGACGGAGACGTTCCGCGGCATCCTCCGCCTCTACCGCGACCTGATCCGCCTCCGCCTCGACCATGCCGGCGTCACCGCGGGCCTCGCCGGGCGCAACATCGCCGTCCACCGCATCGACGAGGCGGCCAAGGTCGTCGCCTTCCACCGCTGGGCCGAGGGCGGGCCGGGCGACGACGTCGTCGTCGCCGCGAGCTTCCACCGCGAGCCCCGCGCGGTCTACCGCATCGGCTTCCCGCGGCCGGGCCTGTGGCGGCTGCGGCTCAACACCGACTGGACCGGCTACAGCCGCGACTTCACCGGCCTCGCCACCGGCGACGTCGAGGCGGTCGAGGCGCCCTGCGACGGCCACCCCTGGTCCGCCGAGATCGCGCTCGCCCCGTGGAGCGCGCTGGTCTTCTCGCAGGATCGGGCCTGACGAAAGAAGATTCCCCTCAAGGTTGACGCTTCCCCGAGCCCGCGTCTATCGTCGCGGCCAAGCAACGAAGAACAAGGGGAGGACGTCAGGGATGGCGGCGGTCACGATCCGCAACCTGCGGAAGTCCTTCGGCGCGGTCGAGATCCTGCACGGGGTCTCGGTCGACATCGAGGAGGGCGAGTTCGTCGTCCTCGTCGGCCCCTCGGGATGCGGCAAGTCGACGCTGCTGAGGATGCTCGCCGGGCTCGAGCACGTCACCTCGGGCGACATCCTGATCGGGACCGAGCGGGTCAACGACCTGCCGCCCAAGGACCGGGACATCGCCATGGTGTTCCAGAACTACGCGCTCTACCCCCACCTCACCGTCGCCGACAACATGGCCTTCTCGCTGACGCTCAAGCGCGCGTCCAAGGCCGAGATCGAGGCCAAGGTCCGGCCGGCGGCGGAGATCCTCGGGCTGACCCGCCTCCTCGACCGCTTCCCCCGCCAGCTCTCCGGCGGCCAGCGCCAGCGCGTCGCCATGGGCCGCGCCATCGTCCGCGACCCGCAGGTGTTCCTCTTCGACGAGCCGCTCTCCAACCTCGACGCCAAGCTCCGCGTCTCGATGCGGGCCGAGATCAAGAACCTGCACCAGCGGCTGAAGACCACCACCGTCTACGTCACCCACGACCAGATCGAGGCGATGACGATGGCCGACAAGATCGTGGTGATGCACGACGGCCGCGTCGAGCAGATCGGCGCGCCGCTCGAGCTCTACGACCGGCCGGCCAACCTCTTCGTCGCGGGCTTCATCGGCTCGCCGGCGATGAACATGCTGCCCGGCCGCGTCGATCCCTCCGACGCCGGGCGCTTCCTGACCGAGGACGGCGTCGCGCTGCCCGTCGGCAAGCCGCTCGCCGGCGTGGCGCAGGCGGGCGCGATCTACGGTCTGCGGCCGGAATCGCTCCGGCTCGGCGGCGACGTGCCGCTCACCATCGAGGTGGTCGAGCCGACCGGCTCGGAGACCCATGTCGTCGGCCATATCGGCGGGACGGAGGTCGTGGGCGTCTTCCGCGAGCGCATCTCCGCCGGCCCCGGCGAGCAGATCGGCGTCGGCGTCGACGCGGGCGCCACGCATCTCTTCGACGCCGGCACGGGGGCCCGGCTCACCGCCTGACCGCCGGCCGGGCGCGGGCTGCGGGGCCCGTCGCCTTCCTGCCGCAACAACCCGCACGACACCTGGGAGGACGACCCGAGATGAGCATGATCACCCGCAGGGACCTGATGGCCGGGGCCGCCGCCGGCGTGGCCGCCGCGGCGCTGGCGCCGCGCGCCTTCGCCCAGGTCCCGACCTTCACCCCCGAGCCCGGCGCCTCGCTGCGGCTGCTGCGCTGGGTGCCCTTCGTGAAGGGCGAGGAGGAGGCCTGGAACGCCAACACCAAGGCCTTCACCGAGGCGACCGGCGTCGAGGTCCGCATCGACCAGGAGAGCTGGGAGGACGTCCGGCCCAAGGCCGCCGTCGCCGCCAACGTCGGCTCCGGCCCGGACATGGTGATGAGCTGGTACGACGACCCGTTCCAGTATCCCGACAAGCTCATCCCGGTCACCGAGCTCGCCGAGGCGATCGGCGCGGCGAACGGCGGCTGGCACGACGGCCCGCGCACCTACGCGGTCCGCGACGGCGTCTTCATCGCCATGCCGCTCTGCGTGATCGGCAACGCCATCTGCTACCGCGACAGCCACATGAAGGCGGCCGGCTTCTCGGAGTTCCCGAAGGATTCCGCGGGCTTCCTCGAGCTCTGCAAGGCGATGCAGGCCAAGGGCACCCCGGCCGGCTTCGCGCACGGCAAGGCGGTCGGCGACGGCAACAACTACGCCCACTGGCTGCTCTGGAGCCAGGGCGGCCAGATGATCGGCGAGGACGGCACGGTGGCGCTCGACAGCGCCGAGACCCGCGCCGGCATCGCCTACGCGACGGAGCTCTACAAGACCTTCATCCCCGGCACCGAGAGCTGGCTCGACATCAACAACAACCGCGCCTTCCTCGCCGGCCAGGTGTCGCTGACCGCGAACGGCGTCTCGCTCTACTACGCCGCGGTCAACGACCCGGCGCTGAAGGAGATCGCCGACGACATCCGCACGGTGAACCTGCCGGTCGGCCCGGTCGGCAAGCCGGTCGAGCTGGCGCAGACTACGTCGATCTCGATCTTCAACCACACGAAGTATCCCGAGGCGGCGATGGCCTACATCGCCTTCATGTACGACACCAAGCGGATGAACGACTGGATCACCGGGGCCTCGGCCTATTGCTGCGGCGCGGCCAAGGGCTTCGCCGACAACCCGGTCTGGACCTCGAACCCGATCCACGAGCCCTACGCGCACGCCGCCGAGAACCTGCGGACGAACGGCTATGCCGGCCCGCTCGGCTACGCCTCGGCGGGGGTGATGGCGGACTACGTGCTCGTCGACATGTTCGCCCAGGCCGTCACCGGCCAGGCCTCGCCCGACGACTCCATCGCCGCCGCGGTGAAGCGGGCGAACCGCTACTACAGCTGACCCTTCCGGCGGGCCGGCGCGCGCCGGCCCGCCCTTCCCCTTCCCCCAGGAGGCCACGATGGCGCAAGGACGATCCCGCTCCTTCCTCGGCTGGCTGACCGAGAGCCGCAACGGCCTCGGCCTCCTGTTCATGCTGCCGGCGGCGGCGTTCCTGCTCTGCTTCCTGACCTATCCTCTCGGCCTCGGGGTCTGGCTCGGCTTCACCGACACCCGCATCGGGCGCTCCGGCGTGTTCGTCGGGCTCGATAACTTCGCCTGGCTGGCCGACGATCCGGTGTTCTGGCTCGCCGTCTTCAACACGCTCTTCTACACCGTGGTCGCCTCGGCGCTGAAGTTCGGGCTCGGCCTGTGGCTGGCGCTGCTCCTGAACGAGAACCTGCCCTACAAGAGCTTCTTCCGCGCGGTGATCCTGCTGCCCTGGGTGGTGCCGACCGTGCTCTCGGCGCTGGCCTTCTGGTGGATCTTCGACAGCCAGTTCTCGGTCATCTCCTACGTGCTGATGAAGTGGGGGCTGATCTCCACGCCGATCAACTTCCTCGGCGAGCCGTGGAACGCCCGCTGGTCGGTGATCGCGGCGAACGTCTGGCGCGGCATCCCGTTCATCGCCATCTCGCTCCTCGCCGGGCTGCAAACCATCCCGCAATCGCTGAACGAGGCGGCCGCGCTCGACGGCGCGACGAGCTGGCAGCGGTTCCGCCGCATCACCCTGCCGCTGCTGACGCCGATCATCGCGGTGGTGATGACGTTCTCGGTGCTCTTCACCTTCACCGACTTCCAGCTGATCTACGTGCTGACCCGCGGCGGGCCGGTCAACGCCACGCACCTGATGGCGACCCTCTCCTTCCAGCGCGCCATCCCCGGCGGCCAACTCGGCGAGGGCGCGGCGATCGCGGTCGCGATGATCCCGTTCCTGCTGGCGGCGGTGCTGTTCAGCTTCTTCGGGCTGCAACGCCGCAAGTGGCAGCAGGGGGGGACCGACTGATGCGCCTCGACGAGGAGACCGAGGATTTCGTCGCCAAGGCCGCCAAGGCGCACGCCCCCGCCGCCCCGGTCGACGACATCGTCGGCATGGAGCAGTACAACACGCTCACCCGGCGGATCGTCGTCACCTACCTGCCGCTCGGCGTCTTCGTGTTCGTGCTGCTGTTCCCGTTCTACTGGATGGCCATCACCGCGGTGAAGCCGGACCACCAGCTGACCAACTACAAGGACTACAGCCCGTTCTGGGTGGTCGGCCCGACGCTCGAGCACATCAAGTTCCTGTTCCTCGAGACCTCCTACCCGGGCTGGCTGTGGAACACGATGCTGGTCTCGGTCTGCTCGACCTTCATCTCGCTCGCGGCCTCGGTCTTCGCCGCCTACGCCATCGAGCGCATCCGCTTCACCGGCTCGCGCGTCACCGGCCTGATGATCTTCCTCGCCTACCTGGTGCCGCCGTCGATCCTCTTCATCCCGCTCGCCTTCATCGTCTTCCAGGTCGGCATCTTCGATTCCCGCCTCGCGCTGATCCTGACCTACCCGACCTTCCTGATCCCGTTCTGCACCTGGCTCCTGATGGGCTACTTCCGCTCGATCCCCTTCGAGCTCGAGGAGAGCGCCCTCGTCGACGGCGCCTCGCGCTGGCAGATCCTCACCCGGGTGATCCTGCCGCTGGCGGTGCCCGGGCTGATCTCCGCCGGCATCTTCGCCTTCACGCTCTCGTGGAACGAGTTCATCTACGCGCTCACCTTCATCTCCTCGTCCGAGAACAAGACCGTCCCCGTCGGCGTCCTGACCGAGCTCGTCCGCGGCGACATCTACGAATGGGGCGCGCTGATGTCGGGCGCCCTCGTCGGCTCGCTGCCCGTGGTGATCCTCTACTCGTTCTTCGTCGACTACTACGTCTCGTCGATGACCGGCGCGGTGAAGGAGTAACCCGCCCGCGCCGCCTCGGAGCCCGAAATCGCCGCGGACGAAGACCCCTGGTCCGCACCTCGATCTCCAGCGCCGGCGCGGCGTCCGCGTCGGTGCTGGCCTGCGCCGCCACCGTCGTCCCGAGGTCCTCCGCCCGGAGCCGCCCGCTCGCATCCGCCGCGAAGGCGGCGACGCCGACGAACTGGAACGCCTGGTTCCCCGGCCCGTCCACCGCGTCGATCCCGGAGAGGTCTATCCGGTCGCGGCCGCCGCCGCCGCCGCCGCGACCGGATCGGCCGCAACCGCTAACGGGGCGTGAAAAAATGGCAAGCCGGATTCCAGCCTCCACACTGCACGACGCCTGCCTGCCCTGCTGGCTCCACGGGGCCTTGAGCGACCGAGGCGGGCTTGCCCGCGAGGCCCGGCGCGACAAGCGAAAGCACGGCTTTCGCCGCGCCGACGGCTGGAGCGCGGTTGCGCGCGGAGGCCGTCAGGGGCGCAGATTTCTCCGGAAGCGCGCCATCCGTCCGTGATCGCCCCGGCGAGCGCGGCAACGCGCTCGCCCCCCGCAGGGGCGATCGCGGACGGATTTGCCACGGGTCAAATCCGTCTGGCGTCACCGTCGCGACCTGCTCCCGGCCGGGCTTCCTTTCCATTGTCGTGCAGTGTGTCCAGCCTCATTCCAGCCCGGCTTTTTCCCGTCGTCTCAGAAGGATGCCCCGCTTCCGCCCGAAAACCCCACCACCACCCGGCTCCGCGGCGTCCAGCGCGCCAGAATCCACCCGAGGTCCCGCGGCGCAAACGCCACGCACCCGGCCGTCGGCCACCGCGGCCTCCGCCAGCTATGCAGGAAGATCGCGCTCCCCCGCCCCTTCACGACCGGATCGCGGTTCCAGTCCAGCACCGCGACGAGGTCGTAGAGCCGGTCCGCCCGGAACATCCGCTCATGCGAGAATCCCCGCGGCCGCCGCACCAGCCGGTTGTAGTCCGGATCCCGCGGATCGTCCGACCAAGCATCGAAGGGCCCGATCTTGCGGCCTTTTCCCCCCGCGCACCGCGCCCGGACGAGCACCGCCTCCACGCCGTGCCGCCCCTCCGGCGTGACCCCGTCCCCCTCCGCCGCCTTGGCCCCCGTGCCGCCCCGCCCGACCGCGCAGGGCATGGCGCGCCCATGGAACCGCGCTCCCCAGGGCCCTACGCGCAAATGCGGAATCGCCGCCCCGCCGCGCATCGCCCGCGGCCCGGGCCGGGCAGGCGGCCGGCGCGGCGGGATCACACCAGCACCGGCTCCTCCGCCTGCGCCCCGACCCCGAACACCCGCTTGTAGCGCGCGATCTGGTCGGCCGGCCCCATCGCCTTCGCCGGGTTGTCGGACAACTTCACGGTCGGCCGCCCATTGGCCGAGACCGCCTTGCAGACCAGGCTGAACGGCGCCAGCGCATCCCCCGGCGCAAGGCCGCGGAAGTCGTTGGTCAGCAGCGTCCCCCAGCCGAAGCCGAGCTTCACCCGACCGTGGAAGCGGGCGTAGAGCGCCTCGATCCGATCGACGTCGAGCCCGTCCGAGAAGATGACCAGCTTCTCCCGCGGATCCTGCCCCCGGCTCCGCCACCAGGCGATCGCCGTCTCCGCCCCCGCCTCCGGCGCCCCCGAATCGATCCGGATCCCGGTCCACGACGCCAGCCAGTCGGGCGCGCTCTCGAGAAACCCTTTGGTTCCATAGGTATCCGGCAGGATGACCCGCAGGTTGCCGTCGTAGTCCCGGTGCCAGTTCTCCAGCACCCGGTAGGGCGCCTCGGCCAGCGCCGCGTCGTCCTCGGCGAGCGCGGCGAAGACCATGGGCAACTCGTGGGCGTTGGTGCCGATCGCCTCGATGTCGCGCCGGAGCGCGATCAGGCAGTTCGACGAGCCGGTGAACCGCTCGCCCAACCCCTCGATCATCGCCTGCACGCACCAGTCCTGCCACAGGAACGAGTGCCGCCGCCGCGTGCCGAAGTCGGAGATGCGCAGGTCCGGCAACGCCCGCAGCCGCTCGATCTTCTCCCAGACCCGGGTCATCGCGCGGGCATAGAGCACCTGGAGCTCGAAATACGCCATCCCCTTCAGCACCGCCCGCGAGCGCAGCTCCATCAGCACGGCGAGCGCGGGGATCTCCCACATCATCACCTCGGGCCACGAGCCGTGGAAGGTGAGCTCGTACTGGTCGCCGCGGCGCTCGAGCTGGTAGGGCGGCAGCCGGAACGCCTCCAGCCAGGCCATGAAGTCCGGCCCGAACATCTGGCGCTTGCCGTAGAAGGTGTTGCCGCGCAGCCACGTCGACTCGCCGCGGCTGAGGCGCAATGTGCGGATGTGGTCGAGCTGCTCGCGCAACTCGCCCTCGTCGATCAGCCGGGCGAGCGGCACGCGCGCGGAGCGGTTGATCAGGCTGAACTCGACCTCGACGTCGGCGTTGCGCTGGAACACCGTCTGCAACATCAGCAGCTTGTAGAAATCGGTGTCCATCATCGAGCGGACGATCGGGTCGATCCGCCAGGCATGGTCGTAGACGCGCTTCGCGATCTCGGTCACGGTGTCGGCTCCTCTCACGCCGCGAGCGCGGATGCGCGGGCGAAGGCGACGCCCGCCGCGCCCATGGCCGCCAGCGCCGCCGCGTGCGAGCCGTCGAGGTCGATCTCGCGGCAGGCGTCCTCGAGCAGCGTCACCCGGAAGCCGAGCCGCGCCGCGTCGAGCGCCGAGTACTGCACGCAGAAGTCGGTCGCGAGGCCGGCGAGCCAGATCGCCGCGACCCCCCGCTCGCGCAGGTAGCCGGCGAGCCCGGTCGGCGTCGCGCGGTCGTTCTCGAAGAAGGCGGAGTAGCTGTCGACATGCGGCCGGAACCCCTTGCGCAGGATGAGGTCCGCAGGCTCGAGGTCGAGGCCGGGATGGAAATCCGCCCCCGGGGTCCCCTGCACGCAATGGTCCGGCCACAGCACCTGCGCCCCGTAGGGCATCTCGGCGGTCGAGAAGGGCGCCGCCCCGGGATGGCTCGACGCGAAGGAGCGGTGGTCGGGCGCGTGCCAGTCCTGGGTATAGACCCGGACGCCGAAGCGCCGGGCCACGCGGTTGACCAGCGGGACGACCTCGTCGCCGCCGGCGACCGCGAGCGCGCCGCCGGGGCAGAAGTCGTTCTGGACGTCGACGACGACGAGCGCGGCGGCGGCGGTCTCAGCAGTGTCGGTCACGGGGCGTCACGTCTCCGGTCGCATCGCGCCGGAGACTGACAGGCGGAAGGCCGGTTTTCAACCGGCCTCGCAGGGCCGCTCGCGGATCAGTCGATCCGCTCGACCGAGCGGCCGATGGCCTCGCCGCCCATGCGGAAGAGCCGGCTCGCCTCCTCGGAGTACTGGGTGACGGCGGTGCGGAAGAAGCGCGTCTGCACGTCGCGGACCTCGTCGAGCGACTTGCAGCGCAGGAGCTCCTGCTGCGCCTCCATGTCCTGGCGGATGCGGTCGGAGACGAACTCGGCGATCCGGCGCTGCACGCGGGCGACGCTCTCGAGCATCGTGGCGCTCGCCGTCTCGAGGGTGTCGAGCGCCTGCTGCTGGCTCGCGGTCACCCGGTCGATCACCGCATCGGCGGCCGAGGAGATCTCCTCCACGGTCTCCGCGCTCGCCTCGACGGCGGTCTTCGCGGCCCTCGTCGCCTCCACGCTGGCCTCCGCCTTGGGGGCGGCCGCGGAATCGGCTTCGGGCGTGGACATCGGATCGGACATTGCGGTTCCTCGCTGATTCGCGTCAGGGTAGAGTATGGATGGTTAATGCCGCGGCGCAGTAGCGCAAGCCTTGATCCATGTCAAATCCCGTTCAAGAGCGCAATTTTAGGGCTGGACTTCCATAACTACTTGAAAACGCGCGGGCGTCGCTCTCGCGCAGCGGTCGCGATATGATCGTATATCGAGCAGTCCTGCCTAATCGGCGACCACGAGGTCGCCCGCGCCGGCCGCACCGTCCGGCAGGGCGACGAGCGCGGGCCCGACGCCGAGGTCGTCGAGCTGCTCGACGACGCCGAGCCGGCGCTCCAGATGCCCCCGCCCGATCACGCCGACCGCCAGCGCCCCGGGCGTCTCCGCCAGGATGCCGGCCAGCGCGCAGGCGAAGGCGCGATCCCAGACCCCCTGCGCCCGGGCGAAGCGGTCGAAGGCGGGATCGTCCGGCGACTGCGCCTTGCGGTCGGGCCGCGCTCCGCCGGTCAGCTCGAAGATCGCCCGGCGATAGGCGGGCGAGGCCGGCCGCGCCGGGGTGAGCCAGCGGCGCTCCGCCTCGGGCAGCGCCTCCCAGCCGTCGCGGCCGACCAGCGAGACGATCGGCCGGTCGACGTTCAGCCCGCGCATGGCGAGGCCCTCGGCGCGGCAGAGCTCGAAGATCGGCATGTAGAGGTCGGGGTCCATGCCCCAGGCCTCCGCCCACCGACTCGCCGCGAGGAAGCCCGCGCGGTCGGTCGCGCCGGCGACCCAGGCGTCGAGCGCCGGCCGGGCATGGCGCGGGAACATCTCGAAGCCGACCACCACCGGCCGCCGGCGCGCCGCCAGCCCGGCGATGACGCGGGCCTGCCATCGGTGATCCGCGGCGCGGTCGTGGCGCTCGCCGAGGAGCGCCACGACCGCGCCCGCCAGCCGGTCGAGCGCCGCCGCCTCGCCGAGGCGCGTCCCGTCCGCGTCGATCCAGCTCGCCTCCCCGGTCATCGCTCGCCTCCGTCGCCCGGCCGGATCCGGCCGTTCCGCCACGGCCCTCAAGATCGTTCCGCGACCGCGAAGGCAAGCATTGACATAGGCGAGTGATTTTGTCAGCTTTCCATTCAGCCAGTTCGCAGGAACGAGCCATCCACCTGACCCCTCACGACCGGAGCCGATGGCATGACCTGCAGCCGCATCGCCGCCCCCGCCGCCCCCCTGCCGGAGGTGCGGCCATGACCGTCCATTTCGTGACCCGCCGCGACGAGCGGCCCCACGTCGAGGAGCGGCTGCGCCGCGAGCCGCGGCCGGTGCGCGAGGCCGTGGCCGTGCCGGCGCACGACGCGCGCGTCCTGACCGGCGGCGGCGTCGAGGCGCGGATCCTGCTCGACGGCACGCCCTACGTGCTGCGCATCACCCGGCTGGGCAAGCTCATCCTGACGAAGTGAGCGCGCGATGAGCGTGCTCGACCCGCGGCTGGCGAAGCTGCTCGCGGGCAATCCGCAACCGGCGCCCGCGCGGGCGCTGTCGGGGGAGCCCCCGCCGCCCTGTCCGACGCGGGCGTTCCTGATCGCCGGCCGGCTGGTCAGGACCCCGCGCGAGCCGGCGGAGAAACCGGCGGACGACGCCGAAGGGTGACGGGGCCGCCGCCGGCGGCCTCGATCCGCGCCGCCGCGGCGGCGAGGGGCTCGCGCGCCACCGCCATGTGGTGGGCGTTGGCGTGGAGGAGCGTCCCGGGGTCCGCGAGGATCCCGACATGCCCGCGCCAGAAGACCAGATCTCCCCTCTGCGACGGGGCCTCGGCGGGCAGCGCCTCGCCGAGGAGCGCCGCCTGCATGTCGCTGTCGCGCGGGGCGGCGACGCCCGCGGCAGCGAGGGAGAGCTGGACCAGCGCCGAGCAGTCGAGGCCCGCGGCGCTGCGTCCGCCCCAGAGGTAAGGGGCGCCGAGGAAGCCGGCGGCCGCCTCCGCCGCATCGCCCCGGAAGGCCGCGAGGTGAGGCGCGGGGACGAAGCCGCCGTCCGCGAGGGCGACGAAGCCGTCGGCTTCCGCGCCTGCCGCCACGAGGGCGTGGAAGGGGAGGCTCGCCGTCGTGCGGGCCTTGAGCGAGGAGGCGGCGTAGCGGTGGCTGGCGAGCGCGGTCACCCGGCGGCCTTCCGCGGCGGTCGCCGGGCCGAGGCCGGCGGCGGCGACATAGCCGACATAGCCGTCCGTCTCCGACTGGCCCCAGGCGAGGCCGTCGGGGCGCTCCTCGTAGACGGTGAAGGGCTCGCCGTGGAGGAGCTGGGTGGCGAGGCCGGCCGCCGGATCGGGGACGAGGGTCAGGTCGAGGAGCGGGGCCGTCACCCGCCGCGGCGCGCCCTCGGCGAAGCGGGCGGCGGCGACCCGGCCCTCGAGGCGGCTGGCGGCGAGGTCGGGGCGGGCCGGCAGCAGCCGGGAGGCGAAGGCGCTCAGGTCGTGGAACAGAACCGTTCCTCCAGCACGGCGAGGAGGGCGCGGGCGGCCTGGCAGGCGCCGCCCTTCGGCCGCGCGGGCTTCGCGGCCGGGGTCCAGCCGAAGATGTCGACGTGGAGATAGGGCGTCGCGGTCACGAAGCGGCGCAGGAACAGCGCCGCGGTGATCGCGCCGGCCATGCCGCCGCCGGGGGCGTTGTCGAGATCGGCGATGCCGGGCTCGATCAGCGGCTCGTAGGGGTCCCAGAACGGCAGGCGCCAGAGCGGGTCGGCCTGCCGGCGGGACTGGCGGGCGAGCGCCTCGGCGAGCGCCTCGTCGTCGGTGAAGAACGGCGGGACGTCGGGGCCGAGGGCGACGCGGGCGGCGCCGGTCAGGGTGGCGAGGCTGACGATCAGCGCGGGCGCCTCCTCCTCGGCGAGGGCGAGGGCGTCGGCGAGGACGAGGCGGCCCTCGGCGTCGGTGTTGTTCACCTCGACGGAGAGGCCCTTGCGGCTGCGCAGGATGTCGCCCGGCCGCATCGCGGCGGCGGAGACGGCGTTCTCGACGGCGGGGATCAGCACGCGCAGGCGGAGGTCGAGGCCGAGCCCCATGATCATGTCGGCGAGGCCGAGGGCGGTGGCGGCGCCGCCCATGTCCTTCTTCATCAGCCCCATCGAGGCGGCGGGCTTGAGGTCGAGGCCGCCGGTGTCGAAGCAGACGCCCTTGCCGACCAGCGTCACACGCGGCGCGTCCGCGCGGCCCCAGGTCAAGTCGAGGAGGCGGGGGGCCTCCGCCGCCGCGGCGCCGACGGCGGCGATCATCGGGAAGCCCGCGTCGAGCGCCGGGCCGGAGACGACGGAGAAGGCGGCGCCGTGGCGCCCGGCGAGGCCCTGGGCGGCGGCCTCGAGCGCGGCGGGGCCGAGGTCGCGGGCGGGGGTGTCGATCAGGTCGCGGACGAGCGCCGAGGCGGCGGCGAGGCGGTCGATGCGCGCGGCGTCGACGCCCGCGGGCGCGACCAGCTCGGGCCGCGGGCGCGGCGGGCGCGGCGCGTAGCGGTCGAAACGGTGCTGGGCGAGGAGCCAGCCGAGCGCCTCGAGCGCCGGGTCGAGGTCGTCCGGCAGGGGTCCGGCGAGCGCGTAGCGGCCGGCGGGCAGCTTCGCGGCCCCGGCCGCGAGGTGGAAGCGGTCGCGGGCCCGCGCCGCCTTCGTCCCCCAGCCGACCGCGGCGGCGGCCGGCGCGCCGTCGGGGGCGGGCAGGACGATCGCCTCGCCGAGCCCCGCCTCGAAGCCGAGCGCCCCGGCCCAGGCCGCCTGCGCGGCGGGGAGCGCGGCGCGCCAGGCGGCGAGCCCGTCGGACGGCACGACGTGGAGCGGGAGGGCGCCCGGGTCGGGCGCGGGAAGGAGCGGCATGGAACGGGGCTCCGCGAGGCGCGAGATCGCGCCTAGATAGCCGCCCCCCCGCCGGGCGAACAAGGGGGCTCCGGAGGCCGGCGCCCCCCGCGCCCGGAAACGTCACACAGTGGGACGCTGGTCATAATATTGATATCACTTGATAATCAAGTTATCCACAGATTTACCCACAGGCAGGATCAGAGCGCCGAATGCTCGGCGTAGGCCACGAGGGAGTAGAGCGAGTCCTCGGCCAGCCGGTCGAGCCGGGCGGCCACCGCGGCCTCGGCGATCGGGTCGCCGCAGGCGAGGCAGGCGTCGAGGTCGCGCGCCGTCCGGGCGAAGCTCTCGAGCCCCACCTGCTCGCCCATCGCGGCGATCCGCGACGCCGAGGCCCGCGCCTCGGCGCGGTTGCCGGCCGCCCGCGCGGCGGCGAGCAGCGCCAGCCGGTCGGAGAGGTGGAACGCGGTCTCCTCGAGGATCTCGCGCGCCCGCTGGTCGCCGAGCGACCGGCGCAGCAGCGTGATCCGCGTGGTGTCGAGCACCGCCGCCTCGCGCTTGCGCCACTGACAGATTTCTGCGCCCATCGCATCCCCTCCCCCGCGCCGGCATGTCGCCGGCCACCCGTCCCGGAGCATCGGGCGCCTTCGTGAAGGCAATCTTGCTGCAACTGCGTCCGGCGATGCGATTGGGCTCGAAATCCGCCGCGCCTTTGAGGCAAAGTCGCGCGAGCCGCCGCCAGACCGGAGCGCCCATGCAACACGCCCGCCCCCTGCCGCCCTTCCTCGTCGGCCGCTACCACGAATGGCAGGCGCGCATGAAATCGACGGAGCGCGAGCGCCTCGCCGACCTCGCGGAGCACGGCCAGCGCCCGCGGGCGATGATCGTCGCCTGCTGCGACAGCCGGGTGATGGCCACGGACGTGTTCGGGGGCGAGGCCGGAGACTTCTTCGTCCACCGCAACATCGCCAACCTGGTGCCGCGGTCCCGCCCGGACGGCACCGAGCGCGGCACCTCGGCGACGGTCGAGTACGCGGTGACGGTGCTGAACATCGACCACCTGATCGTCATGGGCCATTACGGCTGCGGCGGGGTGGCCGGCTGCTACGACATGCATGCGGGCACGCCCGGGGCGCCGGGGCCGGAGACCTATGTCGGGCGCTGGCTGACGGTGCTGTCGCCGGGCTACGCCCGGGTGGCGGGGCTGCGCCTCGACCGCGAGGCGGCGCTGCGGGCGCTGGAGCGGCAGGCGGTGATCCTGAGCCTCGAGAACCTGATGTCCTTCCCCTTCGTCGCCCAGCGGGTGGCGACGCGGAAGCTGGAGCTGCACGGGGTGTGGAAGGACATCGCCGACGGGGCGCTCGAGTATTACGACGCCGCCAGCCGCTCGTTCCAGCCGGTGTGACGTGGCCGGGCGCGCCGATGCGCCAGCACCGGGAGGGCCGACCTCGCCGCCCGGGAAGCCCGGCGCCAGCGGGGGCCCGAACCGCCGGAGCCGCTATCTCTCGGCCGCGGCGCAGCCGGCGGAGAGGCGGAGGCTGCGGCGGAGCTCGTCGCGCAGGCGCGCCTCGTCGGCGGCGATGTCGGTGAAGGCGGCGAGCGAGGGGCGGGTGGCGAGGACCATGCAGATCGCCCCGAGGAGCGCGAAGAGCCGCACCTCCGGGTCGGCGCGGTCGGGCTCGGGGCGGGCGGCCTCGACCGCCGCGACGAGCGGCAGCAGCCGGGCGTGGATCGGGCGGGTCAGCAGGTCGCGGATCAGCGCCGCCCGCTCGCCGACCTCGGCGCAGGTCGATTCGCGCAGGATCAGCCGGACGAGCTCGGGCCGGCGGCAGGCGAGCCCGGCGAGGCCGTCGACCAGCGCGGCGAGCCGGCGATCCGCGGCGTCGCCGGCCGCGTCGAGCGCCGCCTCGACCTGCTCGGCGAAGTCCTCGATCACCGCGCGCCAGAGCGCGGTCTTGCCGCCGTAGCGGTAGGCGATCAGCGCCGGATCGACGCGCGCGGCGGCGGCGATGCCGCGGAGCGTCGCGCCCTCGAAGCCGTGCTCGGAGAAGGCCCGCGCCGCCGCGGCGAGGAGGTCGGCCTCGCCCTGCCCGGCGCCCTTGGGCGGCCGGCCGCGGCGGCGGGCGCCGGGCGGCTCGGCGGCCGGATCGGGGCCCTTGCGGCGGGACGCGGCTGTTGACACGGGCGTGGCCCAGCAATTATTCATCGTCCGTTGAATATCCCTTTCCGGCAGATGACGCAAGGCGACGCCGCGATGCTCCAGCCCCGCCTTCCAGGAGCCGACGCGATCGTCCCCGGCGCCCCCTCCGCCGCCGCAGGAGCGCCCGGCGCCATGTCCTTCCGCTCGATCCTCGCGGCGCTGGCCGCGCTCGCCTGCCTCGCCGGCCCGGCTTCAGCGCAGATGGGCGGCGGCGGGCCAACCCCGGTCACGGTCGTCACCGTCCGCGCAAGCGACGTGACGCTGACGAGCCTCCTGCCGGGGCGCGTGGTCGCCTCCTCGGTGGCGGAGGTGCGGCCGCAGGTGGGCGGGCTGATCGAGGAGCGGCTCTTCACCGAGGGCGCCGACGTCAAGGCGGGCGATCCGCTCTACCGGCTCGACGACGACACCTACCGGGCGGAGCTCGCCGCTGCGGAGGCCTCCGTCGCCCAGGCCGAGGCCAACCTGCGGGTGACCGAGCTCGACGCCGAGCGCAACCAGACGCTGATCGCGCGGAACGCCATCAGCCAGCAGACGCTCGACAACGCGCTGGCGGCGCGCGACAGCGCGCGGGCCGCGCTCGGCATCGCCGAGGCGCAGCTCCTTTCGGCGCAGATCAACCTCGACCGCACCACCATCAAGGCGCCGCTCTCCGGGGTGATCGGCCTGTCGCAGACCACCGAGGGCGCGCTGGTCTCGGCCGGGCAGGTCGAGGCGCTGTCGGTGATCCGCTCGCTCGACCCGGTCTATGTCGACGTGACCCAGTCGGCGGCCGACCTGCTGCGCTGGCGGCGCGGCACGGCGGAGGCCGGGGCCGAGGGCGTCGACCCGACGGTGTCGCTGACGCTCGCCGACGGCAGCGACTACGCCCATACCGGCACGATCACCGCCGCCGAGCCGCACGTGAACGAGCAGACCGGCGTGGTGCTCCTGCGGCTGACCTTTCCCAACCCCGAGCGGCTGCTGCTGCCGGGTATGTACGTGCAGGTCGAGGCGCCGCTCGGCATCGCCGAGGGCGCGATCCTGACGCCGCAGGAAGCGGTGATGCGCAACAGCCGGGGCGAGCCCTTCGCCTATGTGGTGACGGCGGAGAACGCCATCGAGCAGCGGATGCTGACGATCGCCGCCGCCCGCAACGCCGACTGGGTGGTCACCGCCGGGCTCGCCGACGGCGACCGGGTGGTGGTCGAGGGCTCGCAGAAGACCGGCCCGGGCGCGCCCGTCGTCCCCGAGGAGCGCACCGCCGAGGGCGCCGCCGGGGCCGGGGCCGGCGCGGACGCCGCCGGCGGATCCGGAGCGGCCGCGGAGGGGGCCGCGACAGGCGCGGAAGCCGGCGCTCCCGCTTCGGGCGAGGCGGGCGCGGAAGCTCCTGCCGGGGCCGGCGCCGATGGCGCCGCGCCTGCCGGGGCCGGCGCGGGCGGCGGCGAGGCGGGCGCGGGCGGCGGCGCCGCGCCGGCGAACTGAGCGCGGGGGGAGCCGAGCCATGGCCCGCTTCTTCATCGACCGGCCGATCTTCGCCTGGGTGATCGCCATCATCATCATGGGCGTCGGCATCCTGTCGATCCTGCGGCTGCCGGTGTCGCAGTATCCCTCGATCGCGCCGCCCTCGGTGCAGATCTCCGCCTTCTACCCCGGCGCCTCGGCCGAGACGGTGGCCAACACGGTCACGCAGGTCATCGAGCAGCAGCTGACCGGCCTCGACGGCCTGCGCTACTTCGCGTCGAACTCGACCTCGAGCGGCAACGCCCAGATCACGCTCACCTTCGAGACCGGGACCGATCCCGACATCGCCCAGGTGCAGGTGCAGAACAAGGTCAGCCAGGCGACCGCGCTGCTGCCGCAGATCGTCCAGCGCCAGGGCATCACCGTGGAGAAGTCCTCCGAGGGCTTCCTGATGGTGATCGGGCTCGTCTCGGACGACCCCAAGGTCACCCAGGACGACCTCTCCGACTATCTCGTCTCGAACATGGTCGAGGAGCTGAGCCGGGTCGAGGGCGTCGGCAAGGTGCAGGTCTTCGGCGCGCAATACGCCATGCGGATCTGGCTCGACCCCTCGAAGCTCGCCGCCTTCGACCTGTCGCCGGCCGACGTGGTGGCCGCGGTCTCGGCGCAGAACACCCAGATCTCGGCCGGCCAGTTCGGCGCGCTGCCGGCGGTCGCGGGCCAGCAGCTCAACGCCACGGTGACCGCGCAGTCGCTGCTGACGACGCCGGCCGACTTCGAGCAGATCGTCGTGCGCGCCGAGACCGACGGCGGGCTCGTGCTGGTCAAGGACGTGGCCCGCGTCGAGATCGGCGCGCAGGACTACGGCACCATCGCCGAGTTCGAGGGCCAGCCCGCCTCCGGCATGGCGATCCAGCTCGCCACCGACGCCAACGCGCTCGACACCGCCGAGCGGGTTCGCGCCAAGGTCGACGAGATGGCGCCCTTCTTCCCCGCCGGCGTGCGCTACATCGTGCCCTACGACACCACGCCCTTCATCTCGATCTCGATCGAGGCGGTGGTCCACACGCTCTTCGAGGCGATCGGCCTCGTCTTCCTGGTGATGCTGCTGTTCCTGCAGAACCTGCGGGCGACGCTGATCCCGACGCTGGCGGTTCCCGTGGTGCTGCTCGGCACCTTCGGGATCATGCAGGCCTTCGGCTTCTCCATCAACACGCTGACCATGCTCGCCATGGTGCTGGCGATCGGCCTCCTCGTCGACGACGCCATCGTCGTCGTCGAGAACGTCGAGCGCATCATGGAGGAGGAGCACATCTCGCCGCTCGAGGCGACGCGCAAGTCGATGGACCAGATCACCGGGGCGCTGATCGGCATCGGCCTCGTGCTCTCGGCGGTGTTCATCCCGATGGCGTTCTTCGGCGGCTCGACGGGGGTGATCTACAAGCAGTTCTCCATCACCATCGTCTCGGCCATGGGCCTCTCGGTGCTGGTGGCGCTGTCGCTGACCCCGGCGCTCTGCGCGACGCTGCTGAAGCCGCACGAGAAGAACCGCCAGCCGATGGGCTTCTTCCGCTGGTTCAACCGCTTCTTCGCGCGCACCACGCGGGGCTACACCGGCCTCGTCGGCTGGACGGCGCGGCGGCCGGCGCGCACCTTCGCGATCTATCTCGCGCTCGTCGCCTGCATGGCGCTCCTCTACGTGCGCACGCCGACGGCGTTCCTGCCGGAGGAGGACCAGGGCATCCTCTTCACCCTCGTGCAGGGCCCCTCCGGAGCAACGGCCGAGCGGACGCAGAAGGTGATCGACCAGGTGGTCGAGCACTTCAAGGGCGCCGAGGCCGACACCGTCGAGTCGGTCTTCGGGGTCACCGGCTTCTCCTTCGCCGGCGCCGGCCAGAACATGGGCCTCGCCTTCGTGCTCCTGAAGGACTGGGCCGTGCGCGAGGATCCGGCGCAGAGCGCGCAGGCCATCGCCGGCCGCGCCTTCGGGGCGCTCGGCCAGATCCGCGACGCCTTCGTCTTCCCGATCGTGCCGCCGGCGGTGATCGAGCTCGGCAACGTCTCGGGCTTCGACTTCTATCTCCAGGCGCGCTCCGGCCAGACCCACGAGCAGCTGCTCGAGGCGCGCAACCAGCTGATGGGCATGGCGAGCCAGAGCCCGCTGATCGGCTCGATCCGGCCGAACGGCCTCGAGGACGCCGCGCAGTTCCGCCTCGACATCGACTGGCGCAAGGCCGGCGCCATGGGCGTCACCGCGGCCACGGTGGGGGATTTCCTCAGCACCGCCTGGTCGGGCTCCTACGTCAACGACTTCATCGACCGCGGCCGCATCAAGCGCGTCTACGTGCAGGGCGAGCCCTGGGCGCGGGCGACGCCGGAGGACATCAACCTCTGGCGGGTGCCGAACGCCAACGGCGACCTGGTGCCGTTCTCGAACTTCGTCACCGAGGAGTGGTTCAGCGGCGCGCAGGGCGTCAACCGCTACAACAGCGTCCCCGCCATGCAGCTGCAGGGCGCGCCTGCGCCCGGCGTCTCCTCCGGCGAGGCGATGGCCGAGATCGAGCGGCTGGCGGCGCAGCTGCCCCCCGGCTTCGGCGTCGCCTGGACCGGCCTGTCGCTCGAGGAGCGCGAGGCGGGCAACCAGGCGCCGATGCTCTACGCGCTGTCGCTCGCCGCGGTGTTCCTCTGCCTCGCGGCGCTCTACGAGAGCTGGTCGATCCCGATCGCCGTCATCCTCGCCATGCCGGTCGGCATCCTCGGGGCGCTGCTCGGGGCCTGGGCGGGAGGGATGGACAACGGCGTCTACTTCCAGGTCGGGCTGCTGACCGTCGTCGGCCTGACCGGCAAGAACGGCATCCTGATCGTGGAGTTCGCCCGCGAGAAGCTGGAGGGCGGGCAGGACCTGATCGGCGCGGTGGTCGACGCGGCGCGCGAGCGCTTCCGGCCGATCGTGATGACCTCGCTCGCCTTCTCGCTCGGCGTGCTGCCGCTCGTCATCTCGATGGGCGCCGGCTCGGGCGCGCGGCAGGCGATCGGCTACGCGACGCTCGGCGGCACCATCACCGGCACGGTGCTGACGACGATCCTCGTGCCCACGTTCTTCGTGATCGTCAGCCGCCTCTTCGGCTACGGCCGCAAGGCCGCGGCGCCCGCCCCGGTCCCGGACCACGGGGTCGCCTGACGCGGAGGACGATCGCGCCGGAGGAACGTCCCCGCCCACGGCGAATAGTGGCGCCCGGCCTCTGGGCGTCCACACTGCACGACAGTGGAGAGGAAGCCCGGCCCGAGGCTGGCCGCGACGCCGACGCCAGACGGATTTGACCCGTGGCAAATCCGTCCGCGATCGCCCCTGCGGGGGGCGAGCGCGATTCCGCGCTCGCCGGGGCGATCACGGACGGATGGCGCGCTCCCGGAGAAATCGGCGCCCCTCACGGCTTCCGCGCGCAACCGCGCTCCAGCCGTCGGCGCGGCGAAAGCCGTGCTTTCGCCTGTCGCGCCGGGCCTCGCGGGCAAGCCCGCTTCGGTCGGTCGGTCGGCGCGCGCGCCCCGTGGACCCAGCAGGGCAGACAGGTGTCGTGCAGTGTGCTGGGCGTCTCCGGATTTTCCCGAGCGGATAGGTCGGTCCGGCGATATGATCCGGTCGGCTGGCCCCTGCCGCGGCACGACGCGCTGGCGCGGGCGGAGGTTGCGGCGTATGTGTCCGGCGCGAGGAGGATGCGCCATGAACGACCTGTCCGATCTGCCCGCCGACGCGCTGGTGGCGCGCATGGGGGCCGAGGCCCGCGAGGCGGCGGCGGAGCTCGCCTTCGCGACGGCCGAGCGCAAGCACGCGGCGCTGATCGCGGCGGCCCATGCGGTAGCGGCGCGCGAGGCGGAGATCCTCGCGGCGAACGCCGAGGACGTGGCCGAGGCGGAGGCGCGGGGCCTGTCGGCGGCGATGCTCGACCGGCTGCGGCTCGACCCCGGCCGGGTGCGGGCGATGATCGACGGGCTGCGCGCCGTCGCCGAGCAGAAGGACCCCGTCGGCGAGGTGATCGCCGAATGGGACCGGCCGACCGGGCTCAACATCCGCCGGGTGCGGACGCCGATCGGGGTGATCGGGGTGATCTACGAGAGCCGGCCCAACGTGACCGCCGACGCCGGCGCGCTGTGCCTGAAGGCGGGCAACGCGGTGATCCTGCGCGGCGGCTCGGAGAGCGCGCGGACCTCGGCGGCGATCCATGCCTGTCTCGTCGAGGGGCTGCGCGCGGCGAGGCTGCCGGAGGCGGCGATCCAGCTCGCGCCGACGCAGGACCGCGCCTTCGTGGGCGCGATGCTCAAGGCGGTCGGCCTGATCGACGTGATCGTGCCGCGCGGCGGCAAGGGGCTGGTCGGGCTGGTGCAGCAGGAGGCGCGGGTGCCGGTCTTCGCGCATCTCGAGGGCATCGTGCATGTCTACGTCGACCGGGCGGCGGATCTGGCGAAGGCGCGCAAGGTCATCCTCAACGCCAAGACCCGGCGGACCGGGATCTGCGGCGCGGCGGAGTGCATCCTGATCGACCGGGCGTTCTTCGAGGCCGAGGGCGCGCCCTTCCTCCAGGATCTCGTCGAGGCCGGCGTCGAGGTGCGCGGCGACGACGCGCTGATCGGGCTCCCCGGCGTGGTGCCGGCCGGCGAGGACGACTGGGGGCGGGAATATCTCGACATGATCGTCGCCGCGCGGCTGGTCGAGGGCGTCGACGGGGCGATCGCGCATATCCGCCGCTACGGCTCGAACCACACCGACGCGATCCTCACCGAGGACGACGCGGCGGCGGAGCGGTTCTTCACCCGGCTCGACAGCGCGATCCTGATGCGCAACGCCTCGACCCAGTTCGCCGACGGCGGCGAGTTCGGCATGGGCGCGGAGATCGGCATCGCCACCGGCAAGCTCCATGCGCGGGGGCCGGTAGGGGCGGAGCAGCTGACGAGCTTCAAGTATCTCGTCGAGGGGAACGGCGCGATCCGCGACTGAGCGACCGCCCGGGGAGCAGCCGACCCTCCGCCCCTCGCTCTACGTCGGCGCCTTCAGCGCCGGCGCAGGAGCGGCCGGCGCCTCGCCTCGCGCTATCCCGGCGCCTTCAGAGCCAGAGCGACGTTCAGCGCCGGCGGAAGCGGCCGGCTGTCCGCCCCCCGCGCTATTCCGGCGCCTTCAGCGCCAGCACGGCGTTCAGCCCGCCGAAGGCGAAGGCGTTCGTCATCACCGCGCGCACCCGCGCCTCCCGCGCCGCGTTCGGCACCACGTCGAGGTCGCAGTCGGGATCGCGCTCGCGCCAGCCGATCGTCGGGGCGATCACCCCCTCGTCGAGCGCCATCAGGCAGGCGATCAGCTCCACCGCGCCGGTGCCGCCGATCAGGTGCCCGTGCATCGACTTGGTCGACGAGATCATCAGCCGGTCGGCCTGCGTGCCGAAGACCTGGCGCACCGCCGCGCATTCCGTGCGGTCGTTCACCGTCGTCCCCGTCCCGTGGGCGTTGATGTAGCCGACGTCCTCGGGGTTCAGCCCCGCGTCGCGCATCGCCCCGCGCATGGCCCGCTCCGCGCCCTCCTGGCTCGGCATCACGATGTCGGAGGCGTCCGAGGTCATCGCGAAGCCCGCCACCTCGGCGAGGATCGGCGCGCCGCGCGCCATCGCCCGCCCGCGCTCCTCGAAGACGAAGACCGCCGCGCCCTCGCCCTGCACCATGCCGTTCCTCGTGGCGCAGAACGGCCGGCAGCCGTCCTTCGACATCACCCGCAGGCCCTCCCAGGCCTTGATGCCGCCGAAGCACAGCATCGACTCCGACCCGCCGGTCAGCACCACGTCGGCCTGCCCGGCCCGGATCAGGTTCAGCGCCTGCCCCATCGCGTGGTTCGACGAGGCGCAGGCGCTCGCCACCGTGTAGCACGGCCCCCGCAGGTTGTGCGTCATCGAGACATGGCTCGCGGCGGCGTTGTTCATCAGCCGCGGCACCACGAAGGGATGGACGCGGTTCTTCCCCTCCTCGTAGACCTGCCGGTAGTTCTCGTCCTGGGTCTGCAACCCGCCCCCGGCGGTCCCCAGCACCACGCCGGCCCGCTCCGACAGCGCCTCGTCGACGGCGAGCCCCGATTCCGCCATCGCCTCGCGCGCGGCCAGCAGCGCGAACTGGGTGAAGCGGTCGTAGAGCGTCAGCTCCTGCCGGCCGAAATGGTCCTCCGGCCGATAGCCGCGGACCTGCCCGCCGATCTGGATCGCCAGCCGCTCGACGTCCTGGAACTCGAGCTGGCCGATGCCGAGGCGGCCCTCGCGCATCGAGGCGCGGTTCTCCGCGGCGGTCGCCCCGAGCGCGCTGATGGCCCCGTGGCCGGTGACGACGACCCGCCGCATCCGCCCTTACTTCTGCGCCGCGACCAGGTGCTCCACCGCCCGAACCATGCTCGCCACGGTGCTGATGTCGAACTCGGACTTGTCCGGCTCGTTGGCGTTGAACGGCACCTGGATGTCGAAGGCCTCCTCGATCGCGAACACGGCCTCGACCAGCCCGAGGCTGTCGATCCCGAGATCGCTCAGGGTCGCGTCCGGACGGATCTCGGACGGCTGCAACACCGCCTGCTCCGCAAGGATCGCGATCATCCTGTTCTCGACGCTGTCCGCCATTGAGCCCCCGGGCAGTCCTGCGGCCGGCTTACCCGCTCGCGCCGGCTTTGGGAACCGGATTCTGCGCGGTTTCCCGCCGGCGGGTCGTGCGTCGGCCGACCCGCTCCCCCCCCTGCATCCTCGATGCGCGGAAGCCGGCGGCGTGGTATTCTGCCCTGGGGCATTGCCGCCCCGCGAGGGACCGCACATGCATTTCGCCGCGCACCGCTGCGCCCTGGCGCCGCTTGTTTTTGCCCTCCTCCTGCCGGCGCCGCCGCTTTTCGCGGCAGAGGACGGCTGGCCGACCGCGGCGCCGGAGGCGGTCGGGCTCGCTCCCGACCTCGCCCCGCGCCTCGACGCGGCGCTCGCCGGCGAGGGGATGGAGAACATGCACGCCCTCCTCGTCGCTCGCGACGGCAAGCTCGTCTACGAGAGATACCTGACCGGCGACGACGAGAAGCTGGACTGGAAGGTCCACGACGTCGTCTTCGGGCCCGAGACCAAGCACGACCTGCGCTCGATCACCAAGAGCGTCGTCGGGCTGCTCTACGGGATCGCGCTCGGCGAGGGCAAGGTCCCGGGTCTCGACGCGCCGCTCATGGACTCCTTCCCGGAATACGCCGACCTCGCGGGCGACCCGCTGCGGCAGCGCATCACCATCGGCAATGCCCTGAGCATGACGATGGGGACGGAGTGGAGCGAGAGTGGGGACGGGCCGAACTCCGAGGGCCTGATGGAGCATTCGGCCGACATGTACCGCTACGCGCTCGCCGTGCCGATGGCGGCGGAGCCCGGCGCGACGTGGACCTACAACGGCGGCGCGACGGCCCTTCTGGCGGCGATCATCGCCCGCGGCGCCGGCATGTCGCTGATCGACTACGCCGACGCCCGCCTCTTCGGGCCGCTCGGCATCGAGGACGTCGACTGGTTCACCGACTATTACGGCGTCGCCCAGCCCTTCGCGGGCCTGCGCCTGCGGCCGCGAGACGTGGCGAAGATCGGCCAGCTGGTCCTGCAGGACGGTATGTGGAACGGCGTGCAGGTCGTGCCCGCCGACTGGCTCGCCGCCTCGTTCCGGCGCGGGGTCACCGCCGAGGAGGGCTGCGACTACGGCTACCAGTGGTGGCTCTGCGCCACCGAGTCCGGCCTCGATGTCCGCGAAGGCGCCGGCAACGGCGGGCAGGAACTGCTGATCGTGCCCGATCTCGATCTGGTCGTGGTGACGACGCGCGGCAGCTACGGCGACCCCGACGCCTGGGAGGCGCCCTGGGCGCTGCTGGAGGAGGTCGTCGCCGGCGCGCAGCCGAAATAGCTACTGCAGCTTCGCCAGCACGCGGGGCAGGCGGCGCAGCGCCTTCCACATCGACACGAACTCGTCGTGCTTCACGCCGGGATAGCCCATCATGATCCGCCCGTCCGGCACGTGCCCCGAGACGGCGGCGTTGCCGGTGATCACCACGTTCCGCCCCAGCACCGCATGGTCGGCGATCGAGGCCCGCCCGCCCAGCACGCAGCCGTCGCCGATCACCGCCGAGCCGGCGATCCCGGTATGCCCGCACAGCAGGCAGCCGCGCCCGACCTGCACGTTGTGGGCGACCATGACGAGGTTGTCGACCTTGGTCCCGTCGCCGATCACGGTGTCGGCGATGGTGCCGCGGTCGATCGTCGCGTTCGCCCCCACCTCGACGTCGTCGCCGATCCGCACCGCCCCGAGCGAGTTGATCCGCACGTAGCCCGAGCGCTCCGCCGCAGTGACGACGCCGGCCCGCGCCTCCTCGACCACCCCGGGCGCCGGGGTCACGAACGAGAAGCCGTCGCCGCCGATCACCGCCCCGGGCTGGGCGATGAACCGGTCGCCGATCCGCACCCGCGCCCCGATCCGGACCCCCTGCATCAGCAGCGCGTCCTCGCCGATCGCCGCATCCTCGGCCACCGAGGCATGGCTGGCGATCCGCGCCCGCGCCCCGATCCGCGCCCGCGCCCCGATCACCACGAAGGGCCCGATCGCCGCCCCCGGCCCGATCAGGGCCGTCGCGTCGACGATCGCCGTCGGATGCACGCCCTCGGCGATCTCCGGCGCCCGGTCGAACACCCGCGTCACCCCGGCCAGCACGTAGCGCGGCCGCGGCGCGAGGATCGCGCCCTCGAGCCCGAGCGCCTGCCAGTCCGCGTCGGGCCGCAGGATCGCCCCCCGCGCCCGCCCCTCGGGAAGCCGCGCCGCGAAGGACGGATCCATGGCGAGCGCGACCTGATCCGGCCCCGCCGCCGCCGGCTCCGCCGCGCCGGAGAACGTCAGGTCCCCGCGCCCGACGGCCTCGCCCCCGAGCGCCGCGGCAAGGTCGGAAAGTGAGATCACGGGCAAGCTCCCTCGCGGACGGCGCAACGCCTCAGGCTATAGCGTAAGCCTCAGCCCTCCGCAGCCGGCAAAGTCACCCCCGCCGCCTCCAGCGCCCGCCATACCTCGGCGTCGCGCCCGTAGACGTCGAAGCGCCGCTGCAACGCGCCCGCGTCGTCGAGGAACAC